>CAYMMX010000003.1:0-249795 GCA_964391675.1 uncultured Muribaculaceae bacterium | reverse complement strand
TTTGATATAAGAAAACTTGTTAAAAATATGTATTTTGATGTACCTTGTTCTTATATTTTATCTCGGAGAGGCTACCACAAGCAGTATTGCCTTACTGTGCTTGATTTTGAAGAATTTAAGAAACAATTTGAAAAATATCTGGAAGAACATATTTATCCTAAACAATATGTACGTTCACATAAAATTATTTGTCGCAAAGCGTGGGTTGCACAACGCGGATTTATTTCAAAAGGCACTCAATATTGTAACAAGGCTATGTATGATTGTTCAAAATGTTTTGAAAAATCAGCTTGCGATATTGCAAAAAGACATACAAAAAATTGTCCTGAAATGGTAAAAGCAACAAAAATGCTTAAACTTCTTTATGGCAATATACAAAGCGGTTTTTATGCAGATCAGGTCAAATCTTTTTAAGGTAGGTATTTTACAGACTCGTAGGACTTATAAAAAATTTTCAATATATTTTTGATTAATCCTGTCCTGATTTATGTCTTTTTAACGACACGCCTCTTTTTGATGTTTGTACAAATTCAATCATTTTTTCAACATAAGCGTTAGTTTGTAATGTATTCTTAATTTTTTCAATAGCCTGAGATGTATTATATTCGTGTGAAGATAATAATTTAAACACTTCATTAATCGAGGTTCTATCCTCTTGTGAAACACCTCTACGTTTGAGTGCAACAACATTTATGCCGCAGGAATAAGCGGGTTTTCCGTCATTTTTTGAATAAGGTAAAATATCTTGACGTGCGGCAGAGAATCCGCTTATAATAGCTAATTCTCCAATTCTAATGTTTTGATGGTAAACGCCCATTCCACCGATAAACGCTCCAAATCCAACTTGAACATGACCTCCAAGTGTAACTAAATTCGCGAGGATAACTTCATCTTCAAGCTTACAATTATGAGCAACATGTGAACCTGTCATAAGCATGCATTTGTTTCCAACTCTTGTTGTAAAATCTCCGCAGTTTGCGGCTCTGTTTATAGTTACATTTTCTCTAATCAGACAATTCTCACCAACAATAACTTTTGTAGGTTCATTTTTGTACCCCAAATCTTGAGGTGCTGTACCGATTGTTGAAAATGGATGAATTATTGTATTTTCCCCGATTTCACAAAACTCCAAATGAGCACTTGAAATAATTTTTACACCGCTTTTAAGTTTAACATTTTCGCCAATTACTACATTTGGTCCTATCTCAACATCTTCAGCTATTTGTGCTGTTTTATGTATAACAGCTAAATTACTTATCATTTTAATCACACTTTCTTAATTTATGTATCAATCTTCGCTATAAGTCCTCCTTGTTTATAGTGTTATTTATTTTTATGTCTTTTTTAAATTCATCTATGAATTCTTTTCGGTATAAAGCCCCAAAGTGAGAACCGTTACTAAAATAAACAGATTTATTTCCTGTTTGCTTCTTTAGCCAAATTAATTGTTCCTTGTTCACAAAACAGTCATCGATTGAATGATAGATTTTGTAATTATTATTCTTTTTGAAGAAATTCGCCAAAGAATACAAGCTTGCATCGTAATTAAATTGCTCTAACGGTTTATCTTGTCCAACAAACAAATAGTTTAGAGCATAATCGTAATAACCCATATTGTTTATTTTTTCATATAAGGCTCTTTTTTGAGCTACTTTTTTTAGCTTTAACCCACCATCAAGTACAAAAACCACATCAGATAATTTTTGTTTCATCGAATAACCGATTGCTAAATTTGCCTCATCTTCTGTAAACGGCAAAGTTTCAACTTTGGAGCCTGTTATATTTGGTGCAGTTTGAGAAACCTGTATTGCTTTTTTAACCGTCATTGCGGCTCTTAACTTAACATCTTCTGAAGTATTATTTTGAGCAGCTTGAGAATATTTATCGAGCTGTTTCATTACAAAAAAGTATTCAATTGGAGGGTTTATTACAATATATTTTGAAATTCCCATAGGATTGCCATTTTCTTCTTCTTGTGCCGCAACAAAAAGGGATGTGAATGCACCGAATGAATTACCTATAACAATTTTCTTATCAAATTTACAAGTATTTTTGCTTTGAATATCATTAATTATTATGGGCGTTATTTTCCTTAATGTACGTGCATCCTGCGGAGGCAATCCTGGTGCGTATTTGTTTGGCAAGCTGTTAAAAAATTCCCAGTTGAAGGTACTGCTGGTAATCAAAACAGAATACCCTTCATCATAAAGCATTTTTGCTTCTATTGTTGGTTGAATTGCAGTAATACTTTCACCTACCGATGGATAAATAATAGCAAGCGGTGCGGATTTGTCTTTTTGCAGGATGTATTTATATTTTAATTTTGGACGCCCCGGTGTAAGTGAAACAGATGAAGTTTTAAGTTTTTTGTAAAAACTTTTATTCCAAACTGACATAATTGACCAAGTTGGGTCATTTGACGCAAGACTGTCAAACCACATTGAACGAATAGCATCTATTTCAGGACTTTGAGGGTTATAGCCACTTAATTCAATATCGGCTTTTAAATTCGGATTTTGAGTGATATTGCTAATCGGAACAATATTTTGAGAAGCCATTTTTTCTTTAAAAATTTCTTTTCTATCAAGATTCGTATTTTTTATATATTTATCAACTCCATAGGCTTGTTTTGCAACCACATACGAGTCGGGATAATTTTCCGCCATTTTAAATATAGGCTGCAGGTATGTTGTGTCATTCACCAACGAAACGCCACCTGAAGCCATTGAAAACGGTCCTATAAAAAATAAATATGAACATGGATTTAGCGGTAAATCTAATATCTGCCCCGCAATATCTCTCGTATTACCTTGTGTAACAATCGGTAAGACAAGGAACGGACCCTGTTTTACTTTACGATAGGCTAAGGCTTGTCCCATACTTTCATCTCGAGGTTCAATTTTAAATTTGCTTAGTGCTGGATCATAAAGCCCTGCCAATCCGATTGTTGTGTTTATAAAAAACCTTGAAGTTTCAGTTTTGGAGGTTTCAAAATCTTTTTGCACTAAACTACTTATTAACTTTATAGGATATTTTATATTTGTATAAACATTTTGTATTCTGTCCATTCCATATTGAGGCATAATTGATGCCCAAATGACATTAACAGGACGAAGCACGTATTTATTCGCTTTAATATTAAATGTAAACATTTTTCTGTTAAAATTTTCATACTTATCTTTACCTACAAATTCATCCGCATAATCAATGTGTTTGGTTGTAATGTCTGCACTCGGAACCGCAAAAGACGTTTGGACTAAACAAAAATTCAAAATTAATGCAAAACCAAAAGTTATAAATATTTTATTTTTTATCATTTTAATCATACTTTCTCCATTCTTATAGCTTATTACTATTAAAAAAATGGGGTAAATTTTGGAATTAGTGGATTAGTTGTATTATATCTTTCCTCCGACAGCTTTATATAAGCTTATTTGATTTATATAACAGTCTGATTTGCTTGACGCTACTGTTTTATTTAGCGTTAATAAAGTTTCTTGCTGTTGTAATAAATCAAGTTTTGAAATGATTCCTTGATTATATTTGTTTTTTGAATGTTGGTAATCTTCTTTTTGCATATCATAAGTTTCTAAATTTTTCTCATATCTTTCATTATCAAGCTTAAGGGAGCTTAAAGCATCGTTAACCTCCTGAATCGCAGTCAAATTTGTTTTATAATAACCTTGCAAAATTTGCTCATATTGATTTTTCTTTAATCTTAAATTTGCCTTGTTTTTACCACCTGTAAACAAAGGTAGCATTGCGGCTCCTCCTAGTACAGCCAAAGCATTTTCCCAGTTCATTGAATTAGTAGCACTAGTTGATAGAAATGCAACTAGTCCAAGTATATTTATGCTTGGTAAGAACTCTTTTTTAGCAACTCTAACATCAATACCTGCCTTTTGAACTTTTAATTCTGCGGCCATATAATCTGGGCGTTGCGTGATTATCTCTGATGAAATTTCATCTGGAATCTGTTTGCATTTTGGTAGTTCATCATAAGAAACTCTTTTAAATTCATTTATATTGTTGGGACTTTCACCCGTTAATACTGCTAATGACGTCAATAGCTTTTCTCTGGATTTTTTCAACTCTGTTAAATCTGTTATTGACATTACATAAGATTTTTTAGCACGAACTTCATCTGCGGTAGAAGCTAAACCTTGCGATGTTGATAATTTAGTTAATTCATAAATTTCTTTTCTTTCTTTTATTATTTCTTCTTGTAACTCAATCAACTTGTCTGCTTTAATTATATTAAAATAAGTTGCACCGACTTGTGATGCAATAGAAATATATGCAGCTTTTTCATCAAATTTTGATGCTTCATAAGTTTTTTTAACTGATTTAGTTTTATCATGATTTTTCAGAAAAATGTCAGCTTCATAACTAACTAACATTGGAACAGCAAAAGTTCCATCTGAACTTGTTAATCCCGTATTTTTAAGTAGTAACGGAGCAGCACCAATAGACGCAGATGGAAGTTCTTTTGAAAATTGTATTTTTACATTTTGTCTTGCTTCTTCGACTTTAAGCGTTGCTATTTGTAAATCTTGATTTTTGTTGACCGCTTTAACAATGTATTCATCCAAATATTCATCATTATAGCTTTTCCACCAATCAATATTTATATTTTGAAATTTATAATCACTTACTTGCGCCTGTATCACATTATTCTTTTTTTGAAAAGAATATGCTAGGCAAGGCATGTAATTCATGCTTAATATTCCTATACTTAGTCCAAGTGCTAAACTTTTTTTAATATTCATTTTTATTACCTCATTTTCATAGTTTCTGATATTTTGAGGGCGTTATTAACATTTGTTAATTTACTCCATTGCTTTTTTATATTAAATATGGTAGCATATTAATGTTGTAATTGCAACAGTTTACAAAAATAACAATTTACAATTATGAACAATAAGGTATGAAACATTAATAAAGGATAGAAATATGGAATGTGAACATTTTACAGACGGCTTAATTTACCAAATGAATCAATTAATAGCATATTGCCACGAACAAGGAGAACAGTATTTTAAGTCTATTAATTTAGGTCTTACACTAGACCAATTTGCGGTATTAGATGTGCTTACACAGCATAGCGGAATTTGCCAAATGGATTTAGCAAGAATAATTTTAAAAGACAGAGTATACACAAGCAGACTTGTTATATCTCTTGAAGAAAAAGGTTTAATTGAAAGAAAAACAGAAACGAAAGGGAATAGACTTATCAAAGGATTATATGTTACAGATGAAGGATTTGAAATATATAATGAAGCAAAGTCTGATATAGATGATAAATTTAAAAAAGTTTTCGATGAAATTTCAGATGAAGAATATAACATAATTAGCCAAGGCATTCAAAAAATGAGAAATTGCATTGAAAAATATATAGTAATGCCTTTGTAATAAGCACGTTAATAGCAAAAGGAGAGTCTCACTATATAGAGATTATAAGTAGAAACCAAAAAGCAAATAGTATTGTCGTGAGGCCATTTCTCACGTTTCGCTAATTGCTCAACGGAGAAAGAAGGCAAAATGTCAGAAGCTGAAAAAATAAATGAGCAAAAAGAAGAAAAAAAGATAATATTAAAGAAACGATTTATAGCACTTATTATAATAATATTATCAATTGTTTTTTACGGATATGTACATGAATCTCAAAAATGGGAATCAACGGATGATGCATATGTTGAAACTTTACCGGTAAGAATTGCCCCCAAGGTCTCTGGACAAATTATAAAAGTATACGTTACAGATAATCAAAAAATCAAAAAAGGCGATTTGGTAGCTGAAATTGATTCTGTTGATTACCAAGCAAAGCTTGCAGAGGTTTCGGCAAGATACGATTCAACATTGTTAAAACAAAAAAATGCTAAAGCTGTACATAGTGCTGCTGAATCACAAATAGCACTTGCAAAAAAGAATCTTGAAAGATATACAGCACTGTATCAAGCAGGTTCCGTCTCAAAATTGGATTATGATAAAGCAAAGCTTGATTACGATAATTCCAAATCAAGCTTAACCCAAGCACAGCAAAATTTATTATCATCAACAAAAGGAAATGTTGCTGATGCAGATTTAAAACAACTTGCTGCACTTAAGCAACAAGCTAAATTGTCTTTAAATTATACAAAGATTTATGCTCCACAATCAGGAACTGTAACAAATAAAAATATTGCAGAAGGTGCATATGTTACCACAGGGCAATCTCTATTTACAATTGTGCCCGATGATGTCTGGGTTGTTGCAAATTTTAAAGAAAACCAACTTCAAAATATGCATGTCGGACAATTTGTTGAAATCAAAGTTGATACATATCCAAACAGACCATTTAAAGGAAAAATTGACAGTATTCAACAATTATCGGGTTCAAAATCAAGTTTGTTTCCTCCTGAAAATGCAGTCGGAAGTTTTGTAAAAATTGTACAAAGAATTCCTGTTAAAATTGTATTTACAGAATCTATTGACAAAAATAAATATAATATAGTCGGAGGAATGTCCGTTGAGCCTAAAGTTAGGGTGAAATAATGTCAGAAAATGTAAATACTCAAACGCAACAAGAATGGCCACTACCTAAAAATCCATATTTACCGACAATTGCCGTTATGATCGCAACTTTTATTGCAATTTTGGATTCAACAGTTGCAAACGTTGCTATGCCACATATGGCAGGAAGTTTATCAGCTACAACAGATGAAATAACTTGGGTTTTAACAAGTTACATTATCGCAAGCGGTATAATACTTCCATCTGTAGATTGGTTCAGTAAAGTATTTGGAAGAAGAAATTATTTGATGTTTTGTGTATTACTTTTTACCGTTTCATCAATATTATGCGGGCTTTCAACATCACTAGACCAAATTGTATTGGCAAGAATTTTACAAGGTTTAGGCGGTGGGGCATTAATGCCACTTTCTCAGGCAATTCTGCTTGAAAGTTTCCCCAGAAGCAAACAAGCCCTTGCAATGGCAATTTTTGGTCTTGGAGTACTGTTTGCTCCTATTATAGGGCCGTTAGTAGGTGGATGGATAACTGATAATTATTCCTGGCATTGGATTTTCTACATTAACATTCCTATTGGAATTCTTGCAATTATTTTAATAAAAATGTGGGTTGTTGATCCGCCATATGCACAAAAACAAGGTTTTCAAAAAATTGATTTTGTCGGGTTTTTCTTCCTTGTTGCATGGATTGCGTCCATGCAAGTTGTTCTGGATAAAGGAAACAATGCAGACTGGTTTGGCTCGCCTTGGATTTGTTGGTTAACTGCAATTTGCATTATTTCTATGATTAGCTTTTTTGTTTCGCAATTCATAAGGAAAAACACATTGTTGGATTTAAGCGTATTTAAAAACAGAAATTATGCAATTGGAACAGTAGTGCTAACACTAATTATGGGTGTAATGTATGCTTCTATGGCAATTATGCCGCTATTTTTACAAAATCTATTAGGCTATAATGCTTTTTTAAGCGGTTATGCCGTTGCTCCAAGGGGCGTTGGTAGTATTATTGCAATTGTTCTAACGGGATTTTTACCTAATAAAATTAACGATAAGCTTTTAGGAGTAGGACTCGTAATCTTAGCTATATCTTGTTTTATGTGCGGGACATTAAGTATGGATATTTCTATGTACAATATAGTAATTCCAAATTTACTGATGGGAATAGGAACTGGTTTTTGCATGATGCCAATTACAACGTTATCAATGAGAACCATTAGAAATGAAGATATGGTTAATGCAACAGGAATCCAGAGTTTAATGAAAGAAGTCGGGGGCGGAATAGGAACATCCTTAGTTGCAACTTTTTTATCCCGTTATTCGCAAATGCATCAAGCACACATGGTTGGACACTTACATGATTTGAATACTGTTTTTGTTGAAAAATTAAGTGCGAATATTGCTGGTCTTTCTCAATATTTTGATGTTCCTTTGGCTACCTTAAAAGCTAATTATCTTATGTATCGTGAATTATTGGTTCAATCAAGTTTATGGGCATATATGGATGTTTTTAGAATTACAGGGATTGTTTGCCTAATTATGATTCCTTTAGTTTTCTTATTTAATTATAACGTTAAAGTACCAACATCAGAATCCGAAATGATTAAAGATTGAATATAAGGAGTTGAAAATGGCTAGAATAGTTACGGTTAATACTTTATTACCTGAATTTGCGTATACAGAGCAGGAAGCAATTAATGTTTATACAAAATGGGTTTCATCACAAGATGAATCATTTAGGAAAAAAGCTGACAGGATTTTTCACAATACCTCTATCAAATCCAAACATACAGTAGCGGCACCTGAAGTCTTGCTTTCTCAAAGAACATTTGAAGAGGCAAATAACCTGTACAAAGAGAAAGCAATTGAATTGGGAACTGCCGTTTTGGAACAAACTTTAATGGAAGGCCAAATTAAGCCCGAAGAGCTTGATTATTTGATTACAACATCTTGTACAGGCTTTATGATTCCATCTGTTAATGCATATATCGCAAATAATGTAGGCTTAAGAAAAGATATAAAACAGCTGCCTATAACGGAATCAGGTTGTGCAGCAGGCGTAACTGCCTTAATTTATGCAAATGATTTGCTAACAGCCTATCCTGATAAAAAAGTCGCAATAGTCACAATTGAACTTCCAAGTAATACTATGCAAGTAAATGATTTCAGTTGGGATAATGTGGTTGGAACGGCACTGTTTTCTGATGGTGTTGCCTGTGCGATTTTAGACGGCAAAAAAGAGTTATCAATGCAAATATTCGATTCAAAAATGTATCAAGTTCCAAACACAACAGAAATTCTGGGATATAATCTAACAAATTCAGGTTTAAAAATGAATCTTGATAAATGTATTCCTCAGACGATTCAAGATAATTTTTACGAAATAGTGGAACCTTTTTTAAATAAAAACGGATTTCAAATAGGACATGTTGATAATTTTATTATTCATCCTGGTGGAGTAAAAATCCTTGACAAAATTGAGGAGCTGCTTGCACATCATAATAGAGACGCTAATCTTTCAAGACAGATAATGGAAAACTACGGTAACATGTCAAGCAGTACGGTTTTGTTTATTCTTGAAGAAAAGATGAAAAGTAACAGCATTGGTGAAACGACATTGATGTTGAGCTTTGGTCCAGGATTCACAGCCAATCAAATTCTACTTCAATGGTGTTAAATGTTAGTCTTAAGTAATTACCATAGCGAAAAATATCTTTTTGTAAATTTATGCATACTTGTCTTAATTTTACTGCAAATTTGGATGGCTGGAAATATTTTACCTATACACCTTGCTGAACAATGTTCAACACAGGTAATAATACTTATATTAGCTTGATTATTAAATCAAAAATCCAAATGTTTTAAAATTTTTGTCAAACCAAGATATAAAAATGTCATTTTGCGTGTTAAATTACATTTAGTTTATTTTATATTTACAAATTTCTTTGCACATTCAAACATTGTGTTTATTAGTGCTGAATTTGCATTAATATTCATTCCGCTTGCTTCTAGGATTTGTCTGAGGCGATTTTCCCAAAGAGGGTAAATTTCATCTTTTTTTAAATCCAATACTTGAGCAATCATAGACAGTTCTTTAAAGTCTATTGGAAGTGGACTTGCACCTCGTAGAATATCTACTATTTCTAGTCTTTTTTTACGGGGGAATGATTTTAAGAAGCTTACTATAGAAAGACCCTTTAATTTTATACTGTCTTTTAAAAATTCTGTAGACTCATCTAAAAGAATAGGTTCTTGTGGAATTTTATATTCTTCAAATTCTTCAGGTTCTACGTCCATTACTGTTGCGATTCTTTCAAGAGTTGTAGAACGTGTTGAGAAAGGAATAGTGTTATCAATTAGATTGTATACATAAGATAGTGTTACCCCGATCATCTCCGCGAAGTCTTTTTTATGAAGCTTATTGCTATCTAAAAACTTAGCAACTTTCTGAGAGCTTTTTGCTTGTATAATAGGTTTATTTTTTAATGTCATATTATCCTCCCTCTTTGAATTAAAATTATCGGTATTATATTCATAAACTTTTTTAAACTTTTTTTAATGCACAGGGTAGATAAATCTGTATGCTAATATTTATTTGGGTTAAAATTATAAATATAATGTATCTACAAGGATAACAAATTAAATGAAACTAATAGTCGGGCTAGGAAATTTCGAAGACAAATACCTTTTTACCAGGCATAATGCCGGTTTTATGATGGTAGATTTTTTTGTCAGATTGAATAATCAAACTTTCAAACAAGAAAAAAAACTTAAAGCTATGATTTCAAAATTCAAGTTAAATGATGAAGATCTTATTTTAATTAAGCCTTTAACTTATATGAATTTATCAGGTGAAGCAGTTATTGCTGTAATGAATTTTTATAAAATAAACATAAAAGATGTTTTAATAATATATGATGATATTTCAATTGATTTAGGACTGGTAAGATTTAAAAATTCAGGATCAGATGGCGGACATAATGGTATTAAATCAATAATAACTCATTTAAATACAAATAAGTTTGACAGATTAAAAATAGGCATAGGTCCTCAGCCAAATATTCCTTCAGAGTCTTTTGTTTTACAGAATTTTGCTCAGACTGAATTACCAAAATTAAAAGAAGTTTTACAAATGACTTTAATTGAGGACTATTTAAAATATGGTATAGAAAAAGTACAAAATATGTACAACTAGGTGGGGAATTTTCAATTAGTATTTTTATTTTAATATTAACTAGACAAATTAGGAGAAATTAATGAGTATCACAACAGCTGAACAATTAGAAGAAAATGAACAATATGATAAAGCTTATGAAGAATATAAAAAAGTTTACGCACAGCGACCCAAAAGTATAGAGGTTTTAGAGCGTTTAGGCCATGTGGCTATGATTCTTGAAAAAAAAGAAGAGGCTGCTGATTATTACAATAAGATTTTAGAATTGGATGCAACTAATGTAATGGCATATGAACAGTTAATGGACATTAATATTCATACAGATCGTTTCAAATATTATATTTTAAGAGGAAATTTACATGTTGTGCAGCAGGAGGTAAGTCATGCAATAAATGATTTTAAAAAAGCATTAAATAAAGCAGAAGAATTAGAACAAATAAATTCAACCCGATTTGTATTAGCTAATTTATATGAGCAGACAGGTAAAAACCATCAGGCTATTGATGAATATTTAAGAATAATTGATTCGCAAAAAGTAAATGATATTGTTTATTTAAAACTTGCTCAAATTTATATAAAAGAAGATTCTATCTCAAGTGCAATAGAGATACTTGAAAGGGCACGAGAAAATGATTTTGATACAGTGGCTATAAAAGAGAATTTAGCACAGCTTTACTTAAAAAATAACCAGCCGGAAAAGGCAAGAGAATTTACAAAAGATGACTTGGTGAAAGTCAGAAGCTTGTTAGATGAAGAAAAAAATACCCAAGCTTTTGTTATTTTAGAAAAAATTAAAGACGAGAATAAAAAAAATCCTCAATATTATTCATTATTGGCACAGTATTATTTTAATACTCAAAGTTGGGATAAGGCTTTGGATGCAGTTATTGAGTTTGAAAAATTTGATAAAAATTCTCCTCTTTCATATCAAATGCGAGCTTTGATTTATGAGCAAAAAGGTAATGATTTTGATGCACATATTAACTGGGCAAAATACAATTTAGCAAAAAATGATAAAGATGTTGCATTAAATGAGTATTTTGCCGCGTATCAAGTTAAGAATAATGATTTAGCTTTGATTAAAAATATGGCTGAATTATTAGAGGATTTAGGAGATAAAAATCAGGCAAACGAGTTCTGGGAAAGACTTATAAATCTTGATTCAAAAGACAAAAAAGCTTTAGATAAAGTTGCTGAATTTAAAGAAAGTATTGGTGATTATAGAGCAGAAGTTCAAATTCTTGAGAAATTATATGAATTAGATAAAAAAAATTCTATTGTTGTTAAAAAACTTGCGGTGGCTTATGAAAAACTTAAAAATAAGGAAAAATCGCTAGAATATTATAATAAATTCATAGCAATTTCTCCTGTAAATGATGAATATGAGAAGGTTAAAACAAAAATCGCTAAGCTTGAAAATACTGCAATGGAAGAAGATGAAGGATTATTAGGTAAAATAATGGGGTTATTCGTAAAAAAATAATCTTGTAAACCTTTTGATTTTTGAATATAATCAGGAAGGTAAATAGTAAATAAAAAAAATTCTAAGAAAAAGTAAAGTCGAAAAGTTTTTTTGCTTTCTTTTTCTTTAGAAAAAGAATGTCGATGTGGCAAGGACTCCACTTTTTTTGATTAAGTATCAAAAAAAGAAGGAGGTTAGGCTAAAGCATAACTCTGCCACTTAGTAAACAAATAATTGAAAATTGAATAATATAAATGTCGATGTGGCGGAATGGTAGACGCGCACGCTTGAGGGGCGTGTGGAGAGATCTGTAAGGGTTCAAGTCCCTTCATCGACAAGTTTTTTATATAGCATATTTTTCTAAATAAAAATAATATTTAAAAATCAAAATAAAACATATTTAATATTTCATTAATATTTGTATAATTGTTATCTCTTATTTCTTGTATAGTTTTTTCACCGACTATTTCGTTTATATCTATACATAAAGCTATTTCGGTTGTTTTTTGAAGTAAAATTTCTTTATTAGTTTCACTGCAGTAGTTATAATCAAAAAAGAAATGTAATTTAAATAAATATAACAATAATTCTATATGTTGTTTTGAAATATTTTTAGATCTAGCAAAATTATAAATATCTTGCCAAGCAAGCATTCTATCGTATATATATTTTGTATTGTTTTTTGTTACTTCAGTGATTAAAGAATCAGTTCTTTGTCTATAGTTATAGAAATATTTATCTGAAAAATGAGCTTTATTACATAAAATAGCATATTTATGAAAAAAAGCATTGTCTTCGTGCGTAATTTTTTCCGGAAAAAATATATTATTACTCTTAATAATTTGGGTTTTAAATATTTTATTCCACACTGTAACTGTCATATTTGTTATTGTTTGCTTATCTAAATTCATATTACCTGAAAATTTAATTTCATGGTATCTTTTCATATTTTCTATTTGTTTGTTAGATACATTTTTTTCAGAAATAATATTTGCTCCAAAACAAAAAAGATCGATATCTTTAGAAAAATTTTTAGACATTGATTCTAATGTATTTAATTCGATCCAGTCATCACTATCGACAAAATATATATATTCTCCTGAACAGTTATGGATACCGAGATTTCTGGCTGAACCTAAACTTTTACCACTATTATGTATTATTTTTACTCTAATATCCTTTTCTAAGTATTCTCTGAGGATTGTTAAAGAGTTATCATCTGATTCGTCATATATACATATAATTTCAATATCTTTTAAGGTTTGATTTATAATGCTGTCCATACACTCTTGAAGATACTTTTGCACATTATATATCGGTATTATTACTGAAATTTTTGGAACCATAATTTTAACCTTTTTTTATTCATATTTCCATTTTATTAGTTATATCGTTTGCTATTTGAAAAAGCTCATTTCTATTTTTATCTGGACATTGAGATAAATCCGCTTTGAATAAATTTTCAAAAGTTAACTCAAAAATAGCTATATTTTCTTGAAGGATATTTTCAGATTTTAGAAATTTATATAAATCATAACAAGTAAGGGTTCTGTCTGCAAAAGAAGGTAATACTTTCTTGTATCCTTGAGAAGTTCTTGAATCTCCTCTGCGTAAATAGTTATATAAATAATCACCTACATAATATGCCTTTTTGCTAATTAATGAATACTTATAGAAAAAAATCATATCTTCGCAAGCTAAACCTGAAGGAAACATTATTTCGTGTTTTTTAATAAGATTATTTCTGTAAATTTTATTCCACAGAGGTGTAGTTGAATTTAATATTAATAAATTATTTATATCAAATAATCCTTCATACTTAATTTTATGATGTTTTCTAGATTCTTCAACCGATTTTAAATCTTCTTCAGTTATGTCTTCTGTAATAATATTTGCACCAAAGTGGACAATATCAACGTCGTCTGTCATTTTTATAATAGTTTTTTCATAAGTATTTAATTCGATCCAATCATCACCATCAACAAAACTAATAAACTCACCTTTTGCGTGGGCTAATCCAAGATTTCTGGCAGCTCCAGGTCCATTATCCTCCTGACATATAATTTTAATCCTCTTATCTTCCATGGCATATTCGGATAGAATTTCCATAGAGTTATCGGGCGAATTGCTATTTATACAGATGACTTCAAAATCTTCAAAGGTCTGATTAATTATACTGTCAAGACACCTTGAAATATATTTTTCAACATTATAGACAGGTATTATTATTGAAAGTTTCGAGCTCATAATTAAAAGTCCTTGTTAATATTTGGATACAATTTGAGTAATTTTTATTTTTTAATTCTATTATAAAAAGATCTTTTTCACCAACTCCTAAATCCATCTTTAGAATTAATTCTCTTGCTTTATCGAACATTTTTTCTAAATTTTCTTTATTGCAACATATATAATCATCATAACAACAATTATATAACTTATACATAAAAATAGTAATATTTTTTTCAAAAATATTTTTCGATTTTAAAAAGTTATAAACATCAAATATGGCATTACAACTGTCAACAATATTTGATAAATTTCTAGTTTTTATTTTCTGCATTGCAGAATTGGCTCTTTGCACATAGTTATACAGGCATTTATTTATAAAATAAATATTTTCGCATGATAAAAGATATTTATAAAGAAAACTTACATCTTCGGCATATTTTATATTACTTGCAAAATTTATGTTATTTTTTTTAATAATTGAATTACGATATACCTTGTCCCATATATTTACAGTGGTATTTTTCATAATATTATAATCTATATTACATCTTCCTTCATATTTTACGAAATAATACCATTCTTTAAGACTATTAATTTTAGCACCATCAGGAAATACCATATTTGCACTGAAGTTAATAATGTCAATTTCTTCTGACATGTTATTAATGATTAATTCATACATTTTAGGTTCAATCCAATCATCACCGTCAACAAAACTAATAAATTCACCTTTTGCGTGGGCTAACCCAAGATTTCTGGCAGCTCCGGGACCATTATCTTCCTGACAGATAATTTTAATCCTCTTATCTTCCATGGCATATTCTGATAGAATTTCCATAGAATTATCCGGTGAATTACTATTTATACAAATAACTTCAAAATCTTCAAAGGTCTGATTAAGTATACTGTCAAGACATTTTGAAATATATTTTTCAACATTATAGACAGGTATTATTATTGAAAATTTAGAATTCATGACAAAAAGATCCTTTTACAAATTTCACGCATTCTGAAAAATTATTTTCCCTAATCTTTTTTATGAAAAAATCATTTTCATTTGTACCAAAATCCATTTTTGAAAAAATTTCTATTACTGTTTCAAAAAATATGTTATAATTTTCACTATTACAACAGGAATAATCATCGTAAAAACCAATATATAAAAAATATAAAAATATCTCAATTTTTTCTGATAATATTTTTTTAGAGTTTAGAAAATTATAGACATCATAAATAGCATTACAACTTTCGGCTAAATGAAAAATGTCTCTTTGAGTTATTTTGGTCATGCTTGAATCAGCTCTTTGTCGATAATTATATAAACATTTATTAATAAAAAATGCTTTTTTTGAAATTAAAATATACTTATATAAGAAATTTACATCTTCAGAATACTTTAAAGTAGTTAAAAATTTTATATTATTTTGTTTTATTATTGAGTTACGAAATATTTTACCCCAAACATTTACTGTTATATCCTTCATTATTGCATTATTTAGTTTCAATTCTCCATCATGTTTAGGAATGTGATATTCTCTAAGATTGCCTATTATTCTCAGTTTTTTTTCATCTAATTCATAATTATCATTAATAATAATATTTGCACCGAAGCAAAAAAGATCGACATCCTTGGAAAAATTTTTAAACATTGGTTCTAATGTATTTAATTCAATCCAATCATCACCATCAACAAAACTAATAAACTCACCTTTTGCGTGGGCTAACCCAAGATTTCTGGCAGCCCCGGGACCATTATCTTCCTGACAGATAATTTTAATCCTCTTATCTTCCATGGCATATTCTGATAGAATTTCCATAGAATTATCCGGTGAATTACTATTTATACAAATAACTTCAAAATCTTCAAAGGTCTGATTAAGTATACTGTCAAGACATTTTGAAATATATTTTTCAACATTATAGACAGGTATTATTATTGAAAGCTTAGGATTCATTCTTATTACTCTTTTTTTTAATTATAATATTTATATCTAAAATTAAATCAATTATTTATATTAAAAGGCGGCATATTTTATATGCCGCCTTTTAGTTGAGAAATCTTATTATTTGCCGAATTTTTTTTCTAATTCTATTTGATAGTTCATAATTTCTTGTTCTTTAGCCATTGGCTTCATTGTTTTTGCAATTTCTATGCTGTTTTCAATATTTTTTAATTTTGTTGTTAAAGTTTCTATTTTCTTGTCATATTCTTTTGTTTTTTCATCATATGGCCATGCCATTTTTGTTAATCTGCTCATCACAAGCTTGTGTTTTGCAAATTCAACTATTTTTATTTGCTTTTCACAAAATTCTTTTTCTTCAGCTAAGTCTGAAATATTTTGAACATGATTGACTTTAATTTGTTTTTGAAAATTAGTTAAATCTTCAATTAATGCTTGCTTAAATTGGTTTACTTTTTCACTTTTATTTACAAAATTATTTAAAGCATTTTTAATTTTTTCAATATCAGATTCTTCCAAAAAAGCATGCGCTTTATATTTTGAATTTGCACAATTATTTATTGATGAAGTTGCGTAATTAAGAATTTCTTTGTATTCTTTTTTAAATTCATTTTCCTGAGAAAATGCAATTAATTCTGAATTTCCAGGAACTGATATTTCATCTAAAAATTCTAAAATAGTGTAATCTCGTAATGATGCATTTGCAGTCATATAATCTCCTCCCCATGTTAATAGTATATATTATATATATAAAAAGTATTATCTTGCGTTAAAATTGCGTTTTTTTTATATAAGTTTAAGTTTTGTAAATAGTCTTAAGTTCTAATATATTAATAATTCGTTTGATATTTATACAACTAAAGTATAAAATTTATCAAAATGGTCAAAGTTTTTATAAATTATGTCGATATTTGAAATATTAGTAGTGATAACAATTAACAAGGGAAAGTGGAAATGAGTAAAGAAGAATTACAATCCGGTGTATCATTATTTAGCCGCTCAATGGATTTAATAGAAGGTGACCCGTTAGAAGAGATATTTGCTTTAAACTTAGGTGATTTTATATCTGAACATTTAATTTCTGATGAATTAGCGCAAAAAATTGGTAAAAATGTTAAAGATAAAACAGTAGGTTTAAAAAACCAATTAAAAGAATTGATTTCTATTTATTCTCTTGATAATACTCTATGTGTTTTAGGTTTTAGTTCAAAAGAAGACTATGTTATATATAATTCTATTGCTAAAACTATAGTTCAAATGCTTGATATGGATGCTTGTCATATATATTTGACAAAAGAAAATGCAAAAGGCCTTGGTAAAATTAAAGACGATTTGGTTCTTGTTGGTTCTTCTGTTGATTTTTCTGATGATATATATAGTCATGGTATTGGATATAATTTAAATGAAAAATCATTTGTATCTGAAGCCTTTGTAGAAAGAGAAACTGTTGAAGCTAAAAATCCTCAATTCTCTAAAAAATTTATTCCGGTTAAAGAGCTAAATGAAGATAAAGTTAAAATTTTAACAGCGATTCCTATGCACAATAATGCAAGCGCAGTTGGTGTTATTGTAATTGAAAGTTATTCCGATAAATTTTTTAGAGATGAATATTTAAGATTAATCGAGTCAACTGCAACATTATTTGCAACTTCTATGATATTGCAGAAAATGATTGAAGAAACATCAGAATTAATTATGAATGAAGATGCTGCTGTAGCTGATTTACAGCATATGAGAGCTGAATTAACTGCTCTTATCGGTGACCTAGGAGATCAACAACAATTATTTGTTAAGCGTCTAGCTACAGCTGTTGATGCAAAAGGCCAGTATAAAATATCTCATTCCCAAAACACAGCTAATTTAGCTCGTTTGATTTGTAAACAATTAAGCTTAAATGAAAAAACAACCGACCTGATATATTATGCAGGTTTACTACAAAATATTGGTAAAATTACATTACCTGAATCAATATTTTCACATAAAGGTAATTTGTCTGCTGAAGAATGGACTCAATTACAAAATCATCCAAATGTCGGTATAAATTTACTTATGAATATTAATTTCCTTTCAGAGGTTGTTCCATATATCCATTATCATAAAGAAAGATGGGATGGCCGAGGAGAGCCGGAAGGTTTAAGTGGTTATTCCATTCCTTTGGGATCAAGGATTATTGCAGTTGCCGATGCATTTTCTGCAATGACTGCAGATAGATCATATAGAAAAGCAATGCTAAATCATCAGGCACTTGAAATCATGAAAAATGAAGCTGAAAGCAAATGGGATCCTATGGTTATAGAAGCTTTAATTCAAGTTATAAATTTATCCTAAATCGTCAATAAGGGTTAAAGCGGCGCCATTTTTTTAAAAAATGGCGCCGCTTTTGTATGATTTTGTATTTTAGTTTTTATTTCAGTGGATTTATGACAATACCGGAAAGCAGTTTAGGATAAAAGTAGGTTGATTTTTGAGGCATACGATAACCTGCTTCGGATATTTCTTTAATGTCTTTTATTTTTGGATAAGCCATGATAAATGATGCTTCGGCTTTTCCTGAATCGATCATATCGAAGGCTTCTGATTCTTGCTTGATATACTTAATACCTTTTTGAGCCATTTGTTCTTCTTGAGTATATTCAAATTCTTTTGTTATTAAAATTTTATGCAAAACTGTTAAGTCAAGTTTCTTAAGTACATCTGGAACATCATATTCATCCAGTATTTTATCAACGTTTTCTCTAAGTTTTAGCAGGTAGAATTTATTAACGTTTTTCATATATAAACCCATTGAAATTTGTTTTTCATTTTCATGTTCTATTTCCTGTAGGAACTTGGACTTGATTAAGGATTTATTTTCTCCGTTAAATTCAAAATCTTTAATATCAAAATATTTTTTAACTTTTTCTAAAAGAACGTATGGTTCAACCCATTTAGTTATTATTCTGTGCGTAGGAAATACTAAAAGATTTTCATCATCAAGATTTGTAAAATAGCTCATGACATAATCTGCTTCATTGTTTTCAATGCCTTGCTCTTTTAGGTAGTTTCTATAGTTCATTGCTGTTTCGTATCTGTGATGACCGTCGGCAATTAAAAGAGTTTTATCGCACATTACTTTTTCTATTAAGCACAAAGTTTTTTCATCTTCTATTTTATATACAATATTTTGAACTCCGTTATCATCTTTTACATCTATAAATGGTTTTTGTTTAAAGTCAATTGATTTTTCAATTTGTTTTTGCGGATCAGAATATACCATGAAAATTTGAGAAAAATTTGCTTCACATTTTTTCGTTAGGTTAAGTCTATCTTCTTTTGGTCCACCCATTGTATATTCATGCGGCAGAATTTTTTTAGTGGAGAAGTCTTCTATTTTGTTTCTGGCAATAAAACCTTTTCTTTCAATGTTTTTGCCGTTTTCTGTAGTATATTTTTGTAGAATATACAAAATACATGGTTTTTCAAGTTTGATTAATACTTTTTCTTCTAACCACTGATTAAAATTATTTTTGGCTTCATCATAACAATTATTTGAATCAGACAAATCTTTTGAGCCTTTAGCCAGAATCAATTTTACTATATTATAATTACTTCTTTTATATAATTCTTCTCTGTAATCATCAAGAATAACATCATATGGTGGTGCTATAACATCATCTATAGTGACTTTTTTTTGATTATATACAATTGCATTTAAAGGTTTAATATCAACCATTTTCTCTTCCCCTCTACTGTAAAATACACCAACTAAAAAATATTTATATTAACACTTTTTCTTCTGCTCCTTTTGCAAATTGCATTTCATAAAGATGTTTATATTTTCCATTTTTGATTTCCATTAATTCATCATGAGTTCCAATTTCTACAAGTTCGCCTTCATTTATAACAGCGATTCTATCAGCATTTTGAATAGTTGATAGCCTGTGGGCGATTACAAAAACAGTTTTGTTTTTCATTAAATTATCAAGAGCTTTCTGTACAATAGCTTCTGATTTATTGTCAAGAGCTGAAGTTGCTTCATCTAAAATAACTATAGGCGCGTCTTTAAGCATTGCTCTTGCAATTGCGACTCTTTGTCTTTGCCCGCCGGATAGAGTTGTTCCTCTTTCTCCTACGTAAGTATCAAGGCCAAGCTCCAGAGTTTCAATGAATTCATCTAAATGAGCCATATTGATAACTCTCTTTAAATCTTCTTCAGTTGAGTTTTTATTTCCCATAACAATATTATCTCTTATGGTACCTGAAAATAAGAAATTATCTTGGAATACAAACGAAACATTATCCCTTAAGGATTTTAAATCAAATTTTCTTAAATCGACACCGTCTATTTCAATTGTACCGGAATTTACGTCATAAAAACGAGGAATTAAATTAACCACTGTACTTTTTCCGCCTCCGGAATTTCCAACGAGTGCAAGTGTTTGATTTTTAGGAACCGAAATAGAAAAGTTTTTAAGAACAGGATTTTCTTTTACGTATTCAAAACAAACATTTTTAAATTCGATTTGTTTATCAAAGCCATTCATTTTAATTGAGTTTGGTTCATTTTTAATTTCAGGGATTAAGTCAAAAAGTTCAAAGGTTCTACCCATTGCAACAAAGGTTGATTGTAATCCGGTAAGGGTTTGTCCAAGTCCTTTTACAGGTTTATAAAGTAGTAGAAGCGATGTTACGAATGAAGCGAAGCTTCCGCTTGTCAATTCTCCGCTCATAACTAAATGATTTCCATATGCCATAACAAAAGCTATACCGCAAGCTGCTATTAAATACATTATTGGGGATAACCAACCCGCACGTTTAGTTAAAGACATTGATAAACCAAATTGTTCATTAATTTGATAGTCAAATAAATCATTTCGGTCTTTTTGTAAATTATAGGCAGAAATGATTTTGTTTCCGGAGAAGGTTTCATTGAAATTTGTATTCATTCCTCCACCCACAACCATTGTCTGATTAGAAACAGATTTAATTTTTTTCCTGATAAAAGCAACAGGTAACATAGCAAGTCCCAAAACGGTTACACCTATTATTGAAAGTTTCCATGCAGTGTATATTAATACTCCAACAAGGCCTAATATTCCAAAAATGGCTGTTATGAAAACTTTTACATTATCAATGATATTTCTGGATGCTGCATCAGGATCTCCTAAAAATCTTGCCAGAACAATACCTGACGAATTTAAATCATAAAATTTTGAGTCTAAGGACGTTAATTTTTTAAATAAATCGGATTTTAAACTATTAGAAATTTTCCATCCGGTCCAATCTGTTAAATAATTGTTTGCATATTTTAAGCCACCTTGAATAATTGCAAATGCGACTATTCCCGGCGGAATTATTGTTGCCCAGAAGTTTTGTGTATAATAGATTTTATTTGGCAAACCTATGGTTATTCCGAAAATAGTAAAATGTCTTACCATTTCAAATGTATCATTTGGATTTCCGTTTATGACATTATCAAGATATGGTTTTAGAGAAATTGCGGTTATTCCGTCTAATAAGCCTAAAGGAATTGCTATGAGTAATCCTAAAATTGCTCTAAAAAGTACTGGTTTTAAATAAGGGTATATCCTGCTTAACAGGTAACCATACCTGAATGCATCTTTTGAAATAGTATCTTTTAATTTTAAATTGGTTTCTGAACTCATAATTCCTCAAAGTTTAACTGAAATCTTGATTATATAATAATTATTTTGGCATAAAAATATTAAATAGTAAATATGAAGAAGAAGGCTAAAAACATTTAATATTAAATGTTTTTAGCCTTCTTAATAAAATCTTTATACTATTGTGATATTGGTAAAAAAGCTTGAGGGTAGCAATAATCTTCTTTAAAACCAATATGTCTATACATTTTTAATGCTTGATAGTTATCAGTTTCTGTTGTTGTATTTATTTCATTAAAATGTTTTTTACCTGATTTATTCCAGTCAATAAGAGTTTGAATAGATTTTTTAAGCAAATGTTTAGAAAGGCCTTTTCCTTGATGTTCAGGTGATATTGCAAAAATAGGTATATTCGCAATTTTACCGTCTGTGATATTTACGAAACAAAAACCGCAAAGTTTATCTTCAAAAGTTAGAACACTTACTGATTCAGGTAAAAACTCACCATAAGTGCTATCAATTATTTTAGATAAAAGATCTCTTGTTCCTTCCAGGGAAGTAAATCTTGGGTCAAAGAGTGCATCAGATGTTTCTTTAAATGCATTGTGAACTATCTGGGCAGCCTCTTCAAAATATTCTTCTTTCCAATTTATTATTTCATACCCAAATGGTTTTTCTTTTAATACGGCATTATTCAAAACATTTTCGCAACTTGAGTTCTCAAACATAAATCTTAAGACGGCTAATCCTACAAATTTAAATCCGTAATTTGATATTTCGCTCACAAATTCAGATTGAGAACCAATCATAGGGTAACAGACTATTTTTTCACTTCTTTCTTGTTGAGTCTGTTCTAAGAAATTTTCCAGTAACATTTTTCTTTTTACAAAAAGGTCTTCATTTCCCAAACAGTGAATGACATTCAATTCTATTGCTTCAGATATTACTGTTGTATAAGCAAGAAACGCTGTAGGTATATGGTTTTCTAAAAGAATTATGCATTTGATTAAATCTTTTTCCAATGATTCTATAAAATCTTCATAGCTTAAAGGTTCAAGTTCAAATTTGTAATCATCTACGGCAGCAATTCTAAAATCGCTATAGACTCCTGCAAAAATTTTGTAGTAGTCTTTTGTAAGTATTTGTGTTTCATAATTGATGTCTGATGCCATTAAGTTCTCCATATATATCTAATTATACATGTGATTCATTTTATCTTTTTTTGTATCCATATACTTTTTATTATAGCAATTAATATCAGGCTCTAAATTAACTATATCATGAATTTTTAATCCGTAGCCTTCAAGGCCGATAATTTTTTTAGGATTGTTTGTAATCAAATTAAAATTATTATACCCTAAATCTAAAATTATTTGTGCACCAACACCATAATCTCTTAAATCAGGAGCAAAACCCAGAGAAATGTTTGCTTCAATAGTATCTTGGCCTTTTTCTTGAAGAGCATAAGCTTTTATCTTGTTTATTAATCCTATACCTCTTCCTTCATGATTTCTAATATATATAACAGCACCTTTTCCCCATTCATCAATCATTTGCATTGCTCTATGAAGTTGTGAATTGCAATCACATTTTAAGCTATGGAAAACATCTCCTGTTAAGCACTCACTGTGCACTCTTATTAAAGGAATTTTATCTGAACCGTTGTTTTTTATGATTGCAACGTGTTCCTTTTTGTTTAGAGTATCAAGGTATCCTATAACTTTAAAATCACCAAATTGTGTAGGAAGAGTAGCTTGAGCTTCTCTTGTAACAAATCTTTCTTTTTTAATTCTGTATGCAATAAGTTGAGATACAGTTATAAATTTAATATTATGCTTTATAGAAAAGTCTTTTAAATCGTCTCTTCTTGCCATTGTTCCGTCAGGATTCATTATCTCGCACATAACACCAGCAGGAGTGTGTCCTGCAAGTCTTGCAAGGTCGACACTTGCTTCTGTATGTCCGGTTCTTTGCAGTACTCCACCCGGTTTTGAGACACAAGGGAATATGTGTCCGGGACGTCTTAAATCATTTGGTCTTGCATTTTTATCAATTGCTATTTGAATTGTTTTAGCTCTATCAAATGCAGAAATACCGGTTGTAACACCAAATTTAGCTGCTCCATCGATACTTTGAGTAAATGCTGTTTGAGCACTTTCAGTATTTTTCTCAACCATTTGTGTTAATTCAAGCTCTTTTGCTCTTTCAGGGGTTATTGCTATGCAAATTAATCCTCTGCATTCTTGAGCCATAAAATTTATTATTTCAGGGGTAATCATTTGAGCAGAACAAATTAAATCGCCTTCATTTTCTCTATTCTCGTCATCGGCAATTAAAACAGGCTTCCCTGTTTTTAAATCCTCTATAGCTTCCTCAACGCTATTGAAAAAGTCTTTTTTAACCTTTGGTTCATTCATTTTAAAAAAAACCGTTTTCTTTCAAAAAATTTTCATCTATTGATACATTATTATTCGTTGATAAAATTTTTTCAACATATTTAGCTAAAATATCTGTTTCAATGTTTACAAACTCACCGATTTTTAAATATTTTAATGTTGTATTCTCAAATGTGTGAGGGATTATCGCTGTTTTAAATTCACAATTTAAAACATTTGAAACAGTTAGACTAATTCCATTTACTGTTACAGATCCTTTATTAACTATGTATTTGTTTATAGAGGGGGCTGTTTCAAAAGTTATATTGTAAAAATCAGTTAATTTTTCTATTTTTTTAACTTTAGCATTACCATCTACGTGTCCTGAAACTATATGACCAGCAAGTCTGGAATTAAGAGTAAGAGCTCGTTCTAAATTGACTTTATCGTTAATTTTTAAATTTACAAAATTGGTTACACTAAGAGTCTCATTGGATATTTCTACATGAAAGGTATTAGAATTTATTTTAGTTACTGTTTGGCAAACGCCGTTTACTGCTATACTGTCTCCGATTTTTGTATCCTTTAATGTTTCATTACACTCTATAATCATAGAAGCATTTTCATTACTTCTATTAAAATATTTAACGATTCCTATTTCTTCTATGACCCCAGTAAACATGTAATTTATTTTATCATAAATCTGACTAATAAGGATTTATATTGTTTTGTTACGTATTGTAAAGTAATTGCAGTTATAATTAAAGTTTTATTCAAAAATAAACGATATATAAGGTAAAAGTATATGTAAATTGTTTATTAAAATAAGTAGTTAGTGGAAGAAAATATTCATAAAAATTTAAGGAATGTATTATGGTAGAAAAAGTTGATCAAAAAAAGGTAATAGTAAATGATCCTGTGACTCAAAAAGTTGGCGGTTCGCAAAACCCTGAAGATATCGTTATTCCTTTAAGTAATGGTTCAGATAGGCCTGTTATAATAGAAGATGTCGATGGTTCTGTTTTCAAAGGAAACAGTCAGGCTGTTTCTATACCGAATTTTGAAGATCCTTTAAATTTCCTAGAATTAGCGGAAAATACTTATCAAAGTGATTTAAAAACAGCTAAAGAAAAGTTGCAAACACATGATTTTAATGAAAGAGAGTATAAAGAAGCAATAAGTGCTGCAAAAAATAAATACAATAAATCTCAATCAATTGTAAAAGAATATGAAAAAACAATAAGAAACGCGAAAAAAGATTTAGAAAGTTATGAAATAAATAATACACAATATAATAAAAGAATAGACTATGCATGGAAAACTTATAACGAAGGCAAAAATAAAATTTTGAACCCAACTGTTCCTCAGGATTCAACAAAAATCGGAGCAGATAGTTTACCAAAAGATAAAACTTCACAAACAAGCAGTCCTACAATAACTAAAGAGCCAGTTTCAACTGATAAAAAGACAAGTAGTTCAGAACCAACAAAGAAAAGTTCTTCGGCTCAGACTCCTGTTGCTCAAAAGAAAACAGAAATACCTGAAAAGAAAGATGATGCAAAACCTACTGTTAAAACTGAATCTGCTCCAAAAACCGAAGAAGAAAAAATTTCTTATTATCGTTCAGTTGGAAATAGATATAAGAGCAGAATAATTTCTTCGTATGCCTATGGCAATGATGTAGGCAGATATGTACAAATCACAGGCGAATTCTTGGAAAAAATGCTTAGTGATGGAACTGCATCAACTTATAATGATGAGATACCTCAAAAGCAAAACGAAGTTATTGCAAAAAATGAACCTCCATCTCAGCCGACTGTTCCTAAAAAGACTTCTTCAGCCGCAGAAAGTACTACTTATGTGCCAAAAACAGAAGCTGAAGCAAAACAACTAGCTGCAGAAACTAATGCAAAAAATGCTACAGGTGCATCACTTCCTACTCCTGTTAAAGAACAAAATAAAGTAGTACCTCCAAAATCGGAAGCTGAAGCAAGACAATTAGCTGCCGAAGGTAATGCAAAAAAAGCAGGCTCTTCTGGTATTTCAAAGAAAAATGCAGAAAAAATCGAAAAAATGAAAGCTCATATAGAAAAACTTAAAAAATCTCGTGATGACGCAAAAAAACAAGGCGAGATACAAATGGAAAAGAATTTTCAGGATGCAATTGATGTTTTAACTGCCGAGTTAAATAAGTTATATACTGCGGATGCCAGAGAAATCGAGTCTATACAAAGAAATATTGGAAAAATATCTACCCTAATGGGAAGATGCATGTCTCAATATAAAATCGCAAAAGCTTCAGGTGATGTGCAAATAGAATTCAATATGAGAGATGCGGCAGCAGTTCACTATGACGAATTACAAAAACTCAGAGCTAAATTGCAAGAGCTTGGTGGATCTTCCAAAACTCTAGATTCTTCAGAAAAAGAGTTCATAGATCTATTTGGTGACCCTAAACAAGCTAGGCAGGCTGAATTAAAAGTATTACAAGAAAAACAAATTAAGTCAAAACAAGAGAAAGTCCAAAAAACAATTTTGCCTGCAAGAAAAGCTTTAGAAAGATATATTGCTGCAAAATCTTCAGGTGATGTTATTGCCAAACAAGATGCAAAAGATTCACTATCCGTATATGAATATGAACTGAGAAATTTGAGTACTCAATTAATTAAGCTTGGCGTTTCTTCACCTGAAATCAATTCTTTATTAGAAGAAATTGAAAACGCATAGATAAAATAGTTAATTTAGCGGTTTACAAATTACAGAAACGATGTATAATAACTCCATATAATCAATATGGAGTTATTTATATGAGTGAAAAGAAAATAAAAAAGTGTCCTTTTAAACATGATATTTGTTCGAGTGAATGTGCGCTTTTCATCGCTAATGAAGATTTAAATGAATTGTTAGCGGCACGTCTATCAAGTTTAGGCATTTTGGACAAAGATAATGGGGTTTGTTCTTTAAAAACTCTTGCTATGAGTGCGGGAAGATATATTTTTGAAAATACTTCTACAAAGCGTTTTTAAAAATGATTCAGTCTTGCATTAACAGTTTTTTGTAATAATTTATGGCTTGACAATTTTATACTAAAATGTTATAATAACCGCAGGCAAAAGGATTGGAGATATAAAGCCATGATGACGAACCCAATAGGTGGACTTACTGCAAACAACGCAGCATTCAGGTTAATGAGTGCTTCTAATTCGCTTATGAATCTTGCATCATTTAAAGGTGGAAATCTTGCTGCTATCAGAAATGCCGAAAACAAATTAACTTTGAACATGCTTCATGATAACTTGCTTTATAAAGCAGGTTTGTTAATGCAAGAATCTCAAGATAAAATTGCAAAAGAAAATATTAAAAGATCATTTTCTATTTTTGCATAGTTTAAGAGTTTAGTAGAAAAAATTGATTAAGAGCATTTAAGCTTTTGCTTTGCCTTTATAATCATTTCAAATGCTTGATTTCTTTTTTTGTTTATAATACAATACTTTCAACTAGTTAGAAATATAAGTTTGAAGGTGGTGAGAAAACGTGCCAGAAGTTAAAGTAGGAGAAAACGAAAGTTTAGAGAGTGCTTTACGTAGATTTAAGAAAAAAGTTCAAAAAGCAGGAACTTTATCTGAAGTAAAAAGACGTGAACGCTACGAAAAACCGAGTGTAAAAAGAAAACGTAAATCAGAAACTGCTCGCAAGAGAAAAGTTTAAGATAATAAAAAAGACGTCAGTAAATACTCTAGACGTCTTTTTTATATTTTATGGTAAAATTTCAATATGATTACGATAGTTGATTACGAAGCTGGAAATTTAAAAAGTATATGTAATATGCTTGATTTCCTGGACGAAAAATATATAATTTCTTCAAATCCTTCAGAAATTGCCAAGGCTGAGAGAATAATTTTTCCGGGACAGGGACATTTTGCTCAAGCAATGAATAATCTTGAAACCAAAGGAATATCCCAAGCAATAAAAATTGCAATTGATAATGAATCTAAATTTTTAGGGATTTGTGTCGGATTACAGGTTCTTTTTGAAAAAAGTGAAGAAGCCCCTGAGGTTGATGGACTTGGAATTTTTAAAGGTGAAGTTAAAAAATTCACACAAGGAAAGATTCCACAAATTGGCTGGAATAGAATTGAAACAACAAATAATAATAAATATTTGAGCAATAATTACTTTTATTTCGTTAATTCTTATTATGTTGAGCCGCAAGATAAAAATATAATTTCAGCTGTAAGTAATTATTATATTGATTTTACAGCATCAATTGAATACAAAAACGTTACTGCAGTACAATTTCACCCTGAAAAAAGTTCAGAATCAGGTCTAGAGTTCTTTAAAAAATGGGTACAGTGATTAAGCAGTTCCTATATCGTTATTATTAACTCTTTTCTTAAGATTAAATATGTTTTCAGATGCATTTTTTGATGCATCAATCTTTCCTGCCAAATTTTTTAAGTCATAACGTGTTGCAAAAAATCCAAATAATTTTGAAACCTTATTAGTATCTTTTAAGCTATATTCATTCTTACCTATAGGTGAATTGAAATCAACCATAAAAATTCCTCATTCCTCATGTCTATAATATAATAAAAAACTCTTATTTGTAAATATTGCTATCCTTATTTGTAAATATTAAATTATTTTTACAAAAAATGATTTTTTATAACAAATCATTAAAACAGTATTAGTTTGACTACATTATATGCAGTATTTTATTATTTAATCCTAATTTAAACATTTGATTTTTTAAATATTAGTTAAATTAACAGGCTTAAATTACGACATTTAATATTAATCATAGATTACTTAAGAAAGGGCAGGTATAATTAATGGCAAACGGTTTTTATTCTCCAAGAGTAGACTTAACTGGAAGAATCCAAAATAATCCTATAACTATCAATGCAAGTTCACCTATAAATGATTTATCTGATGTATCTAAACCGAATTTCAAGACGGTAATGACAGATCTTGCACAAGATTTAAATAAAGAACTAAATTCTCCTGAAAATCTTTTAAAGAGTGCAATGTCAGGAAATAGTGATGTCGATATACACGAAGTTATGACAGCAATGGCAAAAGCAGAAATAACAGTTAACGTTGCAACACAGATAACAACAAAAGTCATCCAAGCGTATGACAAAATTATGCAAATATCAGTGTAAACTTAACATAAGGTTAAAAAAATGATATAATATCCATAGGGGATTTAATGTTAAGTGGGGCTGTTGGTAAAAAGGTAATATAATGGATTTTAAGCAAATTTTAGAAAATAAACCTTTATTATATGGAATAATTGGTGCAATAGTTATTGTACTTGCTATCAGCATAACTGTGGGAATTGTTTCTTCAGGTAAAAAATCTAATAATAAAGATACTGTTAGAGAAAAAGTAATTAAAGAACCGCTGGATTTGTTGACAACCGATAATTTAGGTAAAGCTATTGAAATACAGGCTCTTTTGGCAAGAGACGGAATTACCGCTTATAGAAAACCTGATGGAACAAAATCAACAATCTATTTAAAAGAATATACTCTTTCACAAAGAGATATGGCTCTTTTAACAATTGTGAAAAGCGGAATGGTTGATGAAAATGTGGGGTTGGAGATCTTTGATAAAGGAGATTTTACATCTACAAAAGAAGATAAAAGAATAAGACTCGCAAGGGCTATAAATGGTGAACTTGCAAGACTTATAAGAAAAATGGGTGGTATTGATGACGCTTCTGTATTTATATCGATTCCGGACCAATCAATGTTTACTTCTTTGCAAAAACCTACAACAGCGACAGTTCAAATTACAATTCCAAGCGGTGAAAAACTTGACCAAATGAAAGTAAAGGCAATTACTAATTTATTGTTGGGCAGTGTTACAGGGTTGACCGCTGATAATATTTCAATAACAGATACGAACGGGAATGTTTATTCTAATATTATTGATTCACAAGATGAAATGATAGAAAAATCTCAAGAAAATGATAAATATATGCAACAAAAGGTTAATGCTCAGTTAGATAAGTTAATAGGCAAAGGAAATTATGTTGCAACTGTAAGCACTTTTCTTCGTCAATCACCTATCGAATCTTCAAGTATAAACTATGATCCTAATCGAAAAACTGCTGTTACCGAACAAACTTTTGTTGAAGGATTGGGTGATAAGAGTCAGGATGTAAGTCAAGGTGCAGGAGGCGCAGTTAGTATTTCTGTGCCGGGTTCATTACAACAAAATTTAGGTTCAACAGGCACATCTTCTCAAAACAGAAACTATGAAAGAACAGCAAGAGAAACTCAATATGGTGTTTCTAAAACTCAAATTAATGAATATACAAAAGCAGGTACTATTGAAGAAGTATCTGTTGCTGTTACTATTGACAAAAATGCTCTACCACCCGAAACTACTTTGGATGAACTAAAAGAACTTATTGCAGGTGCTGCAGGTCCCAAGGTTAATATAGAGAATGTAACAATAGCTTTATCTGATTCTATTGATCCTTATCTGGCTGCCGATAAAGGTGAAAATTTACCAAAACCTGCAGAAACAGGAAATCCTTGGTGGTTAGCAATTGCTGCTTTAATATTAGGTATAGGCGGCGGTTTAAAATATATCTCAAATAAAGTTAAAGAAGATCAAAGAATTCAAAGAGATGAGATGGCAATGTTACAAGAAAAAACATATGAGCAGGAACGTCAACTCAGAGATGTTAACTTAAAAGCTGCTGAACTGATAGAAAAACAAAACCAAATGGCTCAAGGTTTAATCGAGCAGCAACAAAGAGAAGTTGTTTATCAACAACCTCAGAATACGGCTTTAGACAATGCTTTATATGATTTACAGTCTGATATCGAGGGTATAGATGAAGAAGAAATTGGAGAAAAAATAAAGAATTGGATTGAAAGAGCGTAAAAATTATCTTTATTGAAAACAAAAATTTTACGTAATTAATAAAATTCGAAGGGAGTTGGAGGAAAATGGCAATAGAAGGATTTGATTATCAAGGGTTTTCTACTGAGCTTGCAAATCAAGCTTTAGAGCTTCTTCCTGCAGAATTTCAAGATTTTCAAAGACAATATGTTGTAAATACAATTAAAAATTTTGCTACTTTATCCGGCGAAGCTATCTATAATGATGAAGAACTTAATTTTACTGCCGAACAAGGGATGTTAGTAACTCAAATAATTGCAGAGTGGTCTTTTCATAAATCAATTGATGTTATAAGATCAGGAATTTTACCCGACTACTGGGATGTTGTTATGCAAAAAATTGCATTCACTATTTTCGAAATATCAAAGCAGGCAATTATTCAAGGGGTTTCTCAGGATGAAACGCTTAAAATAGTAGAGCACCATGTTAAAAAAGCATATCAAGAGGTCTTGACAGAATTAAAAGACAGACAAATTATTAATGATGTTGTTTTTGAAAATGCACTTGGACAGTCTAATATTGATGCAATGATGCAGCAAATTCAGGAAGAACGACAAGAGCAGGATCCTGATGTCCAGCAAGGATATGATTCTAGTATATCTAATTCAAAAATTTTAAAACTTGCCTCATTGGCTCTTTTACTTAGAAATGTATCACAAGATAAAGTTCAGGCAATTTTAAATAAATTTGACCCTAATGATGCAAAAACAGTAATTCAGTATATGGAAATGTCTGATTTAGATCAAAAAATTGATAAATCAATTACAATGAAATGTTTGCAAGAAATTAAAACGAACTTACCTGAGCCGAAATATTTAAATCCGCAAAAAATTATTTCAAGAATGAATAAAATATTTGAGAAGATTCCAAAACCGGTTTTAGAAAGGAATATATCAAAAGAAAGACCATTGGTCAAAGAATTTATTGCAAAAGCTCGTGATGGTGAATGTATTCAATTACCTTCAAAAATCACAGGAATAATAATGCAGCATTTAGAAGAAAGTATTTCATGATTATAAAAAAACGTGGCGAAAAAAATAATACAAAATCTAAAAAAGAATCTTTAACTGAAGATAAGATTAAGGAAGAAGATTTAGAGTTGTTTGATTTGGATAATATTGAATTTTCTTCACGTAATGAAAGACGTAGAGGAAATCGTCGTCGTGGTTATAGAAGAATCGATGACAGAAATTTAATATCAAGAGCTCAAGATGAAGCAAATTCTATAAAAGAAACCGCAACCCAAGAAGGGTATAGTGCCGGAATTGAAAAAGCACAAAAAGATATTGAGCATTTGAAAAATTCATTGAATGTTTTTATAAATTCTAAACAAGAAGTTTTTGAGTATATTGCTCCGGATATTTTAGAAATAAGTATTGATATTGCAAGAAAAATTGTTAAAAAAGAAATAGAACAGGATCCACAAATTATTTTAGAAAATATTATAGATCTTTTAAAAAACTTATCAAGAGAAGAATCCAAAGTTAGTATTAAGGTTAATCCCAAACAGGTTATTATGATAAAAGAAAACATTCCTGCTATTATTTCTTCATTGGGTGTAGAAGCTAAAGTTTTAGTTGTTTCTGATGAGGCGGTAGAATCAGGAGGATGTATTTTATACACAAGTAACGGAATTGTTGACGCAACAATTGAAACACAGTTAGAAGTAATTAAAGAAGCTTTTAAGGGAATGTAAAATGGCACAATCAAATGCAGGAAATCCTATAAGTGAAATATTATTAGCAGGCTTTGTCTTGATGCTAATTCTTATTTTATTGATTGAAATGCCTACTTGGGTTATAAATTTTTCAATAAGTTTAAATATTACAATAGGTATAGTTCTCTTAATGATAGCCTTATATGTGCAAAAACCTCTAGAATTATCTTCGTTTCCATCTATAATTCTTTTGGGGACAATGTTCAGATTAGTGTTAGGTATTGCCTCTACCCGTTTAATTTTAGCAAAAGGTGAAGCTGGTGAAGTTATTCATGCTTTCGGGAATTTTGTTACTGGTGGAAATTTAATTGTTGGAGCTGTTATTTTCTTGATTATAACAGTAGTTCAATTTCTTGTAATTACAAAAGGTGCAGAACGTATAGCGGAAGTTGCTGCAAGGTTTGCATTAGATGCGATGCCTGGTAAGCAAATGACTATCGATGCGGATTTTAATGCAGGTTTAATTTCCCCTGAAGAAGCGGTTAGAAAAAGAGAAGACTTACAAAGAGAATCAAATTTATTCGGTTCGATGGACGGTGCAATGAAGTTTGTAAAAGGGGATACAATTGCAGGTATAATTATTGTAATTATAAATATTATAGGTGGTCTGTGTATAGGTGCTTTAATGAATGGTATGCCAATAGAAGAAGCGGTTTCAAAATATACTATATTAACAATAGGTGATGGTTTGGCTTCACAGGTGCCTTCTCTTTTGATGTCAATTGCAGCTGGTATTATAATGACACGTTCTACTGCATCAAGTCCTTCATTAGGTAGTGATTTGATGATTCAGCTTATGGGTAAACCATACAGTTTATTCTTCTCTGGAACATTTTTATTTCTTATAGCTATAACAGGACCAATTACTGGTTTACCATGGGGACCTTTTTTGTTCTTTACTATAATAATGTTTGTTGCAGGATTTTCTGTACTTGTTAATGCTGATGTTCAATCTCAGTTGGGGCAATTGGAAAATGTCAGACAAAATATGCAGGATTTAGTTAATCCAAATAGAATGTATGAAAGACTTGGTGTTGATGTTCTAAGTTTGCAGGTTGGCTCAAATTTACTTGTTATTGCTGATCCTGATCAAGAAGGACAATTACTGGCAAAAATAGCCGCATTAAGACAAAGAACCACGGATGAATTAGGTTATATTATCCCTAATATTAGGATTATGGATTCCTCTGCACTTGAAGCGGAAGAGTATTTAATTTCTATCCGTGGTAATACGGTTGCAACAGGATTTGTTTATCCCGGAAGATATATGGTTATTGCTGATCAGTGGGATGCTGTCAGAAAAACTGTTCCTGAAGATGCAATTGTAAGTGTTGATCCTACTTATCAAACTCAAGCTTATTGGATTTCTGCCGAAGATGCAAAGAAAACAAGAGAAGTTATGTCTGTTGATGCAACAGATGTTATTATCACCCATTTGCAAGAATGTGTTAGAAAGCATGTTGATGATGTTATGACAAAGACAGATGTTCTTAAATTGATGGAATTAGTTCGTTCTCAAGACCCAACACTAGTTAATGATTTAGTTCCAACAATTATTTCAACGAGTGATTTAAGAAAGATTTTTGTTAACTTAATAAGAGAAAAAGTTTCTATAAAGGACATTATATTTATATTTGAAAGACTATGTGATTATGCAAGATTTTCAAAAGAGCCTGATATATTATCCGAAAGGTTAAGGGCTGCATTAGGTAGACAGGTTTGTCTTACAAATGTTCAAGAGGATAAAGTTTTATACGCTCTTACATTATCTCCGGATTGGGAAAAAATTCTTGATGAGAGTTGCCAAAGAACAGAGCTTGGAACGATGTTTTTATTGAATCCAATGCAAGTTCAAGAACTTATTGAACAGACAGCAAATACACTTATGCGTTCTCATCAAAATATAGGTAAACAGCCAGTTATATTATGTTCTCCAAGAATTAGATTACCTTTATATCAATTACTTGAAAGACACATTCCAACTATTGTTGTAATTTCTTATTCAGAACTCATCACAGATATTAAGGTTGAAGCTGTTGACACTATTGGAGAAAATTATACAACAAGTTATGTGTAATAATTGACTTATGATAAAAAAACTGTTATTAAAATTTATTCAACTTTATCAAAAAGTTTCACGTTTTACTCCTGCAACCTGCAGATTTGTACCAACCTGTTCTGAGTATACAAAGCAAGCAATTGAAAAATATGGTGTTTTAAAGGGTTGTTGGTTAGGTTTAAAAAGAATTTGTAAATGTCATCCGTTTAATCCCGGGGGACATGATCCATTAAAATAATTTCTTAGTTAGTTTCTATTGATAAATTCATAAATTCTATATCATCATAATCAACATACGCTGTTTGCATTAAATTTCTTCCAGTTTTAATTGTAACTTCATTTAATTGATTTTGTTTAATTAAATTATAAGGTATTTTTATTTTCTGACCATCTCCATTTACTTGAACTTCTGCTATTTTGTTCCCGTTAAAATAAACTTCTGGTGGACTTGCATAAGCATTAGTTACTTTATTTTGCCCCATTGTTTTTGCAATAAGAGTATCTATTCCTATTATTGAGCCGATAACCAGATTTACTCTTGTACCCGGGACTATAGCAGGTATTTTTATTTGTTTTGAGTAATAAGGGCCTATAGATTGAACTTGAAACTGTTTTGCGTTTGCGGATAAATCAGAAAAGCTGTTATCCCCTAAATGAAACATATTGGTGTCTATATTTATGTCTTTTGGAGTAGATTTTTCAATTCCCATTATTATTGGTTTTGCAGCCAAATCTTTATCAATTGTTATAGAATAAGGTTTATAACCTTGTTTTTCAACAGACATTAAGGTTTGTCCTTCTATATTTGCATTCAGTTCAAAATTACCATTTAGGTCTGTGTATGTTTGATAATTTTTTTGAGGCAAAGATACTTTTGCTCCATCAACAGGTAAATTAGTTGATGAATCAATAATTTTATTTTGTTCGATAAGTGACTGTTTTTCTACGCCGCCTTGAACAATACCGCAAAAAGCTGGCATACAGACTAAAAAAACAAATAATATTAAAATAAATAATTTGTACATGTAAAAATCCTCACTGTTTATATTTTATGTTTTAACGCGTTATTTCAAATATGAAAATAGTATTAAGGATATATAGCGGGTTTATTTTAAAAGAAAATGAAAATAATATTTGAAATTTGAATTATTTTTGATATTATAAAGGTAGTCAATAAAATAAAACAAGCCGATGTGATGAAATTGGTAGACGTGCTAGACTCAAAATCTTGTGTGGGCAACCACGTGCCGGTTCGAGTCCGGCCATCGGCATTTAACTCCCGTTTAGGGAGTTTTTAATATTCGAACAAGAAAACTAAGTTAATACCCCTGTTGGGGTTTACTCCCGACATTTGAAACCTTTCCGACTACCTTTGGCTTAGTTTTTGTGCCAACTTGAGACTGATTTCGGAGGATTGACCGAACTTACTGGAATTACCAATTATTTACCAGAAAAGTGCTTTTCTATCATATCGTTGTGGTGATATTAAATATTCAGGCTCATAAATTCTAAGTGTGCATGGATATACTTCTAAAATTTTAGAGGCAAAGCCATTGAAACCTTAAATATCAGTTGGAGATGGAATAATTACCCTTTTCTTAATAAGATTATCATGCATCTATTTTAATTAAAACTACTTAGTTGATTAATAATTTTTATGATATATTTAATATGAAATAGGAATTATTGAGGTAAAATTGAATCCTTTAACCAAGCATCCAAGATACATAAATATTGCAATCGATGTAGCGGAAAAAATCGCCAACGAAGAGTTTGTTGAAGACCAAAAGATAAAAGGTCGCTCAACCTTAGCTGGCGGATATAATGTTTCACCAGAAACAATCAGAAAAGCTATGACTTTACTTGCGGAATTAGATGTTGTTCAAATATTTCCAAATAGTGGCATTATTATTAAATCAAAAGATAAAGCTACTGATTTTTTAAATAAATTTTCTTCCAAAGAAAATTTATTATCTATCAGAGAAAAGATTAAAAAACTTATTTATGACAGAAATATATTAAACTTGGAAATCGATAATAATATTGATTTGATTTTAGAGAACTTTACCCAATTAAAAAATATAGAATTAATAAAGCATTACGAATATGAAATCAAAAAAAATAGCCCAATTATTAACAAAAACATTTGCGATTTAAGGTTTTGGCAAAATACAGGAGCAACTATCGTTGGCGTATTAAGAAAAAATGAAACTCTTATCTCAGTAGGTCCTTATTTTTCGTTTCTAGCTAATGACACAATCATTTTTGTTGGAACTGAAGATGTTAAGCTTAGAGTCCAAAATTTTTGCAATTCCTTGAATTAGTAGTCTTTTTCCTTTCTTAAAATTGACGCTTTGATGTGTAATTACTTTTGCCTTGACAACTGACAACTTGTATGTCATAATAAAATTGTCGGTATATCAACTAATGACTTCACCTTGAAAATAGGAGAATAGCAAATGATTGAAAACATTGAACGAACAGATAATTTGTTTTATATTAAGGTATCTGGGCAAATAACAAAAGAAGATGTTAAATATGTTACTCCAATGATCGAAAAAATGATTGTTGAATACAAACAAATTAAGCTCCTTGTGCACCTTAATGATGTAACAGGATATACAATAGGAGGATTTGTTGCGGATTTTGTTTTATATTTTAAATATATGAATGCTTTTAAAAATATGGCAATTGTCAGCAATAATAGTATCTTTAAGAATGAAGTAGAAAAATTCAGTAAAATTTTTTGTTGTAATATGAAATATTTTGATGTTTCAAAATTAATCGAAGCAAAAGACTGGATTAACCAATTTTAAATTTTTACCTTATCGACTTACAAGAGAGGGCTTTATATTTATGAATAATAGCTTGTTAAAGCAAATTTCGCTTACAAAAATTGAGAGAATCATTAAAAAGATTTCACCTCAAGATAATATAAATAGTTGGTATGACTATAAATGGCAAGTAAAAAATACTATTAGAGATATTGAATCATTTGAGGAAATATCTGGCATAAGATTTGCTTCGGATGAAAGATCTACAATCAATAAGACGGTGGAAAAATTTCCGCTCGCAATTACACCTTATTATTTATCACAAATAAATATTTATGATTACAAAAACGACCCTATTTTCAAGCAGGCTTTTCCAAATCCGAAAGAACTTATTGTAAGTAGTGCCGATATGGAGGATCCTTTATCCGAAGATAAAGACAGTCCTGTTAAAGGAATTACTCACCGGTATCCAGATAGAGTACTTTTCCATATAAGCAATAAATGTGCAATGTATTGTCGCCATTGCACAAGAAAAAGAAAGGTTGGCGATTTCGATTTTATTCCGACTAAAGAAGAAATTTTAGAAGGAATAGAATATATAAAAAATACACCAGTAATTCGGGATGTTCTTCTGTCGGGAGGAGACCCTTTTATGCTTCCTGACGATTTTTTGGATTGGATATTAACAGAAATTGAACAAATTCCACACGTTGAAGTTGTCAGAATTGGTACAAGAGTTCCTGTTGTCTTACCTTATCGTATTACAAATAACTTGGTTAACATGCTAAAGAAGCATAAGCCATTATGGATTAACACTCATTTTAACCATCCGAGAGAATTAACATCTGATTCAATAGAAGCTTTAGATAAATTGTCAGACTCAGGAATACCATTAGGTAATCAGTCAGTTTTACTTGCTGGAGTGAACGATTGTGTTCATATAATGAAGAAATTAGTGAGAAAGCTTGTACAAAATAGGGTTCGACCTTATTATTTATATCAATGTGATTTAAGTATCGGATTGTCGCATTTTAGAACACCTGTAAGTAAAGGTATTGAAATTATAGAGGGATTAAGAGGACATACAAGCGGTTTTGCGGTTCCTACTTTCGTGGTTGACGCACCTGGCGGTGGTGGAAAGATACCTATTATGCCTAATTATATGATTTCATGTTCTACTAATAAAGTTATTTTAAGAAATTTTGAGGGGATAATTACATCTTATCAAGAACCTGATAAATACGAACATAATTATTGTGACGGAAATTGTGATAATTGCAATTTGTATTTAAAAATGGAACCACAAGAAGAAACAGAAATTATTGGGATTAAAAAATTATTGTTCGATTCTAATGACGTTATATCTTTGATTCCAAACGATATAGGGAGGATCGAAAACAGAAATAATGGCTGATAAAATTGAACTGATTGGTAACTCATTAATACAACACGGAAAAGAGAATAATAGAATTTATCTTATGAAATTGGCAAAAGATGACTGCCCTGGAATTTTAAGTCTTTTAAATAATTTGGCATCTAATGATAGCTATACTAAAATAATAGCAAAAGTTCCTGATGATTTTAAGAATTTATTTTTAAAAGATGGGTACAAAAATGAAGCTTATATTCAAAAATTTTATAATGGAGAAGATGATGTATATTTTCTAAGTAAATACTTGTCAAAAGATAGAGAAGAATTCAGAGATAAAAACGATGTCCTTATGGTCACTCAGTTTTGCATTGAAAAGGGAAATTTATCAGATACTCCAAATCTAGCAGAAGAATTTTCTATAAAACTACTAAACAAAGAACATATATCACAAATGGTTGAACTTTATAAATCTGTTTTTACGAGTTATCCATTTCCAATATTTGATGGTAATTATATTCTAAAAACAATGAATAAAAATGTTGATTATTATGGTATTTTTGAAAATAAAAAGTTGGTTGCAGTTTCTTCATCTGAAATGGATTTAGAAAATTTAAATACAGAAATGACTGACTTTGCAACATTGCCTAAATATAGAGGAAATAATTTATCCTATCATTTATTAAAAGAAATGCAAAAAGATGCAGTAACAAAAAGGATAAAGACTGCGTATACGATTGCAAGAGCCAAAAACACAGGAATAAATATGATATTTGCAAAAATGTTCTATGAATTTGGCGGTACCTTGGTAAATAATACAAACATTTGCGGAAACATTGAAACAATGAATGTTTGGTATAAAAATTTGTCATAAAGCCTTGTTTAATTTATAACGGTAGCCAATCCTTTATTAAATTTTTTAATTAATATTAAGACAATAGTTTAAAATGCTTGACAAAATGTTAGGTATGCCATACAATATTGTCGAAGGAATTTTTTATGAATACAGTAAGAATTACAGCAAGCTTAGAAGACTACCTTGAAGCCATTTATGAAATTATTGAAGAAAAACACGGTGTAAAGGCTGTTGAAGTTGCAAAACGACTCAATGTTAAGCGTTCTTCTGTTACAGAAGCATTAAAGAATCTAGCAGAAAAAAATCTTGTTAATTACGCTCGCTATGATGTGATTTCTCTTACACCATCAGGGATTAAAGTTGCAAAGAAAGTTATTGAAAAACATAAAACACTTTATGACTTTTTTACCAAGATTTTAGGACTTTCTGCCGAAGATGCCTCAATAAATGCGTGCAAAGTAGAACATGTCATTTCAGAAGATGTATTACAAAGATTAATTGCGTTTATTGAATTTAATAATAATTTCTACTGTTCGGAAAAAAAATACATAGACGAATTCAAAAAATTTTATGACGAGTTAAGTAAGTAAAAATTTTTTGAATATAATGTTAGGAGTATGTAACAATGTCAATCAAGCAAAACAAATATGTAGAAGAACGTATAATAACTTATAAATTTTTTAGAGAAATTTTAAAAGTAAGTGAAGATAAAGCATTGCAAGCAACATTACAACTGGAAAGTATTTTAAAAGGACAAGCATTAGAAAAATTCGAAAAATTTATCAAATTTAGTGTAATGAAACAGACAAATGACTTTTACTATGATTGTTTATTTAACGAATTTCGAAATAGTCAATTTAATTAAAAAATTATCTGACAGTATTCAGGAAGGAATATAAAAATGAATAGTTTATTAATAGCAGGAAAATTCTTGGATCAACCCAGATTAGTAGGAAAATTTTCTAAATTTGTACCTGTGGTACTTGTAACAGGCGCTGCATCGTTTACTTATAATAGGATTAAGAGAACACCTGAAAAAGAAAAAAAGAAGGAACTTATTAAAAATATTTCTGTTCTAATTGCAACAATAGGCTCTGCGCTTATTGCTACAAGAGGAATCGGACAAATTAGAATAGGTAAAAAAGTTTTATTTAAAGGATTTAAAGGCTTATCAGAAAATATTGATTTAGAAAAACTTACTAAATCAAATACGATATTAATAAAAAAATTTTTAAAAGATAATAAAGTAAGTGATAAAACTTTTGAAAAACTCGAAAAGGCAAAAACTAAAATTCTAGGATACAACGATGTCAAAACAATATTTGAAGAGTTGCATAATCAAAAAAAAGGAAAAGAATTTCTTAAAAAACTCATACCGGATCCTGAAAATGTTGATTCAAAGCATATTTTTGGAGAAATAAAAAGGCTTTCTTTAATGGGGCTCATTCCTGTAGTAAGTGGAATTACGGGCGGGATTTTAGGTGACAGATTAACAGAAAAAGATTGGAAAGAGAGAATTCCAAATAAAATTAAAGAAGGCTCTTATCAATATTTAGCAAATATTTTCTTATGTAATATTGGTGCCGGAGGCGCTTTAGCAATTTTAGAAAAATTGAACATTCAAACAAAGGCAGCAAGAGCTGTTGGAATGGTGACAGGAATTTTGGCTGTTGGAGTAATCGGCGGAAGTGCAATTGCCAATTTAATTGGAAAAATATTTATAGACCCTGTTTTAGAGAGAAAAAATCGCAATCAACATGGCAAAGGATATATGCATAATCATCATAATTGCTCGCATAATAAAAATTGCCAAAACTTTGAAAAACGTAAAGGGCTTTATTCTGAAAGAAAACCCGAAGCTTTAGATATTGGATTACATGCAGATGATATAGCAACAGTAGCGGTATTATCAGGATTAAAATGGATTGAGCCAGCGTTACCTATTTTATACTCAATATCAGGCTATAGGGCCGGAATCGGTTATAGGAATGTCGAATAATTTCTCCTTATTATAAATTTTCTTTTTCTGTAATTCCTTGTGTAAGTTCAATTAATTGATTGCAACTGTCAAGAATATTATTTAGATATTCTACTTGAATTGAATATTCGAGTCCATTTTTATTTTCCAGTAAAATATTAGAAGTGTCTATAATATTACTTATAGGTTCTTTTATTTTTTGGCTAAATTCAGATATAAATTTTTGTTTTGAAAACATATTTTGCTGAGCTTTCATGTATAATTCTGCATGATATATTGCAATACCGGCTTGAGTGCATATACTTCTTATTCTATTTATGTCTTCTTCAGAGAGGATAGTAACATTCTTTGTGAATTCAATACAAAAATACCCCATTATTTTTTCTTGATAAAGTACAGGAAAATTATAACTTGATTTAACATTTGCATCTTCAAATAAAGCTATAAATTCATTATTTTTAGGATTATTTTTTATGTATTCATCCCAATTATAGATTTTGAATTCCCTTTTTTCTAATAAGGGTTCAATATAATCTTTTATTGAAGGTTCCATCCAGTCATATCCTATAAAGCTCATTTCTTCATTACTTGATAAATATTCTGAGCCATCTTCTACAGGAAGGTATGAATATGAATCAGCATCGTAGTCTGAGAAAAACACTCTATCTGCATTAAAGAATTTACCAATATTTTTAACAAATAATCTTTTAATAATATTTTTATCTAATGTACTTCTTAATATTTCAATTATATTTCTGCTAATTTTTTCTCTTTCTGCTGTAATTTTTTGATATTCATAAAGCTCGGCTTGATTAATGGCAATATAAATTTGACCAGCAACTGTAACAAGTAAATTTTTCTCTTCTTCGCTCCAGTGGCGATGTTTTGAGTATTCTGATAAAACTAATAAGCCCCATGCTTTTTCTTCCTTTTTAATTAGGGTTCCTATTATTGATTTTACTCCCAGCTTATTATAGCTATCTTTGCAAAAATTTGGAAGATTTGCTTCTTGTATATTGTCTATCGCTAAGATATTATTATCATTTGTTAAATAAGAACTCCAAAGTTTGGCAATATCAGAAAAGTTTTCCATCGAATCAAAACCTTTATACTCATTTGATAATATATATTCTTTTCTAACAATAAGTTCACTATAGTCATTGGGGTCAGAGTACATAGTTATTGCTGTTCTTTGTACATTGAATATTTTTGCTAGTTCTTCAGATATAAAATGAAGTGTATTTTCTATATCTAAAGAACTTCTTATTTTTTCTGTTATCTTAAGTAAAAGAGATTCTCTTTCCGCTTGCAATTTACTATTTTGATATAGGTTAGCTTGATATAATGCAATTGCAATCTGTCCTGCAATAATATTCAGAAGAGAAAGATCTTCATCTTTAACTTTATAATTAGTACTTAAATAGTGCAAACCTAACCCGCCAAAAAAATCATTCCTATAAAAAATTGGGATCCCGTAAGCTGAGACAACTTCGTATTTTTTAACTATTTTCCTTTCATGTTTAAAAGCATCTATATTTTCATTATTTATTATTTTTTTATCATCAACTATAACGTTTTGACCTTTTTTTAGCATTTCTATGAAATTAGGGACTTCTTCATTAACATTTGCACCAATATAAGATGGTATATTGCTTGAAGATAGATATTCATAAGCGATTGAGAGAATTTGCTTGTTTTGTTGATCATAATCCATTATAAAACACCTATCGGCATTAAAGGCTTTACCTACTTCTCTTACTATTGTATTTTTAATTTCATCTATATTTAGTGTGCTTCTAATTGTTTCAAAAATATTTCTTAATAACGTTTCTCTTTTATTAGCTTTTAGAATTAACTCTTGGCGTTTTAAAAGCTCAATTTCCTGCTCACGTCTTTCCGTTATATCTCTTGCCAGACCTGCAGTTCCTAATATTTTCCCATTGTCATCTATTACAGGACTTTTAAATGTTTCATACCATCTTTCTCCTTTATTTGTAACTATCAATTCTTCGATATTAAGTGTTTGTTTATACTGCATTACAAGTTTGTCTTCAGACAAATAATTTTGTGCATGAGATTCAGGGTATAAATCCAAATCAGTTTTACCTACTATTTCTTCCAGGGGCTTATTTATTAATTCTAAATAAGCTTTATTTACAGTAAAAATTACACCATTGATATCTTTTAACCATGCCATAAATGGAATATTGTTTAATATTCCATTTTGGTGAGCGGTTATTTCTCTTAACTTTTCATAAAGTTGAGCTTGATAAATACCTGTTGCTGCGTGGTCACTAATCGTTTTTAAAAACTTAAATTCATCTCTGGATAAAATTCTTTTTTTTGTAACAAAATGTATTATCAATATCCCTATTATTTGTTCTTGGTATTTAACTAGTAACCCGTAATCAGATTTTACATCAGAATTAATTAAACTATTTATTGCTTGATAAGACAAAAGTTTTTTTCTTGATAGGGTTTTGTCTAAATCTCGGATTATTACGTTATGCCCTTTTTTTAATTTATTGCAAAATTCCGGAAATTCTTTTTCTGTATCAATATTTTTAAGACTTTTAACAGTTTGTGATTTTAATTTTTCAAACTTCATAGGAAGAAATTTATTTAAATTTTTATCATAATCAACAAATAAGCATCTATCAGCATCAAAATAATTTCTAACATTAGCAATAAATTGTTGTTTTACTTGATTAGTGTCTAAAGTTCCCCTTATAATTTGAATTATTTCTTTTAAAAATTCGTCTTCCTTGCTTTTTTCTTTTAACAATAGATTTTTGTGTGCAATTGAAGATATATTATTAGCAACAATAAATAAAAGTTGAGCTGCTGCTTCAAGATTTTCTTGTGGAATTAGTTTAATTTCTTCTGATGATTTAATAAAATCTTCACTATTTATACCTAAAATATTCCCTATTTTTTCAAAATGTTCTCTTTTTAATTTTTCTGTGCAAAATTGTCCACCTAAAATTGATGCAATATGTTGACCCGAAACTATTATAGGAACAGCAAAATGAGTTAAACCTGAATGACATTTATATATATAAGGTTTGTTTTTTTGAGCTGCAATTTTACCTCCTAAAATATCAGATTCTTGGCATCTTCTTAAGCCCTCCTCATTTTTTCTTATATAATTTTTGCAATAATTAATAAAATTACTCGGTTTTGTTATATTTCCATTGTCATCAACCATTAAACTTGCTACATTCATAGCTTTTGCAAAAGCATCTTGTATTGACTGCAAAGTATTAACATCGACCAAATCTAATAAGTTTAATTTTTTTTGACTAGTACCCAAAATTGATATCCTCTAACAAATACTAAAAGAATAAACTAATTCTAAAAATAATGAAAAACCCAGTCGGGCTAATTTAAAGGATGAGAAAAGTACTTTCCGAGAAGAAATATTAACGAATGTAACAAAAAAAAAGATAACTGAATTTGAGAATTTATTATATACTTTATATATATGTAAGATATAACTAAGGAGTACAAAGATGACAGCACAAACACTTGTAAACGTTAATAAAATCGATGAAAACTTAGCAAAAATGTATCAAAACCAAGCAATTATTACAACACCGGTTCAAGAATATGTGGACAGATCAGATGTCCTTTTGCAACAAATGAATTTTATTGCTGTAAATAACAGATCATTTCTAAATTTAAAATAATAATTTTTTATTAATACATCAACCCTACCCTACAATCCCTTCCTAAAACAAATTTTTTAACGACTCCCCTTTGGGAGTTTTTTTTTGTTTATATGAGTTGTAATATACAATTAAAAGGCTTCGGAAAAGGGTAATTTCCCAAAGCCTTTTAATTCAGTTGCAAAAGTTTAAGCTTATACTTAATGTAAATAGTCGCTATGGTTACAAGTTAATTATTTTAAATAGCAGGAAAGAACTTCTTGTCCAAAGTCAGAAATTCGTATTTTTTTTAAGGCACGAAGTTCTGTTTGTCTTATACATTCTTTGGTAACCCCGTACAGGTTTCCTATTTCTTCCAGTGTTCTTCTTGCCATATCTCCCAATCCGTAGCGCATTCTTACAACATCTTGTTCTCTGTCTTTTAGAGTTGTGATAACAGATTCAATGTCTTTTTTTAAATGCTTAAACTCAACACAACTATAAACATTTGATTTTTCATCTTCCAATGTTTCTGATAGATTAACTTCTTTTCCTTCATTTGAGTCAAAGCTGTTTTCTATAGAAATTGTTTTAGAATATGCGCATAGATAAGAATCTATTTTGTCTGAAGATATTTTCATTTCTTTTGCTACATCTTCTGTTTTAATATGACAATTATATTGTTTTTCCATTTGAGCTTTTATTTTTGAGAATTTTGAAAGAGTTTCTTGTATATAAACAGGTATTTTCATGCAGTGGCCTTGTTCAGAGATTGCTTTAAACATAGATTGCTTTATCCACCAACTTGCATAGGTGGAAAATTTATAACCTAATTTCCAATTAAATTTTTCAGCAGCAATCATTAGTCCAAGATTGCCTTCTTGTATTAAATCAATCATTGGTATTTTTGCAGCGTGGATAGCTTTTCTTGCTATTGTAACAACAAGTTTTAGATTTGATTTTACAAGAAGTTTTTTTGAATCTATGTTTCCTTCATGGGCAAGTTTTGCTATTTTTTTTTCTTCATCGGCAGTTAAGGTGGGGTAATTAGCAATTTCTTGTAAATATGTTTTTAATAAGTCATCATTGTTTGCACTTAAAACATTATTTTTAGCAGGATTTGATAATTTTGAGGTTTTTTTCATTGTGATTTTTTTGTTTTTCATATTAAGCTCCTATTTTCACTTTCATATTTTCATAAAAAATAATGCCATTAAAATATCACTTTAGCATTAGAAAAATCCTGCTAAAAAGCAATGGCTTAGATAATTAACATTCCAAAAAATACTCGGGGGCGCTATATATTTAATATATCATATATATATCAAAAGCACAAGTCTATTATTAAGATTTATTAAAATATAATTAAAATATAATAAATTCAAGTAATACTTCTTAACATTTTGATGAATGTTAAATAATGATTTTATATAAAGAAAAAATAATAATTTATTGAATTATTTCAATAAAGCTTTAGCATCTTCAGAAGTTGCTATTGCACAAGCTTTTTCATATGCATGAGGATCATTTGCATCTTTTAGTTTTTCATAAGCTATTTCAAAAAGTTTATCGGATAGTTCGACAGTTTTTTGATTTTCTGAGCAAAAAGCAACATCTGCTTTTAAATTATCAGTCTTATTAACTTGAGAGCGTCCTAGAATTTCAGTATGATTAGAAAAATCTTTTATTTCTTTTTTTTGTACATTCTCACTTTGACTGCTCTCAGATTTTTCTATAGCATTGAAAACGGCATTTTGATTTTTAATTTTACTTAAATCAACGTTAGTATTAACTTCTCTCATTTCTTTTTTACCTTTTAATATCATCTTATTATGTTTACAACATGTTATAAAACATGACAAATTTTTTTTTTGCTAGTTTATTAATATAATTATATATTTTTTTAATAAAAATTTGCATCTTTTTATCTAAAACACTTGAAAATACTGACTTATAGGAAAATATGTATAATATATATTTTTCTTAATATAACTTAATATTTATAAAAATAAAAAGACGCTAAATAGATATTTAGCGCCATTAAACGTTACGAAATTATGGGAATAGGTAGGGTTTATTTTAAACTTTTTTATGCATCAAATAATTTAAATGTTCTGTCAATATTTTTATCAATAACTTTTCTTACGGACTCTATTTCTGTTTGAACAGCAGAGTGTTGTGTTTCAATTTGCTTTAACTGTAAATCGTACTTGTTATCTTGAGATTTAATAGTTGCCATAGCTGTTTCATATTCAGCCTCTGCTTTTGCGACATCTGACTCATCACTTTCAGTTTGAAGAGAAGCATCTCCGGAAGACCAGGAAATTTGTTCCCAACCGCCACTGCCATCTTCTCCTCCGCTGGTATTCCATTCTTCAATGTATAAATTCCCTGCGCTCAATTCTGAGTATAACCATTCACTATCTTTCATTCTTCCATCACCAGGGGAATTATATCCATTTTCAGCTATCTGGTTAAATACATTTAGATAATAATCAACAGCTGCTGCATCATAAGTATAGCTTGCACTGGTGTTACTGACATTAGATGTATAGCCTAAACCTCTTAAGAACTGTTCAGCACCTGAGTATCTATTTGTATAATATGCAACTTTGTTTGCATCATAATCTCTGCCGGCAGCCGCAGCTTCTGTTTCATTTGAATAGCCTAAGGCGGCAGTTAAATAAGCTGAATTTGAAGAATAAGTTTGTTTTAAAGAATAAGAAGTACTTCCGACATTTTGAGAAGTATCATATAGGCTTCCTACAGAAGAAGAAACAAGGACTCTTCCTGTGGCATCTGTAATAAATCTTTGTTTATCTGTTGTAGAAACTGCATTATAGGTAGTTAAATTATAAGCAGTTGCATCAATATTTGTATTGTACCCTGTCATAACAGTAAGTTTTTCTTTATTTAAAGCATCTTGATATTTTTGAGAAGCAGAAGTAGATTGGTCAGCCAATCTAATTTTTGAATTAGAAATGGATTGAGCCTGATATTCCAAATCAGATAATCTGGTTGTTAAAGACAACATTCTCGCTTGTGATGCGGACATTCCCATTTCAATTTGCTCCTTAATTTTGTTAAATCGTAACTTTTATTTCCCTATGTATAAAATATCGACATATTATTTTTTTACTTTAATTTTAGACCTTATTTTGTTAAGAATTCTTAACAATTATGTTTTTTATCCACTGTATATAACCTTTTAACTAGATACAATAAATATTTGTTCATGTTACAATTAATGTAAAAATGGGAGAGGATATTTTTAATTATGAATTGGTTATTAAAATTACTAGGAGACCCTAACGAAAGAAAAATTAAAAGTGTAATGGGAATCGTTGATCATATAAATGCTCTTGAGCCTGAATTCGCAAAAATGACAGATATTGAATTAAAAAACAAGACGGACGAATTTAGATCAATACTTGCATCTAGAAAAACATCTGATGATTTTCTAACAGACAGAGCTTTGGAAAAAGAAGTTTTAGATAAGATTTTACCAGAAGCTTTTGCTACAGTTCGAGAGGCTGGTAAAAGAGTTTTAAATATGCGTCATTTTGATGTACAGTTGGTTGGCGGATATTTTCTTCACAACGGGCATATAGCAGAGATGAGAACAGGTGAAGGGAAAACTCTCGTTGCGACTTTACCGGCATACCTTAATGCTCTTAGCGGAAAAGGTGTTCATATAGTAACAGTAAATGATTATCTTGCAAAGCGTGACAGTGATTGGATGGGACAAATATATAAATTCCTCGGCTTAACGGTAGGAGTAGTTCTTTCAGGTTCCCGGGGAGAAAACGAATTTGAAGAAAAAAAAGCGGCTTATTCTTGCGATATAACATACGGTACAAATAACGAATTCGGTTTTGATTATCTTAGAGATAATATGGCAGGAAGTTTAGAAATGCTTGTTCAGCGTCCGTATAATTATGCAATTATTGACGAAGTTGATAGTATTTTAATTGATGAAGCCAGAACACCTTTAATCATTAGCGGAAGATTAGAAAAATCTGCTGAAACATATAAAATGATGTCAAAAATTGCTCCTCAACTTAAAAAAGACATAGATTATGAAGTTGATGAAAAAAATAAAAACATAATTTTAACCGAAGAAGGCATTGATAGAGCACAAGAATTAACCGGTGTTGATGACTTATTTGATATTGCAACTCAATATGCACATCATTTGTTGCAGGCTTTAAAAGCAAAAGAATTATTTACAAAAGATACAGATTATGTTGTTAAAGACGGTGAAGTTGTTATTGTAGACGAATTTACAGGACGTTTAATGGATGGTAGACGTTGGTCTGACGGGCTTCATCAAGCTATAGAAGCAAAAGAAAATGTAAAAATACAAGATGAAACTCAAACTTTAGCAAGTATAACTTTTCAAAATTTATTTAGACTTTATCCTAAATTATCCGGAATGACAGGTACAGCAATGACTGAAGAAGCTGAATTCGGAAAGATTTATAATTTAGAAGTAACCTCTATTCCTACAAATAAAGACGATATAAGAATAAATTATTCGGATGTTATTTACAAAACTGAAAAACAAAAATATCTATCTGTTGTAGACGAAATTATTGAAATGAATAAGAAAGGCAGACCGGTTTTAGTCGGAACCGTAAGCATTGAAAAATCTGAATATATTTCGGATTTGTTAAGAAAGCGCGGAGTTAAGCATAATGTATTAAATGCAAAACACCATGAAAAAGAAGCTTATATTATTGCTCAGGCAGGAAGATTTGGAGCTGTTACTATTGCAACAAATATGGCCGGTCGTGGTACTGATATTTTACTTGGAGGTAATGCTGAGTATTTGGCTAAAGAAGAATTGGAAAATTTAAAAATTACCTCTGAATCTCCAAATTATGAACAAAAGAAGCAAGAAGTACTTGAAAAATCAAGAAAACTTACTGAAGAAGAACATAATAATGTAGTATTGGCTGGTGGTTTGCATGTTATAGGAACAGAAAGACACGAATCCAGACGTATTGATAATCAATTAAGAGGTCGGGCAGCTCGTCAGGGAGACCCCGGTTCAACAAGGTTTTTCTTATCTTTAGAAGATAATTTAATGAGAATTTTCGGTGGAGAAAAAATTACAAACCTTATGAATGTTTTAAATGTTGATGAATCGATGGCTATTGAAGCACCGATTATTTCAAGGCAAATTCAATCTGCTCAAAAGAAAGTAGAAACTTATCATTTTGATATAAGAAAAAATGTACTTGAATATGATGATGTTATGAATATTCAAAGAGAGAAATTCTATTCACAAAGAAGACAAGTTCTAAAGGGTGAAAAACTGAACGAAAATATAGTATTTATGATTGAACAAGAGATTGATAGACTTTTAAAAAGCTATATAACTCCTGAAATGCAACCGGAAGAATATGTTTATGATGAACTTCAAACAATGATAAAGGAACTTCATTCAATAATACCTCAACTTTCGGATTTTACTGTTTCGAATATTCAAGGACTTAAGTTTGATGCTGTTTCAGAGAAATTAACACAAAAAGCTAAGTATGCATATCAAGATCATGAAAGAGAGATCATTAGTTTTTATAATGATGTTATTTCAAAATATGAAGATACTCATACCCCGCAAGAAGCTTTTAGTGCAATAAATGTGATGAGAAATATTGAAAAAGATGTGTTACTGAGAGTCATTGATAATAAATGGATTGATCATTTGCATAATATTGATATGCTTAGAGATGGTATAGGCCTTAGGGCTTATGGTCAAAAAGATCCGTTAATTGAATACAAAAAAGAAGCGTATGATTTGTTTAATAAAATGATGTTTGAGATTCAAGGAGAAACAGTTAAACATTTATTTAGAACAAAATTCGGAGTGCAAATTGTAAATATGCAGGATGAAAGTGTAATTGAAACTGATTTAGCACGTGCCGCAGAAAGTTTTGTTTCAAATGAAGATGTCGAAAATTCAGTTAAAAAACCTGAACAGCATAGTAAAATAGGTAGAAATGACCCTTGTCCTTGCGGAAGCGGCAAAAAATATAAACAATGCTGCGGGAAGAATAATTAAAAATATTAAGAGAGCAAGACTTCTTTTGAAGTCTTGCTCTCTTAATATAAAATCAAAATTATTGAATGTCTTGATGTGCTCTGATTAAGTTTTGCATAGCATCACTTACTTCACTGGCTTTTGCAAAAGCTTTACGTGGAGTTTGTATTGAATCTCCGTCAAAAAGCTTTTGGGCTTCTGCAATAATAGTTTCCGGATTAGAAGCTTCTTCTTTTGTTAGTACTATATTATCATCTCCATTAAATACCTTTTTAACCTGAATAAGTTTTTGACCCCAAAATCCTTTTTTAACCGGCATAGTTACAATTTTTTCCTGTTTTGTAAAACAGTCTATGCATAAACCTTTTCCAAAAGATTTCGCTTCATCTATACCGATTTTAAAAATTATTGAGGGGTCATTTTCACCACCTATTTTTTTTAGGTGTGGTAAAGCATTAGCTAAGCTATTAATAACATCTTCAGAATTAAAAAATTTACTTATAGCTTTATAATCAATATTATTATACGGGATACTAGCTCTAAAATTTTGATTACAATTTATTTTTTTTATTTCCATTTTTTCTCCTTGTATTAATTTAACGTTTTACTTCATTAATGCTAAAACTCGTAAAAAATTTTTTTTTTGTCTTAAAAAATAATCTTTACAGTTTGTAATATTTAATACAAGTTCTTCAGCGAAAAATGTTTTTGTTCTTGGTACAATTTAGTAAGACACAAGTTAAGGATATAAAAATGCTAAGAACCGGAATAGTAGGGTTGCCAAATGTAGGAAAATCAACATTATTTAATGCACTTACAAGTGCAAAAAATGCACAAAGTGCAAATTACCCGTTTTGTACAATTGAGCCTAATGTAGGTGTAGTTAATGTTCCTGATGAAAGATTGGAAATTTTGCAGAAATTAGTAGGAACACAAGTTGTAATACCTACAGCTATAGAATTTGTTGATATTGCAGGACTTGTTAAGGGTGCCAGTAAAGGAGAAGGATTAGGAAACCAATTTTTGCATACTATAAGAGAAGTCGATGCTATAATCCAAGTTGTAAGGTGTTTTGATGATGAAAATACAATTCATGTTGCAGGAAAAATAAATCCTATTGATGATATAGAAATTATTAATACAGAGCTTGCTTTAGCTGATTTGGCTACTGTTGAAAAACGTCAGGCAAAAACAATTAAGACAGCTAAATCCGGTGATAAAGATGCTGTTTTAGAAAATACTGTTTTAACCAAATTGACAGAGCTTCTTTCAGAAGGAAAATTTATAAATATAAAAGAATATTTTAATGAAGATGAGCAAGCAATTATAAAAACACTTCACTTAATGTCAGTTAAGCCAATGATTTATTGTGCTAATGTTTCAGAATTCGATTTAAAAATGGGAAATGACTATACAAAAAAAGTTGAAGAGTATGCTAAAACACACAATGCTGATGTTGTTTTGGTTTCAGCTAAAATTGAATCAGAGCTTGCAGAATTGGATTCTGACGAAGCAAAAGAATATTTAAATGAGCTTGGAATAGAAGATTCTGGAATAAACAGAATGATAAAAACAGTTTATCATTTGCTTGATTTAAGAACATATATTACCGCAGGTGAAAAAGAAGTTCGTGCCTGGACAATCCCATCAGGTGCTAAAGCACCTCAGGCAGCAGGGGTTATTCATACTGATTTTGAAAAAGGATTTATTAAAGCTGAAGTTACAAGTTACAAAGACTTTATTGAATGCGGTTCTTACTCGGCTTGTAAAGAAAAAGGTGTAACTCGAATGGAAGGTAAAGATTATATAGTTCAAGACGGTGATATTGTCCATTTTAGATTCAATAATTAGGAGAATTAATTGGCAAGTGATATTGGTATAGTTCAAACACAATATTTAGAAATAAAAGAACCGTTGATACTAGAAAGCGGAAAGCTTTTACCTGAATATACTATTGCTTATGAAACATACGGAAAATTGAATAAAAATAATGATAATGCAATTTTGGTTTTGCATGCTCTTACAGGAGATGCTCATGCAGCAGGTAAGCATTCAGAAGAAGATAAAAAATTTGGTTGGTGGAATGAAATGATAGGCCCAGGTAAGGCATTCGATACTGATAAATTTTTTGTAATTTCTTCTAATATATTAGGTGGGTGTTCCGGAACGACAGGACCTTGTTCATATAAGCCGGATACTAATCAAAGGTACGGACTTGATTTCCCTGTTATAACAATTGAAGATACAGTTAAGGTTCAAAAAAAATTAATAGATTTTTTAGGTGTCAACGAGTTGATTGTAGCAGGTGGATCTATGGGAGGGATGCAAGCTATTGAATGGGGGGTAAGTTTTTCAGATAAGGTAAAAGCTTGTATTATAATTGCATCTACAAGTAAATTATCTGCACAAAGTATTGCCTTTAATGCAATTGGAAGAAACGCAATTTTATCAGATCCAAATTTTAATAACGGAAATTATTATGATGCAGAAAAACAACCGGAAAGAGGTTTAGCAATTGCAAGAATGATAGGACACGTTACTTATTTAAGCGAAGATGCTATGCAAAATAAATTTGCAAGACGTTTTCAAGATAAAGATAAACCAAATTTTGATTTCAATATAGATTTTGAAGTAGAAAGTTATCTTGAACATCAGGGACAAACCTTTGTTGACAGGTTTGATGCAAATTCATACTTATATATAACCAAAGCGGTAGATTTATATGACACTGCGCAAAAATTTACTTCGCTCGAAGAATCTTTAAAAAGAACTAATGCAAGATTCTTGATTATTTCTTTCACAAGTGATTGGCTATTTCCGACTGCACAATCAAAAGAAATAGTTAATGCCTTGATTAAAGCCCATAAAGATGTTTCTTTTTGCGAAATTGAAAGTCCTTGCGGGCATGATGCTTTTTTATTAGAATTTGAAACTCAAACTAAGATTATAAAAAGTTTTTTAGGGACAAAGGAGTAATAGTGAGTAAAACAAATAAGGAATATGGAAAAACACAAGGTTTAAGACTTAACTATTCAATCATTACTGATATTATTAATAACGAGTCAAAAGTTTTGGATTTAGGTTGTGGTGATGGTGAATTACTTGCAAAACTCATTAAAGAAAAAAATGTTAAAGGATTGGGTGTTGAAATCAATCAGAATTCTGTAGTTTCCTCTCTTGAAAAAGGTCTTTCTGTAATTCAAGGGGATATAGATGAAGGTTTAAAAGGCTTCGATGATAAAGAATATGATTGGATAATATTAAATCAAACCTTACAATCAACAGAAAAACCTGATTATGTAATTGAGGAAATGCTCAGAGTTGGTAAAAAAGTAGTTGTATCATTTCCAAATTTCGCATATTGGAAAGTAAGGTTTTATTTGTTTTTTACAGGACATATGCCAAAGTCAAAAGTCCTCCCGTTTGAATGGTATGATACCCCAAATATACACCTTTTAACAGTAAACGATTTTTATAAATTTTGCAAAAATCGTAGTATTAGAATTTCAAAATATATTTTTATGACAAAATCTAATATAAAAAATAATTTTATAACAAAACTATTTTCTAACTTTTTTGCAGAAGAAGTAATTTTTGTAATATCACGATAAAAAGTAAAATAACTTATGTCTTATATAAAGTTTTGGTTTCCCAATCGTATTCTTTTAAGATGTTATCTGAAAAGTTTTCTTTTCTTAAATAATTAAAAAACGACACCGGTTCTTTTTTCGTTATATTAAATTTTTCCAATAGCCAATTTAGTGGTTGTTCATTGTTTTTGAAAAACGGTATAAAACTCGTTTTTTTATCTTCAAAAACATATTTGACAATACCAAGTTCGGAATTAACTATTTTAGAATCATCCCCCCAGGTTTTAGGATTAGATAAATTGGCATTTTCTGCTAAATCAACAACAATAAAAACATGGTCTTCTTTATTTCTAGGTGTATTCATTCCAACAAGTGCAAAATTATCAATGCCATTTTTTTTCATAGAAAATGCAGTCAATAATGCATTTTCTTGTTCATTCGCAATTTTCTTTTTTGGATATAGTGATTGAAAGAATGCGCTTACGCATGCTCTTGATGATACCAATCTTTGTTTAAGCATTTCATTCTGATTTTTAATAACAGAAACGATATTATCTAAAGTATAATTTTTTTCTTTATACTCATTAATTATTACTCTCAAATCACCTAATTTACGATTTAAGCTTTTAAATTCATCATACTCAATTTGTTTTTTAGAATAAGGCATAAAGTCTGTAGAAACGTATCCAAAACTTCTAACCTGATTAACAACATTCTTAAGTAAGTCAACACTTGTACCTATTTTAAGCAAAATCCTAATCCCTATAATACTAACACAATATATTCCACTAATAATGACAGAGGTAATTTTATTTAACGGGTATTATAACATTGAAATATAATTATTTCAAGTATATAAAGTAATATAAAAAATACAATAAAAAAATTCGGAACGACAGGATTTGAACCTGCGACCTCTACCACCCCAAGGTAGCACGCTACCAAGCTGCGCCACGTCCCGAAAATATTTTATTTAATTATCAATTTTTATAATATGGTTTATGGTTAAAGGTTGTTACTTAAATTTTTTCATCATATTCATTGCTTGAGCCATATTGAGTTTTCCGCCTTTTATTTTGTCTTTCATCCCTGACATACCTTTCATCATGGTTCTCATTTGTTCAAATTGTTTGATAAATATATTAATATCGTGCAAAGAAATTCCACATCCGGAAGAAATTCTTTTTTTTCTGCTTGAGTTTATTAAGTCAGGATTAGCTCTTTCGTTAGGTGTCATACTTTGTATAAAAACTTCTATTCTTTTAAATTCTTTTTCTCCGTGGTGCGAAATCATGTCTTTGTCTTCTTTTTTAAGTCCGGGAATAGGTAACATTCCAAGGATTTGGTCAATTGATCCAAACATTTTCATTTGTTTTTGCATTTTTAAAAAATCATCAAAAGAGAATTCTGCTTTGCGCATTTTTTTCTCAAATTCTTTTGCCTGTTCCTCATCAAAAACTTCTTGTGCACGCTCAACAAGAGAAACGATATCTCCCATACCTAAAATTCTTGTAGCCATTCTCTCTGGGTAAAAATCTTCAAGAGCGTTAAGTTTTTCTCCGGTACCTGTTAATTTAATAGGTTTTTTAGTGCAATAAACAACAGAAAGTGCTGAACCACCTCTTGAATCCCCGTCTAATTTAGTCAAAACTAGTCCGGTTAAACCAAGTTGTGCATCAAAATTTTCGGCAACATTAACAGCCTCTTGACCGGTCATTGCATCAATTACAAGTAATTTTTCATGAGGTGCAAAAATTCTATCAATTAGCAATAATTCTGCCATCATATCAGTATCAATTTGTAATCTTCCTGCTGTATCCAGAATTATTGTATTATGATTATTTTCTTTTGCATATGAAATAGCGTTTTGAACTATTTTTTGAACATCTTTGTTATCTTGAATAGAAAAAACTTCAACGCCAATTTGTTGACCCAATGTTTGAATTTGTTTAATAGCTGCAGGTCGATAAACATCACATGCAACTAAAAGAGGGCTTCTGCCTTCTTTTTTAAGTTTAACTGCAAGTTTTGCAGAAGATGTTGTTTTACCAGAACCTTGAAGTCCTAACATCATTATAATATTTGGATGTCCATTAAAATCCAATGGGGTATTTTCTTTTCCTAAAATTTCAACAAGTTCATCGTGAACTATTTTTACTAATTGCTGAGATGGATTAACACCTTTTAGTATTTGTTCACCTTCAGCTTTATCTTTAATGTTTGATATAAAAGCTTTTACAACACGAAGATTAACATCTGCTTCCAGAAGAGCACGACGAATTTCTCTCAATGCTTCTTGCATATTATCCTCGCTTAGTGCTCCGCCTTGAGAAGTTCTTTTAATAATTTCTTGTAATCTGTCAGATAAAGAATCAAACATACTAATATTTTATAATAAAAATATTATTTATTAACCCTATTATATTAATATATTTTTTGTTTTCAATATTTATTTTTCAAATAATGCATTTATAAAATCATTAGAGTTAAAATCTCTTAAATCTTCCATCTTTTCGCCAACACCGATAAGTTTGACAGGAAGTTTTAGTTCTTTTGCTACAGCTAGCGCTATAGCACCTTTTGCGGAACCATCCAGTTTTGTTAAAGCAACGGATGTTAAATTAACAGATTCAAGAAAAACTTTAGCCTGTTGTAAACCATTTTGTCCTGTATTTGCATCTAAGACCAAGATGCATTCACGTAAATCATCGGATGCGTTTTTATCAATAACAGCTTTAATTTTTGATAATTCTTCCATTAAGTTAAATTTATTTTGCAGTCGACCTGCTGTATCAACTAAAATAACATTATAGTTTTCATTTCGTGCTTTTTGGATTGATTCATATACAACCGAGGCAGGATCGGCTTTATCACGCCTTACAATATCTGCTCCGGCTCTTTTAGACCATATATCAAGTTGTTCTTCTGCTGCAGCACGAAATGTGTCCCCCGCAGCAATTAAAACTTTTTTCCCTTCGGTTTTGAATTTGTAGGCTAATTTACCTATCAAAGTAGTTTTTCCAACACCGTTTACACCGGAGACAAAATAGATGTTTAGACAATTTTCTTTATAATTTAAACTTGTTTTTCCAGTCTCGGAAAGAGTTTTTAAAAATTCTTCTTTTAAATAATTTTTAACGGTTGAGGGTTTAATTTTATCTTGATTTCTTAATTTATCAACTAACTCTGCTGCATAATTTACGCCTAAATCTGCATGAATTAACAAATCTTCCATGTCTTCAAGTACAAATTCTGAAAATTCAGCTTCTTCTTCAACAGCGTTAACGACACTATCGACTAAGGTTTCAGTTGTTTTGGAAACGGCTTGTTTTAACCTGTCAAAACTCCAAGACAGGATTCCTTGCTTTTCTTGTTCGGAATCTTGTTGTATATCTTGTCTTTTTTCTTCATCTTTTTTCCCGAAAAAATTAAACATATGCTCCTCAATCTTTAAATTTAGCTAACTTATTACAATATTGTTTAGCAAAAATAAATTAATCTATGATACTCCGTTTTCAACAATAACTTTTGCCAGAATACCGTTTATAAATGATGAACTTTCGTCTGTCGAATATTTTTTAGCTAATTCTAAAGCTTCATCAACAATAACCTTCATCGGTGCGTCTTTTATGTAAAGAAGTTCAATTATAGCTATTCGTAAAATATCCTTATCCATTTTAACAAGACGTTCTATATCCCATCCTTTAGCAAATTTTTGAATTTGCCCATCAATAAATTCTCCATTGTCTTTAAATTTTTCTGCTATCTGGACAGCATAATTTTTAACTTCGTTTTTACTTTCAAGCGTAGCTATTTCTGCAATATCTAAAGCTAATAGAGCTTTTTCAGCTATTTCAACCATTTCATCCACCCTTTTAACCATATCAGATGTTAAAGGAATGCCTACAGGAATATTTGAAACATCAATAGGTCTTTGCAGATTTGTTTCATGGTTTGCTTCGTATTCTTGAATAAAGTCTTTTGTGTCGAGCAGTGAACCTACTGTTAGTTTTAATTCTTCACTTGCATTATTTGTTAAAATTCTAACTGATTTGAGTATAATGTCTTCAAAATCTTCTTTAGAATAATTTGTTATTTTTTTCTCAAGCTGTGAGAACAATATTAGTGCTAATTCTCGAGCTGCTCTGCGTGCTTGCATTTTTATTTCCTTTAATTTTGTCTCTACATTAATAATTATACCTTAAATATATTTTATGATAAGATTTTAGGTGGAATAGTTTGCAGGAAATAAGAATATTGAAAAGAGCAATAATTATAGTTATAGATTCCCTGGGTATAGGTGCTATGCCTGATTGCAAAGAATACAATGATGTTTATGAATGTAATACTCTCAAAAATGTTGCACAATTTTGTAATGGATTAAATTTGCCTAATCTTCAAAAATTAGGACTTGGAAATATACAAGAATGTTTAGGCGTTTGTGCTATTAATTCGCCTATTGGACAATATGGAACAATGGCTGAAAAATCTAAAGGTAAAGATACTACAACCGGGCATTGGGAAATTGCAGGTCTAGTCTTAGACGAACCGTTTGCAACATTTCCTAACGGCTTTGATAATGAAATTGTTCATGAGTTTATAGAAAAAACAGGTTGTGGTAAAATCCTTGGAAATTATCCTGCAAGCGGAACAAAAATTATTGAAGATTTAAATGATAAGCACCAAGAAACAAAATTCCCTATAGTTTATACAAGTGCAGATAGTGTTTTTCAAATTGCAGTTGATATTGATATAATCCCACTAACGAAACTTTACAAGTGGTGTGAAATAGCAAGAGAAATTCTTGATAAATCAAATTATAATGTTTCTCGTGTAATAGCAAGACCATACAGAATTATTGATGGAAAACCCACAAGGATTTCAAAAGACAGAAGAGATTATTCAGTAGTACCTCATAAACCGACAGTATTAAATGAAATCCAAAAATCAAATGGTGAAGTAATAGCTATAGGAAAAATTGAAGATATTTTCTCGAAATCAGGTATTACTCATGCAATTCATATAGGTTCAAATAAAGAAGGACTCGAATTAACTATTAATGCAATAAAAGAAGAACTAGATTTAGAAAAAATCAAAATTGCTGAAGTCGAAAATATAGACAAATCTCTAATATTTACTAATCTTGTAGATACAGATATGCTATACGGTCATAGAAATGATGCACAAGGTTACGGAAAAGCGTTAGAAGAAATTGATATTTATTTAGGTGAAATCTTACATAATTTGAAAGAAGAAGATTTATTAATTATTACGGCGGATCATGGTTGTGATCCTACAGTAGAAGGCACAGACCATACAAGAGAATATGTCCCTGTAATTTTTTACCATAAAAATATTCAGCCAAATGATTTAGGATTAATGATAGGATTTGATAACGTTGCAGATTACGTAAGAAATTGGTTATTTTAACAATATAAAAAGGCGCGAATTTTTAATTCGCGCCTTTTTATATTGTTAATTATTATTTATTTAGTTGTCCCATAACTTCGTCAGCAAAATTTTCTTGTCTTTTTTCAAGACCTTCGCCAAGGACGTATCTGTCGAATTTTATAATCGAAAATTTACCTTCAATATATTGTTTAACAGATTGACCGGGATCTTTTACAAAAGGTTGCTCTAATAAACATCTTTGGGCGAGGATTTTGTGAAGTCTTCCTTCAACAATTTTTTCTCTAATAGCTTCAGGCTTGCTTTGTAAGTCTTCTTTACCCATTTCTATTCTTTTTTCTTCATCTCTGACACTTTGCGGAACATCATCACTGGATAAGAATTCAGGTGCTGAACTTGCGATATGCAAGCAAACATCTTTACCTACAATTTCATCTGCTTTGTCAGATACTAACATAACACCGATTTTGCCATTGTGAATATATGTTGATAGGTTACCTTCATATTTTTCGAATCTTCTTAAAGTGATTTTTTCACCTATAGTAGCTATTTTTTCTTTAATAACATCTTCCAGCTTAACACCGTTTAGTTCAGAAGTTAATAATTCATCTATAGTTGATGCATTTGAGGTTGCTGCAAGTTTTGCTATATCGTTAGCTAATGCTTTAAATTCCTCATTTTTAGCAACGAAATCTGTTTCACAGTTAAGTTCAACCAATGCGCCTTTATTACCTTCAATAGCTGAAGAAACTAAACCTTCAGCGGCGATTCTGCCCATTTTCTTTTCAGCGGAAGAAATACCCTTTTGTCTAAGAATTTCTGCAGCTTTTTCCATGTCTCCGTTGGCTTCAGTAAGGGCTTTTTTGCAATCCATCATTCCTGCACCTGTTTGTTCACGAAGTTCTTTTACCATTTGAGCTGTTATTTCCATTTTTTATTCCTTTCTTCACTTATTTATTATGAACTACAGGGTGAATGGGTGAATAGTTAAACTTAAAAACTTATCACCTGTTCACCCTGTAAGTTGTTAAGTTTTTATACCTCTACTGTTGTTTCTTCTTTTGAAGTAACTTCTTCTGATACTTCTTCTTTTGCTGAAACAATTTCTTCTTCAACGCCTGCGTCTTTTGCTTCTATCTTTTCGATTTTTGAAGAAGATACAGCTTTATTTTCTCTTAATTCTTTACCTTCTAAAACAGCATTTGCAAGCTTCGAAGCTATTAATTTGATTGATCTTATAGCATCATCATTGCCGGGTATTAAATATTGGATGTTATCAGGATTTGCATTAGTGTCAGCCAAACAAATAACAGGAATATTTAATTTATTAGCCTCTTGAATTGCTATTAATTCTTTTTGTTGATCAATAATAAATATTAAATCAGGTAATCCTCTCATCTCTTTAATACCACCCAAAGTTTTACTCAATTTTGCTACTTGGCGTTGTATTTGAGCAATTTCTTTTTTAGGTAATTTTTCTATATGACCGCTTGAAATGAATTCTTCAAGTTCTCTTAATTTATTAACTCTTGAACGAATTGTTTCAAAGTTAGTCATTAATCCGCCTAACCATCTTCTGTTGATGTAATAAGCACCGGATCTTGCTGCTTCTTCAGCAACAACATCAGCTGCCTGCCTTTTTGTTCCTACAAAAAGAATATTTTTATTTCTTGCAGAAAACTCTCTGACTATTTCATATGCTTTATCTAACATATCAGTTGTTTTTCTTAAATCAATAACATAGATTCCGTTTCTTGCACCATAAATATATGGTTTCATTTTTGGGTTCCAATGTTGTGTTTGGTGACCAAAATGTACACCTGCTTCTAAAAGTTCAATCATTGACGCTACCGGCATCGTTTTTCTCCTTATAAATTAATATGTAATATCCAGTTACAAAGTTTCATTTTTTCTTCTTATTCATTGCTGAACTTTAAGTTGAAAAATCTCGAAATAATAATATTAAAGAGATGCTTCGATTTTCTCAGCAAGATGTTACGAGATAAAAACTAGGGCAAGCCTATCAAACTAGTGTAACTTCAATATTAATATTACTACAAAAAAAATTTTTAACAAATTTCTTATTTAGTTTTGTTAATTATCAAATTTTATTATATTATCTAAATCATCAAAAATTTTATGTAAGTCATTTGCAGAATCTATAGTAATTTCTTTAGGTTTAATCTCAGTATGCATTTTGCAAAGAGATGATTCAAAATCTTTAGCTAGTAATAATTTTGGCCAATAACTAATATCATTGGATCTGTATTCTCCACTTAAGATTTTGTTTTGAACAAGCTTTTGTTTATTAAATAGTTCAGTAAATGAATTTTTTGATTTATATACTTTTTGGTAATTTGTACAGTCTTTTCCTGTATATAAGAAAAATGTATGATGAGTTTCACTTAAAGGTTTGGGTTCTTCTATATTCAAGTGTCTTGCAAGCCACCAAGAAGCACATCCGGTTGTTTTTTGTAACTTATCATATATCTGATATCCAGGGGTTTCAAAATCTAAAATATATTTTAATTCATCACCTATTTTTGCAAGGTTTTCAAAATTTTTAAAAAAAGCTTTCAAGCCTTTTTTCTCTTTTATTGCTAAAGCTGATTCAATTTGTTTTTTAAAACTTAATTCATTAAGTAAAATAAACATTTGTTCAGAGAAATCTTTATAAATTTTTTCGCTTGAATTAAACAAATTTCGATTAACCGGAATTTTATATATTTGGCAAAAGTTAATATTTTGTCTAGGATTGCATTTAAAGCAATTATTTGTAGGTGCTATTTTCATTTTTAGCATTACCTTGTTTTATAACATTCATAGAAAATTACTAAATAATTTTTTTTGCTAATTTATTATAAATTTGTTACATTTTATTTGAAAGGCAACTCAAGTTGATCAGATTTAATTAGTGTACTTAATTTAGTTAAAAAATCTTTTGTAGAAGATATAGCCTGATTAATACCATTTTTTCCTAATCGTTCCCAGATATATCGGTTGTTAGATAAAGGCAATTCACTTTTATAAGATAAATTTACGTTTTCCATAAAAATATCATCATAAGATCTATTTATAAACGGTTTTTCAATATATTCACAAAAGCAATCCTGCTGATTTTCCTTTACAAATTCTTCAAATGCCAGATGCATTCTTAAGTGAAGAATTTTATTAAAAATAAAACTTTTTTGAGTATGCTGAGGTTGTGTCATGTCCTGTAAAAAATGAATTGCTCTGCCGGCATGTTCTATATATTTATCACTGTTTTTTTCAGAAATACCCTTTAGCATATTTTCTACGTGTTCTTTATATTTGGAAAAAGCATTATTTTTTCCGTTAAAATCAACATTTTTCTTTTTCAGAGTTGGAGAAAAGAAATGCCAATTATTAAAAAGCCCTTTTTCATCAAAGTCAGGTCTTTGAGCAAATTCTTCCAACAATCCTTTATAATTCGCCAGTTCAGGAATATTTTTTAGCGCAAATCTTGTTACTCTTTTATGAGTACCATAAAACCAGCCAAAATTTGTTTTGTCATCCATATTTATTTTCATATGAATAGTAAAACATGTAAAAAATAAATTTGCTATATAATATTAATATGAACGAAAAAATTGTCATAACAGGGGCAAAGGAGCATAATTTAAAGAATATATCACTGGAGCTTCCTAAAAATGAATTGATTGTTTTTACGGGAGTATCAGGGTCCGGAAAAAGTTCCCTTGCCTTTGATACCATTTTTGCAGAAGGTCAAAGACGATATGTAGAAAGCCTTTCTACATACGCACGTCAATTTTTAGGACAAATGGATAAGCCTAATGTTGAACATATTGATGGACTTTCACCTGCGATTTCGATTGATCAAAAGTCTACCAGTAATAATCCTCGTTCAACAGTTGGAACAGTAACAGAAATTTATGATTATTTAAGGCTTTTGTATGCTCGTATCGGAACTCCTTATTGTCCTCAATGCGGTGATGAAATTAAACCCCAAACAATCGATGAAATTGTTGATAAAATTATGAATATGCAAGAAGGAGCTAAAATACAAATTTTAGCCCCTATAATTCGAGGAAAAAAAGGTGAGTTCTCTTCTGTAATTGAAGAACTAAGACAAGAAGGCTTTGTTAGAGTAAAAATTGACGGTAAAATTTATAATTTGGATGAAGATGAAATTTCACTTGAAAAAAATATAAAACATACAATCCATGTTGTAATAGATAGAATTGTAGTAAAAGAAACTGCTAAATCGAGAATAGCAGACAGTGCACAAATAGCACTAAAAAAAACTGACGGAATAATGATTGTAGATAAAGATGGTGAAGAGATTATTTTCAGTGAAAAACTCTCTTGTGCCAAATGCAATTTGAGTTTTGAAGAACTTGCTCCAAGGATTTTTAGTTTCAATAACCCTTATGGAGCTTGTGAAAGATGTTCCGGACTTGGTGCAGATAATGTTATATCACCCGATTTGATAGTCCCTGATAAGAGTAAATCTTTAGCTGATGGTGCAATTTATCCATGGTCAAAAACAACTACTTCTTATTATGAAGATTTACTAAAATCTGTTTGTAAAAATTTTAATATTGATATAAATAAACCATTCAAAGATTTAACAGAAGAAGAACAAAAGATTATTTTGTATGGTGATAATTCTATTATTAATATAAGTGTTAAACAATTTGGAACAAATAGGTATAAAAGCCAATATACTAAATATATTGGTGTTATTCCATATCTAGAAAAAAGATACAATGATGCAAATGGAGAATACTGGAGAGATGAAATTCAAAAATATATGCTTACAACTCCATGTAAAGCTTGCAATGGAGCAAGACTAAAGCCGTTTCCACTGGCAGTTAAAATAAAAGATAAAAATATCTATGAATTTACTCTTTTATCAATAAATGAAGCATTTGATTTTATTTCAGAATTATTTTTAGAGCTTAGCGATTATCAAATGCAGATTGCTAAACAGATTTTGGATGAAATAAGGGCAAGATTAAAATTTTTAATTGATGTAGGTTTAAATTATCTCACTCTTTCCAGAATGGCAGGAACTCTATCAGGTGGCGAAGCACAAAGAATAAGGCTTGCAACACAAATCGGAAGTGGTCTTTCAGGGGTTTTATACGTTTTGGATGAACCTTCAATAGGCCTTCATCAGAAGGACAATTCCAGATTAATAAAAACCCTAATTAATCTTAGAAATTTAGGAAATACTTTAATTGTAGTTGAGCATGACGAGGAAACAATCAGAAATGCGAATTACATTGTTGATATCGGACCGAAAGCAGGATTGAACGGAGGAGAGATTGTTTCACAAGGTTCAATTGAAGATATTATGGCTTGTGATAAATCCATCACAGGTAAATATTTAAAAGGAGAAAAAACTATACCGATTCCTGAAAAAATTCGTCAAGGAAATGGAGAATTTATAAAAGTAAAAAATGCTTATTTAAATAATCTTAAAAATATTGATGTAGATATTCCAATGGGGAAAATTGTAGTACTAACAGGTGTTTCCGGTTCTGGAAAATCAACACTTATGCAGGACTTAATTTATGAATATGCTCTTCATAAAGTGCGAAAAAATAAACCAAAACCTCAAGGAATTCAAGAAATAACAGGGTTAGAGAATATAGATAAAATTATAGATATAGATCAATCACCTATCGGTAGAACACCTCGTTCAAATCCGGCTACATATACTGATGTATTTACTCATATTAGAGAGTTATATTCAAAAACTAACGAGGCAAGGGTAAGAGGCTATAAACCCGGAAGATTTAGTTTTAATGTTAAAGGTGGCCGATGCGAAGCGTGTAAAGGTGACGGAGTTTTAAGAATCGAAATGAACTTTCTTTCCGATGTGTACGTGAAATGTGATGTATGTAAAGGAAACAGATATAACAGAGAAACTTTAGAAGTTAAATATAAAGGAAAAAATATTTCAGATGTCCTTGATATGAGTGTAAAAGAAGCATTGGACTTCTTTAAAAATATACCTTCAATAAAAAATAAATTACAAACATTAAATGATGTTGGCTTAGATTACGTGAAACTCGGGCAAAGTGCAACAACACTGTCTGGTGGAGAAGCTCAACGAATTAAGTTAGCCTCAGAGCTGAATAAAAGAGCAACGGGAAAAACTTTATATTTGCTTGATGAACCTTCAGTTGGTTTACATTGGGCAGATTTAGATAAATTAATAAAAATTCTTCAGCAGCTTGCAGATAGTGGAAATACAATTTTAATTATTGAACATAACCTGGATTTAATAAAAATCGCAGATTATATAATAGATTTGGGACCTGATGGAGGAGATGCCGGTGGTGAAGTTGTCGCAGTAGGCACACCAAAAGAAATTAGTGAAAATAAAAATTCTTATACAGGAGAATATTTAAAGCAAATCTTTAAAAAATCTTAACAATCTTAAGATAAATAGCAATTTTTTTTCTTGAGGTTTTTTAAGGTAAGTGAAAGTTTAAAATCATGTGAATGAAAGGAAATTAATTATGACAGAAGCAGTTTCAGCAGTAAAAACTCAACCGGTAGTAAAACCAGAAGTTAAACCTGCAGAAAAACCAAAAGCACCGGCTGCTACAACTGCACCGGTAGAACCTAAAAAACCTGAAACAACAGGTACAGTAAGCGGAAGCCCTGCACCAAAAACACCAGCTGAAGGTTTAGGTAAAAAACTACATATTATTGCTTAATCAAGTGAGCATAAATAAAAAAGAACATTCGAATTAGGATGTTCTTTTTTATTGTTTATTATTAAGTTTATATTATTTGATTCTCGAAAAAACTTCTATGTCAATATCGTCAAAAGTATTTAAAGAAAAATATGCACAAGAAGCAACCATAGCGGCATTATCTGTACAGTATTTCATTTCAGGAGCATTTACACTGTAGCCTTCTTTTTCCAGTTCAAAAAATTTACGTCTTATTTCTGAATTAGCAGCAACACCACCTGCTAAAACTACTTGCTTGTATAGTTTCTCTTCCAAAGCATGCTTAACTTTTTTTAGTAAAACAGCAGAAACATTTTCTTGAAAACTTGCACAAATATCTTTAATAATACTATCAGGTAAAATTTCACCATGGTCTTTTTTTAGTTGTTGAACAAGTCTTAAAACAGCTGTTTTTAACCCGCTAAAGCTAAAGTCATATTTATTTACTTTTGCTTCAGGTAATTTATAAGCAAAAGGATTACCTTCTCTTGCAAGTTTATCTAAAAGTGGTCCTCCAGGATAGGGAAGGCCTATAAGCCTTGCTACTTTATCATAAGCTTCACCTACCGCATCATCAATAGTCTCACCGATAATTTCTTGTTCTGTGTTAGATTTAACTTCAATAATTTGTGTATGCCCGCCACTTATAAGCAGGGCAATAAATGGCGGTTTTAAATCTGTATCTATATAATTTGCAAAAACATGAGCATTTAAATGATTAATTCCGATAAAAGGTTTATCATGCACTAAAGCAAGTGTTTTTGCAGCATTAAGTCCTACCAGAAGTGAACCTACAAGCCCCGGGCCTACTGTACCTGCAAAAGCAGTTAAATGTTGGGGTTTGAGGTTGGATTGTTCAAAAGCTTCCTCGATAACAAGATTAATAGTTTCTAAATGTTCTCTTGCGGCTATTTCCGGAATTACTCCACCATATTTTTCATGTGTTTTGATTTGTGAAGCCACTACATTAGCTAAAACTATACGTCCGTTTTTTAAAACCGAACAAGCTGTTTCATCGCAACTGGTTTCAATTGCCATTATGTAATTGTCATAACCTGATTCTTCACCTATTTTAATCGGTTTTTGGCTAAATAGTGTATTTTTGATATTTTTCATAGTAATATTATATTACAAAAAATAAGCAGGCAAAAGGTTTTCTAACAAAACAAAAGGGAACATAAAGTTAAAAAACAAAGCTTAAACAGCAAATGTATTAAGCATAAAATCCCATAAAATATAAATTTGTATTAATTTATATAACCCTGTAAATATAGTAATAAAATAGTTAGGTGTAATGATATGGCATTTTTAGATAAAGCAAAAATTAAAATATTATCAGGTCGCGGGGGTAATGGAATTGTTGCTTGGCGCAGAGAAAAATATGTAGATAAAGGCGGACCAGCCGGTGGCGATGGCGGAAATGGCGGAGACGTTTATTTTATTGCTACTGAAAATATGTCTACCCTGATGGACTTTAAGCATAAATCAATATTTAAGGCTGAGCAAGGTGTTAACGGGAGAGCTAAAACTCAACATGGCAAATGCGGAAAAGATTTATATATAAAAGTTCCGGTAGGAACAATGATTAGAGATCTAAAAACGGGAAAACTGATAGGTGATTTAACTAATCATAATGATACTTTATTGGTAGCAAAAGGAGGAAGAGGCGGACGAGGTAACGCTCGATTTGCAACTTCGCAAAAGAGAGCACCTCAATTTTGTGAACCCGGAGAGCCACCGATTGAAAGAGATTTGGAATTAGAATTAAAATTAATTGCAGATGTTGGTCTTTTGGGTATGCCAAATGCCGGAAAATCAACATTAATCAGTGTTATAAGCTCAGCTAAACCAAAAATTGCGAATTATCCTTTTACAACACTTGTACCAAATCTTGGTGTAGTTAAAAAACTGTCAGGAGACGGTTTTGTTGTTGCAGATATTCCCGGGCTTATTGAGGGAGCATCAGAAGGTGTTGGATTAGGGCACGAATTTTTGCGTCATATTGAAAGATGTAGATTCTTAGTTCATATTGTGGATTTAACTCAGCCTAATCCCGTTGAAAATTATAATAAAATAAATTTAGAGTTGAAAAAACATTCTGAAAAACTCGCTGATTTATACCAAATAGTTGCACTAAATAAAATTGATGTTATTGAAAAAGAGTATATTGAGGAATATGTTCAGACATTTAAGGGAATCTCAACTGATGTGTTTACAATATCTGCAGCAACAGGAGAGAATATTGAGCAACTAAAGAATTTTATAGCCCAAAAAGTTGATGAGATTCCAAAACCTACTTTTGATATTGAAATTGAAGAAGACTTGGGAGCTTATGATAATGATGACAGTTCATATGAAATTGCAAAAGCAGACAAAAACACTTATATAGTATTTGGAGGAAAAATAAAACGCCTTGCAAGTGTTACAGATGCAAGAAACTTAGAACAAGTTTTAAGATTGCAAAACATATTTAAGGATATGGGAATTTTTGAAGAACTTAAAAAACAAGGCATAAAAGATGGTGATACAATAGTTTTTGAACATTTAGAATTTACTCACTATGATGATGAATTATGGGGATAAAAGAATAACAATGACTTTTTTGTTACTTTTTGCCTTTTTTCTTTTTATTTCTATTTGCAACTTTGTCTTTGATAATTTTATCAAAATCAGGATTAATTAAGCGAAAAGTCATTCTAACAGCACCAACCGCTGAGTAGAATAGTGAGCCATTACTTTTTTCATCTTCTCTTTTTTTAAGTTTAGTTTTATTTGCATTTACTGCTGAATCAATTTCACTTAATTTTTTACAACCAACTTTTTCAAGTTCTATTATTAATTCAGATAAATTTTTTATTTCACTTGATGTTTTTGGTTGAGTTCTATCAGGATATTTTCTTTGTAAATATGCAGCTAAAGTGTCTAAGTTAATTTCTTGATTCAATGAAAATTTATTTTTTTCTAATGCTTCATCAATAACGTCTAAAGATTCTTGACGTTTATTGTAAAACCTTTCAAAGCTGGTATCTGCAATATACAGTAAGGCACTTAATGCATAAAATTCTCTTTTTAACTCTGTGGGCACAACATCTTTACTTTTATAATCAAGGTGATGAGAAATACTTGCCCATGTATCCATTGATAGAGTCCTAACTTGAATTTCAAAAGGAATACCTTTAATATCAGAGTAATGAATATTATCTTTCATTTTAACTATAAAATGAGCAGACATATACCCAAAGGAAGAGTCTTCATAATCTTCTATTTTGTCATCTTTGCTCAATATTACAAAAGATTTTTCAATTACTTTTTCTATTTCTGATATTTGAGAAAGAAATAAACAAACAATTCTTAAACCAACAATATCTGTTATTTCATAAAAAGGATTTTCTATTTGCTTTCGTTCGATTTTGTCATTTAATGATTCAAGGTTTTTTACTCTAGAAGAAATTGAATGAAATTTTATATTTGCTTTATTAACTGAATACTCAAGCATTCTTTCAGCTTCAGATTTTAACAATTCAAAACATGAGTTTCGCTTATTATATTCAATCTTTAAATCTTCAAATTTCATATTCTAAAATCCAAATTGTATAATTTAGTAATTTACTAAATTATACAATTTTATAAATATTAAATAAAGGTTATTTGATATTTTGTAAAGTTTATTTATAAAGAAAGAGGTTTAAGTTTTTTGAACTTAAGCCTCTTTCTTATATATTGAATGAAATATCAATATGAATTACATCATACCGCCCATTCCACCCATGCCGCCCATTCCTGCCATTGCAGACATATCAGGCATTGCAGGTTTATCTTCTACAACTTCTACAACAGCTGCTTCTGTTGTTAATAACATGGAACCTACTGAAGCTGCATTTTCAAGAGCTGAACGAGTTACTTTAGCAGGATCTACAATACCTGCTTTAATCATATCGGTAAATTCATTTTTCAATGCATCATAACCGAAGGCATCTTTTTCAGCTTTAACTTTATCTACGACAACATCACTTTTAGCTCCTGCGTTATTAGCAATAGCTTTTAAAGGAACGTCAAGGGCAGATGAAAGAATCTTAAATCCGATTTTTTCATCATCTGTAGCGAACTTTACGCTTGAAATTTTATTTTCCAATTCTTGTTGAACTCTTATAAGTGCAACTCCGCCACCCGGAACAATTCCTTCTTCATTTGCTGCACGAGTTGCATTCAAAGCATCTTCAATTCTTAATTTTCTTTCTTTTAATTCAACTTCGCTAGCTGCACCAACTTCTATAACGGCAACACCGCCTGAAAGTTTTGCAACACGCTCTTGAAGTTTTTCTTTATCATAATCAGAATCAGAAGCCTCAATTTGTTTTCTGATTAATTTTACCCTTTCTTCAACAGCTTTTTTAGTTTCATCGCCTACAACAATTGTTGTTTCATCTTTTGTTACAACAACTCTTTTTGCAAGCCCCATCATTTGGGTTGTAACATTTTCTAATTTAATACCCAATTCTTCGGTAAACATTTCACCACCTGTTAAAATGGCAATGTCTTGAAGCATATCTTTTCTTCTGTCGCCAAATCCGGGAGCTTTAACAGCTACTGCTCTTAGAACTTTTCTCATTGTATTAACAACTAAAGTAGCCAAGGCTTCTCCTTCAACATCTTCAGCAATTAATAATAGTGAGCGTCCGTCACGAGCAACTTGTTCTAGAACTGGTACTAAATCTGCGATTAGGTTAATTTTTTTATTAACGCAAAGGACATAAGCATCTTCTAATACAGCTTCCATTCTTTCAGCATCTGTTACAAAATATGGTGAAATATAACCTTTATCAAATTGCATACCTTCAACAACTTTTAAGTTAGTACCGAATGATTTTGATTCTTCAACGGTTATAACACCATCGTGTCCAACTTTTTCCATTGCTTCAGCTATTAATTCACCAATTTCCGAGTTATTACCTGCTGAAATTGTAGCAACTTGAGCTGTTTCTTCTTTCGTATTAACTGATTTTGACATAGATTTAATTTTTTCAACAGAAATTTCTACAGCTTTATCAATACCGCGTTTCATACACATTGGATTAGCACCTGCAGTAAGGTTTTTTAGGCCTTCTTTAACAATTGCCTGAGCCAAAACACTTGCTGTAGTTGTCCCATCTCCTGCAACATCATTAGTTTTAGATGACACTTCTTTTAATAATTGTGCACCTGCATTTTCTAATCCATCTTTAAGTTCAATTTCTTTTGCTATAGTAACACCATCATTAACAATTTGTGGTGCACCGAATTTTTTTTCTAATATCACATTACGGCCTTTTGGTCCTAATGTTACTTTTACAGCTTCTGCTACCGCATCAATACCATTTAAAAGACTTTTACGCGCGTCTTCTTTAAATACTATTTTTTTTGCCATTTTTTACACCGTTACACGAAATCTTTGAGATTTCGCCCTTTCTTTATTTATATTTCTATACTAAACAATTTAATAATTTTGGGCTTATCAAATCAACTTATTTAATGATTTTAGCTAAAGTTTCAGTTTTAAATTGAAACTTACCCAAATCGTAGCTGTTTATAAAATGCTTAATCAATAATAGCTAAAGCATCTTTTACAGATAAAATTTTATAAACTTGACCGTCAAGTTTAACATCTGTTCCTGAGTATTTAGCATATAAAATTGTATCCCCAACTTTTACGTCAAGAGGCTCTCTTTCTCCGCTATCTAAAGTTTTCCCCGGTCCTACAGCAACAATTTCACCTTTTTGCGGTTTTTCTTTTGCATTATCAGGGATAAAGATTCCGCCTGTTGTTTGTTCGCTGTCTTCAATAACTTTAATTACGATTTTGTCTCCTAAAGGTTTGATTGCCATGTTTTCCTCCTTTTTTCTATATAACTACAACCAATTTTTTGTTTATAACTACATTTATACCTTATTTTTTTTGTATTAAAGGTAAAGTTAAGAAAAAATTAATAATTTTATTTAATTGTTAATTTTTTTAATAAAAATAGCAAAAAATATATTCAGGAGTTTTTACTAATAAGCAAAGGAGAAATATATGGATATTTCATTTAAAGGTATACAAAATATAGGTATTGGAGAATTTGTTCTTCCTAATTATAAAAACTATAGAATGATTGCTCAGTTAACCGACAATGTAACCAAAGACTATAGCGAATTCAAAGATATTCTTAAAAAATATCCTAATCCTTTAAATAAAACTTTTTTAAAGTTTGATATTTATCAAATGAATGATAACAGCGGAAATTTAAGATTAAATTTTGCTGTTAATGACCAAACAATTTCTGTTAATGATAATAGTTTACACTTGTTTCAAAAAATTGCCAAGTTAACAAATAATATATGGCAGAATCTCTCTTTAGTTAATTTAAACAAAGTAAATGATATTTATCCAACCGAAAAAAAATATCTTAAGAGTCTTGATTGTAAAAAGAATTTTAGTATGGGAGAAAGCAGTTGTTCTGAATCTGAAATTATAGAAAATATAAAAAGCATTCATGATAAAAACAATGTAAAAAAGGGAGTATTAATTATTAATAATTTTATACAGGCAGCTGCAGAAGATTATTTTGGGAAAGTTAATTAATATTATTAAGTCCTTTATTAAAACCAAAATATTAAAAAAAAATAAATTTAACTTGTTTATACATTTTGATAAACTATAATGTTATTAGTTTGTCATTGTGAAACTATTTAAATTTGCGTATTTCGTAATAAATTTAGATTATTATATTGTCGATATTTCTTACTTTGACATTAATTTGTTAAATAAATACAAAAGATAAATAAAAAAGAGGTAAAATGAAACATAAGAAAAAAGAGGAATCAAAAAACCCTTTCAGACCAAAGGAAAAAGATATGGAATTAACAGAAACAAAAAAAGAAGAATCTTTAGTTCAAGAAGAAACTAAAGAAACAGAAGATGCTGAAAATAAGCTTCAACAAGATTTTGAAAACTTAAACAATCAATATATAAGACTTGCCGCAGATTTTGATAATTATCGTAAACGTCAGGCACAAGAACGTGAAAGCTTAATTACTTATGGTGCACAAGATGCCATGAAAAAACTAATTGAAGTTTTAGATAACTTTGATAGAGCTAAACAGTCAATTGATTCATCAGAAAATCTTGAACAAATAAAAGAAAGTTTTAATGTATTATATAATCAAATGTTTGATAATCTTTCAAAGCTTGGACTTGAAGTGATTCAAGCACAAGATCAGGAATTTGATCCCAATTTTCATGAAGCTGTTATGCAAACACCTACAAGTGAACATCCTGAAAACCATGTTATAATGGAATTACAAAAAGGATATAGACTGGGAGATAAAGTTCTAAGACCGACACTGGTCAATGTAGCAACTGCCGAATAGATTAAAGGAATTAAGAGAATAAAATGACAGATTTTTATGAAATACTTGGGGTAAGCCGAAATGCAGAAAAAGACGAAATTAAAAGTGCTTTCAGAAAAAAGGCGCGTGAATATCACCCCGATGTAAATAAAGCTGCAGGTGCAGAAGAAAAATTTAAAGAGCTTGGTAAAGCCTATGAAACATTAATGGACGATGAAAAACGTGCATTATACGATAGATACGGTGAAGATGGTTTAGCGAATGCAGGATATAATTCAGGAGGACCATTTGCCGGAGGATTTGGAGATTTAAACGATATTTTTAACTCTTTTTTTGGAGGATTCGGTTTTTCACAAAGAGAAATTGACCCTAATGCCCCCCAAGAAGGTGATGATTTAAGAATAGATATTGAAATAGAATTCGAAGAAGCTGTTTTTGGAATAAATAAAGATATTAAAATTGACCACTTAGAAACTTGTACTGAGTGTAAAGGTTCGGGTTCAGAACCAGGTTCGCAGCCAGTCAAGTGTTCAACTTGCGGTGGCTCCGGAAAGGTTCAGCAAACAACCCAAACAATATTGGGACACTTCACACAAATTGCTACTTGTCCTGATTGCAGAGGAAAAGGTGTGAGAATACAAAATCCTTGCAAATCTTGTAAAGGTTATGGACGTATAGAAAAGGAAAAAACAATTGAATTAAAAATCCCTGCAGGTGTTGATAATGGTTCAAAAATGAGATTGTCAAGTGAAGGTGATGCGGGTAAAAATGGTGGCCCATCAGGTGATTTATATATTGTAATTCATGTTAAACAATCAAATTATTTTAAAAGAGAAGGTGTAAATGTATTTACAAAGTTAACTATCTCTCCGGCGCAAGCTGTTTTAGGAGATGAAATAACAATAAACACTCTCGATGGTGAAAAAGAAATTTCTGTCCCGGCAGGTGTGCAAAACGGTAATCCGGTTAAAATAAAAGGGGCAGGTGTTCCTTATTTAGGTAAGACGTCACAAAGAGGCGATCATATTGTTATAATTGAAGTTAAAACACCAACTAATATTAGTGATGAAGAAAAACAGTTGTATAAAAAGTTATATGAGATAGCTACAAAGAAAAAATATAGCGAAAAAGAAAGCATTTTAGAAAAAGTAAAAGGTGCTTTAGGAAAATAGGCTTGATAATTTAAACTATACTTTTTTGTAATCTTCCTGTGCGGTTTTCACTTAAGATATTTTTCAATTTCATAACTGCCTGCGCGTGTAATTGACAAACTCTGGATTCAGAAATTTCTATTGTTTCACCAATTTCTTTTAATGTCATGTTTTCATGGTAATAAAGAACCATTATCATTCTTTCACGTTCAGGAAGTTTTTTAAGTGCATATTCTAACTCACGTTTAATATCTTTTTGTTCCATTTCTTCATGTGGGGCCAAACGCTTGTCTTGAATAGTGTCTATAATTTCTACGCTATCTTCAGATGATCCTTTTTTATCGTATAAGGAGCCAACAGTCGTATCTTCTGATAATATTTGATCTACTTTTTCTTTTTCAAGTCCTAATACCTCTCCAACTTCTGCTGAAGTTGGTTGTCTTCCGAGTTTTTGTCTTAGTTGTTCTTGAGTTTCTTTTACATCTTTAATCTTTTTTCTTGCACTTCTTGGCAGAAAATCCTGAGAGCGAATCTTGTCAATAATATTTCCACGGATTCTCATAAGAGCATATGTTTCAAATCTTGCACCTTTATTTGGAGAAAATTTTTCTATTGCATCAATTAATCCCTCAACCCCATAGCTTGAAATATCCTCAATGGAAAATGTAGGCGGAAGTGATACTTTAACACGACCTACAACATATCTTGTTAAATAAATATATTGAACAATAAGAGAATCACGAACTTTTTTATTGTGCTTATCTTTAAAAAATTCTGTCCATAATGATTCTAACTCACTATCAGTAAGTCTTTTGATTTTGCTATATGAATTATATTCTAAATCTTGATGCATCAACCATCCCTATCAGTACAAGATATCTATAATAATTGTATAAAATTAGGGATGAATGACATCATGTATATGGTTGATATTATTTCATATAAACTATAAACAGATTTTATAAGTTCTTTTTATTCATCTTTAACAGGTTTCGGTTTTGCAATAAAATCTTTGATTTTTATTGCAGAAAAAGTCCCTGCAATAAAAGTTCCTGCCAGTGCAATATAAGATAATAAACATAATCTATTATTCTTAATTACTTTTTTAAGCGTATCTGAACTAATAACTTTTTCTGCTATTTTTTCACCTCTTAAAGATGCTAAATGTTCTTCAATAATTGCTGGTAAAATCATAATTAAAGATAATTTTCCGTAATTGTTTTTTATAAAATCGGTGGTTTTGCCTATCAAATTAGTTGATTTTTCTTCTGGTGCTTTTTTTGTTTTTAATAAAGCTATTAAAAACATTGGTAGAATAAAAATTGTAGATTTTCTTGAACCTTGTAATATATTACTAATTTTATTTAAGTTTGCATTTGCAGCATGTCCTAACTCATGGAAAACACTAAAAGTCATTCCTTTTTCCGGCAATACAATAGTTTTTGTAGCTCTACAATATAAAGCATTAATACCCAGTTTAATTTCGTTAAAGGCATTATTAAAATACTCCTTAATGTTTTTAGGCAATTTTTTTATTAAAAAACTTTCTTCTCGTTTTAATATATTTTCTATTTCCGCCGCATTTTGTATAGAATATCTTTTTATTGATACGCCTTTAGATGCTAATCCTAAAGGATTTACTTGTTGAAAATTTGAAATATAGTTATTTATAATAACAATATCGTCAAGATTAGCTTTATTAGCATGAAGTTGCCCGGCTATTTGTTTGCTTATTCTATTCCCTAAATAACCAGCACCTGCCATTGTTCCAATACTCGCAACAATACCACCCATATTAGCAATCAGTCCAGGTTTTTCATATTTTTGATCATTTACACTATTAATAGACTCTACCATATATTATTAAAGAAAAATAATTATAAATAATTGCTTTATTTATTCTTTTGTTCAAACTTTTCTTTTAAATCCTGAAGCTCATATTTTAGTCGGTTTAGTTCACAAGAAACGGGATCTGGTATTCTGTTGTGCATTAGAACTCCGTTTTCTTCATTAAATATTTTCTGAATTACAATTCTTCCTGGAATACCCACAACAGTAGAATGTTCGGGTACATCATGAACAACAACAGAACCTGCTCCGACTTTTGCATAATTGCCTAAAGTGATATTCCCTAAAACTTTCGCTCCTGCTCCTACAACTACCCCTCTTCCCAAGGTTGGATGACGTTTTTCTTTTTTAGCACTGGTCCCGCCAAGGGTTACTCCCTGATATAGCAATACATCATCACCTATTTCTGCTGTTTCTCCGATTACTACACCCATACCGTGGTCAATAAAAAATCTTCTTCCTATAGTTGCACCGGGATGAATGTCAATTCCGGTTAAGAATCTTGCTACTGTTGAAAGAAGGCGGGGAAGTACAGGGATTTTCCATATCCAAAGCTTGTGAGCAATTCTGTGAATTAAAAGTGCATGAAATCCCGGATAGCAAAAAATTACTTCGATTAAATTTGTTGCAGCAGGATCTTTTTTATAGATTATACCTATGTCTTCTTTTAGTGTTTGTAATATATTCGTTAACATATAGCTTCCTCTTTAATTAAATAATTCAGTAGATAAGTATCTTTCACCAAAGTCGCACATAATTGCAATAATTAGTTTCCCTTTATTTTCGGGTTTTTTAGCTAGTATTAATGCCGCTTTTAAAATAGCACCCGAAGAGATTCCAACTAAAATACCTTCATTAATTGCCAAATCCCTTGCTGTGTTAATTGCAGTGTCACCTTCAATTTTAATTATTCCGTCAATTTTTTCAGGGTTAAAAAGTTCGGGTATAAAATTTGCACCAATTCCTTGAATTTTATGAGGATGAGCATGTCCTTCTGTTAGTAGAGGGCTTTCATAAGGTTCAACACCATAAATTTTAACAGAAGGTTTTAATTTTTTTAAACCTTCTGAAAGCCCCATAGTTGTACCGGATGTTCCAATTCCTGCTACAACAATATCAACTTTGCCATCTGTTGCTTCAAAAATTTCTTTTGATGTGGTTTCAATATGAGCAAGCACATTTGCGTTATTTGAAAACTGTGACGGTATAAATGAATTCGGGTTTTGTTTTGCGACTTCAAAAGCTTTATCAACAGCACCTTGCATCCCTAATTCTTTTGGTGTTAATACTAATTGTGCACCATATGCCGTAATCATTTTTCTTCGTTCAAGTGACATACTCTCCGGCATAGTTATAATAAGCTTTAAGCCCATAACCGCACAGCACATTGCAAGTCCTATACCTGTATTTCCGCTAGTTGGTTCTATTATAACTGTATCTTTATTAATTTTACCAAGTTTGCTTGCTTCATTAAGCATATAAAAAGCAGCTCTATCTTTTACTGAGCCGGATGGATTAAAAAACTCTAATTTCAGAACTATTTCACAGTTTGTATCGTTAAGCTTGTTAAGCTTAACCAATGGTGTTTTTCCTATTAATTCTAGAATATTATTATAAATCATAGGGTTCTGCTTTCTTTACTTTATCATATAAAAAAATGTAAAAATTCTCAAGTGTACATATAAAAGTCTTATAAGCTAAAACTATTCAACTGAAAACTTATATGTAATAATAAAATTCGAACTTCATATATTAAAGCAATTACATTTTATAATAGTCTGACTGGGCTTTATATTATTTTATAATTTGATTTAAACTATTTTACTATTGTTAGAGGATATTAGGATGTTTGAATCAATGACACGAAAAGAAGTATCAATATTATATAAAGATATTGTTGAAACAATAAGAGATTCTCTTGATATAGAAATTACTAAACAAAAAATAGTAGAAACATTAGGCAAAATATTTGAAGCAGATAATTGTTTCATAGTAGAGTATGAAAAAACAGAAGGAATATCTAAAGAGATTACCAATGAATATAAATCTCCCGATAGTGCGATTTCTTATCTTGGAAAAATTTTAGATAAAGATTTTCCCTCATTCTTAGAATTGGCTAAGAAAGGTAAAAAAATTCTTATTAATAATAAAGAAATTTTTACTGATGAAGAGATAGATTTTAGTATTGATAGAGATTCTATAGAAAGATATTGTATATCATCAGCATATAGTTTTCCATTGATTTATAAAAAAGAACTTCTTGGAGCATTAGCTTTACAGTATACAAAAACAGAACATTATATTACAGAGGATGAAATTGATTTTTTAAGTATTATCGCTGATCAAGTATCGTTGGCTTTTTATCAATCAAAACTATACAATACAATTAAAAAACAGGCTGAAAAGGAATATTTACTTAGACGAATATTTGAAACAATTCGTAGCTCTTTAGATGTTAATCTTATTAAGAAAAAAATTGTTAGCGAAATAGGACAAGCTTTAGGTGCCGATATATGTTTTATTCTTAGTTATGATAAAGAAGGGGATTGTTTTTTTATAGATGAACATTCTGAATACAGAAGTGCCGATGATATTATAAGTTTTGTAGGATGGGATACTAACGATCCTGCTTTAAAAATTTGGATAGACTCCTTTAGACAAGAAAAAGAAATAATTTTCTTAGATTTTGAAGATTTCGTAAGGAAAAACAATCTTGAGGATTCTTCTGAAGTAGAATTTGCAAGAAAACATAATCTAAAATCATTTTATGGACTTTCTATTTATTATGCTAATAATTTAATAGGTTTTTTATTGATTGATTTTCTAAAAGACTATAAAAGATTAAGCGAAGAAGACTTAGAATTTGTAAGGATTATCGCAATTCAAGCAGGAATAGCCTTGCATCAGGCAAAATTATATGAAACTATTAAGTTGCAAGCAGAAAGAGAGAAAATAAATAGAAATATAATAGAAATATTGAGAAGTTCGATAGATAAAACTATTATTAAAAAACTCTTTGTAAAAAATATCGGAAATTTTTTTAGCGCAGATAGAGTATTTTTTTCAGAATATGATTCTAAAAACAAAATTTATTTACCCGTAGATGAAAATTCAGAATATTTACCGCTTAAGGGTGAAAAAAGTATTATCGGTTATGATTGGTCCGAACCGGATGTTAAGGATTTTATACAACCCCTTTTAGAAAAAAGAGAATTTAATATACCCTCTATAAAAGAATATATTGCGCAAAATAATGATTCACAAAATTTGTTGAGATTTTTGGATGATTATAATATAAAATCGAGCTATAATTTCCCTGTTCTCTATCAACAAAATATAATAGGTTTCTTTTGTATTAATTTTGTAAATGATATAAGAAGATTATCCAATGAAGAAATTAATCGGGCAAGAAATATGTGTACGCAGGCAGGAATTGCTTTTTATCATGCTGAATTATACCAAAAAGCACAAGAATGTTTACTTTCAAGAAAATCCTTTATCTCAGAGGTTTATGGACAAATAAAAAAACCTGCCAGGGAAATTCTTGATACATCTATGCTCCTATATCAAAATGAATTTGAACGCTCAAGAGAAGTAGAATATTTAAATAATATTATAACCAGTTGTAATAAACTTTTGGAGTTGACAAAGGATATGAATGATATATAAAAAAAGCATCAAGAAAAGGTAATTTTGTAGAAAGTTTAAATAATTTAGGGATTGATATTTCTTCTGATGATTCAGGAGTTAAAGTTCTAAAGCAAAATTTTGATACTGGGGCGAAAGTGTCTTGCTCGTTCGCGTTAAACGGCGTTACGGATTTTCTTTTCACAAGCTTTGCTTGCTCCAAAGAAAACTCCTCCAGCCTCGGCTCACTCGCGCGATTCTCACCTTCGGTTCTCATCTACCGTCCCAAAAGAGTATTAAAAGAGCTCTCGTAAGAGAGCTCTTTTAATACTCTGGGGCGAAAGGATTCGAACCTCTGAATGCCTGGACCAAAACCAGGTGCCTTACCGCTTGGCTACGCCCCAATATTTAGAATATATTTCAATTCTACCCGCTAAACGCTTTTTGTCAATAGAAAAGGGCTTATGAAAATTTTTATAAGCCCTTTTCTATTATAATAAAATTATACAGCTCTTCTTAGTAATAACCTAGGGTCTGCCACTCCGGTACTGTAAATTACAAAATCATTTTCAGGTAAAAAATATTTCTGAAGATAAGTTGTATTCGTAATTTTTTCACTACAACTATACGAGCTGATATTTTCTTTTAAATAGCTCGCAAATATTTTTTGTTGAGTACTCAACTTATAATCTTTCAAATTTTTAATAATATCCATATTCTTATTTTAACGTTTTTTTAACCTTTTTACTGAAATATTAACAATTCTTGTGTAATATATCTTCATACAAAATTGTAAATCAAGTTTGATTTTTAATTAAAAGTAAAAAAAACCCGATTATTTTAATCGGGTTATAGCTGAATCGTGTTAAGTATAAAGTTTTTTAGAGTTTATACTCTATTACTATTTTATACATTAATATAGTTTTTTTGGATATTAGTCAACTGTCTATAAATTAATATCTGATAGCTATTTCTTCTTTTATAAGACCTGATTTAAGAGTTTCTATAGGCAAAGTATTATAATGAAATATTGATGCTGCGAGTGCTGCATCTGCATTAGCTTCTTTAAAAACTGTAACAAAATGTTCTATAGAATTTCCTGCTCCACCTGATGCTATTACAGGAATATTAACATTATCCGCCACAAGTTTTGTCATTTTAATATCGAATCCGTTTTGTGTTCCATCTGCATCCATAGAGGTCAGTAGTATTTCTCCGGCTCCATAATCTTGTACCATTTTTATCCAGTCTAAAAGTTTTATGCCGGTATTTTTTTGTCCGGCATTGATAAATACATAAAAATCTTTATCAGTATATTTTGCATCTATTGCTACCACAACACATTGTGAACCAAAATATTCAGATGCTTTTTTTATTAAATCAGGATTTTTAACAGCTGCCGAATTTATTGCTATTTTATCTGCTCCTGCAGTCAGTAAAGTTTTCATATCTTCTATAGAAGATATACCGCCTCCAACTGTAAAGGGGATAAAAACTTGTTTAGCAACTTTTTCAACCATTTTTACAGTCGTTTTTCTTCCTTCGTTTGTTGCTGTTATATCAAGGAAAACTAGTTCATCAGCACCTTCATCCGAATACTTTTTTGCAAGAACTATCGGATCTCCTGCATATTGAAGGTTTTCAAAATTTATTCCTTTTACGGTTTGTCCGTTTTTTACATCTAAACAAGGTATTATTCTTTTTGTAAGAGTCATTTATATTGTTATTCCTAAGTTTTCTAGTGCTGCTATTTTCATTTTATTAATATCAGGATTCTTTCCTGTCCATATTTCTTGAGATTTCGCTGCTTGATTTATTAGCATATCAAGTCCGCCAATAGTTTGAATTCCGTATTCTTTTGCTTTTTTAATAAGGATAGTTTTTGTAGGGTTATATATTATGTCATAAATAATAGTGTCTGTAGATAATTTGCTTAAGGCCTCTAACCCTATGGGCATTTGATCTGCTGAATGACCTTTCATTCCTATCGGAGTCGTATTTACTATCATTACAGATTCAAAAAGTTCTCCTGTACTTGAGTTTTGATAAAGTTTAAATATAATATCAGGAAAAGTTTTTCTCAGATAGTTAACTATTTCAGAGGAATTGATAATATTTCTGGAATAAAAATTAATTTGTTTTACACCTAGTTCTATAAGCCCTACGGCAGCGGCTCTGGATGCTCCACCGGTTCCTAAAATACTGACATTAGAACCTTTTAAATCTGATTTTATTGAATCGGGAATCGCTTTTTGAAAACCGTAAATATCTGTATTGAAGCCGTGAAAAGTCTTATCATCTCTTATTTTGATTGTATTAACACTTCCTGAAACATCTGCAGATTTATCAAAATAATCTAAAAATAATGACATTGGAACTTTTAGTGGGATAGTAACATTAAATCCATTATAATCATTTGATTTTAAAAATTTTATTCTTGATATTAAGTCCTCCGGAGGAGTTTCCAGAACCTCATAGGTCCCATTCAGTCCTAAACTTTCTAATCCGGCTTTATGAATTACTGCCGATATGGAATGTGATAGGTGATATCCTATTAAACCAAATTTATAAGCCATACTATACCCCTTTCTATTGAATTATACCAAGAAGCATTGTTTTTGTACATGCTAAATTATCATAATATGGAGATAGTAAACTTATTCTTCATCCATTGGTTTTGAATAGTCACATTCTTTTTTGGAACAATCTATTTTATTGCCTCTTTTTAAGAATTTTTTAACCAATAATGACTTACATTTAGGACAAATTTCTCCATTTGGTTCATTCCATAAAACAAAATCGCAATCAGGATAATTATTGCAGCCATAGAAAATTTTTCCAAATTTTGATTTTCGTTGAACAATTTCACCATCGCATTTAGGACATTTTACACCGGTTGTAACAACAATACGTTTTCTATTCTTGCATTCATCATTAGTACATTGAAGATATTTACCGTAGGGACCTATTTTTATAACCATTTCAGAATTGCATTTTTCGCATTTTTCGTCAGACTTTTCTGGCTCAATCTGTTGTGCTTCGCCATTCATAGGCAGCATTGTTTTACATTCAGGGTAGCCTGAACAACCTAAAAATTGAGTTCCAAAGCGACTGTTTTTAACAAGCATTTTTTTACCACAGTTAGGACAAACTACGTTACTTTCTATATCAACTTTTTCCATGTTTTTCTTTGCATTATTTACTGTCTCGATAAAAGGATCATAAAATTCTTTTAAAACTTTATTCCATATAACTTTTTTATCGGCAATTTTATCAAGACGATCTTCCATCCCCGCAGTAAATTTATAATCCATAATTCCTGTGAAATGTTCTAATAACTGTTTAGAAACAGTTCTTCCGAGTAATGTTGGTATAAGTGCTTTATCAATTCTTTCAACATATTTTCTTGTTTGAATTTTTGTAATTATAGATGCGTAAGTAGAAGGTCTTCCAATACCGTTTTCTTCCAAAGCTTTAACTAATGAGGCTTCTGAAAATCTTGGAGGGGGTTGGGTAAAGTGCTGTTTTGGATTAACTTTTTTGCATTTTAGGATATCACCTTGTGTAAAATCGGGAATTTTCTTTTTATTTAAATCATCTTCATTATTATCTTCTTGAGTTTCTGAGTAAACCTTTAAAAAACCATCAAAAATGACTTTGCTTGCTCCAACCTTGAGAGTATAATCTCCTGCCTGAATATCAACTGAAGTGTTTGAGATTGTAGCATTAGCCATTTGAGAAGACATAAATCTTTCCCAAATAAGTTTATATAGTTTAAATTGTTCTGATGTTAAATATTGTTTAATACTTTGAGGGGTTTTTTCAGGATAAGATGGTCTTACAGCTTCGTGAGCATCCTGAACATTTTTTTTGGTAGGTTTGATATAATTGTTTGTTTCCGTTGGATAATACTTTTCACCGTAATTTTTCAAAATAAATTCTTTTGAGGATTCAATCGCATCATCTGAAATTCTGACAGAATCGGTTCTCATATATGTTATAAGTCCGACAGAGCCTTCATTCCCTAACTCAATCCCTTCATATAGTTTCTGGGCAACTTGCATTGTTTTTGACACACCATAACCAAGTTTTGAACTTGCTTCTCTTTGTAAGGTTGAGGTAATGAAGGGTGCTGATGGTTTTCGAGAGCTTTCTTTTTGAGTAATTTTTGCAACTTCATATTTTGTTTTTTTGTCACTTAAAAAATCACAGATTTTTTTTGCTTCATCTTCATTTTTTATCTCAATTTTTTTATCTTTGTATTTTGAAAGTTCTGCTTCGATAATAGTCCCTTTTTGATCTAAATCAGCAGATATAGACCAATACTCAACAGGTGTAAATGCTTCAATTTCGTCTTCTCTCTCACAAATCATTCTAAGAGCAACTGACTGAACTCTTCCTGCCGAAAGTTTATAATTTCTTAATTTTTCCCATAATACAGGACTAATTTTAAATCCAACAAGTTTATCCAAAATTTGTCTAGTTTGTTGGGCTTTTACTTTATCCATATCTATTTGTCTTGAATGTTCTACAGCATATTTAACAGCTTTGGGGGTTATTTCATTAAATTCAATTCTGAAAATTTTATCTTCGGGGACGTCAAGAACCTGCTGAACATGCCATGCAATAGCTTCTCCTTCTCTGTCAGGGTCTGATGCAAGATAAATTTTATCAGATTTTTTTGCTATTTCATTTAACTTTGCTACTACTTTTTTCTTTTCAGGAATAATTATAAAAGTCGGTTCAAAATCTTTTTGAACATCAAATCCCATAGTTTTTGGAGGTAAGTCTCTTATATGTCCAAAACTTGCTTCTATTGTATAAGAATCTCCGAGGATTTTTTTTATTGTTTTAGATTTTGCAGGCGACTCAACTATCACCAAAGCTTTCTCTCTCTTATTTGCTCCCGATGATTTTGTTTTTTTTATTTTTATTTCTTTTTTTTCAGTGTTTTTCTTTGTTTTTGTAACCATATTTATACCATGTAAAAACGAGACTATTTAAAAATTGTAGCATAAAGATTAAATAATTTTGTATTTTTCACCATTAACCTGTTTAATTGTTCCTTGAAGTTCAAGATTTGTCAAGCAAGTTAATAGATTGTCAAAATCTAATCCTGTCTCAAAAGATATGCTATCAAAGCCTTTCGGCTCAATTTGGATTGAAGTTAATATTTTTTTCTCATCTTGTGAAAAATTAGTAAAATTTTTTTTAACCTGTTCTTCTTTTTTTATTTCCCAATTTAGTGCATTTAAAATATCATCTGCATTTGTAACCATGGATGCACCTTGTTTTAGAAGTTTATAAATCCCTTCTGTATTTGGGTTTGATACAAGACCTGGGATACACATAAGCTCTCTACCCTGTTCTAGACATAAATTTGCAGTTATTAATGCTCCACTTTTTATTGCGGCTTCTGCAACCAATACACCGTATGATATACCGGAAACAATCCTGTTTCTTTGAGGAAATCTGAATTGTAGTGGTTGAAATGTTGGAAAATACTCTGTTATAATTGCTCCATTATTATTTTCTATTTTTTTGTATAGTTCTTTATTTTGAGTAGGGTATACAAAGTCAAATCCGCTTGCTATGACTCCGATTGTTTTTAAATTGTTTGCCAATGCACATAAGTGTGCCGCTGTATCTATACCTGATGCAAGACCTGAAACTATGCAAATATCTGTATTATTTAATTCGGAAATTATTTTTGCTAAAACATCTTTTGTGTTAGTACTGGATTTTCTTGACCCAACAATTGCAAGAGTTTTTTGCAAATTACAAATATTCAAATTCCCTTTAACATAGATAACCATTGGTGGATCAGAGATATTTTTTAGCATATACGGGTAGTTTTCATCTTCAAAAGTTATAAAAGAAATATTTCTCTTGTGAATTTCTTCTAATTTTTTATCAGGGTCTGTTTTATCTCTCTCTCTTATAAATGTTTCTGCTTTTTTAATACTAAGACCATCTATTTGAGATAAATCAGATAAATTTGAATTAAAAGCAATTTCAATATCACCAAAATAATTATACAGCCTTTGAATAAAACGGCTGTCTATGGTTTCTATTGAAGAAAATGCATTCCAAAATTTGCTCTTAACCATTTTTTTGTTTTTTTATTCTTTCTATTGTTTTTTTAGTACTTTGTATTTCTTCTTCAGGTATTCCAAGTTTTATATAGTCTTCAAAGTATTCTATAGCGTCATCAAAATCATTTCGTGCAAGAAATAATATTGCAACTTTTTTATATGCAGGATGAAATTTATCGTTAACTGCAATTGCTTTTAAATAATTAGAAATAGCTTTATCTGTTTCATTATTAGCTTCGTATGATTGAGCAAGGTAATAATAAATCCATTCATTATTTTCTTTATATAAAAGAACATTTTCGAAATTTTCTATTGCTAAATCATAGTTGCCAAGTTCAAAAAACACTCTTGCCAAATCGTAATATGCATCATAATTTTCAGGTTGTTCTTCTAATATTTTTTCTAATTCATCAATGGCTAAATCAAGTCTAGCATCTTCCATGTATACTCTTGCCAAATAATGTTTTAACACAAGATTCTCAGGAAGTTCTTGGGTTCCCATTTGCAGAAGATCAACAGCATCTGTAAAATTTCTTTGTCTGAAGTATAAATCAGCTAAATTTATATAAACTTGAGCAAGTTTTGGATTTAGTCCTATAGATTTTAAGAAAAATTTTTCTGCTTGCTCATGTTCTCCTACATTATAATAAGATAGTGCTAAATTATTGTATAATTCAGCGTTTGTTGTTTCTTTTTCTAAAATCTTACTGAATTCATCAATTGCTTTTTCCCATTCTTTTTTTTTGAAAAAATCAAGAGCCTTTTTTATTTTTTTTTCCATTTTTCTTTTTGCACCTAACTAAAATAAACTGTCATCGCTATTTTTTGCGTTACCAATATCTTTGATAACTGTTTTTGTATTACCTTCGGCGTAGAAATTTTTTGGTTTTAAAATAATTTTTATTTTGTCTGCGTAAATAGTTTTTACATCTTCTGTTATACTTGATCTGCCGGTAAAATATATTTCATTAGGTTTATTGGTTTTTTTGTCTGGATAAAAGGTTACTTTCGGACCTTGTGCGTAATAATTTTTGAACCAAATATGTACGTGCCCGCTTCCTAAGAAAGTATTAGATTTTTTGGCATATTGCTGATAATCTGCTTTTAATTTTAATTTTGAACCATCATCTAAAACAGTATTTGATTCCGTATGTCCTATTGAAATTAATTCATCAGTTATAGGGCTGTATATAAAATGATCAGCGAATGCAAGATTCTTTTCTTCTTTAATCCTTGCAGAACCAATTAAATCAATCCTTTGCAAATCACCATCTTTGTTTGTTTTAATAATAGCTCTGTTAGAGAAAGTTTCTATCTCTTTATAATGAATAGAAACGCTTCCATTTGCTTTCATCAAATTTGATTTTGTATCATATTCTTGAAAATCTGCTGTTATTATAACTATAGGTTCTTTACCGTCAAATACAGTTGATTGAGTTGCACCATCTGCTGTTATAACTTTATTTATAAGAGAAACTCTTAGTATATTTGCTTTTACTTCTCTTTTTTTATTGCCTTTGATTTCAAAAGCATAAGGTTTATCATAAAAGGTTGCTGTATCTAACTTATTGTCTTTTGTTACTGTAACATCCGCTTTGTCGCCAACAACTTTAGCATCTCCGACAGTTACCTCAACATCGCCTTCAGCTTTTATTTTATTATCTTTTTCGGAATATGTTTGAGTCTTTGATTGTATAACTAAATCTTCAGCAAAAGCTGTTAATCCCAAAATTAAAGTTATTATAGATAATATAGTTAAAACCTTTTTCATTTTGTCTCCTTTATTTTATAGAGTTTGGTCATTGTTTTTCCTGTTATTTTAAAATTAGAGTAATCAGGATTTATTATAGCTTTTTGTGCAGTTGCAATAAGTTCATTATTTCTGTTTATTTTAACGTTTCCTTCAGCTATAACATCATTTTGTGAACCCGCCCACACAAGTCTGTCACAATATAAAGATGTTCCGTCTTTTATAACTATATGGGTATTATTATATAATATAATTTCTTTCTTTTCTTCGTTGTAAGTCCCTTTTGAAGATTCAAAACTCATAGAGACTTCATTTTTATCGGAAGAATAAAAATTACCTGTTACGTTTTCTAATAATGCAACTTTATTATCGCTATTGTAATAACCTGTTTCTCCATATATTTCCCAGTATTTTTTATCACCTTTTGTTTCTGTAAGGATTATACTTGAGATATCAAGTTCTTGGCGATTCTCTGTTCCAATTAATTGTTCTCTGTTAAAATTTCTTGTAATTATTCCAGCAGTGATGAATGCCCAAAATAAGATTCCAGCAAGTATAAAAAATACAATTCCGTAAATTACTCTTTTTTTGCCCAATTTTTTGAAGTCAAAATCTTTAAAATTTAGTTGTTTAAAATTCATATAAACAGTTTATCATAAAGGGGGTTTTTGGGGAATAAAAACAGAATAAATCTCTTTACGTATGTTAAAGGTTTAAGATAAAATATCAATTTTGTTGTAAAATTAAAATATTATCGGGGATTATAATGGCAGAACAAAAAACATTAATATTAATAGATGGTCATGCTCTGGCTTTCAGACAATTTTTTGCGCTTGAAAGAACAGGCATGAAGACAACGGATAATCAACCAACTTGGGCTGTTTATGGTTTTTTTAAGGCAGTTTTTGATTTATTAAAAAATCAAGACATTAAACCCGATGCAATAACAGTTGCTTTTGATGTAGGAAGACAGACTTTTAGAGTTGAAAAATATGATCAATACAAAGCCAACAGAGAAACTATGCCTGATACATTAAGAAGTCAAATGTCATTAATTTTTGAAGGTTTAAAAGCTTTTAATATCCCTATTTATACGAAAGAAGGATATGAGGCTGATGATGTTATCGGAACAATTGCAGATAAAGCTACAAAACTCGGACATAAGACACTGATTCTAACAGGAGATCAAGACTCTTTTCAACTTATAGATAAAGAAGGATTTGTAAAGGTTTTGATTCCATCAAAAGGTGAATTGATTGAGTATAATTGGGATAAAGTTTACGAAAAACTTGGTGTATACCCTAATCAGGTTATAGACTACAAAGGTTTAAGGGGTGATACATCCGATAATATTCCTGGAATAAAAGGGATAGGAGAAAAGACAGCACAGAAATTGCTTTCGCGTTATCCGAACATGGAAGAATTATTTGCTCATTGCAAAGAGATTCCTGAAAATGCAATTCGTCAAAAAATTTGTGAAGGAAAAGAAATCGGTCTTTTAAGCAAAGAACTTGCGACAATAGTTAAAAATGTAGATATACCTTTTGATTTTGAAGAAACGCATATTGAACTTCCAAATATAGATAATGTAACTGATTTTTTGCAAAAGATGCAATTTTACAGTTTTATTCGAGGAATTGATACAATTTTAGGAGGTTTTAATAAGGACAAAATAATTAAAGACTCGGCAATAAAAAAAGAAGAGGCTGTTATAAATGATAACAGTGTAAAAGTTCAAGAAACACATAAAGAATTTGGATTATCTTGTCAAATGCAGCTTGGATTATTTTCCCAAGAAGTTAAACAAAAAATTAATAAAGATAACCTTGGATTTGAGACAAAATCGATTACTACTAAAGAAGAATTAGATAAACTTGTTGAAAATTTAAAAAAAGTAAAAATTTTTGCACTTGATACCGAGACGACTTCCCTAAATATTCAAGAAGCTGAATTAGTAGGTCTTTCATTTGCTTACGACAAACTCTTGCCAACCTATTCCTTCTCTAATGAAGAGAAAGGACTTGTTACTCCAAGTACTTTTTACATTCCATTATTTCATCAAATTGGTGAACAGCTCGAATTAAATGAGGTTTTAGAAGCACTTAAACCTGTTTTAGAAGACGAAAAAATAAAAAAAACATTGCAAAATGTCAAATTCGATTATAATATTTTGAAAAATTATGGAATAGAATTAAGCGGAGTCTTTTTTGACACTATGCTTGCGAGTTATATTAAAGACCCTACAAGAAAACACGGACTTAAAACACAATCGCTTGAGCACTTAAACCATATAATGCAGGAAATAACAGAGTTAATAGGTTCCGGTAAAAATCAAATAAGTATGGAATGTGTTTCTATTGAAGACGCAGCACCGTATGCTTGCGATGATGCTTATGCAACTTTGGAATTAACTAAATATTGGCAGAAAAATCTTGATGAAAAAGAGTTAAAACTTCTTTATGAAGTAGAAGTACCTTTAGCAATTGTTTTAGCGCAAATGGAATATGAAGGTGTAGCTGTAGATGTTGAATATTTGAAAAAATTAACTCAAGAATTCAGTTCAAAAATTTTAGACTTAGAAACTAAAATTTATGAGATATCAGGAATTCCTTTTAACATTAATTCTCCAAAGCAAGTTGGGGAAATACTTTTTGACAGACTGCAAATTCCTTCAAAGAAAAAAAGAGGAAAATCAGCCTATTCGACAAGTGCAGATATTCTTGAAGAATTATCGACAGAGTATAAAATATGTGAATATCTTCTTCAGCATAGACAATTTTCCAAATTAAAATCAACTTATACAGATTCATTACCTTTATTGATAAGCAGGAAAGATGGTAGAATTCATACAAGCTACAACCAAACAGTTACGACAACAGGTCGTCTTTCTTCGTCAAATCCTAATTTACAAAATATTCCGATAAGAACTGAAGAAGGGAATAAAATCAGGCATGCTTTTATTTCAAGTGATAAGGAAAACGGTTATTTGCTTTCAGCAGATTATTCTCAGATAGAATTAAGATTAATGGCTCATATTTCGAGAGATGATAATTTAATTGAGGCCTTTTGTTCGGGTGAAGATATTCATACAAAAACTGCAGCTAATGTATTTGAAGTACCAATTGAAGAAGTTACAAAAGATATGCGATATAAAGCTAAAGCAGTAAATTTTGGTATAATATACGGACAAAGCAAATACGGGCTAGCTAAATCTCTTGGTATTGCTCCTTTTGCTGCTGAAATATTTATAGAAAAATATTTTGCAAGTTACCCAAAAGTAAGAGAATATATGCAAAACACAATAAAATTTGCCCATGAGCATGGATATGTTGAAACAATATTTGGACGAAAACGATATCTTTTAAATGATTTAGCCAGCCCAAATCATGCTATAAGAGAAGCTGCCGAGCGTGCTGCAATTAATCAGCCTTTACAAGGAACAGCTGCAGATTTAATAAAAATGGCAATGCTCGAACTAGAAAAAAAATTAAGAGTAAATAACCTAAAATCTAAAATGATTATGCAGGTCCATGATGAATTAATTGTAGATGTGTCCAAAAATGAGCTTGATATAGTTAAAAAAATTACATTAGAAGCGATGGAATTAAATCAACCTTTGCTTGTTCCTTTGCTTGTAGATATTAGTTTTGCTAAATCTTGGCTAGAGGCATAAGAATGCAAAAAAAAAGATTAACACTGAAAAAAAATATTTGGTTTAGTTTTCTTATTTTGTCTTTTATAGGATGTGCCCCAACATTTGCTGATAGCGCACCTATTGTTGAATTAAATCAAATACCTCCTGTTCAGCCTCAACAAGTGGAGTATTCTAATTGTTATAAATTTTTTAAAATCGATAGTAAAAAACTTTTCTTTCTTACTTTAGCAAGTGTGAACGGAAATAGATTTGTGATTGACGAGATTCAAAGCAAAAGCGGTTATATTTTGTTTACAGCAGCAAAAAAACAATTCCTTGCAAGTATAATAACTGTGGATTCGAAAAATTCTATGTTAAAAATTACTCCTTGTAGCAATGTTTATTATTTCCCTATTGGAATAGTACAGAATATTTTTAAGTACATAGAGCTTAATATAAATACACCTGTTGAAATGCTCAGTGTATTTTAACATATAGACTAAATAAAAAAGGAAAAACAAATGGATTTAAAAAATGTATTATTAACTCAAAGACAACCCAGTGTTCCTAATCAATCCCAAAATGAATCTCATAAAGAAATTATTTTTCCTAAAAATGATGAACCTCTTGTAAGTATTGTTATTCCAGCATTTAATAACTATGTACATATAAAATCTTGTTTGTATTATATCCTTAAACATACTGAAAACATTAATTATGAAGTGGTATTAGCATATAGTGGTACAGATTCATCGGAGGAAATTGAAAAAATAATAGCTAAAACAGAAAATATAAATATTGTTAAATCCGTAACAATGTTAAGTTTTTCAAGGCAGATGAACAATATTGTAAAACATGCAAAAGGAAAATATATATGTATTATTCATGATTATATGGTTCCAAAAAAAGAGTGGCTTAAATTTTTACTTAAAACAATTCAATCTAATAGAGTTGGACTGGTTGGAACAAAAAATTCATACAATGAAAAACCTGTTGACGGAACCAGTTTTTTCTTGGATGAGAAAGGATTTATAAAAGAATGTATTTTTGGTGAAGATCTGCTTTTTGATTCTGATGAAGAAAAAGAGGTTGACTATTGTCCATGCAATGCAATTTTATTAGAAAAAGCAGTTTGGGATAAGCTAGGCGGATTAGATAATAAATTTTCTCATGATGATTATTATCCTTATGCTGATTTATCTTATGCTATTAAATATAAATTAAATCTTAAAACCATATATCAACCAAAAGCTCAAATTGTAAATTTGCATAAACAAAGCTTTACATATAATCTTAATAATAGAATCCCTTTTTATTTAAAATGGAAAAACAATATTGAGAAAAAAAATAATAATGGTATTAATATAAATGTATGTTTTACTTTAACTGATAATTATTGTATTTTTACAGCTTGTACAATGGCTTCTATATTAATAAATTCTGATTTAAATGACCAATATCATTTTTATCTTCTTTCTGATTATCTTTCAGATAAAAATAGAGAAATTTTTTATAAATTAAAAGCTATTAGAGATTTTGATATATCTTTTTTAAATTTAGATAATGATGAGTTTAAAGGATATAAAGTATCTCATTGGGGACCATATATTTATTACAGATTTAAAATTTTTGATTTAATAGAGCAGGATAAAGTTTTGTACTTAGATTCTGATATTCTTATAAAGGGAGATTTACATGAATTGTTTGAAATAGACCTTAGTAATTACTTGGCTGCAGGAGCAACGAACTCAGATATTCCTGATAATAAAATTATAGATGAAAATAATATATATATTAATTCAGGAGTTATTTTATTTAATCTGGAAAAATGTAAAGCTCAAGGAATTTCTGAAAAATTATTTGATTTAGCAAAGAATATTCCTGAAGAATTTATGTACCCTGATCAAGATATTTTTAATCATGTTTTAAAATCAAAAATAAAAATGTTAAATATAAAATGGAATTATTTATATCCGTTGTATAGTGATTATAATGAAAGAAAAGACTTTTATGATAATGAACTTGCAAACTGTGTTATAAGGCATTATGTTTCTCCGGATAAGCCATGGAAAGAAGATTCAAATGTTGTTGATAAAGGTGATTATTTAGAATATTTAATGTTTGTTTTAAGTATTCTAAAATCTTAAAGATTAATTAAATCCACTTTGCACAAATTAAACATAAATCTTCATTGGTCGTCTCATTCTTTAGTGAGTGAACAGTAGTTTTTGTTTCTTCATTTAATTCGAGTGAGGATATTATTTTATGACCGAATGCTACTTCTTTTTTATAAACAATATCTAATGTTTTAAGTTTATTTTTATTCCTAAATTTATAAGGAATGGTCTCAAAAGCCCATGTAATATAATTGGCGTTGTTTACATGTTTGTTTACGTCTATATCATCAAATCTTATTTCAAAAATTTTTTCATAATTTATGCTTTTAAGCAGGCAAATTTTTTCAAACTGCAAGTCAGATTCTCTTTTAGAAAAAGATGATAAGTGAGGGGCTACTTTAGCAAAAGATAATACATCTTTTGTATTCAAATCAACCATCATCCACTGGCTTGTTGCACGCCCTAATCTTTTTGTAATATCAGCTGTCCAAAATTCAAAATCACGAAACGCAAGAATTTTTGCGCAACCTCTTGATTCTGTTTTGATAAATATTTCATCTATGTCTTGAGGATAATCATCAAATTCCATGTGATATTTGATTAAAAACCACCCGTAATTCTTAGGATAGGTAAATGAATAGCCAAAACCCAACATTTCAGCATGTATTGTAGCCATATCCTGCATAAGGTTCATTAATGAAGAGGGTTTCAATATTTTATTAAAATCCATTTCATAATATTTTATAGGGTATATTTTTGTCCAAGAATACTTACTATCTTTAGTATTACTAATATTTATTGTTTCCATATTTATAATATTACCAAGAAAGCATTTTTATGATTATTGTAATTTAAAATATGTAACAAAATTAATAGTTATTAGCAAAATATTATATTTAGTAATTTTATAAAACGTGAGTAAAACTAAATTGAAAGAGTAATATATGATAAACAAAGTTAATAATTTTAATATGAATCAACAGTATGCTAATTATAAAAATTTGCAAAATACTTCTTTTAAGGGCTTAGCAACAATTCTTTGCGAAGACACTAAAAAATGCCCGGATTTTCTTGATAAGTGCAGAAGATTTTGTGAAAGATTAATGATGAGAGAGTCAAGTGTTTCAGGCAAAGGTTCTACATTTAAAGAAAAAGGCATTTTTGTAATGAAATGTGCTGAGTCTTTTAATGATGAATTAGAAAATTTAACTAAAACCTTTACTAAAAATAATCAGCTTGGATTTGAATTTGATAAAAATATTTAAGTTATAAGCTTAAATAATAATCTTTTATTAGTTTGCAATCTTCTTCAATATTTGGACTTTCACAAACCAAAGCCCCTTTTACGTCATATTTTTTCATTGCTTTAAGTAAGTCTTTGTAATTCATATCTGATTCTAAAAGGTTTAAATGATGTTTTTCTCCTTTTTCTGAATAAGCAATGCCTGCCAAATGTCCATGAAAATTATCCAATGCATTTTGTCCTAATTCAGTACCCAGTTTTTCAAAAATTTCGCAAAAATCATCATAAGTATTACACATTTTTCCACCACTTCTTGCGTGAAGATGAGAAAAATCAATGCATGGAAGTACTTGATTAAATTCTTTAGATAAAGATATAACTTCATCTAAATCCCCCCATTGAGTGCCTTTTCCGGTTGTTTCAGGTCTAATCCAAACATTTATATTTTCTTTTTCAATAACATCAATAATTTTATTTGTTTGTTCAACAACTTTATCAAAGACCATTTTTTTATCATCTTTCATATAAAAAGCAGCATGATAAGTTATGCTATAAGCTCCAACTCTTTCAGCCATCATTGCTGTATCTATTATTCTGATAATACTTGCATCTATTTTGTCCTGCTCTTTTGAATTTAAATTTATATAATACGGTCCATGTGCAGTTATCAAAAAATTTTCTGAAGCTGTCTTTACCGATTCTTGTGAATCGGAACCCATTCTTACTCCATGTACAAATTCAAGTTCAATTCCATCTAAGTTCATTTCACTTAAAACCTTAAATGCGTTTTTATAATCTTTTGGACTAGTTCTTAAAGGAATTCCTGCAGTTATAAAATTTAATTTATCAATTAATTTAACCATTACTCAAATATTTCTCCTTCTTTTGGGTTTAAAATTTTGATAAATTCTTTTGATGTTCCTGCAAAGAAACTTCCAAATTGCATTGATGAAGGAACTAACAGACCGTCTAGGGTTTCAATAAATATTTTATCGTCTTTGATTTTAAAAATTCTACCTGGAATTATGTTTTTATTTTTATTATCTTTAATTATATCTGCGGATAAGATTTTTGTTAATGTTCCTCTAAACATTGTTCTGGCAAGAATAAAAGGATTAAGTGCTCTTATTAAATTATTTATTTCTACAGCAGTTTGTTTATAATTTATATATAAATTCTGCTCGGGAATTATTTCTCCTTTCGGAAATATTCCGCTAGGTTGCTTTATACGAGGTAGTTCTGTATCTTCATATTTTTTTAAAACTTCCAAAAGCATTTCAACGGCAAGTATATTTGTTCTGTTAAAAAGTGTTCCCATTGTTTCATAATCAGAAATATTAATTTTTTTTTGATGAATAATATCTCCTGTATCAAACTCTTCGTCCATGTAATGAATAGTAACTCCGGCTTCTTTTTCTCCGTTTAGGATTATTGCAGAGTAAGGATTTGGACCTCTATATTTAGGCAATAAAGAAGGATGAATATTTATAAACCCGCCTTTAACAGAATTTAGCAAAATTTTAGGGATTTTATAATTAAAGGAACATACAACGGCGATATCAGCATTTAAATCTCTTACGTTATTAATTAGAGAAACATCATCTAATTTCTCATAGTCAATATAATTAAGTTTTTTATGTTTTATAAAGCTTTTAAAGTCATAAAATGTAGGATGGTTTTTTTTAGGTCCAAGCACTCCTACAATGTTTACGCCGGACATTAATAATCCATCAAGGCATACATATGCCATATCAGGTATTCCTACAAATAAAATTTTTTTAGTAAAATTTTGATTAAACATATTTTGTCAGAAATGCTCCTAAACTTACTGCAAGAATACAAGTTAGAAAACTAATTAATGTGTAAATTACAGCTAAAGTAAATTCACCGTTTTTTATCATATCAAATGTTTCCCAAGAAAATGTACTGAAAGTTGTAAGACCTCCACAAAATCCTACAGTAATTGCAATTTTAAAAGTATGACTGATTGCTTCATTTTTCCAGAATAAAGCTGCAGTAAAGCCTAATATAAAACTTCCTAAAATATTTACTATTAAAGTAGCAAAAGGAAAATTTAAGCCATAGCCCCTAATAAGTATACTAATCCAATAGCGTGTTACTGATCCTAATCCGCCACCGAAAAATATTGCAATTATATTTAGCATATTAACTCCTCCTGAGAATATTTAAATTAGCAAGATATTTTTTCTTTTAACATTCCTTCTAATATTTCGGAACATTCTGCAACCAGATTTGCACAGTTTTGTTTCCTTTCTGGTGAAGCAAAATCTAATCCGCTTGTTAAAACCCTACAACAGGTAGCTTTTCTTTTTTGCTTAAATTTTTCGATAAATTCTTTTGCCATCGCCCGAGCGTTTTCTTGATTTCCTTTAGAGTTATTTTTACCAAAATTTGCCCCCAAAACTATCTGAGCTCCTGCTATTGCACCACAAAGACATCCTGATGACATACCACCCGAAAATGCAGTTGCAACAGAAAGTAAACTTTTATCGCATAATCCTGAATCATTTGCTGCAAGGATTATGCTCTCAGAACACGAATGACCACTCTGATAATAATTAACAGCATTCTCTTTCATATATTTACCCCCAAACTACTTGTAAAATTAAGTAAAATTCAGGCGGGATTTAGTATAAATCCCGCCTGAATTTTGTATTTAACAATGGCATCCGCAATTAAGAGAAGATTGTTTTTTCAAATCTTCTGCCTTACTTGTATCTTCCCAAGGAACATAAAAGTCAGTTCTTCCCATATGTCCGTATGCTGCTAATTTTTGATAGAACTTACCTTCGTTTTTTGCCGGTAAGTTTCTTAAATCAAATTGACTAATAATTGCAGCCGGTCTTAAGTCAAAGTTTTGTTTAACTAAACAACAAATTTCTTCATCGGAACATTTTCCTGTTCCAAATGTATCTACCATTACAGAAATAGGTTCTGCAACACCTATTGCATAAGCTAATTCAAGTTCGCACTTTTCCGCTAATCCTGCAGCTACAATGTTTTTAGCAACCCATCTTGCAGCATAAGCAGCGGAACGATCTACTTTAGTAGGATCTTTTCCTGAAAAAGCACCGCCACCATGCCTTGAATATCCGCCATAAGTGTCAACGATAATTTTTCTTCCTGTTAAGCCGGCGTCACCTTGTGGTCCACCAATTACAAAACGGCCAGAAGGATTAATTAAATATTTTGTTGTTGCATCCGGCTTTAAGGTTTCGTTTGCAAAAACATAGTTTATAACAAGCTCAATTAAATCTCTTTTTATGATTGCTTGAACTTCTTTGTTATCACTTATTCCGTTAATTTCAGGATCATGCTGAGTTGATAATAAAATGGTATCAATTCTTGCAGGCTTTCCGTCTATATATTCAACAGTTACTTGTGATTTACCATCAGGTCTTAAATAGTTTACTAATCCTTGTTTTCTTACTTCAGCTAGTCTAAAAGCTAATCTGTGAGCTAAACTGATTGGTAATGGCATTAATTCAGGTGTTTCGTTACAAGCATAACCAAACATAATACCTTGATCTCCCGCTCCTAAATTTTCAGTTTCAATTGAAGATGTATTAGAGTTATCATCACGAGTTTCGTAAGCTTTATTAACTCCACCGGAAATGTCTGAGGACTGTTCATCTATGCTTGTTAAAACAGCACAAGTGTTGCTGTCAAAGCCACCACTTGTTTCTCCAGTATAGCCAATATTTTTAATTGTATTTCTGACCACTTGAGGAATATCAACATAACAGTCAGAAGTTATTTCTCCGCAAACAAGAGCCATCCCCGTTGTTACTGTAGTTTCAGCTGCAACTCTTGATCTTGGATATTTTGTTAAAAATTCGTCCAGAATTGCATCAGAAATTTGATCGCAAACTTTATCCGGATGTCCTTCGGTTACTGATTCCGAAGTAAATAAGAAATTTTTTCCCGCCATTTTTTTCTCCTTAATTTTTTTTCTACGTGTCGGTAAGTTTTCTAATTCCAACCCGACCTACATTGTATGTTAATAGAATAAATCAAAACAGTATAAAAAGCAAATAAAAAAAGGAGGACATTTGTCCCCCTAGTACAACTATCATAAATCTCTAGGCAAAATATATTGCCATATTCTCTCTCATACTATTACTGTGGTTGATTCCACAATGAATCTCTGAATTTATTTGTATTTGCTGTAGAGTCAACAGATAATGTTACATTGCTTGGAGTGAAAACAAATACCATGTCTCCAACTTTTTGTGGTTTTCCACCCAAAGCATGAGCTGCTCCGCAAACAAAATCTATTGTTCTTTGTGATTGTTCTTTATCTAGTAAGTGTAAGTTTAAAACAATAGTTTTTCTTTCTTTTAGGTTTTGAACAATTTGACCGGCTTCACCAAAAGAACGTGGTTCAATAACCATAACCTCATAACCTTTATAATTAGGATGAGTAATTACTTTTAAATCACTTCTGTCATTCCGATCATTTCTGTATGAACCAGAATATGCCGGTGAAAGCGCAAGATTATCCTGAACCGGGTAATCCGTATCTAATTCGTCAACCATATCTTCAAAAACATTGTCTCTTTGTTCAAATCCTTGTGTTAAAAAACCAACGATTGACTTAATTTTTTCTGAAACTGCCACTATTTTTCCTCCAAATTTATTTTACTTACTAAATAATTTTCTTCCAATTCGTATCATCGTAGCTCCTGCTACAACTGCCTCTTTATAATCACCACTCATTCCCATTGAAATTTCTTTCAATGTGCAGTCATATTTTTTTTCTAATTCATTTCTTAAATTAAAAATATCTTCAAATAGTTCTTTTAATTCTTCTGAACTTAAACCAAAAGGTGCCATGTTCATCAAGCCTAAAACTTTTATACCCCCAAGATTTTTTATTTGTTCAAATGTACATATAAGTTCTTCTTTTGAAAAGCCAAACTTTTGTTCTTCATTGGCATTATTTACTTGAAGCAATATTTCCTGTTTTATTCCTTTTTTTAGAGCTTCTTCGGAAATGAGAGAAGCTAATTTATAAGAATCAACAGATTGTATCAAATTGAAAATTCCTATTGCCTTGCTTATCTTGTTGGTTTGTAAGTGCCCGATTAGATGAAATTTTGAATTTTCCTTTATTTTTTTAGGAAGTTTTTTAATTTTTTCAATTGCTTCCAAAACTCTGGATTCTCCAAAATCTCGTAAACCTGCGTTATAGGCTTCAATTATTTTACTTTCATCGAAGTATTTTGTGACTGCAATAATATTTGGTGTATAAGGTGCGATTTCTTGTTTTAATTGTAAGAGATTTTCTTCAATTGTGCTCATGATGCCTTCCTGAAAAGATTTTTAAAACATTTTGCTTTAAATACTCTACCCAACTGATTAATGGGAATTACTTCAGTTAAATCACTTGCCCCATCCTTACAATATCCTACCCAAGAAGCAGAATATATGTTAATTATATTCTATCTCTCATGATTGGACAAATATTTGATTATTTACTTTTTCACCTCGCTTTCTTTTTAGCTCAAAACCATGATGAACATGCACTTTGAGGAATTTAATATTACTTAATAAAACTTAATATTTCTATAAATCCTTATTGTATTTGAGCATGCCTAGGCATGTATTTGGCATGGAACTAAAATAATTCAATTATTTTAGTTCCATGAAATTGGTTACTATCTACCCATATTTACAATAGTACTCATAACATCACTTGTTGTTGTAAATACCCTTGAGTTTGCTTCTACTGCACGTTGGGCAAGAATCATATTTGATAATTCTTCAGATAGGTCGACGTTAGAAGCTTCTAGACCCCCTGATTCAAGATTTCCTGCTCCCATTTCACCTGCAACTGTATATACGATTGTACCTGAGTTTGGACCGGCTTCATACAGATTGCTTCCGATTGAAAGTAAACCGTTTGTATTTGTAATTGTAGCCATTTGAATTACAAAATTTGACGCTACGGCTACATTATCATCAACAGTACATTTTGAGCCTGTAATTTTTACGTTGTCAGATGTAGTATAAATAAATTCATAAGTTGCACCATCTGCTCCTAATTGAACTGATAATATACTACCATCATTATATGTTACCTGAATTGATCCGTCACCATTAATAGTTTCGGCTGTTTCTGAAATAGCTTCACTTGCACTTGATAATTGTGATACAACAACGGTTTTATCCAAAATTTTTGTTGAATAAACCCCATCTGTTGGAGTTGCTCCTTTTAAGGATGTTTGAGTTACAAAGTTTGATATACCTGCTGCTGTTGAGGCAGTTGTCGGAGTTGAAAAAGAAAGTGCTGTGATATTAAAAGTATCACCTCCCGTTGTAACTGCTGCATGTGTTGCTCCATCTATATCAAAGGTTATTTTACCTCCTGCTGTTGAAACAGCTAAATTACTAACAGTGTATGTTGTACCATCAACAACAAACGAAGCATTCATTTTTGTTTGAAGATTAGTTGTAAGATTGGAGACGTTACCTGATAAATCACTTGAGGCAAGTGTTATTGTACATGGTACATCAACGGTTGCTCCTGCACCGTTAACATAAGAGATTGTTGTTACAAAATCACCCTGAGTAAGGTTACTTGCTATACTGTTTAAATCTGTAACTTGAACCGCATTTATATTTGTATTACCTGAAACATCCGCACAAATTGAAAGAGGAACTTTTACAGTGGAACTTGATAATGTTGTTGACATGATGCTATCTGTACCAAGGATTCTATAACCTTCAGCTGTTACAAGGTTACCGTCTTCGTCAAAAGAGAAATTTCCTGCCCGTGTGTAGAATGTTGAAGTGCCATCAGTTACAGAGAAAAATCCTGAACCTTCTATCATAAGATCTGTTGCTTTACCTGTAGACACCCAACTTCCTGTTGTAAAGTCTTTTGAAATTGAACTTACTTTTGTACCTACACCGATTTGTACAGGGTTTGTACCACCGGAACTGTTTGTTGCTACACTACCTGATGACATTGTTCTGTAAAATACATCTGAAAAACCAACAGAAGATTTTTTAAATGCAGTTGTATTAATATTTGCAATGTTATTTGAAATAACTTGCAGGGATGTTGTTGCTGCGTTAATACCTCCCATTGATGTATAAAGTGCTTGTGACATTTTCTCCTCCTTTTGTCATATATTAATAATCTGTTTAATAATTTTATTTTTTATTCAGTCGATTCCATTATTGATGGATCGTAAGTGTATAATAGGTATTCTAGTGAGTAATCCGTACCATTAATGTTAATTGCTGAATTTGTACCATTTAATTGTGCTGCTTCAACTGTTCCGTACAGGGTATTTTCAGGATTATTAGGATCAGCTAATATAACACCTTTCCCTACAAGTGAACTTGCTTTTGTTTCTGTTGTGTAATCAGAAAGAGTTTCACTAATGTCGGTTGTTGCCTCTAATTGTGAGAACTGACACATTTGTGAAATAAATTCAGAATTGCCTGTAGGTTCCATAGGATCTTGATATTGCAATTGTAATGTTAATAAAGCCAAAAAATCAGATTGATTTAAGTTGCTTGAGTCTGCTCCTGTAACCGTATCTGTACTAGACCTTAATTGTTCTGTATACATTGCATCATTATTAATTATGCTTGAAACTGATGCCATTTGTTCCCTCCCTTATTTTATATCTTGTAATCTATTGATGATAGATTATTAGCAGATAGATTTATTTCTGAATTTTCTGTTTCTAATTCTATTTCTTCGTCAGAATTATCTATATGATCTCCTGCTTCTTTATTTAGTGAAATTTTATTTTCGCTACTTTGTTTTGAGTTATTTGATGATTGTTGTTGCTCTTGTCCGTTTTGATTTAAGAAAGATAACATATCATCGTTGGATTGTTTTTGAGTTTCGTTTAATTTTACATTAACGTTATTTACATTGATTCCTTGAGTCCCAAGAGAATCTTTTAATGAATCAATATTTTTATCTAAAATTTCTTTTACCTGAGCGTTATTAGTTGTTAATTGTGCTGTTAAGCCTTCTTTTGAATTAACAAGTTCAAGATTTATTCTGCCCAGATTTTCTGGTTTTAGAATAATATTTATTTTAGTTGCACCTTCATTTTGCAGGTTTTTCATTTCTATATGTTTATTTATTTGCGAAATTATTTCATTTTGATTTATTTCTCTTGGTGCTTGAGTTGTCGTTTGAGTTTGTGTTGAATTTGATACATAATTTATTTGAGTATTAACGTCTTTCGCCAGTGTTAAGTCAATATTTTTACTTGCAGCCGGTGCTTGTATATCGGGTTGTGCATCGGAAATGTTTTCTAATTGTATTTTTACAATTTGTTCTTGTGCGCTTTGTTTATTTTGTAAATTACTATTTGCTCCTGCATCATTTGAACTTGATTTTTCAACACTTATAATTTTTGCATTTAATTTGTCTAAAGCTTCCTGATTTAATGAGGTTTTATTTAAAATATTTTTAACATTCTGGGCATCATTTGTATTAGTAATTTCTTTATTTGATGTTGAAGCAATTGATTCAGTCGCAACTTTTATCATAGGAATTTCTACATCAGCATTTTGATTTTGTTGAATATTAATAGTTTGGTCAGGATTAGTTGATTGATTTGTGCTTAATTTTTGTGCGTATTGATTTGTAATTTGTTCATTTGTTTGAGTTTGTTGATTTGTTTTAGTTTGGTTCAATATTTTTATTAATGTTTCATTTTGCTCTATATTAGGGTTATTATCAATGCTTTTTATAGAATTTTTATTTATTGAAGATAATTGATTTAAAAATGCAATAACATTCTCTATTCCAACCTTTATCGACATTGGATTATTGTTTAATGTTTTAGTTTCACTATTATCATTAGTGTTATTATTTGGAGTATTTTCCGAAACTTGTTCGTATTCAGAATTTTCTATTATAACCTCAGAATTTGATTTTTCTTCTGGAGTTATTAAATCAATTTGAGTATTATTTGAAACCTTGATATTTTCTGAAACTTGTTCGAATTCAGAATTTTGTGTTTTTTCATTTGTTTTAGGATTGATAGCTTGATTTGATTCAGTTTCTGTTGAATTTTTATTATCAGCTTGAACGGTATTATTTTCGGAAGCAGCTTGAGTTATGATTTCATCCAATAAGCTATTTTCCTGATTTAAGTTTATTAACTCGGATGTTTCAGTTTCTATTTTAGTATCTTTGGAATTTGAGTCTTCGCTATTATTTATTTGAACAGATTTATTGGAAACTTCTTCATCTGATTGTTGTTTTTGGTTTATTTCATTATTTTTATTTTTGTCTGATTTGTTTTGTGTTTTGTCATCTTTTAAATTGTTGTCATTAGTGTTGCTTTTTGAGCAAGAATCTTTTTCTATAGTTTCATTTTGTGTATCATTAGTTGATGCACTTGATTCTGTGTCAACTTTGTTTTTATCATTATTATAAGTTTCTTTACTATTGTCAGATTTTTTTTCTATAGAACCATCATTATAATTATTGTTGGATTTTGTATCTTGATTAGATTTATTTTTTGACGATGATTTATCTGAGGATGAGTAAGATTTATTAATATCTTCAAATATATTTTCAAATTCACAGGATGAATGATCAGCATAAGATTTAGAGGCAGATTTTGTGCCAATATCATTTGTTAAATATGCTGTTGTATCTATTGTTTGACTAGCTGTCATTTATCTCCTGCCCATTTTATTTTTATGCAACAACTCTTTTGTACCTTGTTGATGCTATATCATCTATTTCTTTTGCTTGTACATATTCGTAGTGTTGGTAAAATTTCTTTTCTTGCGTTTCTTTTAATTTTTCTAAAACCTTAACTTCTTTTAGAGCTTCTGTTACTTCAAGCTGTTTAAATTTAAGCAGATATCTGGTTTTTTCAATTATTAGTTCTTGATTTTTTGTATCAGTAATTACTTTTCCCAAATAGTCCTTATAATTTGTAACCTCCATAATATTTAGTTCGTTTCCGTTTGTGTAGAGTTGTTCCAGATAATTTCTTATACTGTTTTGTTTTGTGGTTAATCCTTCAAGTACAGTTATCTGTTCGTTTAATTTAGCTATTACTACAGCCATTTCACGTCTTTTATCTTCAAGCTTTTTTTCTCGTATCTCAAGTACGGTCTGTAGCCTAAAAGAAAACTTCTTCAATTTTACCTCACTTACCCGCTCACTTATAGATTATATAACTATATAGTTATGTATTCAGGTTACAACATGAATTGAAGCTTAAACATCCTCTAAAGCATGTATATTTAATATAAAAATCATTTAAATAAATTACTTGATATAAGTTAATCTTACCCTATTGACTTAAGTTATATAAAACAATTCCTACTGCTGTACTTAAATTTAAGGATTCTACAGAGTTATTGATTTCTATTGAAAGTTTTTTGGTAGAAAAATCAATCAATTCTTTACTTAATCCTTCTGCTTCAGAGCCAAACATTATTAAGTAGGGTATAGTTGTTTTAAATGATTTTAAGCTTATTGTATTTTTAGATTTCGGTAATGTTGCAATTCTTTCAGAATCATTGAAGATTGATTTTAGGACATTAAAATCTTTAATTTGAATGATAGGAGTTTTCCATAAGTTTCCTACAGCAGCTCTTACGCATTTGGGGTTATATAAATCTACAGTGTTTCCATAAAGAATAATCGCATCTTGAGAAAATGCTGCAGCTGTCCTTAAAATTGTTCCTAAATTTCCTAAATCTTTAATGTTTTCAAGTAAAATTATTTTTTTTGAACTTTTTATATATTCCATAGAAAACTCTTTTTGTTTTGCAACAGCAACAGCTTCCGGAGCAGAATCAGTCGTGGAAATTTTACTTAAAACAGCTTCGTTTGCCAGTATTAATTTATCTTTTAAAAAGTTATATTTTGAAGCTTTTTCTTTAATTACAAAAATTTTTTCAATTTTAATGTTATCCTTAAATGCTTCTTCAATTGACTTAAATCCTTCAAGTAAAAATTTTTTTTCTTCATCCCTATATTTTTTTTGATGAAGTCTTACTGTATTTTTTACTATATCATTATTTAAACTTGTTATTTCTATAGCCATAGGCTTATTTTACCTCAAAATCTTTAAGATATTTTTTTTCTAGTGGAGTCAGTAAGCTATAATCAATTAATTTTTTTTCAAAGCACATATTTGAAAATGACTCTATTTTTAATTTTTTTTCATCTTTAGATAAAAAACAGGAATTTTCAAGTCTTATACCAAAATATTTAGGATTGTATAATCCCGGTTCAATTGTAAAACACATATTTGGCTTTAGTCTTGTTTTTGCTGCAGGAGATGGTGAAAGGCTCGGTGGTGATTCGTGAACGTTTATTCCTATTCCATGGCCTAATGAATGCGAAAAGCAGAACCCTTCCGGTGCATTATCGTTTAAAAATGTTCTTGCTGTTTTATCTAGTAAAAAACCGGTTGTATTGTGATTTATTTTTTTATTGAATACTTTTAGAAAAGTTTTTAGAACTATTGTGTAAACCTGTTTTTGTAAATCAGATGGTTCTCCTTTTACAAAAACTCTTGTTATGTCAGTAGCGTAGCCTCCTTCATAATAGGCTCCGCAGTCAATTAAAACTATAGAGCCATCTTTAATGATTTCATTTTTATCGTTTTTAGAATAATGAGCCATTGCTGAGTTTTTATCTTTTGCAACAATAGTTTTAAAACTTAGTGATTTAGCTCCATAGTTGTAAAAATTATCTTCTAAATTTTTAGTTATATCATATTCGGAAATATTTTCCGTCTGTTCAATGAATTCTCGTGTTGAATTAAGTGCCTTATCTGTTTTTTCAAAACATTTTTTATAATGTTTTATTTCAGAAGCTGTTTTTACTGATTTCATTTCTTTTACATAATTTGTCTTGAGTATGGCAGCTTTTTCTTTTAATAATTTATAATCAAAGGCGTTTATCATTGATTTATCGACAAATATTTTATCAATAGATTTAAGTTTTTTTAGGTATAATTCTAAGTTAGAGTCTGCCGGGCATTTCCAATAAAAATTTTTCCCTATTAAACATTTCCCTTTTATTTTTGAGGAATAATTTTTTGAAAAGTCTCTTAAATTGCACAAATATGATACTTCTTCCAGATTTGTTATCAGTATGGCTTCATTGTAATTAAGATTAGATGCTATCTTTAGGAATTTTTCATTTGAACTTAATCCCGAGATTTTTTCCGGTACTTGTTCAATAGTGTTATTTTTTGATGAGGTCTTTTCTTCCAGAGCTTGAATTACCGGATCAAAATCTAAAAGCTTTATTTGTATATTTTTAGTTTTTAATTCCTTTTTAACAGTTTCAAAAAACTTTTGTGATACTTTTTTTGTAACAATACCAATGGTTTTGTTTTTTTTAAGTTTTGCTGAAAAATTTTTATTAAAGTTTTCACCAATTTTTAATTTTACAACTGTTACTAATTCTTTGTCTGTTTCTGAATCAGCCTGTTCGTGGTAACGCCCATCTACAAAAAGAAAAATATCTTTTTGTGTAACAATGGCATCTCCTGTTGAGCCTGAAAATTTTGTTATATGATATCTGGAGTTTTCACACAAATCACAATATTCAACCAAAAATTCATTAGTTGAATTTACAAGTAGATAGTCTATTTGATTCTCTTTTAAAAATAATCTTACTTTTTCAATTAGATTCATCATCTAAAAATTTTAGCATAAAAAAGGGATTGGTTTACAGAATTTTCATTCAACAATCCCTATAGATTTGCATTTTAAACTTTATACCTCTTTAGTTTTTAAAAATCCTGAAAAGAAGTTCTTTGCCTTATCCATAAAAGCATTTACATGAATAAGGTTGTCTTTATTTAACTTAGGTGCCGGCTCTACTTCTTCAGATTGAGGCATGCCCTGCATCATAAGATAATCTATTGTATCTTGAATCCCTTGTTCATAAGCTTTTTTAGCAGCATAATTGGCGAGCATCTCATCAACTTTCATCTGAAAGCCTAATAATTTTTTCATAGATTTTATTGACTTTGCTTCATACCAAGGACTAGAAGAATCAACCGCATATTCAATTTCAGCAGCCATATTGTCAACAAACTCTTTTGGTGCACCATTTTCAACCAATGTATTTTTTAAGTTATTATATTGATTATTAACAGTAGCTGCAGTTACTGTATCTTTAATTACTGCACCGCCCATGGAGCCTACTGTTATACCAACTGCTGCTACTAAAGCAGTTGCTTTTCTGCTAAGTCCCTTTTTAATATTAGAGCCTAAAGCAGGGGGTATGTTATTAACCTTACTAACACTTGGGGACATAACTTGCCTCCTCCACCTTTATAAATTGGTAACACGTTCATTCAATATTACAAGTGTAGTAGAGAAAAATAATTATGTCAATAAGTATATCGGGTACACTTAATATTTCTAAATATTAGTAATTTGAAACTAAATATTATCAGATAGGTAATAAATATGACTAATTTACCTGAGGCAATATAATTAGTGTATATTTGACGTTTATTTTGATTGTGTTATTGTTTATCAGTAACAATAATTAAATGCCAGCCGAAATTTGTTTTTATTGGATCAGAGATTTCGCCTACTTTTAAATCAAAAGCCGCATTTTCAAATTCTTTGACCATTTGACCCTTTCCAAAAAAGCCTAAGTCCCCACCTCTTGCTCCTGATGGACACATAGAATGTTCTGCGGCTATATCTTCAAAAGGTGTACCTGATAAAATCTCTTCTTTTAATCTAATTGCTTCTTCTTCTGTTTCTACTAAGATATGACTTGCTTTAACTTCTTCCATTATTTCTAAACTCCTTTACTTTTTTTAATTTATTTGATTTTGATTGTAATACAAAAATAATTATTTTTATACTAGAATTAGTTTATGAAGAAGATAGCGGTTATGGGTTCCGGAAATGGCGGTAATTTTCAAGCCATTGCAGAATACTTTAAAAATCATAATGAAATAGATATTACTTGTTTAAGTAATGTAAGAAATGCCTTTATATTAAACAGGGCAGTAAATCTTGGAATTAATAATCAATACTTGCCATTCGAAGATAATTTGAAATATTTTTCAAAGAATAAATTTGATTTGGTTGTATTAGCAGGTTATATGAAAATTTTACCCGAAAACGTATTATTTGAAATGGGCAAAGTTATAAACATTCACCCTTCTTTGCTTCCGGCATTTAAAGGTAGTATTAATGCAGTAAGAGAGTCTTTTTTAGCAGGAGTAAAAGTAAGTGGTATTACAATTCATTGGGTAACTTCAGAGGTTGATGGTGGTAAAATTATTGCCCAATATCCCGTTTTTATAAGCAATGAAATGCATTTTGATGAATTTGAGTCTGAGATACATAAAATTGAACATAATCTATACCCTATAGTTATTGATAAAATTTTAAAAGATGAAGTTTTTGATTTTCATGATTTAATTAAATCCACCTGCAGTCAAGAAAAATCTAATTGTAATTCCTGTTCTAATTGTTTAAGAGGTTAGATTATTGAGTTACTAGCCCAAGAGGTGTCTTAACAAGGAAAAAGTATAATAATCCTGATAGAAACATACATATAGGAATTGTGCATACCCAAGCGGCAACAATATTCTTAACCATGCCCCATTTTACTGCTGAAACTTTTACCATACTTCCGACACCGACTATAGCTGTTGATATTACGTGTGTTGTACTTATAGGAAAACCGAAGTGAGATGCTGTTATTATTATACTTGCAGATGCCATTTCAACTGAAAATCCATGTATTGGCTTCATTTTTATAACTTTAGAACTCATTGTTCTTATAATTTTCCATCCTCCGGTCATTGTTCCTAATGCCAGTGTAAGTGCACAGGCGCATATAACCCAAGCCGGAATCTCAAATATTTTATCCTGAAGCAATCCTGCAGTCATTAAAGATAATGTAATTATACCCATAGTTTTTTGAGCATCATTTGAACCATGACTGAAGGCTAGAAATCCGGATGAAAGCAGTTGCATTTTTCTAAATAATCTATTTAATAGCTCAGGACGCATTTTATGAAATATTTTTAATAAAAACAGTATTACCAAAAAACCTACAATAAATCCGAGTAATGGCGATACAATCATTGGTATTATAACTTTACAGAATACGTTATGAGTGTTTACTACATCTAATGCCGGGTGTTCCAGTTTAAAAGCAGGCATTCTCAATATTAAATCGTATGATTTATCTAAATTAAAATATGCGTGTGCAATGGATGCACCTAGAAGGCCACCAATAAGGGCATGAGAGGAGCTTGAAGGAAGTCCTAAATACCAAGTTAATATATTCCATATTATTGCGCCTAAAAGTGCACAAAAAATTACCAATTGAGTAATTGAATCCTGAGTAACCATTCCCGCACCTATTGTATGTGCTACGTGAGTGCCGAAAAAAGCTCCTACAAAGTTTAGTGTTGCTGCATATAAAATAGCAATTCTCGGACTTAATGCTTTAGTTGATACTACTGTAGATACAGCATTTGCAGAGTCATGGAATCCATTCACATATTCAAAAATGAATGCCACTATCATAACTAAGGTTAGTAATATTATTGCTGTTTCCATTGTTCCTAATTATTCTTAAGTGCTATATTCAGTATAGTGTCAGAAACACTAAAACATTTATCTAAAGCACCTTCCAAAATTTTGTATATATCTCTTAATTTAATTACTTCAAGTGCTTCGAATTCACCTGAAAATAATTTGTCCATAGCTCTGTAGAGAATATCATCTCCAATTGTTTCAATACCTTTCATGGTTTCTTGACTTGCTGTAATTTCTTTTGTTTTTGATATTGTTTTTAGCAAGCTTACACTTCTCATCAATTCTTCTGTTGCATTGAGAATAGTTTTTGATTGTTGAAGCATTTCTTCTGTGTAATTTGCCATTCTGTAAATATTTAAATTCATGAAAGCTTGTGATATTTTTTTTGTTATTTTATTAAGCATTACGGCAAGCAGTTGAATATCTTCTCTATCTATTGGGGTAACAAATGTTGAATTTAGTTTACCGATAGTTTCTCTTTCAAGAGCAGAACCTCTATGTTTAAGGGTTCTTGCTTTTACCATTCTTTCATCAGTTATTCCATGTAAAACTGCTTCGTTAAAAAGTGTTGCAACGTCAAAACAATTCTTTGCAGCATCCTCAAAACAATCATAAAAAACAGTATTTTTTGGTGGTAATATTTTTTCAAATAAATTAAATTTCACTGTGTACTCCCAATTTTTGCTACACACAATCATGGTATTCGAAAAAAAAACATTTGTAACTAATCTTTTTATATTTTGTAACAAATTTATTTGATAAATGGCTAAAATCTAAAATATTCCTGCATCTTAGAGTCATTTATAATTAGACATAAATGTTTAATTGAATATAAGTCATTTGTTTTATCAAAATTAATATATTTTAAAATTTATTTAGCATTCTTCATATAAATAGCGGGTTGAAAGAATGAGAAATAAATGTTATAATATATGCGTTAATGGTTTTCTGATAAAGGTTATTTTTAGGTGAGATTATGATTCCACAAGTATGTAGTAATTTCTGTGCAGGTTATGTTCATAATGATAGAGATTTTAGGCATAAAAATTTCAGTAAAAATTCTTCTAAGGCTTATTTAGAAAATGTATCCGATAATAAGTCATTGTTAAATCAAAGAAGCAGTGAACCTAATCCAAGTTTTTCTGTAATTATGGTGTCAACATTTTTTATGCTGGGATTCTTGCTTATAACAGGACTTTTTAGAAAATAACACTAAACAGCCTTTTGCTTTATTTGTTTATAAGCTTCAATTCCTTCTTTCCAGCTTGCTGTGTTGCTAATAGGATTTTGTTCTGCTATTTTTTGTGGCAATCCGGCATGATGAATTTTTGGTATAAGTAATTTTGCCGGATAAGCTATTGGTGTAGGACGATTATCATCAGTATCATTGCATATAAATATCAAATCGCCGTTTTGAGTACGCATTGAGCCTATAATTGTTATTTCATGACCATTTATCACTTTTCCTGAATCATCAAATTCTGTATAGCCGATTATTACACTTTCTCCGATTGCAATTGAGTCAAGAATTTGTTTTTCAATTGTTTTAAAATCAGCAGTATAACCTATTAACTTTGCATTTTCATCAAGATTTTGATATGTAACTGAAATCTTATTTTTATCTAATACAATGGATTCCGTAAAGGTTTTTTCAAATTCAATTAACCCTTTATTATCATTATTGAATTTTCCGCCTCTTAAGTCGGTTAAGGAGTCGTAAGTTCCTTGAGAACCTACATTCATAAATGTTGATTGCATTAAAACATCAATAAGTGAACGTTCTGAATAATTTTTATCAACATTTTGTATTTGAGCTCTTATTGATGCATTTTTGTCAGGAGCCAATGTTAATTTAGCAGTATCAAAATCGCTCATTTCATAAGGAATTTCAAAAGTATTTAATAAATAAACAGAATCTAAAGTATTATCGGTAAGATTTTTTAGATTGATTGTTTTTTCAACAGCCATTTTAGGGGAAGTCAATCCTTCTACAAATCTTGTAAATTCCGCAGGCATTTGTTTTGCTAAAATAAATTCAATACTTGCGGATACGCATGCACTCGAGTTTTTTACATCTATTGTGTTTACATCAATTTTATTGTCGGGAGTTTTAGGATTTGCCTGTGCTTTTTGTGTAATTTCATTTATATATTGCTTTGGAATATCGCCAAAATTTTGGGTAATTACAAAGGGATTTGCGATAGTATTTATTGTTTCTGATAAGATATTTTTTGTATTTAATCCTTTTAATCTTTCAGTTGTAGCAATTTTATGCAGGTTATCCAAGGTGCTTGATTTATCGTTGGAATTTGTATTTAAAAGGATACCTCTTTTTAATAACAATGCTAAATTTTGTTTATCTTGTTTATTTGTTAATTGAGAAAATATTGTAATGAATTTTTCTTGTTCTTCTTTTGTTGTTAGTTGGGTTTTCATTATTAAAGATGTAGGAGTCACCATTTGAATATTATTTGGTATAATTCCCGATTCACCTTTAAATGAAGTTGCATTAGGATTTTGTGCATAGGAATTTGAAACAGCTGAGTTATTGTAACTTTGTTGTTTGTTTGATGTTACTCTATAATTAACATTATTAGAAATGTTTAATGAACTCATTTTTATTCCTACACATTACCTTATATTTAGTATAAAAATAATCTCTTTTAAAAATTGCCTTTTTGAGGTATCTTTTATAAGAAAAGTTACATTTTATCGAGGAAATATTGAAAGCAAAAATTAAAATTAAACCATTAAATAAAACTCAAATTCTAATTTCATTAGATAGACTTACAAGATTTAAGCCTACAGAAGACAAGTATCTAAGGGTTTTTAAAGATATTGTACTATCGAATTTAATTACTCCCAAGTTTAAGAAAAAAGAATTAAATGAAGTTGAGTATGATAAATTAACGCAACTTGCAGAGCAAATATTTAATTTGTCTTTTGAAAATTTGGGTGTAAAAACAGTAAATGATTATACAATAAATCAGAAACTTTTAAATTACGAAAAATCTGTTTTTGTTTTCGATAGTAATGTGGAAAAATTATTAAAAAATAAAATTAATTATATTGAAGCTATTAATTTTTTTGATGAAAAAGAATTACCGGATAATCTAAAATGGTTAAAATCATTGAGCCAATCAAGTAAAAGAAAAAATGTTCAGAAAAAACAGCTTTATAAATTTCCAATAAAAAAATTGATTTTAGTAGAAGGCATTACTGAAGAAATTTTATTGCCTAAATTTGCAAAAATATTCGGATTAGACTTTAATAAAAATGGAATATATTTAATCTCAGCAGGGGGGAAAAACCAGGTAGTAAAACTTTTTTATCAATTTTCCGACATTTTAAAAATTCCTATTTTTGTATTATTGGATAATGATGCTAAGAAAAATTATGAAGAAATCAAATATAAGTTGAGAAAAAAAGATAAAGTTTACATAATTAATGAGGGTGAGTTTGAAGATATTATACCGTTAAATTTAATTAAAAGAACTATAAATAAACAATTTAATGAATATTTTTCATTAAAAATAAATGACATTAAAAAAGATGAACCTATGACAAAGGTACTTGCAGAGATATTTAAGCATTATGGATTTGAGTTTAGAAAATCTGATTTCGCTTTGAAGTTAGGTGAAAATATTAAAAATAAAAAAGATTTATCTCAGGAGATAAATGTAATAATTTCTCAACTTTTATAAAGGCAGTTTAATACAAAATTCTGTTCCGCTGCTTTCTTCACTTCTTACTGTAATCGTACCGTTATGGGCCTTGATTATTTGCTGTGAAAGATATAATCCTAATCCGGTTCCTATTTTTCTGAATTTATTTACTGCAGAATAGTACTTGTCAAAAATCTTTTCAATATCTTCTTGTGCAATTCCTTTACCGTAATCAATTATTTTTATAAATACGGTATTTATATTTTTATCTATTATAATATCAATATCTTTGCTTGATTCACTGTGAGAAATAGCATTTTGAATAAGGTTTTTAATAACTCTTTTTAATTGGGTTGAATCTGCAAAAGTTTCTGCATCAAATTGTGTAAAATTAATTTTTAGCCCCGATTTTTCAGCTATAGGCTGCATTTCTTCAATGATATCTTTGACAAAATCGCTTAAATTAATTTTTGTTTTATTTAAATCAATTCCCGTTTCTTTTGTTTTGTACGTTTCGAGTAATATTTGAACTAAATCGATAAGTTCTTTATTGCAAGATTTCATATTTGAAATGGCTTCATATTGTTTTTTAGTTATTTCTCCGAATTTTCCGTTTATAAGAAAATCTAGAATATTTGATTCTGCAATAATCGGAACTTTAAGATCATGAGTTAATGTTGCTACAAAATCTTCTTTTAGTTTATCGAGTTCTTTTTGTGAAGAAATATCTTTAATTATGATAATAAATCTTTTTTTATTATCATCTAGAACAAGCTCAGTAGTTGTTGCTTCATAATGTAAAGAGGTGTCATTTTTTAAAAAGACTTCTGTATTATTTAATTTTTCAAAATTTATATCATTACTTATTTGTACAAAATCGGATAAATTTTTACCTTCAACTTCTGTTAGATTTTTTTTAAGCCATTTAATAATTTGCGGGGTAACCCTTAATATTTTATATTCTTCATCAACTATTAAAATTCCGTCAGATAGAGAATTTAGTGTTGATTCTAAAAATTTGTTCTGCCTTGTTAATTCATTTTGATATTCTACAATCATTTTTTCTCTGTCATTAAGTGTTTCAACCATCCGGTTTATACTTTCTGAAATGTTTTCATAATTAGGGTGTTTAATTTTTTCCATTTTTGTAGATAAATTACCATACCTTATCGAATTTATTGTGTTAGTAACTTTGCCTAAATAATCATTAGTTTTAAGCCAATTTTTATTATATTTTTTGAACACGAAAAACAAGGATATAAAGATAAGGATTACAAAAATATTAATAATAAGATATAAAAGCATATGATGTCCTTAAGATTTTATGTTAATATTATTATATCAAACATTTTTTGGATGTATAATAATTAATTTAAAGGATTCTTTATGAAAAAAGTTTTATTTTTAATATCCGCAATATTCGCATTTACAGTTTTGCCTGCATTTTGTATCGCAGAGTCAGTAAGTCCGGAGCTTGAACAATCATTAAGGACTCAAAATTCAGAACCTAATATAATGTCTATTATTTTTGCTCTTCTTTTTGTTATTTTTCTAATTTATATAACGGGAATCGTCTATTCAAAACTTAATATAGTTGGAGCAAAAACAGTTAAGGAACAACTAAGAGGAACAAGCTTGAATCGTGCAGTTGTTATTTCAACTACTCAACTGGGACAGAATAAAAATCTTCATGTAATTGAAATAAATGAAAAATACTATCTTATCGGCGCAACAATAAATTCAATTAATTTAATTAAGGAGCTTGGTTCACTAAAAGAAACTTTAAAAGAAGAAACTAAGCAAAAACCGGATGAAGAAGAAATAGATAAAGCAATAAGAGTTTTATACGGCGGTTCTCAAGATGAAATTATTGAACATGAGGATGTTAAAGATGAATTTAATGTCCATAAAAAATACCTATAAATTTTAATTTATTTGGAATAAAAGATATATGACAGAATTAAAAATTCCTAAAACAGTAAAATTGATTATATCAGACTTTGACGGTATTATGACCGACAATTGTATTTATGTTGATCAAGAATTAAATATATCAAGAAAATTAAATTTTAAAGACATAATGGCTGTTTCACTATTAAAAAAAGCAGGAAAAGATTTAATCTTTATTTCAGGAGAAAACAATCCTGTTATTGACTTACTGGCCCAGAGATTTAACTTGAAAGAGGTTCACCAAAATATAAGAAATAAAATTGAAGTTTTGAAATCTATAGTGAATAAATATGATTTAAAAAATGAAGATTTTTTATATATAGGTGATGATATTAACGATATAGATTGTTTAAACTATTCATCTGTTAAAATTACAGTTCCCAATTCAACATCAAAAGTAAAAGAAGTAAAGGGTGTTCAAATAACAAACGAATACGGTGGAAATGGTGCATTTAGAGAGGTTGTGGATTGTCTTTTAAATTCTTAAAAAATATTTTTGACGGAATAAAAAAACTGGATAACGAAGTTAATGATTATAAAAAAATATCAAAAAATCCTTATCTTCCTTCTGTTGCATATGTTAATTGGGCAATGCATCTTGCACAGATTGGAGATGTTGAACTAGCCGAACAAAAATTAATATCTTCAACGATGATGGTTCATAAAACACCCGAATCTTATATTAATTTGGGGATTTTAAAAACAAAAGAAGGAAAATTTGAGCAAGCAAAGGAATATTATATCAAAGCATTAAGCTTGGATAGTAATAATTCTAAAGCATATTGCTTCTTAGGCAATATTCTTACAGAGATGAAGGATTACGAAAATGCAGAAGAAAATTTTTCCAAAGCTTTAAAGATTGACCCTAATAATGCTGATATATTTATTAATTGGGGTATTTCTTATGTAAGGCAGAAGAAATTCAAAGAGGCTAGAGAAAAATTTAATAAGGCTAATAAAATGCATAATACAAATATATCTGCATTATATTTTTTGGGACTTGTGGACTTGGAGTTGGGTGATACTCAGGCAGCAAAAGAAAAATTTAGTACAATTATTTCCTCGGTTCAAAATCATAATGAGGCATATTACTATTTAGCTTATATCTTTTTTAAAGAAGAAAATTATAAAAAAAGCCTTAATTATGCTCTTAAAGCTCTGGATATTTTTAATAAAAAGGCAGAAACTTATATGATTATTGCAGAAAATTATATGCATCTTGATAATCAGGATGAAAGCTTAAAATATTACGAAATAGGACAAAGAGAGTGCTTATTAAACTATTATTTCTATATTTCTTGGGGATTATCATTGCAGCATTTTAAGCTTTATGAAGAGTCAAAGGAAAAATTTAAAGAAGCAATTGCAATTAATGACAAAAACGAATTAGCTTTTGTGTCATTAGGAGTTTCTTTTTTTAAACTTAAAGATTATGATAATGCGCTTGAATTATTTAAAAAAGCACTTGAAATTAACCCTAAAGATATACCTTCTTTGGATACATTGGCACAAATTTACTTTGAGAAACAGCAGTACAATGAAGCGATAAATTACTTTAATAAAGTTTTTGAAATATCTGCAAAAATGACTAAAAACTATGAAAGAATTGCTCAATCATATGGTTTTTTAGGCGATGTAAATAATGCAAATTTTTACTATCAAAAAGCAATTGAATATGAACCGGATGAAATAAATAGTTACATAAGTTATGCAAAATTTCTTATAGAACAAAAAGATTATAATAATGCAGTTAAAAAGCTTCAAAAAGCATACAAGATTGATAATAAAAATATTGATTGTTTGAATTATTTGTTTAATGTTAATTATATACTTGCCAAAGAAAACCTTTCTGACTATAATACTGAAAAGGCAATAGAAATTGCAGTTGAAATAGAAAAACTTTACCCCGGTGAGTTTATTTATTCTGAGGAAAAAAACGAATTAATTGCCGGATTAGACAGAAGTTAGAATAAAATGAAAAAGATAATTGTTCAAAAATTTGGTGGTACCTCGATAGCAGATACCGATAAAATAAAAAAAGTAGCTGATGCGGTTATCAGAGAAAAAAAATTTGGTAATGACGTTGTTGTTGTTGTCTCTGCAATGGGACATACTACGGATTATCTTGTAAAAATGGCGAAAGATATAAGTCCAAACCCATCTGCAAGAGAAATGGATATGCTTTTATCAACAGGAGAAGGGGTTTCAATTGCTCTTTTGGCAATGGCTATTCAAGAAAAAGGATATGAAGCAATAAGTATGAATGCAATGCAAATAGGTATAATTACCGAAAATGTACACCAAAAAGCAAGAATTATTGATATTAAAACAGATAAACTGATAGATAATTTAAATAAAGGTAAAATTATAGTAGTTGCAGGTTTTCAGGGAATAACACAAGACGGGGATATCACTACATTAGGCAGAGGCGGATCTGATACATCTGCAGTTGCCTTGGCGGCTGCACTAAAAGCTTCAAGTTGTGATATTTATACAGATGTAGAAGGAGTTTACACTACGGATCCGAGAATTGTTCCAAATGCATCAAGATTGAAAACAATCTCTTATGATGAAATGTTAGAACTTGCGCGAGTTGGAGCTAATGTATTGCATCCACGCTCTGTAGAAACTGCAAAACAATTTGATGTACCGTTGAGAGTACGGTCTACTTTTAACTTAGATAATAAAGGAACTTTAATTATAGGAGCAGAAAATATGGAAATATACCAACCAGTTACCGGTGTTGCAGCGGATTTAACACAAGTTAGAGTTGTATTTTGTGACGTACCGGATGCTCCCGGTCATGCGGCAAAATTATTTAAAGCTTTAGGTGATGAGAATATTTCGGTTGACATGATTATTCAGTCTTATGCAAGACATGCAACTAATACAAATGATATAGCATTTACAATTGATAAAGCAGATTTAATCAAGGCTGATTCAATTTTAGAAAAAATAAAAGAAGATATAGGAGCAAAATCTATTCATATAGATGAAAACATTGCAAAAATTTCTATAGTAGGTGCCGGAATGATTGATAGATCAGGAATAGCAGCTTCAATGTTTGAAACTTTAGCAAATTTAAAAATAAACATTAAAATGATTTCTACAAGTGAAATCAAGATAAGTTGCCTTGTCGAAAAATCTGATGCCAATCGCTCATTAAAAGCGCTACATACAGTTTTTAATTTGGATTCTGATGTAATTGCAGAAGTTAAAGGTGATTTACCGCCAGAGGTTTAATATTAAAATTAATTTATTTTGATAATTGTTATTATTTTTAGTTTAAATTGCAAAAATATATCTTTTGTTCTATAAATTTATAAATTGTATTTTAGATTTATAGAGGAAAATGCTTTGTTTAGATTAGTTCGTAAAATTGAAAATAAAGATAAAATAAAAAAAATAAAAATAATATCAGGAAATATTGTAGATATTACTAATAACGAAATTTACCCGGGAATAATTGAAATTAAAAACGGAAAAATAAAAAAAATTATAAGAAAAAATGAAAAGTATAATAATTATATTTTACCAGGATTTATCGATTCTCACATACACATAGAAAGTTCTATGCTCGTTCCATCCGAATTTGCAAGAACAGCTGTAAAAAATGGTATGGTTGCTGTTGTTTCTGATCCACATGAGATAGCAAATGTTTTGGGTATAGAAGGTATAAATTTTATGATTAGAAATGGAAATAAAGTTCCATTTAAATTTTATTTTGGGGCGCCATCTTGTGTTCCTGCAACAGCATTTGAAACTTCAGGAGCAACTATAGGATCATTAGAAGTAAAAAAACTATTAAAAAGAGAGGAGATAAAATATTTAGGGGAAATGATGGATTTTCCCGGAGTAATCTCAGAGGATAAAGAGGTATTAGAAAAAATAAGTATTGCAAAACAGAGCAAAAAACCTATTGATGGTCATATCCCCGGAATTGTAGGAGATGATTTAAAGAAGTATATAAATGCCGGGATTTCAACAGATCATGAGGCATATACAAAAGAAGAAGCACTGGAAAAAATTAAACTTGGAATGAAAATTCTTATAAGAGAAGGTTCTGCAGCCAAAGATTTTAATGCTCTAAGTACTTTAATTGAAGAATACCCTGATTATTGTATGTTTTCAAGTGATGACAGACATCCTAATGACTTGGCAGAAGGTCATATTAATCTGCTTGTAAAAAAAGCTCTTTCTTTAGGGTATGATAAAATGAAAATTTTAAAGTGTGCTTGTGTAAATCCGGTTAAACATTACAATCTTGATGTGGGATTATTACAAAAAGGTGATAAAGCTGATTTTATAGAAATAGATAATTTTGAAAGCTTAAATATTTTGAAAACAGTTATTAATGGAGATGTTGTTGCAAATAAGGGTTGGTCACTTATTCCAAAAATAAAAACCAAGCCAATAAATAATTTTCAAATTTTTCTCAAAAAAGAAGAAGAGTTTGTAATTAATTACGAAGGTAAAAATATAAAGGTAATAGAAGCAATTGATGGACAATTAATAACTAAAAAACTAATAGTCGAGCCAAAAGTCCAAAATAATAAAATAATTCCTGATATTGAAAAGGATATATTAAAAATAACAGTTATAAACAGATATAAAAACTTACCTCCTGCGGTTGCTTTTATTAAAAACTTTGGTTTAAAGACTGGAGCAATAGCATCATCTGTTTCCCATGATTCTCATAACATAATAGCTGTAGGAACAAATGACAAAGACATTACAAAGGCTGTTAATTTAATTATCGAAAATAAAGGTGGCCTTTGTGTTGTTGATAAGGATAAAGAAAGTATTTTACCTTTGCCTGTAGCCGGTCTTATGACTACTAAAGGTGCCTTTAAAGTTGCAAAAGAATATATAAGAATTGAAAATGAGGCAAAAAATCTCGGATCAACTTTAACAGACCCTTTTATGACACTTTCTTTTATGGCTTTACTTGTAATTCCTGATCTTAAACTTAGTGATAAAGGTTTGTTTGATGTTGAAAAATTTAAATTTACAAATTTATTCGAATAATTTTATTTATATTCTACTCTTACTATTCTTGAAATAGGAATAATATGAGTAGAACCTTCAACAGTATTAATTATGAGGGTATCATTTTCTGCATCAGTTGTAAAAGAGACAATGGAGCTTGAATGATAACCTAATGTTTGTATTTCATTCCCCCGAATATCCGTTTTAATGTAATACCATTCTTTTGCATTAATTGCTAAATTGTCTAATTCATATTTTAAACTCATAAAAACCCCCTATAAACTAATTTATTTATTTAAACATATTTTTGACAACATATCAATAATTTATTGTAAAATTTTAACTTTAACTAGCAAAAAGTATTTTTACACGTTTTATAAAGTTTAATTAAAGGGTTTACATTTATGAAAATAACAAATTTAAATTTAAAATCAAACCAATATAAAACATCGTTTATAAAACATAATATTCTAACTAATATACCGGATACTCTCGGTTTTAAAGGCCATGAAGTAAAAGATATTAGTAAATTAACTCCCAGAGAATTATTAGGAATAAAAATTAAGTTTTTTATTCCTATGCAAAAAAACATCAGGCAAAACAAAGAAATGATAAGAGAGGTTTCACAAAAATATCTAAAAGATTATGGAAATTTAGATAATAATAGTTTATTAACATTTGAGCAAACATATGCAGGAGGATATTTTAATCCGATTGATTCTGGTATTGTAATTAATAAAAAACAACCGCAAATAGTCGCAATTAGTAAGTTTTTACCTGAATATTTTGACTATGATAAATATTTTAGAAGTATAAATTTTACATTAGCTTGTCACGAATCTCAACATAAAGTCCAAGCAACACAAGTTTTCCGTCTTGAAGGTATGCAGGAAAAATTTATAAATATGCTTAATGATTATGTAAAAAAGCAAACTGAACTTTTAAATAAACTTGAATCCCGTAATATTTTTGATGATAAGCTTGAAAAGCTAAATGCAGATATTAAGGTATCCAAAGATAAAAATAAAGTTAAAGAAATTAAGAAAGAAATTAAATTACTAAATAGTAATAAAAAAATATTACTAGGACAATTAAAAAGCGAAAGAAAAAAAATTAAAAATTTTGATATTGAAAAGAATAAAACATTTTATAATAAAGTTCTTAAACAAAAAGGGTTTATCCCAAAAGGTACAGAAGAAGAGGCTATTGCCTTAAAATATATGGATGCGTTTGAAAATTATCCTCCGCTATTATCTAAATTCCAGTGTATAGCTGATTTTGGTTCAATAGAGGCACATCAGGCAAATGTCTTAAAAATACATAAAGATTATAAAAATAATTATTTGGAAATAGATGCAAACGAAAAAGCTAAGTCATATACTGAATCTCATTCGGATCTTATAAAACAATACTACGAAAAAATGAAATGATACTTAAATTTTCATATAAAAATATACTAAAAAGATGCTATTTAAAGCATCTTTTAAAATGTTACTCTCAAAAGCACAACATCAGAAAAATTACTCAAAAGTTTTATGATTTAAGTGCTAAATATTTTGATGTAAATTTGTCTTCTGTTGTAAAAAATATTAAAAAAATAGTTTAATGTTATTAACCATTATAATAAAAAATTAAATAAATACCCTGTACAAATTATCGCTACTGTTAAAATTGCTACAAATATTCCTAATAATTGAGCTTTTAAAACTTTTCTTAAAATTATCATTTCGGGAAAAGATAAAGCCGTAACAGCCATTGTAAATGCTAAAACTGTTCCTATTGGTAGTCCCTGCTTAACCAAAACTTCTGTTATCGGCAAAACCCCTGCAATATTTGCATAAAGCGGAACACCAATTATGACTGCGATTGGAACTGCAAAAGGATTTTGTACTCCTGCATACTTTACAAGTAATCCCGTTGGGATAAAACCGTGTATTAAAGCTCCTATGCCTACACCAATAATTATGTACAAGTAAACTTTTTTAAATATTTCTAATGCACTTTCTTTGGCTTCTTTTAATCGTTCTTTGTTTGTTGTTGAATTTTGACTTGAATTGCAACTACAAGTCTGATGAACATTTTTTATTTGGTAAACAAAGTCTTCAACAAATCTTTCAAGTTTCAATTCTCCGATAATTATTCCTCCGAAAATCGCAACAAACAGACCTGAAATAATGTACAACAAAGCGACTTTTATTCCAAATAGTCCCCATAACAAAATCAAAGCAACTTCATTTATCATCGGAGCGGCAATAAGATAAGAAAAAGTTACTCCTAACGGTATTCCAGCTTCCACAAACCCTATAAACAAAGGACAAGCTGAGCAAGAGCAGAATGGAGTTACAACACCCAAAAGTGCTGCAAGAATATTACCGACGCCTAAAGGCAATCCTGTCAAATGCTTTTTTGTTTTTTCAGGGGTGAAGAAACTTTTAATATATCCTACTGCAAAGCTAATAATAAGAATTAATATAAAGATTTTTATTGTGTCATAAACAAAAAATTGTACGCTATCACCTAAATGCGAATGCGGTGTTATTTTAAATAGATTATAAACTACAAAATTTGCAAATATTTCGATAGGCTTGAATATATCAAACATTTATTTACCCCTCAATACCTTATTTATCAATTCTTTTTGTTGATTTAAATTTTCTGAAATTATATTATCTAAACAGCAGAAAAATTCGTTTATGCAACATAAGTTTAACCTATAATATACATTTAATCCTTCTTTTCTGTCTTTAATAAGTCCGTTTGCCTTCAAGATACCGAGGCATTTTGAAATATTTGACTGTTCCTCTTGTAACTGTTCAACAATTTCACAAACACATTTCTCACCATCTCTAAGACAATCAATTATCATTAATCTTGTTGGGTTTGCAAGTGCTTTAATAATATTAGTTTTTAGTTTATAAAATTCTTTATCCATTTTTAATCCCTCAACATGATATTATCTATATGACTATATTGCAATTTTATCATATACTTGTTAAAATGCAATTGGTTAAACGGCTTAAAACATGCAAGCAAAGCAGATGCGAGCGGGCGGGTCTTAATACTAAAGAGGGACGAAGCTAAAATCAGCGAGTGCATTAATGCCAGTAAGCCGATAAAAGAAAAAATTAGCAGTTTGTAAAAAAAATATGAAAGACGATACCATAACGGTTTCGTGTAATGGTGTAAAAAAATGAAACAGATAAAAATTTTAGGAACAGGTTGTAAAAAGTGTAATGAATTAGCAGATAAAGTTAGATCTGTCGCAGACTCACAATGCATCGAATATGAATTTGAAAAGGTAACAGACATTTCCCAAATTGTTTCTTACGGAGTAATGACAACGCCAGCTCTTGTTGTTGATGGCATCGTTAAAATATCAGGTAAAGTTCCATCAGAAAGTGAGATAAAGGAATTATTATGAAAAAATTATTGTTGCTTTTAACTATTATAATCGGCTTTTCAAATTTTGCTTTTGCATCTGAAAAAATTAATGTGTATTATTTTTATGGGAAACCTCGTTGTGCAACTTGCATGAAAATAGAAAAATATACTCAAAGTGCTGTTGAATCAATGAAAAACAAGAATATTGTTTATACAGGTATTGATATGGAAAAAAACGAAAATAGCCCTAAGGTTAAAAAATACAGCTTATTTACTAAATCAGTTATTATTTCCAAAAATAAAAACGGTAAAGAACAATGGAAAAACCTTGATAAGATTTGGCTAAAAGCAGGGAATGAACAAGAGTTCAAAAAATATATTGTAGGTGAAATCAAAACCTTTAAAGGAGGTAAATGATTTTACACTTATTTAACATCTGTAAAACTTATTGTTGAAAGGGGTAAAATAATGCTAATAGCTATTTTTACAGCACTTTGGTTAGGGATACTAACGGCAATTAGCCCTTGTCCTTTGGCGACAAATATTTCTGCGATATCTTTTATCTCAAAGAACATTGAATGTCCTTTTAAAACAGTTTATGCAGGGTTATTGTATGTTTCGGGAAGAATTCTAGCTTATATTACCTTAGGTTTTATCGTTGTTGGTGGACTTTTAGCTGTACCAAGCATAGCGAATTTTCTCCAACATTCAATAAACAAATTTATCGGGCCGATATTGATAATTGTCGGCTTGATTCTTCTAAATGTAATCAGGTTAAATTTTTCAGTAGGAGTAAATCATGACAAGTTTCAGAAGTTTGCAGAAACATCAAATTTCTTAGGTGCTTTTTTACTAGGTGTAATTTTTGCTCTATCTTTTTGCCCTGTATCTGCTGCATTATTTTTTGGAAGTTTAACCTCATTAGCAATTGAATATCATTCAAGATTAATAATTCCAGCTATGTATGGAATAGGAACAGGTTTACCTGTTGTGATTTTTGCAATTGTAATATCTTTTTCTATGCATAAGCTTAGTGAAATTTACAATAATGTAGTTAAATTCGAAACTTGGTTTAGAAGAATAACAGGCAGTATCTTTATTATTGCGGGTATTTATTTTATAGCAACGCATTTTATTTAGGAGAAATTATGAACTGTTCAAAACAAATTACAATATGGTTAATGGTAGTTATAGCCTTTTTAAGTGTCTATTTCTTGCATACAGAGCGATATTTTCCACTTTGGGCAAAATTTTCTAAAAACAATGTTCCGATACAAGTTTTAGATACAAATAGTTCTCTTGGCAGATATTCAAACTATACAAAGAAAATTGCGCTAGAAGATCTGGCAAAAATTCACGGACATTTGTGCGATGGCTTGGTAATTTCTTTTGTTGAGTTAAATGCAGTTTTTAAAAAATTATTTCAGAATGGTATTGTTGATAGAACAGATTTAAGGGTTGTATCAAAAAATGGACCTTGTTGGATTGATGCATCAAGTATGCTGACAGGTGCAAGGCTAAATTTCGGCACTTTAAGTATAGATAAAAGTGTAGGAAACGGATTTATTGTACAAAAAATTTCTACAGGCGAAACTTATCAGGTTAAACTAAAAGAAGGTGTTTTCCCTGAAGATTTGGCGAAGCTTGAAACAGAAATTAAATTAAAAGCAAAAGATGGCAAAAATGTTCGAGATGAAGATATAAAGCAATTAGAAACATTTGCCAATAATTTATCAGAGAGGGTTTTAAACTCAAATCCAAAGGATATTATTGAAATAAAAAAACTTGAGAATTATAATTTCAAACAAAATATTGAAGTTGGGTCCAGAACAGATATAATAAACAAGAAAGATGCTATTTAAAGCATCTTTTAAAATGGTACTCCCAAGGGAATTCGAATCCCTGTCTACACCGTGAAAGGGTGTTGTCCTAGGCCTCTAGACGATGGGAGCGTGTGCAAAATCCATGTATGACTAATATACCTAAAGCATAGTTTAATGTCAACTTACTTTTTTAAAAATTTTTTTGATTTATTTTCTCAAAGTCTAAGTTTGATTAATACTTAAATATTTTTTATTTTTTAGCATGTTTGTTATATAATTTTGTTGTAATTAGAAGTGTATAACGTAATAAACGTACAGGGTACGTTAGAAAGAAGAAAAAGATGATTGAAACAAAGAAAACACAATTAGAAATCGGTGGAAAATTAGTTGAGATAGAAACCGGTAAGTATGCACAATCAGCAAATGGTTCGGTAACAATTAAATGTGGTGATACAATGTTATTTGTACACGCAACAGTTAGTAAAGAACCAAGAGTAGGGATAGATTTTTTCCCGTTATTAATAGATTATGAAGAAAGAATGTCTTCAATTGGTCGTATCCCTGGAGGATATAATCGTTCAGAAGGTAAAGCAAGCGATAAAGCAATTCTCGTTTCTAGGTTAATTGATAGACCAATCAGGCCTTTATTTCCAAAAGGTTATAGAAATGATATTCAAATTGTTGCTCAATTATTCAGTTATGACCAAGAAAGTCAACCTGATACTTTAGCAATGCTTGGGGCCTCTTTTGCCTTAATGCTTACGGGTACACCTTTTGAGGGGCCTATAGGTGCCGTTAGAGTTTCAAAAATTGATGGTCAATTAATTGCTAATCCAACTCACCAACAAGCTGATAAATCTCCTCTTGATATTGTTGTTTCAGGAACTGCTGATTCTGTAATAATGGTTGAAGCAGGTTGTAAGTTTGTAACTGAAGAAGATATTATGGAAGCGGTTGAATTTGCTCAAATAGAAATTAAAAAACAATGTGAGGCTCAATTAGCTTTTGCTAAACAATGTGGTGTCGAGAAAAATGAATTTGTTGATCAATATGATACAACTGAACTTGCGACTGTTATTAAAGAAACAGCTTATGATTTAGTATATGATGCATACCATAATTTCGATAGAGAATACAGACAAAATAAACTAGACGAAGCCAAAAAACTGGTTAAAGAAAAAATGGAAGCTCTTTCTGAAGACCATCCTATAAATGTTATGATGGCAGAATCCGGAATTAACTTTGTTGCTGAAGAGTTTAAATCTTTAGAAAAGAAAGTTATGCGAGCAATGATTACTGATGAAGGTGTTAGAGCCGATGGAAGAAAACCTGAACAAGTTCGCCCTATTTGGTGTGAAGTGGGTGTTATTCCAAGAGCACATGGTTCAGCAGTATTTACAAGAGGTCAAACTCAGGCTCTTTCAGTTGTAACTCTTGCAGGTCCCGGAATGAAACAAGAACTTGACGGAGTTGACCCTCAAACAGAAAGAAGATATATGCATAAATATATCTTCCCAGGTTTTTCCGTAGGTGAAGTTAAACCTATGAGAGGTCCGGGAAGAAGAGAAGTAGGACATGGTGCATTAGCAGAACGTGCCAATATACCGGCACTACCTTCTCAAGAAGAATTCGGATATACAATTAGAGTTACATCTGATATTTTAGAATCAAACGGTTCAACATCAATGGCATCAACTTGTGGAAGCTCAATGGCACTAATGAATGCTGGTGTACCTGTTAAATGCTTGATTGGCGGAGTTGCAATGGGTATGATTGCAGAAGCAGGTAAAAAACCAGTCGTATTAACTGATATTCAAGGTATTGAAGACTTCTTGGGTGATATGGATTTTAAAGTTACAGGAAATGATGAATCTATCACTGCTTTGCAAATGGATATGAAAGCTAAAGGTATATCTAATGATACTTTAAGACTTGCTCTTGCTCAAGCAAAACAAGGTAGATTGCATATTCTAAGTAAAATGAAAGAAGCAATTGAAGCACCTGGTGCTATGTCTCCATTTGCACCAAGAATATTTACAATGACAATTCCTACAGAAGATATTGGTACGGTTATCGGACCAGGCGGTAAACAAATAAGAGCAATTATCGATGCATCCGGTGCCGAAATTGATATTCAAGATTCAGGTGTTGTAACAATTACTTCTAATGATCAAGAAGGTGCAGACATTGCTATAAACATGATTAAAAATATCACCTTCAAGCCTCAAGAAGGTATGTTAATTAAAGGTAAAGTAGTAAGAATAATTCCAATCGGAGCTTTTGTAGAATTAGGCGGAGGTAAAGATGGAATGGTTCATATTTCACAAATTTGCAATGAAAGAATTGAAACAATAGAACCGCATTTAAATGTTGGTGAAGAAGTAGTTGTTAAAGTTGTTAAAATTGATGACAAAGGCAGAGTAAATCTTACAATTAAAGGTGTAACAGAACAAGAAAAATCAAAATTTATGTCTGCTGTATAAATAATTTATCTAACATCTAATAATTAAGCGCTGGGGCAAATATATTATATTTGCCCCAGCGCTTTTTAATAAGGTTATTAAACAATATAAACAGTTTTAGTTTACACATTGTTAACTTTTGTAACATATTTATATCTAAAACCTAAAGTTTAAAATAAAAGATGCCGATACCTATATTAAGAAAAAGGGAAAAAACAGTTTAAGGTCGAAAATTTGTTATAAATTAGGGAAAGGTAAAGGAAAAATGGGATTAGCAGCATCACAAGCAAGGCTTTTACTATTAACAGGTCGTAAAAACGATGTTGAAAGTCAAATAATGAGTATTTCTAATGAAAAGTTGTCATTATCTCGTCAATCTGCAAAACTTTCTGAAGAGTATAGCAATGCTTTAAACGTTAAAAAAATGGTTTGGAACGATGGTTCATCAAGTGTTGACCTTACATATGGTTTATTTATGAATCCAAATGAAGTAGACGGTCAATACATAGTAATGGATTCTTCATATAATTCTGTTGTATTAAATGATGCTTTATGCGGAAAATTAGGTCTTGGAACTTCAGGATCAGGTATGGATTTTCTTAGTAAGTATAGTTCAGCATCAAGTTTTGTTGTTGCTTGTATGGGAGTGTCAGGCTCTGCTGCAACTTCAATAACAACTGAAACAAATCAAATAATAGCTGCCGGTACTTCTACTGATACTTCTGATATTGAATTTACTACAAATTACAAAGATGCAGATGTATTTGAATATTTAGCTGATACTAATAACGGTTTATGCCCTTATAGTTATCAGTTAGGAAATGAAGAAAATGGAATGATGGCAATAAGCTATAGCAGTACAGGTGCTCCTACAATAGCTCAAGTTGCTGTTGTATCTGATGGGTCTGCTACATCTAATGCATACATTCAACTTTGCGCAAGTGCAATTAAAAGTTACACTGACTCTGTCGCAAGTGATGCAGCAACAGCTGTTTTAGCTCTATTATCTGAAACCAATGCGTTTTCTAGTTCAGCTCTTGAGGCTTTATCTGAAGCTGCTGATAAAGCTATTCAAGATACTATCAGTTTTTATGGAAACAACTATGTAAACGGTAATTATTTTGACTATAAAGGTAAGAATACCAATAATCAAGAATCAACTGATGCTGCAAAAGATCACAATGGTGTAGTAATTGATTCTTATGGTTCCGATGAATTATATGTTGATGTATCTCAAATGGTTAAAACATTCTTGGCATATTTTGATGCTGAATGCGCAAAAGCAAATGGTAACAGTGCTTCTACATATACAAATCAAATAAACAATGGTTCAAGTGTAACTTCAACAAAAACAACATCTACTTCAACAGGAGTTACAAAAGTTGGTGATACTTATACTCCAATATATTCAACAACATATACTCCTGTAACAGTTACTTCTATAGGAGTTACAAACAGAAGAACTACAAGTGGTACAGGTTCTACAAACTCAGAGCAAACTCAAGTAGATGCTGAGGTAAACAGAGCTTCTGATGATTTAAATAACAATGATTTAGGTGATACATATGAAGTTAAATATTATATAAACCTGTTTAATGCACTTAAAAAATACGGATGGAGACAAAATTCAAATATAGATAATTCAAAATATTTCCAAAACCAAATGATTTACGGTAATGTTTCGGTTATGAAGTTGAATACGGACGGAACTTGGGGTATTGTATCTACTAACTCGGTATATTCACCTCTGGAAACAGTATCCGACGATGAGGGAAATGATCAAGCTGAGGCAGAATATGAGGCAGCAAAAGATCAGTTAGACTATAAAGAATCTAAGTTAGATATAAAAATGAATGATTTAGATACGGAAAGATCAGCTATAGAAACAGAAGTAGAATCAGTTCAAAAGTTAATAAATAAAAATATAGAAGGATCGTTTAAATTATTCCAAAACGCATAAAAAAGAAGGGCCATTAGGCCCTTCTTTTTTATGCGTTTATTTATTTACCATTACTGTTTTGTTCTTGGTATAATTATATCGAGGTTAAAATGGAAAATAAAAACAGTAAGAAAATAAAAGTAGCATTCCCTCATATGGGGACAATTTATATAGCTTGGGCTTCTGCATTGGAAAAAGTTGGTATAGAGGCATTTATACCCCCTTATACAAACAAAAAAACTCTTTCTTTAGGCACGAAACATTCTCCTGAGGCTATTTGTCTTCCTTATAAATTAATTTTAGGAAATTTTATTGAAGCAATTGAGGGCGGAGCTGATTATGTTGCAATGATATCTTCTCCCGGCATATGCAGATTAGGTGAGTATGGAAGCAGTATTAAAAATACACTTTCAGATTTAGGATATGAAGCAAATTATATTGAGCTAGCTCTTTATGACGGATTTAAGGGTATGTACCGTTTTTTAGTTAATTTAACGGGAAAAAATAATCCGATTTTATTTTTTAGAGCTATTAATATTCTTATAAGAAAGATTTTTGTTTTAGATGAGTTAGAAACAGCTTTATCTTATTATAGAGCCAGAGAACTTAATACCGGTGATGCCGAAAAAATTTTTAATAAATCATTAAAATTAATTAATGATGCAAATACAACAAAAGATTTAAAAAAAGCAAAAAAGCAAGTACTTTCTGAGTTAGCAAAAACAAAAATTGATAAAGAGAGAGAAATTTTACATGTTGATTTAACTGGAGAAATATTTCTGGTCTTAGATTATTTTTCAAATCAAAATATTGAAAGAGAACTTGGGAAAATGGGTGTTCAAACAAGGAGAAGCCTTACTGTAGGAAGTTTTCTTAAAGATGCAATTATCCCCAAAGTATTTAGAAAAGGTGAAACTCATTTACAAAGGGCATTTAGAATGGCTAAACCTTACCTTATGAGAGATATTGGCGGAGATGCTCTTGAATGTGTTTCAGATGTTGCATGGGCTGATGAGAATGGAAAAGACGGAATTATTCATATAAGCCCATTTACATGTATGCCTGAAATAATGTCTCAAAATATATTCCCGAGTATGAGAGAAAATTGTAATATACCTATACTAAGTCTGATTATGGATGAACAAACCGGCAAGGCGGGTTATATTACAAGATTAGAAGCTTTCGTCGATTTAATGAGAAGAAGAAAGAGAAAAAGCACTGATTTTGACGAAAGCACAGAACAAGATATACAGCAAAATGAAACCTTAGTAAAGGAGGTAATGTGATTAAATATTTTACGAACGCATTTAAAATTACAAGTGAAAATATTATCTTAACTACACCATTAATATTGTTTATTATTATATTAGGTTTTTATTCAGGTATTACAAGAAATATTTCGCAAAATCATTTTGCTATAATTTTATTTGCAGTAACTGCATTATTTATGTTATCGGCATTTCTTGCAGGCTGGTTTTTTATGATAAAAAAATCAATAGATATTGAAAAAATCACCTTTGAATCCAGTGAAGAAAAAGCTAAGGCTTCATTAAAGTTACTTAAAGAAATTCCTACCGGAATCGGAGAATATTTTATACCTTTTGTTTTTGGTTTAATCTTGTATATCTTGTTCTTTTTTATTTTAATATTTGGATTTTACTTTGTAGGACTTCATTTTATAGGTAAAATTGATATTAATCCAATTGATTTAAAAACGGCATTAAGTTCTTCTCAAGGGTTAAAGGATTTTATACTAACCCTTCCTGCTGATAAATTAAATAAATTAAATGCCTGGTATACATTAATATTTGTGCTAACTGTTATTTATTCTTTTATAACAATGTTTTGGTCTGCTGAAATTATTATAAGTACTAAAAATCCTGTTAAAGCTTTTGCTAATTCAATTGTATTTATTTTTAAAAACATTTTAGCTTCTTTGATTATATTTGCATACATAAATTTAATTAATTTTGTTGTACCTTTAGTTATAAATATAATGGTTACTCTTCCTGTAAAAATTCCATTCTTGAATTTTATTTTTTCTTTAGTAGCAATGATAATTTATTTCTATTTTTTTGTATACGTTATTGTGTTAGTATTCTTATATTATGACAGAGAGAATAATAGACAAGTTAAGGACAAAATTAAGATATCAGGAGATACTACCAAATCAATCGAAAATAATTGCGATAGTGGGACCGACTGCGACAGGGAAGAGCAATCTGGCAATAAAGATAGCTAAAGAATTTGACGGAGAAATCATTTCAGCAGATTCAAGACTTGTTTACAAAGGTTTTGACATTGCGACAGCAAAACCTGATAAAGAAGAAATGCATTTAACGCAACATTATTTAATAGATATTGTAGAGCCTGAATTCAACTATTCTGCAGCAAATTTTCTTGATGATGCAAAAATTGCTATAGAAAAAATCACAAGTAAGGGTAAAATACCAATTATTGTTGGCGGAACAGGATTATATTTCAGAGTTTTGCTTGAAAATTTTGATTTACCAAGAGTTGAGCCTGATTATGAATTGAGAGCAAATTTAGAAAAAATAGACGCTGATATTTTACATGAAATGCTGGAAGAGATTGACCCGATAAGTGCCAAAAAAATTCATTTTAATAATAAAGTAAAAATTATCAGAGCAATAGAAGTTTGTAAAAAATTAGAAAAACCTCATTCTGAAGTTGCCGGTAAAAAAGAACCGGAATTTAATGTTGAATGGATTGGTTTAAATTTTGCCGATAGAGACAAATTATACGAAAAAATCAATTTAAGAGTGGATAAAATGGTTGAAAAAGGCTTAATCGCCGAGACTGAAAGATTATTAAAAAAACATGGTCGTATAAATAATTTTATTAATACTATTGGTTACCAAGAAATTTTAAAATACTTAGATGGAAAATTATCCATTAATGAGGCAGTATCCGAAATTAAAAAAAATACAAGAAATTATGCAAAAAGGCAACTGACTTGGTTTAGGCGAAATAATTTAATTGAATGGTTTAATAGTTAGGCTTTAATCTGAAATAGGATTCTTGATATTAATAAAAGTATATGCATTAAAATCCATTGAACCATATATAACCTTTATCCTAAATTCATTATAGGGAAGAATTTTCACAAAATTAATATTTTCTTCATCAAAATCATTATTGGTTTCTATTGCGGGAACTCTGGCAACCATGCTTGAAGATTGGTAAAAATCTAAATAGACTTTGTTGTTTAATTTTGTGCCTACGATTTTATAATGACCTGTAGGAATTTCTTTTCCATCGCCATTTAGTAAGTATATTGGTATACTCAACAGAAGATTTTTTTCAGAAGTTTCATTTATGAATTGCCCACTTTCTTCCTGATTAAATTCTTTACCTTTAAGCGGTTTATTTTTTTTATTCTTTTTTTTATCTTGTTTTTCTTTTACTTCCTTGTATACTTTATTAAATTCTTCTTCCGTAATTTGTTTTTGTCCATTAAAACCATTTTCGAATGTATTTGTATGTTTAAACAAATCTTCAACCCCTCCGGAAGTAAAATCTTCATTAGCGAATATTGATTGATTACTTATTAAGATTATAAATAATAATGTTATAAAATACTTTTTCATAATAATATTTTAATATTTTTTCATAAAAAGTAAATCCTTTCTTTTTATGAAAAAATACTGTATAATTCAATAAGGAAGAAAGGATAATATGAAAGATTCAGTATTAATATTCTTCACGATTTTTGTTACTACAGGTTTAATTTATTTTTTATATAAAATAATGTTATCTGCATCGGAAGAAAATAAACAAGAAGAGCTTCAAGTTACATCAAGAGAGATTTTAGAGCAATTAAGTATTTTATATAAGCAAAAAAAGTACAATATTGTTGAAAATTCTGCAAAGAAGTATTTAGAAAAAAAAGGCACGGATACAGGCGTTAGAACAATTTTGGCTAAAGCTTTGTTTGCTTCAGGACGAATTTATGAAGCAATAGATCAGGTTAAAATTCTGATAAAGTTACAGCCAAACAATGTTGACGATCAGCTTTTTTTAGCCAACTGTTACCAAAAAACAGATAATAAAGCTAAAGCTATCAGTATATATCAGAAGATACTTGAAGAAAATCCCGATAACATTATTGCTATTAAAGAATTGGCAAAGGCTTATTATGATTCAAATCAAAAGAAATCCTCTCTTAAAATTTATCAACGCCTTGAAAATTTTGTAGATAATAATATTGAAAAACTAAAAATTAAATCTAAAATTGCTGAGATATATATTGAATATACAGAATACGATTCTGCTATAAAAGAATATGAGCAAATTTTAGAAATTTATCCTGATGATATAGGAATTAAAAAGAAACTAATCGACCTTTACAAGATTACTTCTAATTATGATTCAGTAATAGAAATGGCAAACCAGATAGCCGAATTTTATATTGATGAAGAAAATGGTCTTTGGGCTATGAAAATTCTTCAAGAGGTTTATAATGCTATATATGATTATGATAAAGCTCTAGAAGTAGCTGGTAGAATTAATCAACATCCACTATCGGATAAGACAGAAAATGCAATTGATATTGCAAAAATCTTAATGGAGAAAAATGAAATTGACGATAGTATTATTATATTAAAATCTTTAATTGAAAAAGATTCTAAAAATATTGAATATAAAAGGATTTTGTCAACAGCTTATGAGAAAAAATCAGATTTTATGACAGCAATTAATATTTATAAAGAAATATTAGATGATGCTCCCATAAAAGATATAAAGCAAATTCATTATGAAATCAGCACTTTGTATTCTAATTGGGCAATATATTTGTTTTCTCAAGGTGATACTGATGATTGTTTTAAGTATTTTACACTTGCCTTGCAGCATGATAGCCAAAATCCAAAAATATATTATGAAATTGGGAATACGAACTTTATTATCAAAAATTATAATGAAGCAATTGTTAACTATAAACATGCGATAGAATTTGATTTAGAAAATCCGGCGTACTATATTGCTATCTCAGAATGCTATGAAAAGATTGATAGTATTTATGAGCAGAAAAAAGCACTTTCTGACAGTTTGATATATGATAAAAATAATCCTAAAGTATACTATAAGCTCGGTATTATATACCAAGGACAAAATGATACAGTATCAGCTATTTCTAATTTTGAGAAAGCTGTTGAGCTTAATGACAATTACATTGATGCAAAGCATAAATTAGCTTTGTTATATGAATACACAGGAAAAAAAGAAGATGCTATTTTGTTATACAATCAAATATTAGAGATTGAACCTGAAAATCAAGAAATAGCAAATAATCTTAAAATGATTAATTCTTAAAATTAAGCATTACCTCTAATTACAGGAATCCCATTAAACTCAAAAATAGGTTTTTCTTGGATGTTATTTTTTGTTTGTTCATAAACTTTTTTTGATAAAACGGCTCCGACTAATGCCTCCAGTTGTGCCATTGGCATCATATTGGAAGGTAGTGTTGTAAAACAGTGTTTTATTTTTAGGGCATTTTGTAATGATTTACAATCAGCAGGGGAGCGTTCTTTAAAGTAAGAATTTAGGTTTAGTGCCTGTCTTGTTAAATATAAATCAAATCTATGTACGCTTATATTATTCTCGATTAATGAAGTAAAATATTCACACCCTCTTGTTGAATATCTTTGAGTCCAGTTATTTACATTTCTGAAGTTCCCTTTAATAGAAATTTGTTGGTATAATTTTGATAAAATTCTCCATTTCCCATTTAACATTGAATTATCAAAAGGTAATGATATACATATTTGAGAAGTTTTTAAAGAAGAAAAATTCTCAAAAAAATGTTGAACATCTTGCATTGTAAATAATTTATCAATTAATATTATTTCATTATCCTTATCAATAACAGCTATTCCTGATTCGCTGTTAGCTCCTGCGGTAAGCATTAATCCTATAAAGTAATGTTTCATTTATCTTCTTTCATAGTATTTATTTTTTAAAAACATGGATTTTATCTGCGGATGGTCGTTTTAACCAAGATGCTCCTTGTCCGGTAATCCTTTCTTTCGTTTGTGAGTCATAAACCTGTGCCTCTTTTGATAATCTGTTTGACTCTTTACGGTATATTTGATTTAAGATAATTGTATCGTCTTCTGCTTTTTTGTCACCGTTAGAGAGCTTTTTAGCAGCACTTGATATTGCTTCAATCCTGCTTATGGTATTTATTCTTTGAGCTTGAACTTCTTCCTGAAGTGTTTTACTCATTTTAACTATGCTGTTTACTGCAGACTCTTGTGACCTATATTTGTTTTTAAGAATAATAATTTCAACTCTTCTGTTTTTTGACTGAGTAGTTGCTGTTGTATTATCTGAGATAGGTCTTGTATCAGCAAAACCAACAACAGTAAATAAATTTGGCATGAATTTAAATCTATCAATAAAATATCGTACAACTGAACTGGCTCTTGCTGCTGAAAGCTCCCAGTTGGAAGGATATACTTTATTTATTAATGGTTGACTGTCTGTATGTCCTTCTATTCTCATGTTGTGTAAGAAAAATTTCTTAATAACAATTGTCCCAACTTTATCTAACTTTGACTTAGCACTTGCCGATAACACAGCCGAGCCTTCTTCAAATAAAAAATCTCCGCTAAATCTTATGAGTAAACCTTTATCGGTTTTTAAGGCCTCGACTCCATCAAGTTCACCTAATTTAACTTTTTCTTCTATATTTTTTTGAATGTCCTGTAAAGATTCTTCTTCATATTTTTGACTAACATATTCCATCATTAATGGTGCAATCATTGAATCTGCCTGTGAAGAATCAAATAATGCATCAGAACTTTGCATCATTCCTTCAGAACCTTGCATAATAGAAGGTGCATCAAAAGCTTGTTTTAAAGAATCTTCAAGAGCTTTAAAATCTTTAATATCTACTTGAGACAATGCATATAATACAACAAAAGTTGCAAATAAAAGTGTTATAAAATCTGCATAAGATATTAGATATCTTTCTAAATTAACATGTTCAGGATGTTTTTGTTTTTTTGCCATTATTTTGCCATTTTGTCGTTAATCTTATACATTTATTATTCATATTAATTAATTTAGTATGAATGATTGCAGTTTTCTTTCTATTAATGCAGGGCTTTCTCCTGCTTGAATTGCAAGAATTCCTTCAAGCATCATTTCTTTTGCTAAAAATACTTTTTGATAATTAGCTTTAATCCTTGTTGAAATAGGTATAAATACCAAATTTGCTATGAAAAGACCATAGACTGTAGCAACAAATGCTACAGCAATTCCCGCACCTAACTTTGAAGGATCAGAAAGATTTTGCATAACTTGTATTAAGCCTAAAACTGCACCAATGATACCAAAAGTAGGGGAATATGCTCCGGCAGATTCATATAATTTAGAAGATTTAGTTATATGTTCTTCAAATTGAGCAATTTGATTTTCCATCATACCTTGGACTAATGATGGATCAGCACCATCTGCAACTGCTTCTAATCCCATAGTTAGAAGTAAGTCAGATGCATTTTTAGCTTCTTTTTCTAAAATAATTACACCTTCTTTTCTTGCCTTTGTAGCAAACCCTACAAGTTCAGCGATTAGTGCCTCAAAATCTACTTTTGGAGGGAAAAGAACATCTTTTAAAGCCAATAGCGCTATTTTTATATCTCCAATCGGAAAACTACCTATGACAGCACCTGCTGTACCACCAAAAACTATCATTCCGGCAGTAACTTGCATAAGCTGACCGGCATTTCCTCCCTCTAAAGCTTGTGCCCAAAGGATAAAGCCTATTCCAATTATAGCTCCTAATATTGCAAATATATCCATTCTTAACTCCGGTTATACCTATACACGATTAATTTACCTTATTTTTAAAGACACTACATCATTTAATCAGTGTAATGTTGTCAAAATAAATGGTTCATCCTCTGTTACCAATATCGAATGTTCAAAATGTGCAGACGGCATTTTGTCAACGGTTTGTACCGTCCATTTGTCTTCAAGTACTTCAACATCATCAGAACCTAAATTAAGCATTGGTTCAATTGCAATAGTCATTCCTGATTTTAGAACAGTTTTGTTTCCTGTTCTGTAATTGAAGACAAATGGATCTTCATGCATTGAATGACCTACGCCGTGCCCGCCATATTGTCTTACAATGCCTAATTTTTCTCTATTGGCAATATCTTCAATTGCACCACCAATCATATCTAATGTATTTCCTTCTTTCATTTGAGCGATACCTGCAAATAAAGATTCTTCAGTGACTTTAAGCAGCCTCTTTTTTTCATCAGAAATATTGCCTACAGGATATGTCCAAGCACTATCGCCGACAAGTCCACCATATGTTGCTCCAACATCTACACTTATAATGTCACCTTCTTTTAGTATGACACTTTCTAATGGAAAACCATGTACAACTTGTTCATTTAAAGATGCACATATACTTGCAGGAAAGCCATGATAGCCTAAAAATGTAGGTATTGCCTTGTTTGTTTTTATAATTTTTGTTGCTACATCATCTAAGTATTTTGTTGTAATACCGGGTGATATAATTTTTTTCATTTCTTGGTGAACAAGCGCAACAATATGCCCAGCATGCTTAATCCTTTTAATTTCTTCTTTAGATTTCCTTATTATCATTTTTATACCTTTTCATATATTAAATTATAGCACAAATTGTAAAACAAAGAGGCGCAATTTTGTTAACAAAATTGCGCCTCTTTGTTTTAATTATATAAATATTATTTAATTGCATTGAGTAATCTATCCCATACTTCATTAACTTCGCCATTTGCATCTAATTTAATTAAGCAACCTTTTTCTTCATAAAAATCAATTAAAGGGGCCGTTTCATTAAAATAGGTTTCAAACCTTGATTTTGCTATTTCTTCAGTATCGTCTTTTCTTTGTGTTAATTCAGAACCACACTCATCACAAATCCCTTCTTGTTTTGGTTTTAGGGTTTGTAAATTATATATTTTTGCGCATTTAGAACAAGAACGACGATAAATAATTCTGTTTAAAAGTAGTTGTTGATCTATATCAAAATATATAACTCTGAAATCAATTTCCTTATTCATGTCTATTTCTTGTAGTATTAATTCAAGAATTCTTGCTTGTTCGGTGCTTCTAGGAAAGCCGTCAAGAATAAATCCGTTTAAACAATCATTTTCGCTTAACCTTGTTTTAATAATAGATGCAACTATTTCCAGTGGTACAAGTTGACCTTTTTCTATATAAGATTTTGCAGTTAGTCCGTCTGGTGTACCATCGGCCATAGCTTTTCTTAATAATGAGCCTGTATCAACATGGGGAAAATTTAAATAAGTTGATAATTTACTTGTTTGAGTTCCCTTTCCACTTGCAGGAGGTCCTAAAAATACTAATTCTTTTTTCATCTTCATACCTATACGAAAAATTATATTCTCGTTCTTTATCTCTAATACTTAACTCATTCTATGCTATTTATTATTAAGTGTCAATATTTGTAGCATAAACAGCATTTGCTTCTATAAAGTCTCTACGTGGTTCAACTTTGTCTCCCATTAAGATATCAAACAATTGGTTAGCTAAACTTGCATCTTCAATATTAACCTTTTTCAATATTCTTGTTTGAGGATCCATGGTTGTTTCCCATAATTGCTGAGGCATCATTTCTCCAAGACCTTTAAATCTTTGAATTTGAAGACCTTTTTTTCCACGTTCTTCCACAATTCTTTGTAAATCAGCAAATGAATTAATTTCAATTTGTTCAGAATCAGTTTCCAAAATTAATTTTTCTTCTTCTTCAATTAAGAAATTTCTAATCAAAGGATAAGCAGATTTTAACCTTTTATATTCAGAACTTTTTATTATATTAGCCCCTATTAATACAGAATCAAAAGATTCTCCAAGGTTTAGTTTAATATTATATTTTGCATTTTCCGGATTATATTTCAGTTCAACTGAATAATTTTCTGCTTCTTGAATATTATAATTTTTAGCATGATCTTTTAAATATTTGTTTAAATAATCAATAATAGTATTCATTTTATCTTGATTTTCAAAATCCTCAAGTTCTATATTAGAACGAATTAATCCACGCAATACTACGGCAGGAATAGAGTTTAATATAGGATTATTATATGAATTATAATAAGTAGACATATTAGATATCAATTCCATAAATTCATTTTCTGAGCAAACTTTTGTTTTAGTTTTGTCGCAAAGACAAAGTCCTTTGATTCCTCTTTCTCTTAACATTTTATCCAAAGCTTTTTCATCATATAAATATTCAGAATTTTTGCCTACTGTTACCTTATATAAAGGAGGTTGTGCTATATAAACATGACCATTGTCAATTAACGGTTTTGCATACCTGAAAAAGAATGTTAAAAGAAGTGTTCTTATATGTGCACCATCTACATCGGCATCTGTCATAATGATAATTTTATGATATCTTAATTTTTCAAGTTCAACTTCTTCTTCATTTTTACTTATATTGATTCCGAAGGCTTGAATCATAGACTGAATTTCATTATTGCCGTACATTTTATCAAGTCTGGCTCTTTCAACATTTAAAATTTTACCCCTCAAAGGCAAAATAGCTTGAAACATCCTGTTCCTACCCTGTTTGGCAGAACCACCTGCCGAATCACCCTCAACTATATAAATTTCACATTTTTCAGGTTCTCGATTTGAACAATCAGCAAGCTTACCAGGAAGAGTAGAATTTTCCAATACTGATTTTCTTCTTGTTAATTCTCTTGCTTTTCTTGCTGCTTCTCTTGCTCGTTGTGCTTGAAGAGTTTTTTCAATAATTGTTTTTGCATGTTTTGGATTAAATTCCAACCATTCTTGAAGTTTTTCTCTGACAACATCTTGAACAGCACTCATAGCTTCTTGACTGCCAAGTTTTTCTTTAGTTTGCCCTTCAAATTCAGGATTAGGAAGCTTTACGCTTACAATGGCTGTTAGACCTTCTCTTACATCTTCACCGGTAAGGTTTTGTTCAGAGTCTTTTAATATATTATTTTTTCTTGCGTAATCATTTAAAACACGTGTAATTGCGTTTCTAAATCCGGTTAAATGAGTTCCGCCATTATGAGTATTTATATTGTTCGCAAAAGATAAAATACTCTCATTGTATGCATCTGTATACTGCATTGAAACTTCAACAAGCATATTATCAATGCTTTTTTCCATATAAACAACATTTTCAAATAGCGGAGATTTATTTTTATTTAAAAATTCTACATAACTTGCAATACCGCCTTCATAATGGAAAACTTGTTCTTCTTGGGTTTTTCCATCGATAAATAATATTTTTAAACCTTTATTCAAAAATGCCATTTCTCTTATTCTATTTGCAATAACATCTTTATCTATTTGTGTTGTCTCTGTAAAAATTTCAGGATCAGGCCAAAAAGTTGTTTTTGTTCCTGTTAATGTTGTTTCCTTTATTTTTTCAACCGGAGTTGAAGGCTCACCTCTCATATACTCTTGACGCCAAATATAACCATCCCTTGAAACTTCTACAACCATTTTTTCAGATAATGCATTAACAACAGAAGCTCCAACGCCATGAAGTCCGCCTGATACTTTATAGCCTCCATCACCGAACTTTCCGCCGGCGTGTAGTATTGTGTGAACAATTTCTAAAGCTGATTTTCCACTATCTTGTTTTATATCAACAGGAATACCTCTGCCGTTATCTTGTACAGTAACACTGTTGTCAGGGTTTATTGTTACTTTTATTTCTGAACAATATCCTGCTAAAGACTCATCAATTGAATTATCTACAATTTCGTATATACAATGATGCAACCCTCTTTGAGATGTTGAACCGATATACATTCCGGGACGCAATCTTACTGCTTCTAAACCTTCTAAAACTCTAATATTACTGGCATCATAACCTTGGTTTGTTTCTTGATTAACTTCTACCATTTTTTCTCCCCAAACATTTATATTTCAATATAGTATTTTAATCTTCAATAAGTATAAAATTCTATCTATTCCTTATTAATTATACCATGAACAAATATATTTGAGCATATTTTGTTACATAAAAAAGCGGGTTCAAGTATTTGAACCCGCTTTTTTATGTAACATTTTTCAGGCTTGTTTTTTATTTGAAGAGAATCTTACTATTATATTTCCTGCTATTATACCTATTATAGTTCCAAGCAGTGCCATTTTGGTGGAGAATTTTTTAGGACATTTATTTCCTAAATCTTTCATTGCCATTAGGGTTTTTTCTGCAAGTTCAGAATAAATTTTATTTGATGTATAGCTGTGCAGTAAATCTTTGGTTATTTTTCCGTCATTTGCTGCCTGAGCTATATTTAATCTGGCCTTGTCCGCATTAAAAGCTTTTTCTAGCCCATCTATGATTTTTTGTTTTGCATTAACAGCTTCTTGTACCGCTTTTTTAGCAACTTCTTCTGTAGTTTCTTTTAAGTTTTTTCTTAACTGCAATAATTCTTGATTTGTAGCATTATATTCTTGTACTTTTAAATTTAATTCTTGAGTAAACTTATCTATTGAAGAACCTAAAAATTCATTTACAGAAATAGTTTGTTTACCGTTAAGTATTTCCAAGACTTGTTTTTCTGCATTTTCGTTAATTTTTTTTGCGTCTTGAACTAAGTTGTTTAATGTTTTAGATGCTTGCGTTTGAACATCTGTTAAATTTTTTGATTTCAATTCAAATTTATCAGATGTTAGTACTTCATCTATACTAGAAGTTCTTTTAAAACCGAATCCTCCTACCAACATTCCTGCTATACTTGCAGTTGAGGGGAGAAAAGAATAATTTTTTCTTTCATTTACTTCCATAAAAACCTTCAATAATTATTTTACTTATAAACTACCACTTATATAATAATAAAGTTTTATAGGCTAAAATAATTGCTATAATAATCAAGAATGGAGTTAAATAATCAGTTTTATAATTACAATTGTTACAATTCTTACTGATTTTGGAGCATTTTCCATTTAATAGATACAGAATCCAGTGTTTCTTTAATATCAGCATTATTTAGAAGAATTTCCTGAACAGCAGTATTTATAATTAAATTTATTTCTTTTTGATTTTTTTGTTGCTTTAATACAGGTTCAATTTTATTTAGTTGTTTTGCGCTGATAACTCTTGCTTTTGAAATTAAGTCATTTTTTCTGTATTTTGTATAGAAGTTAGTTTTAAGAGCTTTTTTATTGGTGGCAATTATATTAGTTAATTCTGCTAATTTGAGTTGATTTTCTTCATTTGTCAGATAGAGTGCAAAATCTAAAGCTTCTTGTTTTCTTTCAGACTTAAAAGGTATGACTAAATTCATTAGAGAAAAATCATTTTGTCCAATAGAACCTGTAATTTGTTTAGCTACATCTGTATTTTCGTATACGGAGGGGGCATTTTCTTTAATTATATTTAAAAAATTTGCACCGGATTGGAAGAATACTATTTGTTCCGACATATATTTTTCTAAAGCTTCTCTTTGGGTTTGTGTAATTGATTCTTTAGGTATTAAATTTTTATCATACAAGTCTTTATAGTATTCAAATACATAAAGTGATTCTTGGTCATTTATGTTTTCATAAGAATTTATACCATATTTATTTAATATTTTAAGCATAGTATCATTTTCAGTAATTGTTGGCATGAATGCATATGCACCTGTTTTGCCTTTAATTATTTGAGCTATTTTACCTAATTTTTTATATGTTTCCGGCGGTGTTGAATACCCAGCCTTATTGTATAGCTTTTTATTGTATATTGTAATTGCAGATGTTGCATACCAAGGGATAGCGTATAATTTATCGTTATATTTAAGTGATTCTATGATTTCGTCATTAAAATTTCCTGCATTTGTTTCTTTAATTTCGCTAAGAGCTCCTTTTTGGGCTAATGTAGAAGAAAAATCAGGGTTCAAATTTATTAAATCCGGTGGATTATCACTTAGTATTGCTGCAAGAGTTCTTTTCTCACCTTCTGAGAAAGGAATATCTACCCATTTTATTTTTATATTAGTATTTTGTATTTCATAATTTTGTATAATTTCATTCATGTAGTCTGAAAAATCATTCATTTGCAAAGTCCAAAAAACAATTTCATTCTTATTGACTTTTTGCTTAGAACTTTTTGCAAATAATAATATTGCTGAGATAATTAAAATTAAGAGTATGATAACTATTAATATATTTTTTTTATTCATATTTAAATCCGTAATTTAAAATTTATTATAACATTAATTCGTTTTTTTTACTCAACCAATTGAGGGACAGGATATAAAAAAGATTAGTAATAGTTGTTATTACTAATCTTTTTTATATCCTGTTGACTAATTACTTTTATCTCTTTAACCTCTAGAATAATGTATAGTTAAGGAGTAAAACTATTTTTACTTCTTTGGGGCAGACATTAGTGGAGAGTTGAAGCATGGTTAATATATTTAGCGCACCTGTAGTTGAGCTATCTGAATTGAATAATTTGTTTATTGAGCTGACTGCAAAAAATTGTAACCAAAGATGTAAGCATTGTTACATTGATTTTCCGGTATCCAGGATTGTTAAAGATTTTATCTCAATTGATAGGGTTAAAAAAGCTCTTTCAGATTTGGTTAACGAAAACATAAAATGGATATTTTTAACAGGAGCTGAGCCTATGACTCATCCTGATTTTAATTCTATTTTAAGATTATGTTTAAAAACATCTAATGTTTGTATTTTTACTAATGCAAGTTTTATTAATGAAAAAAAAGCAAGATTTTTAAAAAAAGTTGAAGATGAAAGTGATTATGAAATTATATTCAAACTAAGTATTGACCATTATAATGAAGTAAAGAACGATGATATTAGGGGTAGGGGTGCATATAGGCAAACAATTAATGCAATTAAAAATTTGGTTAAGTATAACTTTAATCCTATACTTTGTATTACTAATTACTACAATGAAAATAAAAATGTTTTAATAGAAGAATTTAGTAAAACTTGTTATAATTTTGGTTTTGAAGTATCAGATTATAATTTTCAAATTAATGAATATTATAATAAATACAAACATTTCCAAGAAATTGAAAACATTAAGCTTGGTGATTATGATTGTAAAGGCGGAAGAATTCTAACTGAAAGAGGAGTTTATGTATGTCCCTTTTTGGCTAATGATCATAGGGGTTGGATGGGCAGTGATTTTAAAAATTATTCCAAAAAAATGTATCTTGAATCGAATTATTGTTTGACTTGCGCTAATAATAAAAACAAGTTTTTTTCTTTAAATTTATAAAAAATATTTATATTTGCGAATATAATTTTAGTTGAAAATTTACTAGAAGAATTCTTTTATTTTTGGGGTAAGGAGTTAATTCTAGCTGGTCAATATTTATTAAGTAAGGATATTTAAGTAGATCTTTAATAAAAGTTTCTAAATTTTGATAATCAACTATAATTTCCATATTTAGCTGACAAACATTATATTTGCCGGTATTGCTTTTGATAAATTCGTCTTCAGGAGGATTGTAGGTATATTTAACAGAATATATTTTTACACTATTATATTTTGCAATATCAATAATATCATCAAACATTAGTGAAAAATTTGCTTCAGTATCTCCACTTGTTTCCGGTTTGAATATTTTTTTAGTAGGTCCTGTGATAGTTAATTTTTCCATTTCTGCACGTTTAAGGTCTTCAAGTCTTTTTTCTAAATCTGCAGATTGTGTCTTTTTTTCTCCAAGTTCTTTTTCAATTTTTATAATATTGCCAAGTTGAGGAGCGGTTTTTATAATTGTAAAAATAAAAATTACAATTATAAATACTATATATAAAATTGATTCTTTATACTTTTTCATTAACTCTCCTTAGAATTTCTCTATTTTTTGAAGGTTTGGAGGTAATTTTATATTTGGTAATCCGCCTTCATTTTTTGAACTGTTATCAGGATTATTATCTGTTGGATTTTGATTTTCATCTTCCGTTTCCGCTCCATTTTCATTATTTTGTACTGGTGGGTTTAATTCAACTTCATCCATATTGGTAATTTCAAAACTATAAGAATTTGAAGAACCCATATCATCAATTATTATATTATCTATAGAGCCTGAAGATAATTCTAACTTATACAATCTGATATTTGAGTTATTAACCAGTTGTTTTACATTTTTATAAAAAGAATAAACGCTTTTTACATCTTTAGCCTGACCTTTTATATCAACTTTTCCATCACTCTGGGTCTTAAAATATTTTACCCAAAGTTTATTTGGAACACTCACGCCAATTGCGCTAAGATATGATACTTTGGTTTTATTTTGCGAAGTAATGTTACTTATGACTTTGTTTATATCAAATGAATTTTCTTGATTAGCATTTTTATATTTAGCTATATTTTCATTTAATGCAGATATTTTTTGATTAAACTCATTAAGCTTAGATTGCTCTTTAGGTAAAATAACATTATGCAAAACTAAAAATAAAGACAAAATAGGAATTATAAAAACTGCACCAATAATCAAAGAAACTTTTTTGATAAAATCGGGAGTAATTTCTACTTCAAGATTTCCTATATTTATTCTCGGACATTCTTCACTGTCTCCGGTAAGTATTGCACTACCTTCTTGATCCTTAACTATATTAAGCTTTAGGGGGAAATCACAAAACTGGTATGTTGCTGCACCTATAGCTTCCGGAGTTATTTGTAGTGCAAGTTTTGGCAATATATTAAGACTTACAGGCAAGAGTTCATTTTGAATAAATTTATTACACTCCAGAAAACTTACGCTTCCTTCAAAAGACATTTTCATTGATAATACTTCTGCACTTACTAAATCTGTCTCTGAAATAATAACAAGATAATTTGCAGGTAAACCGGCCAAAGTTAATTGAGCTGAAGTTTTTATTGCATTATAAATCTCGTCATCAACAAAAGATTTTAAGGCTAAAGGCTCTTCGTAATACTCAACAATTTTTTTACCGTTCATTGAAATTATAGAATAATTATTTTGCATTATTATCATCAGGTTCCAAGAAGCATTATCTTTCATTTGTTCTTTTGTTGCATTTATGAAATGAAGCGCCCTGAATAATGATGAAAAAGAATTTTCTAAACCTATTAATGTACAGCCCAATTCATTACATACTTCGACAATTTGATCAAAAGCATCTTTTTGGATTGCCGTATATGCCAGAGTTCTATTTTCTGTGTTATCACTAGAAAATACCTCTGACCAACTAACCACGGGTTCTTGTCTTTTGAATATATAAGATTGTTCTACTTCCGAGATTATTGCACTTGTTATGGCATCATCCGTTAAAAGCACAGGTAAGCTAATCATACCAAAATATACATTCGGTAAACTTAATACTATATTACTTTTTTTGGGTATATGTAATTCTTCAAAAAGTTCCTCAAGAGATAATCTAAATTGATCGTAATCAGTAATTTCCCTTGTTGAGTTGTTGTATTCAATGGGCTTGAAACCATACTTATTGACAGTACCGGTCATTCTGTCAATTTCAATCATTTCTAATCCGAGACCTGAAGATACAGATACGCCAACAGTGATTCTCGTACTGGCTCCCAATTTTGATAAAAAATCTTCTAACATAATATTTTTTTACATATATTTATTTTCTAATTCATTTTTATTATACAATATATTCTGTTATAAGGTTATTTGTAACAGAATTTTACATTAAATGAATGAATGAATGAATAATTTAAGGATTTTAAAAAATGAATAAAGAATTGATAAATGATATATTGAGTTTAAAAAGAGAAAGAAATGCAGTGATATTGGCTCATTGCTATCAAAATGTGGAAATAGATGAAGTCGCAGACTTTGTTGGAGATTCATTGTATTTGAGTCAAAAAGCAGCAGAAACAAATGCTGATATAATTGTTTTTGCGGGAGTTTACTTTATGGCGGAAACAGCAAAAATTCTTTCACCTGATAAAAAAGTTTTATTACCTAGAATGGAATCAGGTTGTTTAATGGCGGATATGGTCAATTTAGAACAGTTAAGAGAATTTAAATCAAAAAATAAAAATATTCCAATTGTTTGTTATATTAATTCCACAGCTGAAGTAAAATCAGAATGTGATATTTGTTGTACAAGTTCAAATGCTGTAAAGATAGTTGAAAGCCTAAATGCAGATAAAGTTTTATTTGTCCCTGATACCTATCTTGGAAAATGGACTGAAAGTAAATTGAGCAATGTTGAAGTTATTACTTACCCTGGATTTTGTCCTACTCATCTGAGAATCAAACCGGAAGATGTAAATGAAAAAAGAAACAAATACCCTGATGCTTTAGTTTTAGCCCATCCTGAATGTCATATGGATGTCGTAAAACTTGCAGATTATGTAGGAAGTACAACAGGAATAATGAATTTTGCAGTTAAAAGTGATAGAAAACAATTTATAATTGCAACAGAATTAGGTGTTGTTGAAAGACTTCAACGTGATTATCCTGAAAAAGAATTTATTTTAGTAAGTCAAAAAGCTGTTTGTCAAAACATGAAGTGGATACATTTAGATGATATATATAATGCTTTGAAATATGATAAATATGAAATTAATGTTGATGAAAATATTGCAAAAAAAGCAATTCATTGTATAGATAAAATGCTTAAGGTAAGCAGCAGATAATATTATTTGTTTTTATAATTTAAATCAGGTTGTCGTGCAGCTAATGTCTCATCAATTTTTTTGACACAGGCACATTGAGGACAAGATAATGCTTTTTGTGGGTTTTGTTCTATTTCTTTTGCTATTTTTAGCATTGTTTCAACAAAATCATCAAGTCTTTGCTTGTTCTCTGTTTCTGTAGGTTCAATCATTAAAGCTTCATGTACAATTAACGGGAAGTAAACAGTTGGCGGATGAGTGTTTTCATCCATTAATCTTTTTGCAATCCAAAGAGTTGAAACACCTTTTTCTTTTTGTTTTTCTCCTGACAATACAAATTCATGCATGCAAGGATAATCGTAAGGAAGATCATAGGCTGTTTTTAATTTTTCTTTCAGATAATTAGCATTTAAAACGGCATCTTCACTCACTGTTTTAAGACTTTTGCCCATCATTAAAATATAAGCGTAAGCTTTAATTAAGACTCCGAAATTTCCGTAAAAACACTTTACTTTACCAATGGTATTTTCAAGATTATAGTTTCTTATATATTTGTGGCCATCAAAGTCTATAATAGGGATAGGAAGAAAATCTTTTAATTTTTCTACTACTCCTATAGGTCCTGCACCAGGGCCTCCTCCGCCATGAGGAGTAGCAAATGTTTTGTGCAGATTAATATGGACAACATCAAAACCCATAAGCTTAGGATTTGAATATCCCATAATTGCATTGAAATTAGCTCCGTCATAATATAAAAGAGAGCCATTTTTATGCATTATTTTTGAAATTTCTAAAATATTTTCTTCAAAAAGTCCTAAAGTATTTGGATTAGTCATCATTATTGCAGCTACATTATCATCTAAAAGGGCATTTAATGCATCAACATCAACTTGACCTTTTTCATTTGATTTTATTTCAATACATTCAAAACCGCACATTTTTGCACTTGCCGGGTTTGTTCCATGTGCCGAATCCGGTATTATTACTTTTGTTCTTTTTTCTCCAATTGATTCAAAATATTTTTTAATAATCATCATACCTGCAAGTTCACCATGAGCACCCGCAGCTGGTTGTAAGCTAATTGCATCCATTCCTGTAATTTCTTTTAGGGAATTTTGTAGCTTATACATTAATTCTAATGAACCTTGAGAATCTTCATCATCTTGTAACGGATGTAAATTTGTAAATCCGTCAAGACTTGCTAAAAGCTCGTTTACTTTTGGGTTATATTTCATTGTGCAAGAACCAAGCGGGTAAAAGCCTTTTTCAATACAAAAGTTTTTGTCTGATAATTCTTTGTAATGTCTTAAAACTTCAAGTTCACTAAGTTGGGGCAAGTTAAGAGGAGTTTTTCTTAAAAATTTATCATCAATAAATTTAATTTGTTCCTTTGGATTTATATTTAATTTTGTAGAATTATCGCTTTTTTCAAAAATTAATTTAGTCAACTATGCCCCCCTTATTAAATTAAACTATATTTTGTTTATTTAATTCATTTTTAATTTTATTTAATCCTGCTTGAATTATTCTGGAAACTCTTGAAGGAGAGATATTAAATTCAGACGATATTTCTTTAAGTTTTTTCTCTTTAAAAAATTTACTTTCAATTAAGTCACGTTCTCTCTTAGGTAATTTTTTTATAACTTCAATTATTTCTGTTCTTAATTCAAAGAACTCCATTGATTCTTCCGGATTTCTGCCTTCATCTTTAATTTGAGTAGGATTTTCAGCTTCCGCTATTTCATCAATTGATAAAATAGTTTTATAAACGGCTTCTCTTAAATCTTCATGTTCTTCACTACTTTTTTTATTTCTAAAAGAATACCATTTATAACGTCTTCTAATTTCATTTCTTATTGCCCATTTTATTGCAGTAGAAAGATATGAATTATTAAATTGACTTGGATCACTACACTTAAAAAGATTGTATAATGTTTGAGTTCCAATATTAACCAATTCTAAATACTCAATTAAATGACCTGCTGAAAGCTTTTGATATTCAACCTTAGCAATGGTTTCAATTAATTCTTTATATTCTTTCAGATTAGGACCTTGCTTTGCTTGCATAATATTTTTTTAAACCTACATATACCCAAAAATATATTATACCAAAAAAAAATAGATTACTAGACAATGTTATTTTTATTAATTTTTGTTATTGTTGCTGTATAATTAGATAGGAGATATTATGAGAATTTTATTTTGTACAGACGGTTCAGATATTAGTTTAAATACTTTACATAATTCTTTACAGATAATAAAAGAAGCAGTTATAGATATTATTTGTGTTATAGATTGGAGTTTTTTACCAGCTTCAATGAATATAGATACAGAAAGTTATTCACAGACTTATGAAAATATTGCAGATAGTGTTTTAAATTTTTCTGAAAAAGTTGTTTTAGAAAAAGGATTCACATTAGGAAATAAGATTAAGAGTTTCGGCTCAGCTGCAGAAGGAATACTAGAACAATTGGAAAAGGTTGATTATGATCTTATTCTATTGGGTTCGCATGGAAAAAAGGGAATTCAAAAATGGTTAGGATCGGTTTCCAGACAAGTAATTTTAAATACTATAATTCCAGTTTTTGTTAGTAGAAGAAAAAGAGAAAATAATAAAATTCTTTTAACTGTTGATGGTTCTGAACAATCTATTAATGCTGTGAAACATTTTGTTGAATTATTTGAAGTAAAAGATAAAGAAATTTATATAGTAAGTGTAAAAGAAAATCCGGAATTGCTTCCTATGGAGGCTACACTCGATAAAAATTGGTTCGATGCAATAGAAAAACAACAAAAAATACATGCTACAAAAGCAATAAACAGAGCAAAAATGATTCTTGAAGATATACATATCCCTACAGATAATGAAGTTATTTTAACAGGAAATCCTGCACAAAAAATTATTGAATTCAGCGAAAAAGAAAAAATAGATTTAATAGTTATGGGTGCCAGAACCAGAACCGACTTGTCTAAAATACTTTTAGGATCTGTAAGTAAAAGAGTTTTAGAAAATGTCGATTCTGATGTATTAATTATAAATAAATAATGCAAACTTTTATAATTGTAATTTTAAACAAAAAAAAGCCCCATATTTCAGGGGATAAGGTTGGTTATTTTTGGTTTTATTAGGTTATTATTAATTTTTCTGTGTTGTTTTCTTTTGTATATTATTTTAATAACCCTGAAGGTTTAAAATTGCCTGATTATATTAAATTTTTTTTTAAAAAGCTCTAAAAGTCAAATATATAAAGAAAAAATGGAATTTACAAAAATTAATATTTGCATTGTTTTAATATTTTAGTTTAAAATATCCTATTAAGGAGATTTTAATGAAAGTTGTTATTCTTGGTGCCGGGGATATTTTTACTAACTTAATTGCAGGGTGTATGGATGCAGGTGTTAATGTAGTTGGAGTTCTTCGCTATGACAGAGTACGTTTAGCCCCATTTGACAGATTCTTGGTAGATTTATTTAATCCATCAAGAGAATACACATATTTAAAAAGTTATAAATTATACGAAATAAAAGCAAGAAAAGCTAATTCTGCAGAATTTAAAAAGGAAATATTAAAATTAAATCCTGATATTGTTTTAGTTGGTACATGGTGTGAAAAATTAAAAAAGCCAATAATTAATCTTGCAAAAATAGCAACAATAAATGCTCATCCGGCATTGTTGCCAAAATATAGGGGACCTAATCCCTATCTTGAAACAATAAGGCATATGGAAAAAGAAACAGGTGTAACTTTTCATTTAATGGACGAAGATTTTGATTCAGGTCCAATTTTATACCATAAGATTGTTAAAATTGAACCTGAAGATACAGGTAAAGAACTTAGACGAAAAATTGCCTTGATATCAAGAGAAGGGATTTGTGAACTTTTAAAAAAACTTGATGAAGAAATAATAATACCTGTGAAGCAAGATGAAAGTAAAGCAACATATTTTAAACGAATTACAGATGAAGAAGTAATGTTGGATTTTTCAAAATCAGCACAAGAAATTTCTGCTCATATAAGAGCTTTTCATCCTTGGACTAAGTGTTTTTTTCAATATAATAACCATTTTTTTATCCCGAATCCATATAAACTACAAATATTAGAGAACAATTCTGGAATCACTGAATATGGAACTATTGTTGAAAAATCGCATAAAAATAAATCTATCACAGTTGTTTGCGGTGATAATAAATTATTAAAAATGAATGGAGTTAAACTCTACGGTATTTTAAAAATTTTAACAAAGTTATATATAAAATTCAGAGTCAAAAATCATAACAAGGTTTATTAAAATATAGAATTACTCTATATCTAAATCTTTTATACCCAAAAGTTTATTAAAAATAATTTTTTCAAGTGCTTTTAAAGTAAATTTTTTCTTTTTATCATCTCTTTGTCTTTGAGTTTTGTATCCATAAATAATATAAATTACTAATCCTGCAATTAACCAAATAGGAAATATTGTTGCAGATGTTTTTAAATCTTTCATAGAATAAACCATTAATCCTCCACAGCTTAGTATTCCAAGAATAGGAAATAGAGGAGAAAAAGGAACTTTAAAAGGTCTATGTCTATCAGGGTCTGTTTTTCTTAATATTAAAACGGCGATGCATACAACAATAAAAGAAGTAAATGTTCCGAAGTTACATAATTCTGCAGATATATTTATATCCATAAATAAAGAACCTATAATTACTGTTATACCGGCAACCCAAGTTAATATTTGAGGGGTACGGTATTTTTTATTTATTTGTCTTAGATTTTTAGGAATAAATCCATCTCTGCTCATTGCGTATAAAATTCTTGTTGTCCCCAATTGATAAATTAATAATACCGATGTTAGTCCCGCTAAGGCACCTAAAGAAATAAAGCCTGCTAACCTGTTTTGTCCAACTATTCTCATTGCATGAGCAATAGGAGCCTGAAAATCTATTTGGCTGTAGTGCATCATACCTGTAAGCACAAGCGCTACTATAATATACATTATTGTACATATTGTTAATGTTCCGATAATACCAATAGGTAAATCTCTTTGTGGATTCATTGTTTCTTCTGCGGTAGTTGAAATAGCATCAAAACCAACATATGCAAAGAAAATTAAAAAAGCACCCATAAAAATTCCGTCAAATCCGTTAGGAGCAAAAGGGATCCAATTTTCGGGTTTAACGTAAAAAGAACCTACTATAATAAAAGAAAGTATTATTAACATATTTATTCCAACCATTATACTCGCAAATCTTGTAGATTCTTTTATACCTCTTGTAAGCATAAAAGTTAAAAGTAGAACAATTATAATCGCCGGAATATTTAAACAGATAGGAATACCCAAAACATGAGGAATTACAATGTCAGGATTTAAGTTATCTCTATTACATATGATTGTTGCAGAACGATAGTCATTAATAAGCCAGATAGGGGGATTAACTACCCAAGAGGGAAGGATATGAGAAAATCCTTTCAACAGTTGGAATAAATATCCTGTCCAAGCGCTTGCTACAGTTATATTTCCAATTGCATATTCAAGCATTAGAATCCAACCGACCATCCATGCCATAAATTCTCCCATAGTAGCATAAGTATATGTATAAGCACTTCCTGCAACAGGAATCATAGAGGCAAATTCTGAATAACAAAGTGCAGCAAATAAGCTGGCAGTTGCGGCTATTATCATTGAAACAACAAGAGCAGGACCAGCTCCAACACCTTCGGGACCCCCTTGTGCAGCAATTCCTACTATTGTAAAAATTCCTGTACCAACAACTGCACCAATCCCCAGTATGATTAAATCCCAAACATTTAGTGATTTACTTAATTCTGATTTTTTACCTTCGGCAATAAATTCATCGGGGTTTTTTGCTCTAAACATATTGCCTGTAATAGTTTTTATATTATTAATTATCTGACTTAGCATTATTCTTGTTATCTTCCAATCTTTTTTGTCTTATTTCAAATACTTCGGTCACTCTGTTTTTCTTATATCCGTAATGAAAATATATTAAAGCTCCAACACCAAGCCAAACAGGGAAAAGCAGTGCAGAAATGGTTAAAAATTGCATTGAGTAAATCATTAATCCTCCACAGCAGATAACACCTAATAGAGGAAATAGAGGAATAAAAGGAACCTTAAAGGGTCTATGTCTGTCAGGGTCTGTCTTTCTTAATATTAATACGGCTATACATACAATTATAAATGAAGTAAATGTACCAAAATTACATAATTCTGCAGCTACGTTTAAGTCTAATCCCAGTATACCTATAATAGCAACTATACCTACTGTTATTGTTAAAATATGCGGGGTATGGTATTTTGGGTGGATTTTTTGAAATTTTTTCGGTAAAAAATTATCTCTGCTCATTGCCAGTAAAATTCTTGTTGTAGCTAGCTGAAGAACAAGAAGAACCGACGTCAAACCAGCTAAAGAACCTACAGTTATGAATCCGGCTGCCCAATCTTGACCTGCTGCATTCATAACATAAGCCATAGGTGCTTTTAAGAAACTATCAGGTACTATTCCGCTTGTAGGTTGCATACCTGTTAAAACAAGTGCGACTAAAACATATATTATTGTTGTTATAAATAATGAACCAATAATTCCGATAGGCAAATCTTTTTGAGGATTTTTACATTCTTCTGCAGTAGTAGCAAGAGCATCAAAACCTATATAAGCAAAGAAAATTATAAAAGCTCCCATAAAAATTCCGTTAAGTCCGTTAGGAGCAAAAGGAACCCAGTTTTCTGGTTTAACGTAAAAAGCACCTACGATAATGAATAAGAATATGACTGCCAATTTTACAAAAACCATAATTCCTGCAACTTTTGTTGATTCTTTAGTTCCTCTTATTAAAATTAATGTTATAATTACTACCGCTAATATAGCTGGTAGATTTATACAAAAAGGTATTCCGTAAAAATTAGGAATTATATTAAGAGGATCCAATCCTTTATTTGAAAGAATAGATGAGGCTGTTCTGAAATCATTAACAAGCCAAACAGGAGGATTTGTAAGCCATGCAGGAATATAGTTAGAAAATCCTTGTATAAAATGCATAAAATAATTTGACCATGCACACGCAACAGCTATATAACCTATAGCGTACTCAAGCATTAATACCCAACCAATCATCCAAGCTGCAAATTCTCCTAATGTTGCAAATGTATAAATGTAGGCTCCTCCGGTAACAGGAATCATTGCTGCAAATTCAGAATAACAAAGTGCAGAAAAAACACAGGCAAATGCTGCAACAATCATTGATATTATGAGAGCAGGTCCGGCTCCGGCACTTTCGGTTCCTCCTGCAGCTGCGATTCCAACGACTGCAAAAATACCGGAACCGATTATTGCACCTATTCCTAAAATAATCAGATCCCAAACCCCAAGAGTTTTTTCCAGACCGCCTTCTTTTGCTTCAGCAATCATGTCATCAGGTTTTTTTGTTTTTAATAATTTTGTTATAAAATCTTTTGATAAATTTGCTCTATGTTTATCTTTCATCTTTTCTATATTCCGGCTTTTTCTTTTTTGCAAAGAGGAAAACCAAGGTTTTCTCTTTGTGCTACATATAGTTTTGCAACTGCTGCAGCCATTGTTCTAACACGATTTATGAAATTTATTCTTTCATCCTTGCTGATTACACCTCTTGCATCAAGCAAGTTAAATGTATGTGAACATTTTAATACATAATCATATGCGGGAAGCACAAGTTCTGAATTAATACAATTATCAACTTCCTTTTGATATAAATCAAACATATTAAAAAGCGATTCAGAACAGGATACTTCAAAATTGTATTTTGATTGTTCGATTTCATTTTGAAGATATATTTCGCCATATTTCAATTCTTTATTCCACATTACCTCATACACAGAATTAACATTTTGAAGATACATTGCTATTCTTTCAAGTCCATATGTTAGTTCAAGGGCAACAGGTCTTATTTCAATCCCCCCAACTTGTTGAAAGTATGTGAATTGGGTAATTTCCATTCCGTCAAGCCATACTTCCCAACCAACTCCTGCTGCGCCTAATGTAGGTGATTCCCAATTATCTTCAACAAATCTTACATCGTGTACAGATAAATCAATACCCATGGCTTGCAAACTTTTTAAATAAAGTTCTTGAGCATCATCAGGCGATGGTTTTAAAATAACCTGATATTGAAAATAATGACCCAGCCTGTTAGGGTTTTCTCCATATCGGGCATCAGTTGGACGTCTACAAGGTTCAACCATTGCTGTATTCCAAGGTTCAGGTCCCAATGAACGCAGAAATGTTGCAGGGTTCATTGTAGAGGCACCTTTTTCTATATCATAAGGCTGTTGGATTATGCATCCATAATCCGACCAAAATTTTGAAAGATTTAATATTAATTCTTGAAATGTTAAAGCGTTTGCCATTTATAATCCCAATTAACGTCTTTAGTACACTTTTAAAGAGTTCTTTGGGTATTATAATCTTAACAAAATAAAAATACAAGTTTACGTTTACAATTAGTCAACTTTTTTAAAGATTAATAAAGAATTTGCGGGGATATTTAAGTATGAATTATGAGTTCCGTCAGAATAGAATTGACTTGAATTTGAACAATCACCTGTTCCCGCATATTTTGTTTCATTGCTGTTAATAACTTCTTTCCATCTTCCTTTTGGTAAAGTTATTTCATAGCCTTTTTTATAGCTGTAATCACTAAAGTTTGAAACAACAAATACTTCCGAATCATCTTTTTTTAAATGAGTTCCAAGAATCTTTGAAGCGTTATGTGCGATTGTAGAGTCTTCGTATATATAACCTTCTCTCATTGCTTTATTTGATATAGCAAATTCATTTATATCTTGTTCGAATTTATCGGCTTTTTTAAATAATTCTCTGTATTTTTCGGTGTATTCTATAGAATCTATAGTTGAAGCTTTAATTGCACTATCATCTATTGAATAGCCTTTTTCCAGTTTTCTTGCTTTCCAGTCAGCTTCGGCATCGGTTGAAAATTTTCTAAAGAAGTAAAAAGGTTCTATTGTCCCTTGAAAACGCATTTTAGGTCCGGGGATAGAGGCAGTAAGTCCTAATGAAATTTTATTTTGGGCGACTGCATAATTTAAAGCTTTGTCAGCTTCTTTGTAAGTATCTGCAAGATAAGAATTTCTGTTTAAGTCAGGGTGTTTTCCTGTAACAAGAGATTCTAAAAGTGCTTGTGTTGATTGTGCTGCTATTTGTCCTTTTTCACAGTCATTTCTACCGCCGGTCTTAAAAAACATACCTAATCTGTCTCTTACAAGCGCTGTTATTTGACTTATTCCATCAGCATTTCCTTTTTCATCATGACTTTGGCGTGCTCCATAGAGAATGTCATTTCTTTTAGCAGAATTTATCATTTCACTTTTTAGTTCGCTCATTGATATATTTCCGGATGTCGCTTTATTTATTGCGTGTTCCCATTCATAACCCCATCTTCCGTTTACACCTATATTTAGGGGAACATCGTTTTTATCATATTTTTCAATAATTTCTGCATGTACTTTTTCTGGTTTATTGGCAGCTATTTCGCCTTTGGATATTTTTTTAAGAAGTCTTTCTGATTCTGCAACTCGATTATCTTCAATGGTTATAAATGCGTGAGGTTCATGAAAATTTATTTCATGAACAAGTTGTCTTAATGTATAATCTGAATCCATATCGTGGGTTAAGTCTAATCTCAATCCGTCAAAATGGTAATCTCTTACCCAATTTAAACCGCACATATTTATTATCCAGTCCCTGACATGTTTGTTATCTCTAAAATCATTTTCTAAATTTGGTTTATCGCCAAAAGTACCGCTTTTTCCCATGTAAGGGCCAACTTCTCTTAAAAGGTTATTATCTGTTCCAAAGTGATTGGGCACAGAATCCATAATCATGTTGATACCTTTTGAGTGAGCATAATCAACAAGTTTTTTTAATTCATCTGGACCACCAAGTGCTTCTAATGGGGCATTTTTATATATCCCATCATAATTCCAACCCGGAGCATAACTTGTTTCTACAGGCATTAGTTCAATTGTGTTATATGTTCCGTTTCCGTCTGTTTTAAACCATCCTTGTTTAATCATTTTATCAATTTTTATTTTAGCAGCATCAAAAGTTCCTTCCTTAGTGAATGTTGGAATATTTATTTCTAAAATTCTTGCATCATTAAAAGATTTTAATCCGCTTTGAGAATTTATATTACTTATTCTTCTCTTATCAGAACCGGCCCTCCAAGCTTTATCAGTCCATTTGAAAGCATTATGGTCATAAATTTCGGCAAATTTATCGGTTCTATACATTTTTTTTGAATCTAAGAATTTATCTGCATCAAAAAATATTTTTTTTCTTTTCGCATAAGGATCACAACATAATGTTTTTACTCCATTACTATTTGTTATTTCAAAGGCATATTTATCTCCGGATTTTACAATACCAGAATCAAGTTTCAGGCTAAAAATACCTGATTTTTCACTTAAGTCTCTCTGAAGTTTATAAGAAGCTATTTTAAAAGCTTCTCCTGTTTCTTTAGCAGCTTTTTTAGCTTCTTTTGCTATAATAACAGAAACCTCTTTTACATCAGGAAAAGTAAATAATTTGAAGAAAACATTTTTAGCTTCGTCAACGTAGGCACCGTTTTGAAGATGATATATATTTAACCTTCCAAAAGAAGGCTTTTTCACCAATGAATAAGCTTGTAAATTTTCTAAACCAACCAGAGCATTTTTTTCGGCAATAGTTTGAGTATTATTTGGAAAAGGTTTTAACGCATCTTTATTAGGCATAGAGAGTTTATTATAGGTAAGCTCAGCAGTACTTACTTGTAAGATGCGCATAGACAACAACTCCTGAAAAATTCTTAACACCGAAAACTGATAACAAAAAACTAACTAAACATATAATATAAAATAACGCCAATTTTTTGCTAGTTTGTAACTTTTTTTAAGAAAATTGTTACAAATTATTTTTAAATTAAATCATTAAAAATTATGAAAAGATTATATTCATTCAGTTGTGTTATAATTATACTAATTAGTAAAGTTTTGAGGAATGAATGGCTGAAAAAATTATTATATTCTCAGGAAAACAATATTCAGGTAAAGATACGGTTGCAAAAATTTTACTTGAAAAGTTAACAGATTATAAGCGTTGTGCAATGGGTGATATAATCAAACTTGAATATGGAAAACAAAAAGGTTTAACCTATGAGGAGATAGAAAAAAATAAACCATTGTATAGGCAAGATTTAATTAATCTTGGTAATTGGGGACGTTCTCAAGATCCTGATTATTGGCTAAAAAAAATTATATCTCAGGAAGGAAAAATAATAGTAACAGATGTTAGAGTTCCTCACGAATATCAGGTTTTTAAAGCAGCAGGAGCTATTTCAATAAGAGTAAATGCATCTAGAGAAACAAGAGCGTCCAGAGGAGAGCTTATTGGTGAAAGTGATATAACAGAAATCGGATTGGATGATATAACTGATTGGGATTATATAATTGAGAATGATTCTGATTATAATACATTAAAAAATAAAGCTATAATTATAATTAAGGACTTAAAGTAAAAAATGTTTTTAAAACCGGATTTTAATTTAAAAAATATATACGAAATTGATTTAGAGCTCTTAAAAGAACAGGGAATAAAAGCTATTTTTTTTGATTTGGACAGTACTATTATGGTTTCAAAATCGGGAGAATACCATAAAAATACAGAAGAATGGTTAAAAAAAGTAGATCAAGATTTTTTTATAGCTGTAATCTCCAACAATAAAAAAGGCGAATATCTTGAAAAGGTTCAAAGTATTTCGAATTTTCAAATAATTGGAAATGCAAAAAAACCATCTACAAAGGCAATGCGTAAATTACTTTCAAATATTTGCATAGAACCTCATGAAGTTGTTATAGTAGGAGACAGACCTCTTACGGATATACTTGCAGGTAAATTACTGGGAGCAAAAACTATATTGGTTGGTTCGATTAATGCTCATAATGAAAGTTTAATAATCCGTTTTGTAAGATGGTTGGAGCGAAGGTTTATTTTAGAATAATCGCTTCTCTAATATTTTGGGCTGTTTTTTCAAGTGTTGGGGGATTTTCTTTAAATTCTTTTCTCTTTTTGTCTATAAATTCTCCAAGCTTATTAATTACAAGACCGGAAACAGTACCTATAGCAAGGGCAGGTCCTCCAGAAACCAAAGCCATTGTGCAGAATAAAGATATTGATACAGCTCCTATTGCAGGGATTCCATATTTAAGAGCAACTGAAATTATCTCATCTTTATTATCGGATTTTGATAATCCTATAGAAACAACACCCAGTGAACTTAATACACTTAATACATCCATTGGGGCAGAACCGATTAAAAGATCCCTTATTTTATCAAATAGCTTATCTGTTTCTATATCAGTAGATTTATTCAAAGAATTAATTGCTTTATTTACGGATTTTTCCAATAAATCATAATCTTTTTTGTTAGGTAGTAATTGTTTGTATTCTGACATTAATTTCTGAATATAGCCTTGTTCATTTTTTGTTAAGACTTCAATTATAGTTTTTAAATTCGAACTTAATTTTTCATCCTTAATTACCGGTTGAAGTTCTTTTAATTTATTCAAAAGAGTGTTTTGAATGATTAAATCCCCATTATTATTCTTATAAGATTCAAGTATAGCCGATAAATCATGTATGTTTTTCCTTGTATTTTTATCTGCAGAACTTACATTCATACTAATATCGCCAATTAATTTTTTAATATTTAAGTAGTTGTCTTTAAATCCGTTTGAAATTTCTCTTTTTAATTTTCCGACATTGCCTCCAAGGATTGTTTTTGCAGGTGATGCGAGTTCTTCTGCAACAAAAGTTTTGTAAGAATCTTTTTTAACAAATCCTTCTATGTTTCCATATGTTCTGCTCCAATATTGTTCATCCAACTCGCCTAGCATTTTTTTTGTTTCTTCTATTCTACTTCCTACAGAAGGGATTGAAAAACTTGAGTAAAACTTCTTTTTCATAATAGATATTAAACTATCTATTTTATTAGTTTCTTTACCTGAGTCTTTAATTTTTTTATTTGCTTGACTGAAAGCATCAAACATTTTATCGAAATTGGATGATGTTTTTTTATAAGAGTTGTGGCATGTTTTTATTGAAATCTTTTCAAATGTTTGTGTTATTTTTTCGCAAATATTTTTTATTATTGGTACATTTTTAGTAATTTTTCTAAAGAATACGTCTTTTAAATTTGAAAAATTAAATATTGATTTTGAGCTCATCAATCCTATTCTTGCTTTATCAAGTGTTTTTAAATATGCTGTTTCAATATTAGTTAATGTTCCACCTTCTGCTACTAATTTTGAGCTTTTTTCTTCCAAAAATTTCATAATATTATTGCGCATATTTTTTGGAAAACCTTTTGTTAGCATAAAAACGCCAAAGCCTACAATTAGAGCACCTTTTGCAATTTTATAGCCTAATTTATGGCTTTTTTTCTCTTTTATTTCTTCCAGCTCTTTTTTTTGGGTTTTTGTAATGGGTTGTGTTATAGCATAAAGGGCGCTATTACTTTGTAATGGCGTAAAAACAGGTCTATTTATACTGCTTGATGTTTGATTAATCATTTAATACACAAAAACCCTTTAAATATATAAAATTAAATTTAAGGTAAAAGTTGCTTAAAATTTATCATATAAAAGGTTTTGTTACAATAGTTTAATATTTTCTGCAACTTCATATGAGGAATTTTTTTGCGAAAGCATTTCTTTAACTTTTGAAAGTTCTTGAATATGTTTTTGTCTATATTCGTTGTCGTATAAAAGCTTTTCAATATTATATGCAATAATATCAGGTTTTGCCTTTGCTTGAATAAGTTCAGGTACAATATTTTTGTTTAAAATAATATTTGGCAGAGAAACTTTTTTGATACATCTTACAAGAAGGTAGATTGCATATAAAAACCAAGGACCTTTATATGCAATAATCATTGGTGTTTTATATAATGAAGCTTCTAATGCAACGGTTCCGGATGCTAAAATTAAGGCATCAGATACACTAAGCATCGCATGATTTTCTCCTTTAATAACTTTAAAATCAGTGTCTTTTAAATATTTATTAAAAACACTGTCTGACAAATTTGGAGCATGAGAAATTAAAAATTGAATATCAGGGTGAAGTTTTTTAAGTATCTTTGCAGCTTTAATAAAAATTTTCATTAGTGTTTTAAGTTCAAAAACTCTTGAACCCGGAAAAATTGAGATAAGTTTTTTGTTCTTATCCAGAGAGTATTTATCAAAAAATTCGTCCTTATTTGCGGATGGCGGTAATTGAGAGATTAAAGGGTGTCCGCAATAATGAGTTTCAATTTCTTTACTTTCATATAAAGTTTTTTCAAAAGGAAAGATACATAAGACTTTATCTATATATTTTTTTACTGTATTTATACGCCACTTACGAGTTGCCCAAATTTGAGGCGGAATGTAGTAAAAAATTTTGACGTTTTGATTTTTCTTTTTTAATATTTTTGCAATATTTAAATTAAAGGCGCCATAATCAATTAATAAAACTAAATCCGGTCTATACTCTTTTGTTAAATAGTCAACAAGTCTTTTTCCAAGTGTAATATGGTCAAATAAAATTTTGAAAGAAAAACCTACAGCAGACATTTTCTTTTGATCAGAAAATAATTTAACTCCAGTCTTTTTAAGATTATCACCGCCTATCCCTTCAATAATCCATTCTGAATCAGTATCGCTTTTTTTTAATTCTTCAACGACTTTTGAGGCATGAATATCGCCGGAATGCTCACCAGTTATAATAAATAATTTTTTCATTTATACCGCCATTATTACGATATTATGTTTATTAGCAAATTTAACTACTTTTTCTTGATCTACAATTATAGTTTCATTGGCTTCAACAGCTAATAGATTTGCTTTATACTTTTTCATTGTTTGAAGAGTTTTAAGTCCAACAGTAGGGATATCAAAGCGTTTATCTTGCGAAGGTTTTGCAACCTTGATAACAGAAGCCTCGTCTTTTGCAAGTTTTGCGCCACGGATTATACATTTGTCAGTTCCTTCTATTGCTTCAACTGCCATTATCATTTTGTCTTTAATAACCACTGATTGACCAATGTCAAGTTTCCCCATTTCTTTTGCTAATCCATATCCATAGTTAACATCTTCTATTTGACTAGCTGTTGGTTTTGAATCTCCAAGAACACCCGCAGGTATCATTAAATTCTTAATAAAAATTGTTTGATCCAAAACAGTAATACCTATTTTTTCAAGCTCTCTTACCAATACCAACATTACTTCATCATCATTTAATTTTACAGCATTTTTAACCAATTCAAGAGCTTTAGAATCAAATTTAGGTCGTTTTAAAATTAAACCTTTATGAACTTTTCCTAAAAATGTAAGTTGTTTAATATTTTCATCTTTAAGAAATTTTTCTATTTTTAAAACTTCACCCGGAGAGACCGAGTACACTTTAGAACAGTATTTTTTTAATTGTTTGTAGTTATCTGCAGAAAGAGAGATAGCAATAACATCAAACCCGTTATCTTTAGCATATTGAGCCATTTTAACAGGTAAAAGCCCGTCTCCTGCTATTAATCCTTGTTTATTTTCCAACATGATTGACATATTTTAAAAAATTCTCCTCTACATTGAAGAATTATACAACAAAAACTCTATATTGTGAAAATTTTATTATAATATTATAAAATGAAATATTTTTATAAGGATTTAAAAAATAAAATTGATTTTTTCTTGAGACAAAAGATAACATTTTCAAGAAAAAATTATTTTGAAAAAAATGAAAGTAAGGAGAATATTTTTGTAGAAGAACATCTTATTACAAGAGAGCAGGAGTTAATTCAAAAATATGATTTTCAAAATGAGAAGAATGATTCTTCGATACATAATTATAAAGATAATTTATATTTACTTGATATACTGGACAAATATTTTTCTATCAAATATAAAAAAGACTTAAATGTTTTGGATATAGGATGTAAAAATTGGTTTTACGCAAAAGGAGAATATTACTTCTTTAAAAAATATTGCAATAACCTAATGATTAATGGAATAGAAATAGATGCAAACAGACTATATTCTAACCTATTTAACAGAAAAGAAGTTGCTAAATTTTATATACAAAATTTAGAGGGTGCCAAATATATTCATGATGATTTTCTAAACCACAGTATAAAATATGATTATATTACATGGCTTTTACCCTTTATCGTTAAAGAACCATTGTTAAAATGGGGACTTCCTCTTGAATACTTTAAACCCGAAAAAATGCTTATGCATGCATATGATTTATTAAAAAAAGACGGCCAACTTTTTGTAATAAATCAAGGCGAAGTCGAATATCAAATTCAAACAAAACTTTGTAGCAAATTAAATATTAAATACACAGAAATTGGTGAAGTAAAAAGTGATTTCGCAAATTATAAATATCCAAGGTATGCAATTTTAATAAAAAAATAGTAAAATCGGCAATGTATTTTTTTCTTTAACCTTAAATAATGCCAATACAAAATTTAAGGAGAAAAAGTATGAGTGAATATATTAATAAAATAAGACTGAATACTAAGACAGCTGAAGAGTTTTTTGCGCAAAAATTAGCATATACCCTTGGACCTGTTGAGCTTCAAAAAATGCTTGATGATAATAAAGTTAAACTGATCGATGTAAGAAGAAATGAAGACTATATAGAAGGTCATATTCCCAAAGCAATATCGATACCAAAAGATGAATTGGTTAAGAAATTTGATAAGTTATCAAAAAAAGATGTGCATGTTGTTTATTGCTATAATCAACAATGTCATTTAGCAGCGGCTGCAGCACTAATTTTAGTAAAAAACGGATTCCCTGCTATGGAATTAGAAGGAGGAATTGACATATGGAAAAATTATTTTAAATTTGATATAGTAAAATGATTTTACCAACAGCCGCCAATAGAGCCTTCAGCACATACACGTCCATCAACCCAAACGGCATATTCTAATTCCGCATTTTTAAAGTTTGCCCCTTTGATTTTTGCACCTTTTAAATTTGCTTCTTCTAAATCAGCATCTTCAAAGTTTGCATTGGTTAAATCTGCACCGATAAGATTTGCTTCTTCTAAATCAGCTTTTTTAAAATTTACATTACTAAGATCTTTTCCTTTTAAGTTAGCACCCTCCAGTTTTGCACCTGCAAGATTCTTTTCGCCTTTTAGCAGTTTTTCAAGATCTTTTTTGCAAAAGTCATCTGCGTTGGCCATTGCTATTCCTATGGTTGAAATAGTTATTGTTAATAATAAAGTTGAAGTCAATAATTTTTTAATCAACATCTTTGAGTCTCCTTTTGATTGGATTTTCATCATCAAGTGATACAAATTTTGAAAACGATAAGTTAAAAGCTATATTATCGCTGTCTTTATTTGGTATTATAACAGCACTGGTTATAGAGATTGTCGGAACAGGTCTATACTTTAAGCCTACACCGATTCTACCATAAGAATCTTGTGTTGACAACCAGTCTATTGCAAATCTGAGTTTATTGGGTATTAAAACTTGTTCCAATCCTAAAATTACGCCGGTATTTTTTGGAAGTTCATTTTGTCCATTAAGATATATGCCGGCAGTTATACTTGTTTTGGTTTTTCTTATTCTATGTGTAAAATGAGAAAAAATAAATGAATCAGGACGTTCATTATTATTTAAGTAAGGACTAATCATTCCTCCCATTGTCAAACGGGTAGAACTCCCTAAAAACCAAACCTTTTTTGCTGCAATGTCACTTCTTACTGTTGTATCCTTATTTAAGGATGTTGCAATACCTGTTGATAATTCCATACCTCTTCCTAAACCCATGGTTGTAGTTGGTGTAAAAGTAGCATAACCATTCAAAGGAGTATATCTATTAGAATCTTTTATTATTAAATCACCGGCAGGCAGAAGTTCAGAAGAGGGAGCATTTATAATAGTTTGTTGTGCGTGTACACTTAAAGAAAAGCAAGCAAATATTAAAATTAAGATATATTTTATTTTTATCATCGGAACCTTTTTAGCGAAAGTATTAATAATATCTAATATTTTAACAAATAAATATTAGATATTATATACACATAATAATTGATTTTATTTGTTAAAAATTTGGAATATTTATGAATTTATGATTATATATAAATATTGGTTAATTTTGAGAGTAAAAAATGAATATTTTATTTTTACATAAAACGTTTCCGAGCCAGTTTAAAAATTTGGCAAAAAAGCTTGCAAAGGATAAAAACAATCGTGTTATTTTTATTTCTGATAACAGATTTGATACCCAATTAGAAGGGGTTGAAAGATTAATGTATCCTTATGTTCAACAGATCCCGGCACAGAATTGCCATCCTTATTTGAAGAATTATATAGAAGCGACTTTAACAGCTCAAAATGCTGCAAATATTGCATTAACACTTAAGAATCAAGGCTTTGTTCCTGATATTATATATGGATTTTCAGGATGGGGTGATTCAATGTTTATAAAAGACGTTTTTCCTGATTCCCCATTTATTTCTTACTATGAATGGTATTATAACTCAGATAGTAAAGACATTGAATACAGCGGAATAAAATTAAATGAGTCCGACAAAGAATTAATCAGGTGTAAAAATGCTAAACTTTTAATAGATTTATATTCAAGTGATGCCGGAATCTGTCCCACTTTTTGGCAGAGACAGCAATTTCCAAAAGAGTTTCAGTCTAAGATCAAGGTTATACATGATGGAATTGACACGGAATTTTTTAAGCCTGATGATAATGCAAAAATTTCGATTAAAGAAAAAAATATTACATTAACACCTAAAGATAAAGTAATAACTTATGCAACAAGAGGGATGGAGCCATATAGGGGATTTCCTCAATTCATGCAAGCGTTGGAATTAATACTTAAAAAAAATTCTGATGCACATGTTTTAATTGCCGGAGATGATGCTGTCTGTTATGGTCAACAACTGTACAGCGGTTCTTATAAGCAGTTAATGTTAAATAGGGTTAAACTAGATATGGATAGAGTACATTTTGTTGGAACGTTACCATATGATGAATACCTAAAACTTTTACAGGTATCTTCTGCTCATGTATACCTGACTTATCCGTATGTTTTATCTTGGTCTATACTGGAAGCTATGTCTGCAGAATGCTTAGTTGTTGCTTCAAATACGGAACCGGTCTTAGAAGTTATAAAAGATAATTCAAATGGTTTAATAACCGATTTTAATAACATAGAAGATATTTCAGATAAAGTTTTATATGCTCTTGAAAATCAAGATAAGGTAGTAAACATTCGTCGGAATGCAAGAAAAACAATTATCGAAAACTATGACTTAAGTCTAATGCTTCAAAAGCAAATAGAATATATCAATAGTTTTAAAAACAGATGATTTTGGAGAACTAAATGAATATTTTATTTTTACATAGAGATTTTCCAGGTCAATTTAAACATTTAACACAGATTCTTGCATTAAACCCAAAAGATTTAGTTATGTTTATAACGTCCGATGAAAATGTTTCGGCTCCTCAGGGTATAAACAAATTTGTATATAAAATCCCGACTGCAACTTCAACGAATAAATATTTGAAAGAATACGAAGAAGCAGTTGAACATGGGCGTGAGGCTGCAAAAATTGCTATGATGATAAAACAAAATGGTATAAAACCTGATATTATATTTGCCCATAGTTGGGGGAATTCAATGTTTATGAAAGATATATTCCCTGATGTTCCTTTGTTATGTTATTTTGAATGGTTTGATAATTCTGAAGGAGCTGCTATCGGTTTTGATGGAAATAAACCTGATTTACTATACAAAGAAACAATAAGAAGCAATAATGCATATAAGCTTATCGACTTATATTCTTGTGATGGTGGAATTTCTCCTACTTACTGGCAGAGGCAGCAATTCCCAAAAGAATTTCATAGTAAAATAAAAGTTATTCACGATGGCGTTAATACAGATATTTGCAGACCAAATGAAGAAGCGAATTTTTTAATTAAAGATAAGAATATTGAATTGACATCCAAGGATGAAATAATAACATATGCAACCAGAGGGATGGAACCAATGCGAGGGTTTCCTCAGTTTATGGAAGCTGTTGAAAAATTACAAAAGAAACGTCCTAATGCCCATTTTATTATTGGTGGTAATGATAGAGTATGTTATGGACAACATCTTAAAAATGGAACATATAAAAAATTAATGCTGAAAAAATTAAACCTTAATTTAAATAAAGTACATTTTGTTGGAGGACTGGATTTTGATGAATATATAAAACTTTTACAGGTTTCAACCGTACATATTTATTCGACTTATCCTTTTGTTTTATCCTGGTCTATATTAGAGGCAATGTCAGCAGGTTGTTGCATAGTAGCTTCAAATACTTCACCGGTTGCAGAAGTAATGAAAGATAAATATAACGGACTTTTATTTGATTTTTTCAATGTTAATCAGCTTGTTGAAAAAATTGAATATGCACTTGATAACAAAGAAGAAATGAAAACTATTCGCAAAAATGCAAGAGAAACGGTATTAGCTAACTATAATCTGCAAGATATGCTTAAAAAACAATTAGAGTATATGATAAGTTTTATAAAAAAGTAATTGGAGACTTGATGAAAATTCTATTTTTACACAGAGAATTCCCGGGACATTTTAAATATATTGCTCCGATTTTTGCTAAATTACCCAATACTACAGTTATGTTTATTACATCAGATGAGTATAATAATCAGTATCAAGATGTAAATAAATTTCAGTACAAAAAGCCTCAGGTAACTACTAATCAATACCCATTTATTAACACTTTTGAAGAATCGGTTTTGCATGGACAAGAAGCTGCAAAAATTGCTATGATGATGAAACAAAATGGACTTATTCCTGATATTATATTTGCCCATAGTTGGGGAAATTCAATGTTTATGAAAGATATTTTCCCTAATGTTCCTTTGTTGTGTTATTTTGAATGGTTTGAAAATGCAGATGGCGCTGAAGTAGGTTTTGATGGTAACCCTGTTGATGAAGGCAGAAGAGCGCAGATAAGAGGAGTTAATGTCCACAGATTGATAGATTTATGCGCATGTGATGCTGGAATTTCTCCTACTCATTGGCAGAAGCAGCAATTTCCAAAAGAATTTCATGACAAAATAAGTGTTATTCATGATGGAATAGATACAGATATGTGTTGTCCTAATCCGGACGCAAAATTTTTAATTAAGGACAAGAATATTGAGTTTACAGCCAAGGATGAAGTAATTACATATGCAACCAGAGGAATGGAGCCAATGCGAGGGTTTCCTCAATTTATGGAAGCTGTTGAGAAATTACAAAAAAAACGTCCTAATGCCCATTTTATTATTGGCGGTAATGATAAAGTTTTTTATGCTGATAAACTTAGTAATCAAACTTATAAAGAATATATGTTGAGTAAGCTTGATTTAGACATGAGTAGAGTTCATTTTGTCGGGGGGCTTAATTTTTTGGATTATCTGAGCTTACTGCAAGTCTCTTCAGTACATGTTTATTCAACTATGCCTTTTGTATTATCTTGGTCTATATTAGAGGCAATGTCAGCAGGTTGTTGCATAGTAGCTTCAAATACTTCACCGGTTGCAGAAGTAATGAAAGATAAATATAACGGACTTTTATTTGATTTTTTCAATGTTAATCAGCTTGTTGAAAAAATTGAATATGCACTTGATAACAAAGAAGAAATGAAAACTATTCGCAAAAATGCAAGAGAAAGTGCTATTGAGGGTTATGATTTCAAAAAAACTATTCCATTACAAATTCAATTAGTTAATAGTTTAATCAAAAAATAATTTACAAATTTGCTGTTTCAAAGGCATTGTAAGAGCTTCTTACAAGTGGTCCTATTTGATAGTTTTTAAATCCGATTTTTTTTGCAAGAGTTTTAAGTTTTTCAAACTCTTCAATTGAATAGTATTTTTCAACAGGCAAATGATTTTTTGAAGGCTGAATATATTGACCTATTGTCAATATAGCGCATCCTGAGGATTTTAAATCCTCTAAAGTCTTTTCTATTTCTTTAAAAGTTTCACCTAAACCTACCATAAGACCGGATTTAGTTAGTATATTAGAATTTTCTTTTACATATTTTAAAACATCTAATGATACTTTATAGTTTCCTTGAGGTCTTGCTGTTTTAAATATCTTTTCTACCACTTCAATATTATGATTAAAAACTTCTATTTCAGTTGTAATTATTATATCAAGTGCTGTTTTTTCTCCTTTGAAATCCGGTGTCAAAATTTCTATTTTAACATCAGGTGTCAGGTTTTTAATTTCATTTATACAGCTTTTAAAATGATGAGCACCGCCATCAATCAAGTCATCTCTTGTGACAGAAGTTATTACAACATACTTTAGCCCTAAATCTTTTACTGCTTTTGCGATATGTTTTGGTTCATTTTTATCTACAGGTTGAGGTTTTTCGCATCCTATATTACAATATCTGCAATTTCTGGTACAGACTTTACCTAAAATTAAAAAAGTTGCTGTATTTTTTTGATAGCACTCATTTTTATTTGGGCATCTTGCCCCGTCACAAACAGTATTTAAACAATTTTCTTTTAATATTCTTCGAACTTTTTTTGTTTTTTCAGTATCAATTATAGGTCTTTTTAAGTATTCGGGCAGTCTAGGCATTTGTACTCCTTAGTAAAGACAGGGATTCATTATCAAGTCCGAGAAGAGATTCATATACTCCTTCAGAGTAAGTTGGATGTGCAAAGCAACAATGTTTTAAATTTTCAACGCTTAAGTTATTTTCCATTGCTATTGTTAGCTGGTGAATTAATGCAGATGCTTCATTTCCTATGATATGAGCACCTAAAATTTTATTGTTTTTATCTGATAAAATTTTAACAAAACCCTCTAAATCTCCGTCACAATGAGCTTTGCCTAATGCAGATAGAGGAAAAACTGATTTTTTATATTCAGAGTTTTTAGCAATTAACTCATCTTCTTTTACTCCTGCCCAAGCTATTTCCGGATTTCCGTATACAACAGAAGGAACAATAAAATTATTAATTTTTTCTCCCAATACAATATTGTTGACGATATTTAATGACTGATGAGAAGCAAAATGTGCAAGTTGAATTGTGCCGTGAGCATCACCTATTTTAGATAAATTATCACAGTTTTCAATGTTATTCGTTTCTCTGCCTGTAGCAAATAATACAAAATCAGGTTCTAGTATTTCTAGTGATGATAAAGTTACTTTTTTGTCCTTAATTTCTTTTATTGAAGTTGATAAGTATGTTTTTATTCTAGACATTTTAAAGATTCTCTCCAATCTTTGAGAAATCTCAAAATCAGCTAATGGTAGTAATCTATCAGCAATTTCAATAATGCTTACTTCTGTTCCGAAAGAAGATAATATTCTTGCCCATTCAACTCCTATTGCTCCAGAACCAACTATTAAAACCTTTTTTGGTAATTCTTTTAGATTCAAGATATCATCAGAATTTAAAATAAATTTATTATCAAATTCAAATCCTTTAATACATTTTGGTTTCGAACCGGTTGCAATAAGAATGTTTTCGCATTCGTAGGTTTCATTATTTGCTTCAATTATGTTTTCAGTTTTAATTTTGGCTTCAGCATTTACAATATCTATATTATAGCTTTTTAAAAGCATTTCAAGTGATTTTCTTATCTTTTCTACTGTCGTATTTTTTCTTTGAGCAACTTTTTCAAAATCAAGAGAATAATTTTCTACATTTATTCCTAAATTTGATATTTTCTTGAATTCTTTATAAAGATCTGCAGAGCGTAAGAATGTTTTTGTAGGGATGCATCCCTTATTTAGGCAAACACCTCCCAGATATTCTTTTTCAAAAAGGATAACACTTTTTTTTAGCTGAGAAGCTCTTATTGCTGCTGTATAACCTGCAGGACCTGCTCCTATTATTCCAAAATCATATTTTTTCATAATTACCCCGTATTCTATCTTGTATAAATTCTTGGCAATCTTACTTTTAATCGACACGTTAATTCATAATTTATTGTCCCTAGAATTTTTGCCCATTCATCTATTGATAAATTATTACCTAAAAGTGTAATAACTTCACCTTCTTCAACCTTAATGCCTGTTATATCAAACATCATTTGATCCATAGTTATATTACCTATTTGCCTAACTTTTTCTCCGTTTATTTCACCAAAGATTTTGTTTGATAGGGCTCTTGGTACTCCATCAGCATAACCTATTGGAATAGTAGCAACCTTTATTTTGTTTTTCGAAGTATAAGTGTATCCATAGCTTATGCCTTCATTCTTATCCATCCAGTGAATTCTTGTAATTCTTCCTTTTAAAGACATTATAGGTTTAAGCGGTTTGTTAAAATCAGAACATGCAGGTAAATCAGGCATTAATCCGTATAATCCGATTCCGGCTCTTACCATATTAAATTGATAATCCGGATATGACATTATTCCGGCTGTATTTAACATATGAAGAGTCAGGTTTTTAGTATCAATTTGAGAAATAATTGTATTCAATTTATATAATTGTTTCTCTGTTTCATCTTTATTTTCTGCACATGCAAGATGAGAAAAAATACCTTTTAAATCTATAAATTCACAGGATTTAACTTTTTTAATATACTCGATTGCTTCATTGAAACTGACACCTATCCTATTCATTCCTGTATCTATTTTTATGTGGGCCTTAACTTTTTTGCCTGTTCTTTCATAAGCCTGCTTGCAAGCAATAATATGTTCCTCCGAAAATATAGATATAGATATATCGTTTAAATTTGCACATTCAAAAGCCCAAATCGGTACAGCTCCTAAAACCAAAATCTCGCATGAAATTTTAGCGTTTCTTAAATCCAAGCCCTCATCTATTGAGGCAACTCCAAGTACATCAACTCCCGATGCAAGCATTGTAGGAGCAAGCATTACAGCTCCATGTCCATATGAATCGGCCTTAACTACAGCTAATAACTTTACATCAGGCTTTACCATGTCTTTTAATATTTTAATGTTTTGGGCTAAATATTCCAGATTGATTTCAACCCATGAATCCCTATGTACATTTATATGTGTTTGTCTTGATGTTTTCATATAATAAATTATACTGCAAAAGTAAACTTCTTTTTATTCTTCTGAGTGTTTGGGTAAAAATTTAACAAAATATGAGAAAAATACTGGAACTAATGAAACAATAAACAAAACTTTTCCGATACCGAATGATTGGGCTAAAAATCCGATAATACTTAAAAATATTGCTACAAGTCCCCAGCTGAACCCATTAATAAGTCCTGATACAATGCTTTTATAGTCAGGCAAAATTCTTTGAGACATCACAATTAAAACAGGTTGTGCAAGCATTGTCGCAAAGCCCATTAAGATGAAAAATATTAAAGAAATGTTAGAATGGTCTTTATAAGTAACTAAGAATAATGCCATTAATGGGAATGTTACAATCATTGAAAAATAAAAAACATTTTTTGCACCTACTTTTGCTTCTATTTTTCCGCTTAAAAATGATGCAATACCTCCAGCCATAAGAAACATAAAAAGTGCAACGCCGATATATGTAGGGCTGTAACCCATGTTTTTCCATAAAAAAGGAAGTAGAATTGTTGAACTATTTGATATTAGTGTTTTCATCATTGAAATTAGTATCAAAATAAGCATATATTTATTTGACAAAATCTTTTTAAAAGAGTCTGAAAATTCTTTATGTTTTGGTTTTTCTTCTTTAATATCAGAAATTTTTGGTACAAATTTAAACATTAAAAGAGCGAGTATTATTCCAAAAACTGATAAATAAGGTATTTTTTCAAAACCCAGATGTTGTGCAACGATTGCAGAAATTATAGGTCCTAGAGAAAAACCTATCGTCCCTGCTGATATAAAAACACCCATTGCAAATACAAAATTATTTTTAGCAAATCTTGGAATAAATCCTAATGCTTGAGGATGAAAAAAACTTCCGCCCAAATTACCTAAAATTACAAATAAAGTCAAGATAATTGCATTAGGCGCGTTTGTTGCAAGAGGTACGAATAAAGATCCGAAAATTAACCCCCAAAAAATAAAAGCTCTTTTAAGCATATTATCTGCAAAAAATCCGAATATGGGTTGAAACATCGAAGCACAAATTTGAGCAATGCTCATTATTACGGTGGCAATTGCCATAGAAATTCCTAATTTAACTGCAATAAAAGGCATTATCGGATTCAAAAATCCCGAATAAGTATCATTGGTAAGATGTGCCATAGTAAGCCATCTGAGAGCTTTTTTATTTTTAATTTCATCTGATTTTGTAATCATTTTAGTACTTCAATGTAATCATAATCTTCTAAATATGGTAAATGGTCTTCAGTTATTAATTCTCCAGGAACAAGTATTGAAATTCCGGGCGGACATTCTGCGATTATTTCACCGGCAATTCTACCTATTGTATTTTCTTTTAATACCGATTCTTTCTCTGCATAAAAAGCTTCTTGCAGGTTTATTTTGATTATCGGAGTAAGCATAGGCATATGCCTTTTATTTTCTAGATAACAAATATCAGAATATTCTTTTTTAGAAATTTTTTCCAAACAATTTGCAAGATATTCAAAATCAGAGTGTTTATTTCCAATATTTGATAAAATTAATAAACCTATATCTGAAGCTGATTCAACTTCAATTTTAAAATCAATTTCCAGAATAGATTCCAGTCTTTTCCCTGAAATACCATCAGCCTTAATAAATATTTTTGTCACATCTGTTTTGTATCCGAAATCAGTTTTAAGCTGATGTATGTTTTTTATACCATCTATTCTTTTTCTTAAATATTTTGCGTTTTGAATAGTTTTTTCAATTTGCTTTTTGCCGGCAGAACTTTCCAGATGTGCTCTTGATGCATCTAGACTTGCAAGTAACATAAGAGAAGGACTGGTAGTATGTAAAAGTTTTAAAGATTTTTCTATTTTGTTTACATCTAAAATGGAATTCTCGCTTATATGTAGCATTGAACTTTGGCTCATGCTTCCTCCTGTTTTGTGCAAGGAGTGGACAACTGCATCGGCACCAAGTTTTAGAGAAGTTTCAGGCAGGTGGGAATTAAAATTCCAAAGACATCCATGAGCCTCATCTACAATTAAAGGAACATTATATTTTTTACAAATTTCACTTATAGATTTGATGTCAGAAACAACCCCCTCATATGTTGGGTTTGTAATCCAAACCATGGAAACATCTTTATTACTTCTTAGTAATTCTTCAACATCTTCTGGTACTACATTACCCCACAACCCCCATTCATTTAATCTGTTAGGAATAAGCCATAGTGGGTCAGCACCAGAGATTATAAGTCCAGTCAAAATCGAACGATGACAATTCCTGTTTACAATTACCTTCTGCCCTTTTTTAGTTAAACTCATGGCAAGCGCAATATTACCAACAGTTGAACCGTTAAGAAGAAAGAAAGTTTTTTTAGCGCCAAAAGCTTTTGCTGCAAGAAGTTGGGCTTCTTTTATCGGCCCGGTAGCAGGGTGTAATGTTCCAAGATTATCAAATTCATCTGTAGTGTCAATATTTAAAGCTTTCTTTCCGATTAATTTTTTAAAGTCAGGATAAACCCCCCCGCCTTTTGTGTGTCCCGGAATGTGGAACTGATAAGTAGGATTTTCAATAGAATATTTGAGAGCATCTACAATCGGGGCTGCTATTTTTGTGTCGGGGGGCTTATGTTTTTTTGATATTTTCATTTTATTATAATTCTCCTTCAAGTCTGAAATATTATTAAAATAATATACTATAAAAACAGTATTTATTATAACAATTAAATTTTATATAATGATGAAGTCATAGTAGATAGTTGTTGAGTATTAAGTTATGGAAAAGATTTTGCGCATCCTATTTTTAGGAGTTTTAATTTTAAATCCTTTTGCTTGTTATGCAAATGTTTCGGAAGATAAGATTAATGAAATTTCTTTGAGCGAATCTTCTGATGTTGTGAAAGTAAATGAAAAATTGGCAGAAGGTAAAATTCTGAGCAGTGAACAGGTAATTCCCGATGAGAATTATAAAGATGAAAAAGCTCCTGTTTTAAACACTCCGGTTGTTGAGGACATAAAAAAATCATCGAGTTCAAAAAAAATTAATTTAAAGGCAGTTATATTTGATCCTAATGCAGAGTTTGATGCCGAAGCAAAAGAAGAAAATCGTGAAATGACAAAATTGGAAGAAGCTCAATATAACATTCACGAAGCTCTTCATGGGGAAGTAAGTAAATTGTCTACAAAGGGACTTTTAGCGGATAAAATGAAAATGACCTTTGAAAAAGGACCTATTGATAATATTTCTCCCTGGATTGATTATAACGGTTATTTCTCAAATATATGGAATGGACCGGATTATCAAAATACCTTATATAGTATAAATTTTGCTGATGTCGGGTTTAATATTAATATGAAAGACAATAGAAATTTTGTCAGGTTAATGTTTAGTCCTGTAAAAACATATCCTGGAAAAAATTATTTTCAAGGTTTTTTTGCAGATAATTACTATACAAGAAAAATTGGAAAAAATAATACATTATTGATTGGCCATACTTGGGTTCCATTAGGATTAGAAGGCAAAGAATCACCTCTTGTTTGGCAATTTTTTAACCGTTCTCAAATGTCATTGAAGTATTCATCCGTTCGTGCTTTGGGTACAAAAGTTATGGGTAATTACAAATATGCGGATTATCATGTCGGTCTTTATAGTTCAGGAAGAGGATTTAATGATTGGTTCCCTGGTCCTGAATTTGCAGGCTGGGTTGAATTTAAACCCCTTGCTAATCTTGACGAAAAAAAATATGGTAAATTAATTGTTGCCGCAGGTATGGATGCCGGAAATGCAGAAGGCAGATTTACTGTCGGAACAGGTGCAATTAGTTATGAATACAAAAGACTTAAAGCAATAACTGAATTTGGTATAGCTGATGGTTCTAACGGTGCAACAGGATATACGGATAAAAGGTCAAAAGGTTTTAACGGAACACTTTCTTACCGTGTTACTCCGAGATTCCAAGCTTTAGCAAGATACGATCAGTTTGATCCGAATACAAATAAAGCAAATGATATGAAAAGAGAGTATTCAGTCGGCTTTAATTATTTTATAAAAGATTATGCCGCAAGATTAATGTTTAACTATGTTATGTATACAATGGAAAATGGTACTTACGGCAGCAAAATTCTTGTAGGAACTCAAATAGTACTTTAATTTTGATTTTATTTTACATATAAAATAAATATTCATACTGATAACGTAATAATATTGTCCCTGATTTTATGGATTTATACAATTTAACCCCCGAAAAAGGGGGTTAAACTGTTTTTTGTAAAGGGAGGATATTATGTTAAACGATACTGTAAAAGTATTAATTGTTGAAGACCATAAGTTAATGAGAGTAGGATTGAAATCTTTATTTGAAGGATATCCTGAAATAACTATTGTTGCTGAAGCACAAAGCGGAAAAGAAGCTATAGAAAAGGTAAGGATACATAAACCCGACGTGGTTCTCATGGATATAGGCTTGCCTGATATTAACGGGATTGAGGCAACAAAAAGGATTTTAGATCAGTTTGAAAATGTTCGTATAATCATGCTTACATCTCATATTTCTGAGCAAGAAGTAATGGATTCTTTGACAGCAGGAGCAAATGCTTATGTAATGAAAGATATTAATACAGAAATATTAATGATGGTAATAAAAACGGTTAAAGATGGAGCTATATGGCTTGATCCCAAAGTTGCACCTATAATCAGAGAAAAAAATGCAGGTATTATACCTCAAAGACATTTATCCAGAGCAAATTTTAAAGCACAGCATTCTAATTTAACAGAAAGGGAATATGAAGTTTTAAAATTAGTTGTTGACGGTAAATCCAACAACGAAATTGCAAAAGCATTGACAATTAGCGAACATACTGCAAAGGCACATGTTTGTAATATAATTCAGAAAATGGTTGTTGATGATAGAACACAGGCTGCTGTCAAGGCTCTTAAAGAAGGTTTAGTTTAATAAAAAATATGCAAATAAAAAAGCGAGCAGTGCTCGCTTTTTTCCCTAAACCTTTAATCCAATTCCTTATTTGTTACCATTCCCCATAATTTCGTAATTAGTCTAATAACGCCTCTAAAATACTAGCATTCTTTGTTGCCACTGCATTGTCACGAACTCTATTTTTGTGGATATAAGTCCTTAATGCTTCTCTAATTAATTCTGAACGTGAACGATTTTCACCATCTGCAACCTGATCAATTTTGCTTAAAAATTCTTCAGGCATTGAAATCAAAACTCTTGCCATAGTCTTACTCCTTTATTATTACTTTTATAATCATTATCTCCTGTATATATATAAAAACTTTTTTATAGAAAAAAGTGCTAAATACTACATAAAAAATATATATAAATTGCAAAATTATTGATATAATTGAGCAATAGAACAATATTTAACTTAACAAAACTTAATAGTATTTATTTTGATACATTCTTTTTTGTGCACTTCTTTGTAATGAATCCATTAATATTATACTTACAGGAATAAATAAATACGTCATAAAACATGTAAGATATGAGCGACTTATGTTTTTATATAATTGGGAAGAATTCCCAATTTGATTTTTTAAAGATTTAAGACCTATTAATGATGCTTTTGCTTCTGTTATTAATTCCGGAGAAAAAGCTAAAATAGGAATTATTGTATTACTTTTACTTAAAAGAGTTTCGGTAATGCCGCTAGGTTTATTGTCATAATAATTTTTTTGTGATGATTTATTTTGAGAAAGTAGTGCATAAAGACCAAGAGCAAGTATTGAATAATGCCCCCTTCCCCTTTGGAGCCATTTAAAGAAGGGTTTATTATTTTCTTCAACGGCGTGTCCTATCTCATGAAATAATGATGAAACTTGTTTTTTACCTACAACAACACTGTTTGGAAGAATTGAATTGCTTCCTGTATGTGTATAAAAAGCATCGTTTTCAAGCCCTTCAAAGAAATGTAATTTTTTAGGCGCCTTATCAAGACCATGTTCTATTACCATATTGCCAGCAAGATTTTTTAATAATTCTGTATCTTTAACTTTATCTGTAAAATGTTTATTAATTTTACCTACAAGGATTTTTCCGTTGACAAAATCTTGTAACCACCAAAGAACAGTGTTAAAACCTATTAAACCGATTGTGCCGCTTGTTAAATTTAAAAATAAATCTCGTACCGGGTGAGGTTTATATTTTTCTTCACTATGTCCAAAAGAGGTTTTGTTTTTATTAACGGATTTTTCATGCACAGAATTATCGGTATAATTTGCCGATGAGGACCAATTATTAAGGCTTTTAACACTGTTTATCATTACACAATACCAGTTTCGTTTATTATAAAACAAAACAACTCTTTAAATTGATACATTTTTGTTTTAAATTTATTATAACGAAATAAAAATTTATATTTTTGTAAAGAGGTGTTTATGAAAGTTATTGCGATTAATGGTAGTCCTAAATCTGAAGGAAATACATATCATGCTTTAAAGATGGTTACTGATCAATTAGAAAAAGAAGGGATTGAAACCGAAATAATTCATGTCGGGAATAAGAATATAAGGGGATGTCTGGCATGTGGCGGTTGTGCAAAAAATCAAAATGAAAGATGTGTTATTGATGACGAGGTTAATTCTATTATTCAGCAACTGAAAGATGCTGATGGGATAATTATTGGTTCTCCTGTTTATTATGCATCAATCGCCGGAACAATGAAATGTTTTTTGGATAGAACTTTTTATACAGCAAGTGCTAATGGAGGACTGTTCAGGCATAAAGTAGGCGCAAGTGTTGTAGCAGTTAGGCGCTCGGGAGAAGTTGCTACTTTTGATCATTTAAATCATTACTTTACTTTGGGTGAAATGTTTATAGCATCTTCTAATTATTGGAATGTAATTCATGGAAGACTTCCCGGAGAAGTATTGCAAGATGAAGAAGGTGTTCAGATAATGAGAGTATTGGGTAAAAATATAGCATTTTTGCTAAATAGTATAGCTCAAAACAAAGAAAATTTACCTGAAAAAGAACAAAAAATAATGACAAATTTTATAAGATAATAATTAAAAAAATATTATGAAATATAAATTATTAACAATAATTGAGTTAAAATGACTAAAAAGGTCAGGTGGATTATTATGAACATAGTATTTTTTGATGTTAGAGAAAATGAAGCTGATGCTTTAAAATCAAACTGTATTTCAAAGGGAGCAAATTGCACTAAAGGTTGTAATTGCAAATTAATTGCAGAAAGATTAGATGACAAAACTGTTTTAAATGATGAAATAAAACAAGCTGATGTGATTTCTTGTTTTACTTTTTCCCGCTTAAGCGCAGATGTATTAAAACAGTTTCCCAATTTAAAGCTAATAGCGCTTCGCAGTGTGGGTTTTAACCATATTGATATAGATTATTGTAAAGAGAATAATATTTCTGTTGTTAATTCATTAGGGTATGGTAATGTTACTGTTGCTGAATTTGCATTTGGATTAATTCTTGATGTAATGCGTAAAGTTACAAGAGCTTCCTTAAATCTTAAAGAAGAACGTCCTTATGATGATAATTATATGGGATTTGAACTTAAAAATGCAACTATAGGTATTATAGGAACAGGGGCAATTGGAGCAGAGGCAGTAAGAATAGCAAAAGGTTTTGACATGAACATCATAGCCTATGATATTTATCCAAGGGAAGAATTAGTTCAAAAATATGGTGTTAAATATTTACCCCTTGATGATTTATTAAAACAATCCGATGTAATATCCTTGCATTCACCTTTAACAAATGATAATTTTCATTTAATTAATGAAGAAAAAATTAATCTTATGAAAAAAAATGCTGTAGTAATAAATACTGCCAGAGGTGAATTAATAGATACTAAAGCTTTATATAACGCTCTTGCAGAAAATAGAATTTGGGGAGCCGGTTTAGATGTTTTGGAGGCCGAAAACATCTTAACACAGCCGGAAAAATCTTTCGATTTTGATTATTTAACAAATGATGTCATAAGGCAAACACTTTTAAATGACAGGCTTTTAAAATTACATAATGTGGTTGTAACTCCACATATAGCCTACAATTCCAAAGAAGCTAACGAAAGAATTTTAAATATAACAATGAATAATATAAGAAAATTCTTTAAAGGAGAAATACAAAACAGTGTAATAAAATAATCATTCTTTCTTAAGGAGATCTTTTACGAGAACTCTTGGTGCAGAAATTGATGTTCCTGACATAATTTGAGTATTTCTTGTTTTTAATAATGATGAAGTTTCATCGTTATAGACATCTATTGAACCATCACCTGTAAAATCAAAACCTTTCTTGTTGTCTTTGTCTTTAACTTTCTTAATTTCAAAAACGCCTAATTCCCACTTGTTTATTAATGAATTGTCTTTTAATTGTTCTGTTTTTTCCCCTTGTGAGTTTAATGCCCCAACAGTATTTACATTATCTGCTAAAGTCATGACATTGAATGTTTTTTTGTCATTTCTTCCTGCTGCGACATATATTGGAACTCCGCAGGAGGCTATTTCGCTTAATTTTTGTATTGATTCTTTTATTTCCACAAGGTCTTTATTATCGCAATCATCACCTATTGAATAGTACCAATTTCTTATTAGTTCTTTATTTTTTGCAAGATTTTCAGGAGTAATTTTTTCGTCTAAAATTTGTGATAATAATTCAATATTGGCATCATTTCCTGCCGATAAGTTTATTGCATCATACTTTTGGCCATTCTTTATATTTGTTAAAATGTAATCCAGCTGTGTGCTTATATTATGGGGTGAATTCATATCCAGAGATTCAATTTGAGCATTTGGTAAACCTTCTTGAATAAATCTTTTTACCAATTGTCCATGAGAAATATCCGGATTATTGTCGTTATCAATGAAAACAGATTTATTTGTAAAATCATCAATAATAGCAATACGCATAGTTTTATCGTTTTTAGCGAAAGCCTTATTTAAGGGTATTTCTTCAATTTTAGGAATATCACCCAAATTTAAATCCTCTTATGCACTGTATATTGTTAAAGTTTTTTTAAATAAAAAAATTGCTCATAATTTAAAGATTATTAATTTTTTGTTTATTTTTTATAAAAAACAAAAAATCAGTGTTAAATTTAGAATATAAAAATAGGTTTTCTAGTCAAACAAGTACAAGTGACAAATTCCGATAATAAAAGGGAAACAATTCATAGTCACGAGTGCATTAATGTTAGTAAAGCCTATTCAATAAGTTAATAGTAATACAGTGAATATGGAAAGGGCGAAATCAAAGTGGTTTCGTGTAATGGTAAAAAATGGCAAAAACAATTGGTATTGACTTGGGAACTACAAACTCAGTAGTAGCAGTCATGGAAGGCGGTAAACCCACTGTTATCGCAAATGCTGAAGGTGCAAGAACAACACCTTCAATAGTTGGTTTTTCTAAGACCGGAGAAAGATTAGTTGGGCAATTAGCTAAACGTCAAGCAATTCTTAACCCGGATAAAACAGTTGCTTCAATTAAAAGACACATGGGTGAAGATTATAAAGTTAAAATTGACGATAAAAATTACACTCCGCAAGAAATTTCATCAATGATTCTAAGAAAATTAGCAGATGATGCAAGCTCATACTTAGGAGAAAAAGTAACATCAGCAGTAATTACTGTTCCTGCATATTTTAACGATGCTCAAAGGCAAGCAACTAAAGATGCAGGTAAAATTGCAGGCCTAGATGTATTACGTATAGTTAACGAACCAACAGCAGCAGCTTTGGCATATGGTTTGGAAAAAGAAAAACCGGAAAAAGTTTTAGTATTTGACCTTGGTGGTGGTACTTTCGACGTTTCAATTCTTGAAATCGGAGACGGAGTTCACGAAGTTTTATCAACTTCAGGTGACACTCATCTAGGCGGAGACGATTTTGATGAAAAAGTAATGAATTGGTTGTGTGATGAATTCAAAAAATCTGAAGGTATAGATTTAAGAAGTGATAAACAGGCAATGCAACGTATTAAAGAAGCTGCAGAAAAAGCTAAATGTGAACTTTCTTCAGTTGTAGAAACAAATATTAATTTACCGTTTATTACAGCTGATGCAAATGGTCCTAAGCACTTAGATATTTCTTTGACAAGAGCTAAATTTGAAGATTTATCTCATGATTTATTAGACAGATGTAAAAAACCTGTAGAACAAGCAATTAAAGATGCAGGCTTAAACAAGGGAGATATTGACGAAGTTGTTTTAGTAGGTGGTTCAACTCGTATACCTGCTGTTCAGGCTTTAGTAAAAGATTATACAGGTAAAGAGCCTAACCAATCAGTTAACCCTGATGAAGTTGTTGCAGTTGGTGCAGCTGTTCAAGCGGGTGTGCTTGCCGGTGAAGTTAAGGATATAGTATTATTAGACGTAACTCCTTTGACTTTGGGGATTGAAACTTTAGGTGGTGTTTTAACTGCTTTAGTTCCAAGAAACACAACTATTCCTGTTTCTAAATCACAAGTATTCTCAACTGCAGAAAACAACCAAACTGCGGTTGATATTCATGTGCTTCAAGGTGAGAGACCAATGGCAAAAGATAATAAATCTTTAGGGATGTTTAGACTTGATGGTATTCCTCCTGCTATGAGAGGATTGCCGCAAATCGAAGTTTCTTTTGATATTGACGCTAACGGTATTGTAAATGTTTCTGCCAAGGATAAGGCAACAAATAAAGAACAAAAAATAACTATTACAAATTCAAGTAATCTTTCTGATGATGATATTGATAAAATGGTTAAAGAAGCAGAAGCTAATGCATCCGAAGATAAAGCTAAAAAAGAAGAAGCAGAAACTAGAAATAACGCATCAAGTTTAATTGGATCTGCAGATAGAATAGTTAAAGATTTTGAAGGAAAAATCGATTCTGCGGACAAATCAAAACTGGATGAACAAAAAGAGGCTTTGCAAAAAGCCCTTGATGAAAACAAACCTACAGAAGAAGTAAAAAAACTTTCTGAAGAATTACAACAAACAATGTTTGGAATTTCTCAAAAGGCTTACGAACAAGTACAAAAAGAAGGCGAAGCTTCAAGTGCTAGTTCTGAAAGCAGTTCTTCTGAAAGTGAAAGTTTATCTTCATCCGATGATGATGTCATTGATGCTGAATATACTAAAGAAAGCTAAATTATATTCTTATATTCAAAAAGAGCAATTTTCTTTTAAAGAAAATTGCTCTTTTTAATTTATTATCTTTTTAAACTTCAGTGACTATTTTCTTTAAACCTTTTGGTTTATCTACATTTTTGTTAAGCTTTTCAGCTATCTTTAGAGCTAAAATTTGTATAATTACAACATTTGAAAACATTTTTAATATGCTGTCTTCAACCTCTAAGTCTACGTTAAAAGTCGAGTTTATTCTTTCACTTGATGTTCCTATAACACAGATAGGTGGATTATAATCTCTTTTAATTTTTTCTAAATTTTTTATTGTAGAATAAGATAATTCTTCTGATGAAATATAAACTAAAACACTTTTTTTATTGTTTAACACCGCAAGATGTCCATGCATAAATTCACCCAGAATATGTGACATTACATTAATATATGATGTTTCTTTAATTTTTAAACAAGCCTCTTTTGCAAGAGCATAAGAAACACCATCTGCAGTTATAACTATATCTTTATATTTTGATAAAAACCTTGCAAAAGGTTTTATTTTATCCTCTAAATCAATAGAATCCTGTATTATTTGAGGTAAATATTTTAACTGATTAAAGTGTTCATTTATATCAAGTTTTTTCATTTGTCCATATTTTAAGGCTAATAAATAAAGGCAAAGCATTTGAGCTGTTAGTGCTTTTGTTGATGCAATACTTTTTTCTTCACCTGCGTGACAGTTTATTCTATAATCGGAAGTTAGCCATGCAGTAGAATTTTCTTTATTTGTTATACACATTGTTCTTACACCAAGCTGTTTTGCTTTATTTAACGCACTTAGGGTATCGGTTGTTTCTCCTGATTGAGTGATAAAAATGTAAAGTACATTTTTATCATGAGGAACAATTTTTTTAAGTAAAAATTCACTTGAATAAATTGCTCTTGCTTCTATTTCTGCAACTTCTCCAAAAACTTCAGCTGCAAATCTTGCACAATGATAAGATGAGCCGCTTGCAACAAGTACAATTTTATCAATTTTAGACGGTGCATTTAAAATTATATAACCATCGTCAGCTATATAATTTTTTAAAATAAGTTCTAAAATTTTAGGTTGCTGATTGATTTCAGCTTCCATACTACTTGCGACTTTTTTAATTTGTAAAGTAGTCATAATACTCTCTTTCACAAAATTGTAAAAATCGAAACCATACAATGAAATTTTTTTGATGTCTAAAATACTTAACTCACTCATATTACACCTATCGGCACTATTCCCCAAAACTTGAGGTTTAGAAACGAATATTAAGCATTGTAAATTAGTCCAACTGTTCTTTTAATAGTTCATTAACAGTCTTTGGATTTGCTCTTCCCTTAGTCTCTTTCATTATCTGCCCGACAAAGAAGCCGAATAGTTGAGTTTTACCGGCTTTGTATGCCGAAACTTGTTCTTGATTTAAGCTGATAATTTTTTGTACGATTTCTTTTAATGCTCCTTCGTCTGAAATCTGGCTTAGGCCTTGTTTTTCAATAATTTCAGAAGCATTTGTACCATCTTTTAACATAGTGAAAATGATTTGTTTTCCTATGTTATTTGAAATAGTCCCTTTCTCTATTAAGTTAACCAATTCAACTAACATTTCCGGAGTTAGTTGTGTTTCATTTATACTTAGTTTTTCTTCTTTTAAATAGGCCGCGATTTCACCCATTAAGAAGTTAATGCCAATTTTTATATTCGAACCCAATTTTATAAATTCATCAAAGAATAAAGCAAGTTCCATTTGTTCAACGATTATACCTGCGTCATATTCACTTAACCCAAGTTCCATATAACGTTCTTTTTTTGCATTTGGAAGTTCAGGCATTGTTATTTTAATTCTATCTACCCATTCTTGTGAAATTTCAAGCGGCATTAAGTCCGGCTCAGGAAAATATCTGTAATCATGAGCATCTTCTTTTCCTCTCATTGAACGGGTTTCCCCTGTGTTGTCATCCCATAATCTTGTTTCTTGAATAACTCTTTCGCCGTCTTCAACAAGTTCTATTTGTCTTTCTATTTCATATTCGATTGCTCTTTGCAATGCCCTGAAACTGTTTACATTTTTTATTTCTGCACGAGTACCAAATTCGGTTGAACCTTTTGGCATTACTGAAATATTTGCGTCACAACGCATTGAGCCTTCTTCTAAATTACCATCACAAACGCCTATGTATCTAAGAATACTTCTTAATTCTTCCATATAAGCTTTTGCTTCTTCACTTGAGCGCATATCAGGTTCTGAAACAATTTCCAGAAGAGGTGTTCCTGCTCTGTTTAAATCTACAAGAGAATAACTGGAGCCGGCAATACCATCAGAACCGGCATGAACTAACTTTCCTGCATCTTCTTCTAAGTGTGCTCTTGTTATACCTATTCTTTTACCTTGAATATCAAGGTAACCTCCAAGGCAAATCGGTTCATCATATTGAGAAATTTGATATCCTTTAGGAAGGTCCGGATAAAAATATTGTTTTCTGTCAAATTTACATCTGTTTGGAATTTTACTATTTAAAGCCAAGCCTGTTAATATTGCCATATCCACAACACCTTTATTTAAAACAGGCAAAACTCCCGGCATTCCAAGTGTAATGGGGCTTATTTGAGTATTTTGTTCGTTTCCGAATTCTGTTGCATCAGGTGCAAATATTTTCGATTTAGTTTTTAATTGGGCATGTACTTCTAACCCGATTACAACTTCGTACTTCTCTCTTATTTCTGTTTCCATTTAGTAAAAATTCCCCTGTGTAATTTTTTTTATTGTAACACAAAAATTTTTCGTAAATTAAATTTTGCTATTTTTATTAAAATTTATTTTTTTGGTATTATTGATATATGAAAAATATTCGGAAGATTAAATTAAGAAATTTTGAAATAGGTGGAGATAAGCTTACGATTCTTGCCGGACCTTGTGTTATAGAGTCTTATGAAGTTTTGGAACAAATTGCTGATGGATTAAAAAAGATAACACAAACACTTGATATAAATTTTGTATTTAAATCTTCTTTTGATAAAGCAAATCGCTCTTCTATAAATTCTTTCAGGGGGCCCGGAATTGACAAAGGTCTTGAAATGTTAGCTAAGATTAAAGAAGAATTTGATGTTCCGATTGTAACAGATATTCATTTGCCGGAACAAGCTTCCATAGCTGCAAAAGTTGCTGATATAATACAAATCCCTGCCTTTTTATGCAGGCAAACAGATTTGCTTGTAGCAGCAGCGAAAACAGGGAAAATAGTTAATATAAAAAAAGGTCAGTTTTTAGCCCCTGAGCAAATGAAATCTTTAGCTAAAAAAGTTGAAGATTCAGGTAATTCAAATATTATTTTAACTGATAGAGGAACTACATTCGGTTATAATAATTTAGTTTCTGATTTTAGAGCCATTCCTATCATGCAAAGTTTAGGGTATCCTGTAATATTCGATGCTACGCATAGTGTTCAATTACCGGGAGCACAAGGAGAATGTTCTGGAGGAGATCGAAGATTTGTTCCTGTACTGGCAAAATCCGCTGTTGCAGCGGGTGTAAACGGATTATTCTTCGAAGTCCATCCAAATCCTGATAAGGCTCTTTGTGACGGGCCAAATATGATAGAACTTAGCAAAGCCGAAGGTCTATTTAAAACGTGTAAAAATATTTTTGAGATAATACAAAGCGAAAAATAAAATGATATTGAAAAAATTTGTACTTGGACCTATAGAAGATAATAATTACTTGCTTATTGACGAAAATTCAAAAGAAGCGGTTTTGATAGATTGTACTCAAGAAAGTCAAAAAATTCATGATGACATAACAAAACACAATGCTAATTTAAAATATATTTTATTAACTCATGGACATTTTGATCATGTATTGGGAGTAAATGATTTCAAGAAAAAATATCCGGAATGTAAAGTTTTAATCCATGAAAGTGAAAAAGAATTAATGTCTAATATTAAGACTTTTGCAAGAAATTTTATGTTAGGTGAGTTTGAGATTCAAGAAGTTGATGGATACATAAAAGATAATGACATTTTAAAATTCGGTGAAAATGAAATAAAAGTTATTCATACTTCAGGGCATACAAAAGGTGGTGTTTGTTATCTTGTTGGTGATAAAATATTTACAGGTGACACTTTATTTTATGAATCAGTTGGAAGAACTGATTTACCGGGCGGTAATTTTAGTGAATTAAAATCAAATATAGAAAATAAATTATTTACATTAAATGATAATATAGAAGTTTTCCCCGGCCATGGAATCCAAAGTACAATAGGACACGAAAAAATTAATAATAAATTTTTGTAAGGATATAAGATGAAAATACAATTAGAAAAAATTTATAATGATGCAATAGCAGATATTGAAAAAGCAATAACCTCGGATGATATTGAAGAAATTAAACTAAAATATTTAAGCAGAAAAGGTGAATTAAATTCAATTAAAAAAAACTTAAAAGATTTATCGGATGAAGATAAAAGGATAGTGGGTGCTTTTGCAAACGAAGTTGCACAAAAATTGGAAAATTCCGTTAACAAAAAATTTGAAGAAATTTACAGAAAAGAATTAGATGAAAAACTTCAAAAAGAAAAAATAGATGTAACGCTTACAGGTAAATTTATTCCCCAAGGTAAAATTCATCCTCTTACCGTAACAACAAACGAAATAGTCGAAATCTTTCAAAGGTTAGGGTTTTCTCTTGTTAAGTCGAAAAACTCACCCGAAGTTGAAACAGAATATTATAATTTTGATATGTTAAACTTTACTCCGGATCATCCGGCACGAGACATGCAAGATACTTATTACACCAAACTTGCACCGAATGTTATATTAAGAAGCCAAACTTCCAATGCCCAAGTTAGAGAAATGGTTGAAAATAAGCCTCCTGTTCGTATAATTGCACCAGGGCGAGTTTATCGTAATGAATCTGTAAACTCTAGAAAGAATAACTTTTTTCATCAGATTGAAGGATTATATGTAGATAAAGGAATTACTTTCGGTGATTTAAAAGGTGTATTAAATGAATTTATCAGGCTTTATTTTGGAGCAAGCAGGGTAACAAGATTCAGAAGCAGTTTTTTCCCGTTTACTGAACCAAGTGCCGAAATTGATGTTCAGTGTATTATGTGTGGTGGTAAAGGCTGCAGAACTTGTTCAAATACAGGTTGGCTAGAAATTTTAGGGGCTGGCATGGTTGATGTTAATGTTTTGAAAAATTGTGATATTGATCCTGAAGTTTATACAGGTTTTGCTTTTGGGATGGGTGTTGAAAGACTTACTATGCTTAAATATGCAATTGATGACATAAGATTATTCTTTAATAATGATATGAGATTTTTAAAACAGTTTTAAGTTTAGAATATTAACAGTAAACCTTGATAATTATTTTTTTCATGTTTTAATATTAATACTGCGAGATTATTTATCGCTAGTCTAAATGAAAGAAGATAACTTCCTTGCCGAAGAATATAAAATTAGCAAAACACTCAGGGTTCTGTTACGGAGTTAAAAGAGCTGTTGAAACTGTTAAAAAACTTAAGGCTCAAAATCCGGATAAAGATATTTTTATATTAGGTGAGCTTATACATAATTCTCATGTTATTAAAGAACTTGAAGATTTAGGGATTAAAACTATTAATGAATTACCTGAAAAAGGTAGTGGTATTTGTGTTATAAGAAGCCATGGAGCATCTCCTGAAATATTTGAACAAATTAATAATGTCGGATTTGAATTATACGACCTGACTTGTCCTGACGTTAAAAAAGTTCAGCAAAAAGCGATTCAGCTTATTAAAGAAGGGTATTTTTTAATAATTGTAGGTAAAGCGGAACATCCTGAAGTTATAGCAATAAAAGCCAGTGCACAACGTTTTGGTTCTAATATTTTTGTTGCGAGTGAAGTATCTCAATTAAAAGAAATAGAACAACAAATTAAAGATCATAAAAAAGTTGGTGTTGTTGTTCAAACAACTCAAAGAATTACCACACTTAATCTGATTGTTGAATATTTAACATCAATCTCAAAAGAATTAATGGTAGCTAACACAATATGTGCTAGCACAAATTTAAGACAGAATGAAGCCAAGGAATTAGCATCTGAGGCTGATTTAATGATAGTCGTAGGTTCTAAAAAAAGCGCTAATACATCTCATTTGGCAGAGATATTAAAAAATATCACAAAAACTATCCATATTGAAGATGACAAAGAATTACAAATATACGAAGATGTTATTTCGGATGCTGATAACATTGCGATAACAGCAGGAGCATCCACACCGGAAAATATAATTAATAATGTCATAAATAAGTTAAAAGGAGGATAAAATGACAACAGTAGAAAAAACAACAATCGATGAATTTGAAAAGTTACTTGAAGAATCATTTTCTAAGTCATACAGTGTAGCAGATATTGTAGAAGGCATTGTAGTAAGAAAAGATAAAGAAGGTTATCTTGTAAGTATTAAAGGTATTAAAACAGAAGCAGTATTACCTGAAAATGAAATGCCTAGCACTGATAGTGAAAAAATCACTTTAGAAACAGGTGATGAGAGAGATTTTTATATATTAAGAGAAGAGAATGATAGTGAACCCATGGTTTTATCATTAAAGAGAATTGCTTGTGCACAAGCATGGGCTCAGTTAAATGACGCTAAAAATTCCGGAGATACAATTTTAGCTAAAGTTGTTTCTTTGGTTAAAGGCGGTGTATTAGTTGATGTTGCAGATTTAAAAGGATTTATACCTTCAAGTCAATTGAGAACGGGACTTCCTTTTGAAGGATTAATTGACCAAAAAATTGAAGTAAAAGTATTAGAGGCTGATCCTAAAAAGAATAAACTAATTCTTTCTCAAAGACAAGCTGTTGCTGAGCAAAGAGATCAAGTTGTTGATAATGTTCTTTCAGAATTATCAGAAGATCAGGTTGTAACAGGAGAAGTTGTAAGAATTGCTGATTTTGGTGCCTTTGTTGATATTAATGGTATCGATGGATTATTGCCGATTTCTGAAATTTCTTGGCAGAGAATTAAACATCCATCTGATATTATTTCTTTAGGCGAAAAAGTAGAAGTTAAAATCATTAAAATTGATAATGAACTAAAACGTATTAGTTTAAGTCTAAAAAGAATGGGTGAAAATCCTTGGCAAAAAATCGAAGGAGAATTTAAAGAAGGACAAATTATTAAAGGAACTGTTAATAAAATAACAAGTTTTGGTGCTTTTGTTAATATATTCCCTGGCGTAGAGGCATTGTTACCGGCTTCTGAAATCGCAGGGGAAAATGTTAATCCGTTTAATGTTTTCAAAGTAGGCGATGAACTTGAAGTGTTAATTAAAAAATTCACGCCTCAAGAACACAGAATTGCGCTTAGCACAAAAGATATCGAAAAATAATTATTAAAACTAATTTAGTAGCGCGAATTTTTTAAATTCGCGCTACTTTTTTATCTTTAAATACTGATTCTGATGTATACAGAAATTTGAAATTTATGCTAAGATGATTGAAGTTATACAATATAGGATAGAGAATATGGTCTTTAAAAGTTTTTTGTCAAAAGCAAAAGATATTGATATTTTATCATCTATTCCAGATGGTGTTTTGCTATTGGATAGTAATGGCAAAATTGAGTGGATTAATGATTTAATTCCTGTTTTATTTAGAATGAATAAAGGTGATATTTTTAAAACAAATATCAATGATATTTTAGAAAGCGGTTTAGATTTAGTTAAACAGGCCGCAGAAAGTTTTAAATCTGTTGTAGGAAGAATTAGAACTGAATCAGGTAAGGATTCATATTTTGAAATAACATCAAAACCAGTAGATATGTATTATGTAGTTTGCTTAAGAGATGTTACTCAAAGTTATAAAACAGTTACAAATATCATAGTTGAACATGAAAGTTCAAAGAAAATCAATAAAGATAAAAATAATTTTCTTGTTAAATTATCTAATGAGTTAAAATCTCCTATGCATTCCATAATAGGGTTTTCTCAAGCCATGGTTGACGGGCTTGGTGGTGAAATGAGCGAAAAACAAGAAAAATATATTAAAATAATTAATAAAAATTCAAACGATATGTTATATCTTATGAATAAAATTATTGAGTTATCAAAAACAGAATCTAGTTTAATGGAATTCGATTTTCAGATTTTTGATTCAGTAAATACTATCCAAGGTGTATTAAAGGAATTTGATGCTATTGTAAAATCTAAGAATTTAACTTTAACTTTAGATATAGAAGAGGTTGTCAAAAAAACAATATTTTCAGATGAAAACATTTTGAAAATGATTCTTCAAAATATACTTGAAACATCAATAAATTCAACTGATATAGGTTCAATCAAAATTAAAGCAAGCCATCCTGAGTTAGAAACTGTTCATCAGCAATTCATAGAAGTTGCTGAAGATTTTAATGAAAAAGCTTATCTTATGATTAGTGTTTCAGATACAGGTGCGGGTATTTCCGAAGGAGATTTGGGAGTTATATTTGATCCTTATGCACAATTAGATAGGCCAAATAAGAAAAATATAGTTCGTTCTATAGCTTTAGCAAGTGCAAAAAATCTTGTAAGATATTTAAAAGGAGTTATATGGTTAGAATCAGAGCCTATGCAAGGGGCAACGTATAACATAATTATTCCGATTGAGAAATCAATGCAAGGATAAGTTTTTAGTAATTATTCAGAAATATATAATATAATTCCTGATAAGGTGTAAAATGGCAGAAGTAGTACTTAAAAATATAAGAAAAGTATATGATAAAAACATAGTTATCGATGGTGTTGATTTAGAAGTAAAAGACAAAGAATTCTTGGTTCTAGTTGGGGCATCCGGTTGTGGTAAATCAACTATTTTAAGAATGATTGCAGGTCTGGAAGAAATTTCAGGCGGTGAAATTTTCATTGGAGATAAAAAAGTTAATAAAATTGCACCAAAAGATAGAGATATTGCATTTGTTTTTCAAAGTTATGCTTTATATCCACATATGACTGTAAGAGAAAATATTGCTTTTGGTCTTAAAATGCGAAAATTTAGTGAAGAAGTTATTGATAGTAAAGTTCAAGAAGCAGCTGAAATATTAAATTTATCAGAATTGCTTGAAAGAAAACCTAAACAACTTTCAGGAGGCCAAAGGCAAAGAGTAGCTTTAGGTCGTGCTATTGTTCGTGAACCAAAAGTTTTTTTAATGGATGAACCGCTTTCAAATTTAGATGCAAAACTTAGGGTTCAAATGCGCTGTGAAATCAAAAAACTTCACGAGAAACTTCAAACTACTTTTATCTACGTTACTCATGATCAAACGGAAGCTCTAACTATGGGAGATAGAATAGTTGTTTTAGAAAAAGGTGTTATACAACAAGTTGATACACCTGACAATATTTATAAAAATCCCAGTAATACATTTGTTGCCGGATTTGTGGGATCACCTCCAATGAATTTCCTTGAAGGAACTATGCTTAATGATACTTTAGTCATTGCTGATATTCCTATTACTCTTAATAATGAGCAAAAAACAGCAATAGCAAATAGAAGAAAAGTAATTATTGGTATCAGGCCCGAAAACATGACAGGCTCGGAAGGTGAAATTAAACTGGTTGTAAAAGTTGATATGACTGAGATGCTAGGCAGTGAAAAAATAGTTTATTTCTATATCGGAAAAACAAGATGTAGTGTTAAGGTAGCTCCAAACTTTGTTGTAGATGACGATATCGTTTTAAAAATTAATAAAAATAATTTACTAATATTCGATGGTGAAACTGGTTTAAGAATATACTAAATGTACTTTTTTATTTGATTTTTAACTTATTTATTTAAAAAAATAAGTTGATTGTTTTTTATTTTTGCGGTATAAAGTTTATGTATTAGACCGTAATTTAAATAGAAGGAGTAATTTAATGGTAAAAGTAGCAATCAACGGCTTTGGAAGAATTGGCCGTAACACATTAAGAGCAGCAATTAGAGAAGGTATTTACGATAAAGTTGAATACGTTGCAATAAATGATCCTGGTTTAACGCCAAAAGATGCAGCACATGTTTTCAAATATGACTCCGTTATGGGTAGATTTGATGGAACTGTTGAAGCATTAGAAGATGGTTTAGTTATAAACGGTAAAAAAATATTATTCTATGCTGAAAAAGATCCGGCAGTTTTACCATGGGCTAAATTAGGTGTTGAAATTGTAATTGAATCAACAGGTTTTTATACAGATGCTGAAAAAGCAAAAGCACACATTACAGCAGGCGCTAAGAAGGTTATTATTTCTGCTCCGGCTAAAAACGAAGATATTACAATCGTTTTAGGAGTTAATGAAGATAAATATGATTCAAATGTCCATAACGTAATTTCAATGGCTTCTTGTACAACAAATTGTTTAGCTCCGGTAGCTAAAGTTGTTTTAGAAAAATTCGGTATAGTTAAAGGTTTAATGACAACAGTTCACTCATATACAGGTGATCAAAGACTTTTAGATGCAGGTCATAAAGACCCTCGTAGAGCAAGAGCAGGAGCTTTAAATATTGTTCCTACAACAACAGGAGCTGCTAAAGCTGTTGCATTAGTTCTTCCTGAATTAAAAGGTAAATTAAATGGTTTTGCTATGAGAGTCCCAACTCCGGATGTTTCAGTTGTTGACGTTGTATTTGAAACAGAAAAACCTGTAACTGCTGAAGCAGTTAATGCGGCTTTGAAAGAAGCAGCCGATGGCAAAATTCTTGTTTATGAAGAAGCTCCACTTGTTTCAACTGATTTTATCGGTTCTTCACAATCATCAACAGTTGATGCAGCATTAACAATGACAATGGGCGATAACATGGTTAAAGTAATTTCTTGGTATGATAATGAGATGGGTTATTCAACTCGTTTAGCAGAAACTACTTTAATGATTGCTAATAAATTATAATTTTTATAATTATAAGATTATTTAAAGGGCGAAATTTCTTAAGAAATTTCGCCCTTTAATCTTTTTATGATAAAATTGTTTTATGCAAATATCAAGTCACAAAAAAGTTAATCTTTTATCAGGGGTAGTAAATTTTATTTTTAGTTTTCAAAAATTTATGACTCCAATAAAAGAAGTTAATAATAAAGAATTAAATCCTTGTATATACGCTATGTGGCATGCTCATCAATGTTGTATTTTTGGCTTGAAGAACAGAAAACGAGTTAATGTTTTGATTAGTCGTTCAAACGATGGTGAAATAATAGCAAGGGCGACCGAAAATTTAGGTTTCCAGACGGTACGGGGATCCAAAGGTAAAAAAGGTAGTGTTGAGGCTACAATAAGATTAATTGACAAGCTTAGAGCAAACGAAGATGTTGCGATTACGGTGGATGGCCCTAATGGACCAAACAGAAAAGCAAAAAACGGAGTTATTACGATTGCAAAAATGTCAGGTGCTCCTATAGTTCCTGTAGTTTGGTATTCACCATTCATTAATTTTTTAAAAATTCCTTCTTGGGATGAATTCAGATACCCGTTAGGTTATACTTGGCTTGTAAATTTATATGGTGAACCAATATATGTAAATCCTGATAATAGCGATGAAGAAGATGAAGCAGTTAGAATTCAACTTGAAAATACTTTATTAGATTTAGAAAAAAGAGTGCCGGAAGAGTGGAAAAAAGCTTGGGGCTTCAAGTGGTGGAAATAAAGTTATGAAAAAAATACTTAAACTATTTTTATTGTTTTTTATTGCTTTTGGGTTAAATTCTTCAGTTGAAGCATTATCCTTTTTTAATCCGATAGAAAAAGCGATTAAAAAGGCTTCTATTTCTAATAATGCGCTTATTTCGGTTTCATTTAAAGAGATTAAAAATAATAAAATATCATATGAGCTCAATTCAAAGGCTCCCATGTCTGCAGCTTCTGTTCAAAAGCTTACAACTATTTTGCCAACTATTGATACTTTGGGATATGATTATCAATTTACAACTCAATTATATAAAAATAAAAATAATGATATATATCTAAAGTTAGGAGCAGATCCTTATCTTACATATTCTGATTTAAAAAATTTAATGAGAATGTTACCTCCTTATAAAATTTATTCAATAAAATCATTTTATGTAGATGATTCGATTCTTGATGCAAACGAATGGGGTGAAGGTTGGCAATGGGATAATGATTTGAATCCTTTAATGCCAAGATTTGGTTCCTACAATTTAGATAGAAATTTGATTACTGTAAATATTTGTCCTACCATTAAAGGTGCTCCGGCAGATATTTCTGTGGATGTATTTTATCCTACTGCTTTTATAAATAATGTGATTACTGGTGATAAGACAGAAGTTAAACTTGAGAGAAAAAATTATATTTCTCCCGATGTTATAAATGCAGATGGAGTTGTTAATAAAGATTTGGCTATTAAAATTCCTGTTAATTATCCCAGAAGATATTTTGTTTTGAGGCTAGAGGATATTTTAAGAAAACAAAAAATATCATATTATGGAGATTTTACAAGATTAAAATTACCTAAAGATGTTACTATGATTGCTGATACTAAACATTCTTTTACAACGGCTGTTGATGATGTTTTAAAAAGCAGTAATAATATGGTTGCAGAAACTGTGTTTAAAATTGCTGGTGGAAAATATACAAAAGGTATTGGCTCAGTTGATGCAGCTATAGTGATGTTTAATGATTACTATAAAAAAATGGGAATAAATACTGACAATATTAAGATTGTTGATGGAAGCGGTGTTTCAAAAAATAACTTAATTACATCCGATTTTGTTACTGAAGTGTTAATTAAAAAAACTAAATGTAGTGATTTTGATAAATTTAAAAATCATATGGCTAGTCCCGGAGAGGGTACGCTAACTGATAGAATGCTATATTTTAAGGACAACTTACGTGCGAAAACCGGAACGTTAACAAATGTAAGTTCTATTGCCGGTTATTTAACAGCAAAAAGCGGTAAAATTTATGCTTTTTGTATTATAATTAATGACCCTAAATCAAAATCTGCAGATAAAAAAGCTTTTGAGGAATATTTATTAAGGGACCTTTTTGGCTCTCTTTAGACTTGAGTAATATAGCTTTCAAGCTCAATAATTTTTTCTTCTATTTTAGCAGATAACAATGAAATCTGTGATTTAATAAGTTGTGATTGGTTTAGCGAGTACATACCGAAAAGAGGAGCTGCAATAATATTCGCCATAAAATTTTCTTTAAAATTATCTATTAATTCATAATCTTGCAAATCTATAAATTTTCTTGAAGGGCAAAAATTCATATACAAGAAACCTATTTGGTCTCGAGCCAAACGAACTTTATTAGTTGAAATAAATTTTTTAATTTTTTCTATATGAGTATGAATTTCTTTATAATATTTTAAAATTTCTTTCTTTTTTTGTTTTAAATAGGTATTAAAATAATCAATAGTTTGTTCATAACCTATTGAAATTAATTCCTGACGTTTATCTTTTGGCAGGTTAAAATCAACAACTACTACAGCGCCTGTATTTATTTTTATATAATCAAATTTATCTCTATGACCGTAAGAATCGATTATAAAATCGGTTGCCAAAGATGTTACACAGCTATATACTGTATTAGCGAAGTTTACAGCTGTTTTGCCTTTTCCTTCATAATCTCCTTCTAGACGAAATTCTAAAATTCTAGCGGAATCAGGGCAGAGATTTTCTGATAATCTCCATAGAGGTATGCCTTTTTGTAAATCTCCATCAACTAGAAGAGCCCCATTCTCTTCTACCGGTTTCATTAGTCCAGGCATAGTTGATGAAATTCTAACGGCATAAGCAATTTCAAAATTTGGTGTTGCTGTTTTTGAAAACTCTTTGTACTTAAAATTAGTTAAATCTGTCGTTATAACTATAAAATTCTTATCCAAATCCGCAAAGGTAACGGGCTTATTTTCTCCTTTCTTGTAATTTTCTCCATAGAATTTTTTTTCTATTAACTCTCTTAACCAATCTAAGAAAATTTCTCCTTTACTGAGAGCAAAGTCTCTTCCAAAACCAAAATGAATGTCTTTAAACAGCTCAAAGTTCACTTGCATAAATATGTCTTCAAGTTCGTTTACGTTATAGCCGATGGCAACAAGACTTGCAAAAACAGCTCCAACTGATGAGCCGGCTATTGTATTAGTTTTTATTCCTAATTTTTCAAGAGCTCTTAGTGCACCAACATAAGAAATACCTCGGATAGCTCCTCCTCCGAATATGCAGGTGTAATGCAATGATTTTTCTCTAATATCCATATGCTTGGATTGTAGCATGATAAGCTATAATAAGTCAAAGAGTAAATTTATTATGTAATTTTTTAATTGATTTTTAAAGATTTAAAATCAATACTAGTTGAAAAAACATTCTCTCTATAATATTTACTTTCATAGGAAGGTTGTTTGTAATTTTTTTTGAGATCTTTAGTTTTAATAAATAATCCAAAATTTATATCGTCATCAAAAACTAATGACCATTCTTTTAAAGTTTTCAAGTGTTGATATATGCTATAGTTTTTTTCAATAATAATAATATCAGGCGGAAATCTTTTTAATATTTCATCCCAATTGTTTTTGTGCAGGCAGAAATTTTTAAGTAAAGGCAGCATAAAATCATAATAAACTTCTTCATATCTGCCGTCCATGTAAATTTTATTATTCGGATATAATTTATAAGATGTATAACTGCCAAGCCCAAAATTTGTAAGAACATTGCCTTTTATATCATTAACTTTTAAAAATTCAACCGATAGAACAGGGTATTTGCTAAAATTAACAAGTTGTTCAAAATGTTTTGTTTTTATTTGCCCGATTATGAAAATTAATATTATTACGTATATAATACTGTCTTTAACAATCCAAATTTTATTAAAAATATTTCTTGTGATATAGTTAAAAGCCGTATAAAAATTATCATATAAAAAACAAACAGCAGAAATTACAAAAAATGGAATTAGTTTAACATGTTGTATGGCTAAATACATAGTAATTATTAGCAGTAAAAATTTTGTTTTGTCAAAATCGAATTTTTTTACAAAAACATTCTTAATTACATAACCAAGTTGTATAATTATTAGAAGCGATGTAAAAAATTTTAATTTTATGTATCTATTGATATTTTTTACATGAAAAAGACCCCACCACTCTATTATATCTTTTCTTTCCATTGTATTTGCTTCGTATAAAAAGGCTAAATACTTAAACCCCCAAGGATTTATCGGAAGAACAGCAATTGTTAAAAATAAAGGCAGAAGATACTTTTTTACCTGTTTTTTATTTAGAGCCTCACCGACAATGTATATTAAGATTAGGCCTATGCCTGAAACACACCCCCCATGAAGATTATTCCATATAAGCATTAAAACAGGCAAAGCTATAATTAATTCATGTTTTCTCCCAATATTTTTTCTTGCACGTTCTAAAATATATAAATAAATAGCAAAAAACAAAAAACTAAATAATTGACATCTTACAGGTGTTTTTAATAAATAATTTATTGAACCTATTGTAAAAAAATAAAAGAGGAAATTATATGCACAAGTGGTTTTACCCCCCCTTAATTCAATTATTTTTGTTATAAAGAAAAATATTAAAAATATTAGAACAGTTTGTAAAAAAATTAAACCAACACCGCCAAAAAAATCTTGAACTAAATAAAAAATGACACCAGATCCCCATTCGTGATCATACCATGTATGAGTAGGGGTATAAGATAGAAAATCTTGTCGAAGTATGCTTCCGGTTTGAAAAACATGTTTACCTACTATAAGACGTGCCCATAAATCATAATCTAAGTTAAAAGTATTTATTGTTGCAGCCCATATAAACATAAACAAAAATAAATAAAAAACAATCTGTCTTATTTTTGTTTCCATTCTTTTCCTCTAAAATCTATATTAGTATCAAAAAGAGTATCCTTATAATAATCCAACCTAGTTACTGGTGCTATATAGTTTTTTTTGAGATCTTTTGTTTTTACAAATAAAGCGAATATATCATCTTCATAAACGATAGTCCAGTCTTTATGTTTAAGTAGGACTTTAAAAACCGGCAGATATTTTTGGATTGCTATAAGTTCAGTCGGGAATTTTACTAATAAATCATCCCAATTTTTTTTTGCACCTAAAAATCTGTTTATCATAGGCATCATAAAATCATAATAAACTTCTTCATATCTGCCATCTATAAATATTTTATTATGCGGATATAGTTTATAACTTGTAAAACTACCATATCCAAAATCTATAAACAAATTACCTTTTATATCATTTATCTTTATAAATTCAACTAATCTTAAAGGATATTTATACCAACTAAGAAACGGCTTAGATAATCTTGTAATTGAAATATTTGTTACTATAAAAATTAAAAATAATGAATAAAAGATAACATCTTTAACTTTAGCAATTCTGTTTAATGTATTAAGTGTAATAAAATTAAAAATAGTATAAAAATCATCATAAAGAAAAGCGCTTGCTGTAATAACAGCAAATGGTAAATGCTTTATATGCTGAATTGATAAAAATACAGTCACAAAAACAGCTATAAGTTTTGTGGCATCAAAGTTAAATGTTTTTGAGCGAATAGATTTTATTATATATATTATTTCAAATAACAGCATGGTAAAAATGAAGAACTTATATTCTAAATAAGCACGAACATAAAACGGAGAAAATATATTAAACCATTCGGTAATATCTGGTCTTGGCATGGTTGTTGCTTTTATTAGGAAGGTTATATATTCAAAGCCCCAAGGATTTATAGGTAAAACAAGAATTGTCAGTAAAAACGGTAAAAGATATTTTTTAACGGGTTTACGGTTTATTATTTCCCCGACAATATATATTAAGATTAAACCTATGCCTGAAACACACCCCCCGTGAAGATTATTCCAGATAAGCATTATTGCCGGAAGAATCCATAGAGGTTTGTTATTACCTTTTCTCGATAGTTCTAATATGTACAAGTATATGGCAAAAAACAAAAAGCTAAACATTTGACAACGAATGGTTTGATCTGCCATTTGTCCCATTGCAATTGCACTGTACGAAAAGAAATAAAAAATAAAATTATATGGATGTGTTGTTGTTACTCCCCGTAATTTTATTATTTTAATTATAAAGATATATATAAGAAAGGCTAAAATTACTTGTAAAAAAAATAAACCTACATGAGAAAAAATATGATGTGTAAGATAAAATATAATACTTGATCCCCATTCATGGTCGTATAGAGTGTGGGTAGGCGAGTATGATACAAAATCATATTTTAATACTTGTCCTGTTTGTATAAAAAATTTACCGATAATTAATCTTGCCCACAAATCATAGTCATAATCTTCGGTTGTTGAGTTAAATGCGATGATAAAAAAGAAAAAGAATAGATAAAAAACTAGTGGCCTAAAATTTTTAGTAATCCAATCTTTATTTATCATTATCTTCTGCCTTTCTTATTTGAAAAATTATTAAAGAGTTAACCCTAAAAGATTACATTTTTTCCGGAGCTTTTACTTCAATGAGTTTTAATGCATTGGCTAAAACAGTTTTTGTAGCAATAACTAATGCTAATCTAGCTTTCATCATTAATTTATCTTCTGTTATAACCTTTGATGATGTATAAAATGAATGAAAATCTGATGCAAGTTCTTGAACATATCTGCAAATACCGTATACAGATCTGTTTTCTGCAGATATTTTTATTAAAGATTTAAATTCTTCCAGCTTGAGTATTAATTTTTTTGCGTTATTAACTGTTTCGGATTCATTAAAGATAGGATTTAATAGATTTTTTTCATAATTATTTAATAAATCATTTAATTCCATTTCGCTAATTGCTGCAGATGTTTTTTCGCCTGTTTCAACTATAATTTTTTCTGTAGTTGCATTTCTTAAGATAGAACAGGCTCTGGCATGAGCATATTGAACATAAAAAACAGGATTTTCATCGGAAGCTGTTTTTGCAAGTTCTATATCAAAATCCAAAGTTGTATCAATGCTTCTCATTGTCATCCAAAATCTTGTAGCATCAATTCCGACTTCTTCTATTAATTCATCAAGTGTTACCATGTTTTTTCGTTTGCCCATACGAACTTCTTCACCGTTTATAACAAGATTTACAAGTTGTCCCAGCAAAACTTCCAAACTATCGGGATTATAACCTAAAGCTTCAATCGATGCTTTTACTCTGGCAACGTAACCATGGTGATCGGCACCCCATATATTAATTAATTTGTCGTATCCTCGCTCAAGCTTATCAAGATGATATGCAATATCTGCAGTTAAATAAGTATTAGAACCATCTGCCTTTTTAATTACTCTATCCTGATCATCCCCGTAATCAGAAGATTTAAACCAGATTGCCCCGTCTTTTTCATAAACTTTACCTAAACTTTTAAGCTTTTCAACACATTTTTCTACTTTATTGTTATCTTTATTATATAGGCTAAGTTCAGAATAAAAAATATCAAAACTTACTCTAAAATCGCCCAATAATTTTTTTTGCAAATTTTCCATTTCGTTTTTTGCATAGTTTGATAAAATGTTTACATCTAAATCTTTTTTACCTTCGCTTAAATATTTTTTTGCAACCGGAATTAAATATTCTCCGGCATAATAATTTTTCTTTTCATTTTCATCTGAAGGGAAATCAATATTTTCGCCTAATTCTTGTCGAATTCTTATTTCTAGTGATTTACCGAGTTTTTCAATTTGTGAACCTGCATCATTTATATAAAATTCTTGTGTTACATCATGTCCATAAAATTTTAATAAATTTGCAAGTGAACTTCCCATAGCCGCCCATCTTCCATGACCTATATGAAAAGGCCCTGTAGGATTTGCAGATACATATTCTAAAAGAATTTTCTCTTTATTAATTTTTTGGGGTTTTCCATAATTCTCTTTTTTTGTCAGGATTTCAGAAACGATTTCTTTTATTAATTCTTCTTTTACTTTAAAATTAATGAACCCACCGACAAGTGATGCCGAATAATTTGTTTGGTTTAAATTATCAACTATTTCTTGAGCAATTTGAATAGGTGATAATTTTGCAAAACGTGAAAGCGAGGAAATGTTTACTGCAAAATCACCAAAATCAGTATTTTTAGGTTTTTCTACTGAGAGCATTCCTTTTTCATATTCGTTCATTTGTCCTAATTTATTATTATCAATAGCTTTAAGTATTGCTTTTTCAACTTCCTCTATAAAAAAATCTTTTAACATCTTATCCTCAATTAAAATTTTGCTTAATTCAATTTTACCAAGAACAAAATATTATTGCATTTAGACTGTGCGTAAATACAAAATAAAAGAGATACCTATAATTAGGTATCTCTTTTGTGGGGTTGTATATTTATAAACACTAAATTTCTTTGTTAACTTGAGCGAGAGCAAGAGCTTGTTTTCCGGCATCAGACATTTCAGGGAATTCTGATGAAATAGCAGTTAAGTTAGCTGCAACTATATCTTCGAATTGTGACATAAATCCGGCGATTCTTTCTGCACTTGCGCTATCAACATATTTTGAAGGGTCTACACTTGTTTTTGGAGCTACTGATACAGATGATTGAGCCATAAAGTTTAAAACTTCATCGGCTGATACAGGAGATTTATGTTCGCCTGTTTTTATTTCTTTTTCGGTTGCTTTTTTATCTTCAGTTTTTTCTTTTGCTACACCATATCCATAAGCATTTCCTATCCCTTGGGTATTTACATTAATTGGATTAATAGATGACATATTTTTTCTCCTATTCTTTTTCGCTCACAATATATTTATCGGTAAATGTTTTAATTATCTTTAGAAAAAAGTCATTTATTATTACAAAATGTTTACAATTAAAAAATATAATATTTATAAAATACTTTTTATTTCGATTTTATCTGAGCTCTACCGTTTTGATATGAGTTTTTAATTTATTTATGACAAATTCAAATTCTTCATCAGAATAAGTTTTTGCATTCATAAAAGAATTATCTAGAGTTTTGGTCGGAATAAATTTTTGAAGATAATATTTATCACTGCCTTTAATGATTTCTGAAATTTGTTCAAAATCTGTTAAACTAAGTTGTGAAGACACAACAGTAGTTCTATATTCATGTTCAATATTTGAATTTTCTAATATATTTATGCTTTGTAAAATGTTTTCAGTATTTACATTAGCGCATACAACTTGTTTATATTTAGAAATTGGTGCTTTTATATCCATTGCTACATAGTCTAATAATTTAGTCTCAATAAGCTGTTTTAACATTTTGGGATTTGTCCCGTTTGTATCTAATTTTATATCAAAACCCATATTTTTAATTTGTTTTATAAATTCAGGCAAATCGTTTTGTAACGTAGGTTCTCCACCTGTGATTACAACTCCGTCCAGTTTACCCTTGCGGGTGTTTAAAAAATCTAAAATAGGCGCGACAGCTAAAGCTGTCGCGCTATCTTGTTTAATAATTTCCGGATTATGACAATAGGGGCATCTAAAATTACAACCTTGTGTAAAAATTATAGCTGATATTTTACCCGGATAATCAATTAGTGAACTTTTTTGTAATCCTCCGATTAACATTTTTTTTACCTTATTATTTTTGGCAGGGAGAACAAACTTTATTTTCTTGTATTACAAAGTTTTTTCTGGTTTTAAACTCTGCTTTTTTACCTTCATTCCATTGCCTTACAGGTCTTATATAACCTACAACTCTTGAGAATACTTCACAATCATCTCCGCATTTTGGACATGCGAAGTGTTCCCCTGCTATATATCCATGATTAGGGCATGTGCTAAAAGTTGGAGAAAAAGTAAAATATGGTAATTTATAATTGTTGCATATTTTCTTAACCAGATTTTTCATTATTTTTATATCATGAATTCTTTCACCTGCATAAATATGAACAACAGTACCGCCTGTATATTTAGTTTGCAGGTCATCTTGATGATCTAATACTTCGAAAATATCTTCTGTATAATTTACAGGAAGTTGCGTAGAATTTGTATAAAAAGGTTTAGCTCCTTTTTCATAATAATCTTCATCATTTGCACATTTAACTGATACAAGCTTTTCTTTATCCATTTTAGCTAAACGATAAGAAGTTCCTTCTGCAGGTGTTGCTTCCAAATTATAATTATGTCCGGTTTCTTTTTGGAATTCAACTATTTTTGCTCTCATAAAATCCATAACCTTTAGAGCAAAATTTCTTCCCATTTCATCGCCTATGCCTTCTCCTATTAGGTTAACACAAGCTTCGTTCATTCCAACAAGACCGATTGTTGAAAAATGATTTTTCCAATACGAACCGTTTCTTGTTTTTATATCTCTTAAGTAATATTTAGTATATGGGTATAAATCTTTTTCCGTAAAGTTTTCTAATACTTTTCTTTTCTTTTCCAAGCTTTCCTTAGCCAAATTCATTTTTCCAGATAAAATATTAAAGAAATCTTGTTCATTTTTAGCAATGAAAGCCATTCTAGGAAGATTCATTGTTACAACTCCAATTGATCCTGTTAAAGGATTTGAGCCGAAAAGACCTCCGCCTCTATATTCAAGTTCTCTGTTATCTATTCTTAAACGACAGCACATAGAACGTGCATCTTCAGGATTCATATCTGAGTTTATAAAGTTTGAAAAATAAGGAATACCGTATTTTGCAGACATTTCCCATAATCCTTCTAGTTCAGGATTATCCCAGTTAAAATCTTTTGTAATATTATAAGTCGGAATAGGAAATGTAAATACTTGTCCTGTTGCATCCCCTTGCATCATTACTTCAAAATAGGCTTTGTTTAGCATATTCATTTCTTCTTGGAATTCACCATAAGTTTCTTCCATCGGTTCTCCACCGATAATAACATTTTGATCTGCATAATAGCTTGGGACAGTCAAATCCATTGTTATATTTGTGAACGGTGTTTGAAAACCAGTTCTTGTAGGAACATTAAGATTAAAAATAAATTCCTGCATTGCTTGTTTAACTTGCTTATACTCTAATTTGTCATATCTTATAAATGGAGCTAAAAGCGTGTCAAAATTAGAAAAAGCTTGAGCTCCTGTTGCTTCGCCTTGCATTGTGTACAAAAAATTAACAACTTGCCCTAATGCTGTTCTAAAATGTTTTGCCGGTGAACATTGGACTTTGCCTTGAACACCGGTAAAGCCTTGTGTAAGTAAGTCTTTAAGGTCCCATCCTACACAATAAACAGATAGCATATTTAAATCATGAATGTGAAAATCACCATTTGCATGAGCTTCTTTAATTTCGTTCGAATAAATTTTACTTAACCAGTAATTTTTACTGATATGAGAAGATATGTAATTATTTAACCCTTGAATTGAATACGTCATATTCGAGTTTTCATTAACTTCCCAATCAAGTTGTTTTAAATAATCATCAACCATATTTACATTTGCATTTTGTGTAAAATCTCTTAGTTTTGATTGTTGTTCACGATATATAACATATGATTTGGCTGTTTTTTTATAATCAGAAGATAATAAGATATATTCTACAATATCTTGAATTTCTTCGATAGATGCAGCTTTTAAATTTTCACTTTTTTTCTCAACTAAATGCTGAGTAAGTTCAACAACTTTTTCCGTAAGATTTTTTGCAGTAGTTTTGTCAAATTCTTTTGTAACATTTGCAGCTTTTTCAATTGCATTTGTAATTTTTTCAGAATTAAATTCTACAATTTTCCCGTCTCTTTTAACGACCTTTTCCATTTCTTCTCCTTTTCCTAATATTTTCGGGAAATTAGGGTAAACAAAACCGCTGTGCTAAATACACCATGCTAAAAAATAAAATCTCACGTACCCAAATCTCCTGTCTCGAGGTTTACACTGTTAAAAACAAATTTGTCCTTAACTCTTTCTACGCTTCAGCATTCCGACTATTCTCACTGTATAAGTTTATTTAAATGAATAATTTAACTGTTTCGTGAGGTCATTTTACACGCTTTAAATTTTAAACCTGCAAAAGAGGACACGGCTGCGGACCAGTGAGGGACTTGTGAAAACGAATATCTCTGGAATAAAGGCCAAATTTATAACGCCCCACTCACCCTGCTTTCCTGAAAGTAGTTTTTTAATTATAATTCCAAAAACATGTCATGTCAATAATACTAATGATGTAGTATTTGAAATATCCATGATTACAGTTATAAATAGAGGTTTAAGTATTAATCTTTTTTTCAAGTTCCGTAACTTTATTTAATAAAGTCTTAATATTGCCTTCAAGAAATTGATTATGTATCATTAATTCTTGAATTCTTGAGTCTAAAACATTGTATGAAGAAATAGTTTTTGACTTTTCTGATTCCAAAGCGTTTTTAAGCCAATTAAGTGAATGTTTTTTCTGTTCATCAAGTATTTTATTTATTTTTGTATAGTTAATTTCTTCTGATATAAACTTTTCATTAATATCTTCAGGACCTTTTATAATCCTGTCTGTTAAACCAAGAAGTTCTAATATGGAAATAAACCTTGATGCACCATTACTTTGATATGGCAAACATACAAACCTTTTACCCAAAATTATTGAAAAGCAAACTGCATGAAAGGAATTTGTTACAACAAGTTCAGAGTTTTTAATATAGGATAAAAAGTCTTCGGCAGGTAATGCTGTAACCATGTTATCAAGATTTAGCATAGCCTTGTCCACATTGATTGAATGAAAAGCTAAGGCATTTATTGCTTCCATTTTTGTTTTATTTTTAAATCCAACGATAGTATCTCTTAAGATTGCATTTGGAGCAAGAGTGTATGTAAAAATATACTTTTTATCCGGGATTGTAACATTAGAATTATCTATTAAATTTAGGTATATTTCTTTATCTGCACAAAAAACAGGATCTAAAACATGTGTTGCACTAAGTCCAAAAGTGTTTTTTAGAACATCTACACCGGATTTTTCTCTAACGGATATATTATCAAATTTTGATAAGAAATATCCCGGTTCAATTGTTGAATTATAATTACCATGCCAGTAATCATAACCAAATGAGCTCGCATATGCAATTTTTTTCTTATTATCGTTAACAAAATCCAAATAAAAATAATTACCTGTACCATTTTGTTTATTAAAGTATAAATTATTCCATACTTGATCAGATGGTACAATAAAAATATCGCATTTTTCATTTAATTCTTTTATTTCAGTTGTTGTGTTATATATTTTGCTTAAATTCATATGTTTTTTCATGAATTGTCTGGCAGGGTTATCTGAATATACATTTTGTGAATATAAATTTAAATCGGGTGATCCGTTAAGCACAAATTTAGGTTTATCAATCATTAAAACGGAATAACCCATATCCTTTATAATAGAATATATTGCATAATTTGTTAATATTGCACCATAATTCAATGAAAACCCACTACCTACTATTGCTACATCATATTTGCCTTTAAGAGCATAGTCCAATGAAGTTTTAAAAGATTTTTTTGATAGTAATTCAAAGAAATAATTTCTATTCGGATTGTGTTGGGAAGGAACACTTAAAACACCGTTTCCACTTTTTAGTGCTTTAAAAAGCGGAACTTCTTCTATTTTGGAAAATTTTCTTCTTATCTCTCCAAATAGGGCATGTCCTTTTGAATTATTTACTAAAATTATTGATATACCTTTTTGATCATTGAAGTAACTGACAATTTTTTCAATCCCCCAAAAATCACCAATGGTTATATCTCCTTGTCTTTGAGGTCTTGCAAAATCACAAGTTCCGCAACATTTTCTTAAAAATAAGTTGTTTAAAAAACCTGTATAAAAATCTTTATCATTTATTACTTTCCCATCACTGAAAGTTAATGAGACTGCCATAGTAGCACCACTCCATCCTGTTTGGGTTTTATCACGAAAAGCAATATTTTTAATTTTACTGATATCGTATTTTTCTGTTAAAAATTTGTTAACTACCTTATAAGATGGAACTCCATGACAAAGTATATCAACACAAATAAGATTTTCATAATCTTTTTTAAGAAATAATTTTAGGCCCGCAATTTGACAAGGAGTCCCTGAAAATAAAACCTGACTGTTCTTATTCAATAATTCTTTTACCTTAGAAAAACAATTATTCATATTGCTTTGAAAATATTTAGATCCGCGTAATTTATTTAAATCTTCTTTATTATCTACAAAAATATGACTTAGGTTCCAGTTTTCATCATAAGCCGCACCAAAAACATATCCTCCTTTTTCCAGAATAAATTCTGCCAAAAGAGTAAATATACCTCCAGAAGTGCTTATGGTTCTTATTTCGTCATTAGCGGCTGCAGCATAGCATGCAGGAGAGTCTGTATTAGTGTGAATTTCATTATTGATATAGCATACAGTTTTACATAAACCGCAATTGGTACATAAATTTTCATCTATAGTCGGATATTTAAATCCCTCTTCATTTTCTACTAAAGTTATTGCTTTAGTAGGACAAATTGAGACGCATGCTGAACATCCTGTGCATTTGCATTCATCCGCCAAATCTTTAATTATCATAATCCTCTCCTAATATAAAAAACAATAAAGTTCTCTTTTTATAATAGCATATATAAGTGCTAGTGTACAAGGTTATTTAAATTAAATAATCTTGTAGAACTAATAAGGTTTGAAGTGTTCAATAATTTTTTGTTTCAAGTTATCTCTAAGTTCTCTCAATGCTTTTAGTAAATCTTTTTGTGTTTCAATCCCTTCCGCCGGATTATACAAACTCCAATTATAAGTTAAAGCTTTTGATAAAAAAGGAGATGATTTTATTTCTTTGTTGCTACAGAAAGTAATTATTATGTCAAAGTTTTGATTTAAAAAATCATTAATATGATTAGTTTTATTTTGAGAAATATCAATTCCGATTTCTTTCATAACTTCAATTGCATTTTTATTAATATCAATGGGATTTAGTCCTGCGGAAAATACTTCATATTCGCTTCCGTAGAAATGTTTTAATAAGCCTTCGGCTATTTGTGATTGACAAGAATTACCGGGACATAAAAATAGAACTTTTTTCTTCATTTAATTAACTCCTAAATACATAAATATATATTAAATAACATTATAAGAATTTAAAATTAGCTTTATGGTTAAAAGTTATCGAATGCTTTTTTACGTACTTTGTTTCTAAATGTAATTACCATTGCCCCTTCTTGAGTCGAATTAACATTAATTATTCCTTCCTTTTTAAGTTCTGATATGGCCTTATATAATACAGTTTGATGTTTATTGTTTTTATCATAAATAGGCAGTAAAAATTTTTTATCATTACTCATTAATATTGATAATTCAACAAATTTTTTTGCTAATTGTAATCCAGGCTGCTTATCCATAATTTTTCCGATAAATAAAAAGCCTACCTGTATTTTAGGGACATATACAGGTAGGTATTAGTGACATTAATTTTTAAAAATCATTCAAAGGAATTACGTTTTCCGGCCCTTGTTTTTTGGTTATTGCTTTTTGAGGATTAGAATTAATTTTATTAGCAGTATGATTTCTTCTTACATTATTAATTAGCAGTTGATTGTTTGTATTGACTGCATTTGCACCTTCTACCAATTTAATTAGTGAACGTACGATTTCATTAACGTTAACGGCTTGGCTGGCAAGTTCACGAGAAGCCGCAGCACTTTCATCCGCAGTTGCAGAGTTTGACTGCATTACTTCTTCCATTTGTTGAATTGCTTTATTGATTTCGTTAATACCTCTTGCCTGTTCTTCTGTTGCCGTTGAAATTTCTTCTAATAATTCACTTACTTTTTTTGATTCTTCATCAATTTGTGTTAAGGATTCATTAACTTCTTTTGCTATTTTTGCACTTTCTTCTGATAACGAAATATTATTTTCTATTATAGAAGCTGTATCTTTAGCTGCTTGAGCGCTTCTTTGGGCTAAATTTCTTACTTCTTCTGCTACAACAGCAAAGCCTTTACCGGCATCACCTGCTCTTGCTGCTTCAACAGCCGCATTCAAAGATAATAAATTTGTTTGGAATGCAATTTCATCAATAACTTTAATAATTTTAGCGATTTCATTGCTCGATTGTTTTAAGTCAGTCATTGATATCATCATTGTAGCCATTTCTTTAGCGCTTTTATCAGCAAAAGTCTTTGCATTTTTAGCCATTACGGCTGCTTGTTTTGTGTTTTCATTATTCTGTTGTACCATTGAGGATGTTTCTTCGAGTGTTGAGGATGTTTCTTGGATTGATGCGGCTTGTTCTGTTGTTCCTTCTGCTAAGGATTGACTCGCAGCTTCAACCTGAGATGATGCTGCAGAAACTTCAGAGCTTCCTGTTGTTAATTCTCCTATTGCTTGTTGAATAGGTTTTGTAATGGCATTTGCTATAATCATTCCTAACGAGATCATTAAACCTAATGCTGCAAAACCGATTAAAATTAGTAAAATATTTGCAGTTTGAGTTGCTCTTTGATTGTCTTCAAATAATTTTTTTGAAGATTCTTTCTGTTGTTTCATTAAACTTAAGACAGTTCCTCTATATTCTCTCTCATTTGTTGAATTCGATTTGTATAAATTGTAAGCTTGTGCATCTTTATTTGCTTTCGCTAAGATTAGTGCCTTGTCCATTATTAACCAATAATCAATCCGGACTTGTTTTATTGCATCAAGGGTGTTTATTTGTTCTTGAGTTGGATTAGTTTTTAAGAATCTTTCAAATAATTCAGCATTTTCTGTTCGCATTTTTTTAATATCCTCAGTCAATGCAGCAGTTTCTGCAGGAGTTGTATTTTGCATAAGATTTAAGCTATCTGCTAGTGCACGCATTAAATTTCCTCGAATATCTCCTAATGATTCAATTGCAACCAGATTATCTTTATACATTATTTCCAAACTTTTTGATGCTTTTGCATTGAATGAATAGCCGACAATACTTGTCAGTAAAATAAATACAGACGCTATTGCCACTAATAAATACAATTTGTGTGAAACTTTTAATTCTTTAAACCATTCCATACTTTTACCTCTTTCTTTTTTATACAACTTATCTATTACACTGTTTCTAGTTCACAGTTTACAAACAACTCAGTATCGTTTTTTGATAATATCTTATCGATATCTAAAAGCATGATTATTCTGTTTTTAACTTTCCCGATACCTCTTAAAAATTCATTATCTAATTTTTCACCATAATGGGGAGGGTTTTCTATTTCTGATGAGAGTATCTCGAAAACTTCAGAAACACAATCAACTATAAATCCAACCATTTTTTCCTGATTTTTAATTTGCATTTTTACTATAATTACACAAGTTTGCTTATCATATTCAACTTTTTCCATATTAAGAGCTAATCTTAAGTCTATAATGGGTATAATTAGACCTCTTAAGTTAATAACGCCTTTCATATATTCCGGTGTTTTTGGCATTGGAGTAATTTCAGGCATTACAATTACTTCATTGACTTTTAAAATCGGGAAAGCATAATTTTTTTTATTTAAATAAAATGCTAAAAAGTTTTGACTGATTTCATTCTCCATATAAACTCCATTCTTTAATTCTTGTTACTATCTATATTTTTCCTTTTACTTTTTCCTTCATTTGTTTTCCAAAATTGATTAAGGAAATAAATTACATCTGATTTATTAATTATTTTTTCTAAATTTAAAAGCAAAATCATTTTATCTTCTTTATAGCTAATTCCTTCAATAAAATCATTGTTTTCGTAAGAAGGTAATTTGTCGATATCTGATATTTTTATATGATTGATACTACAAAGTGAATCTACAATAAAACCAACCAATTTTTCTTGTTTTTTAAATGAAACTCTGACGATTATAGTACATGTTTTATTAGGATATATAAGGTTTGGTTTGTCTAAAATCGTTCTTAAATCTAAGATAGGTATATAAAAATTATTAAGATGAAAAATTCCAACAACAAAATCAGGACTTTGGGGAATTTCTACTATGCATGGATTTCCTATTATCCCTTGCAAAGATAATATAGGGACGGCAAATACTTTATCATCTATAACAAAAGCTATAAAGTCATGGTTAAAATTCGATTCAGCAAAATTCATACTTTATTTCCACTAACATACAATAGTAATTATGTGCTACTACATAATATAAGAGTACTTATAACATAAAACTACATTTTATACAAGTAGTTATGTATTTTATTTACGTAGTTTAAAGTATTACTACATTTTAAATCTACTTAACTAAAAATTAAAAATAAACTACAATATATAGTAGGAGAAAGTAAATGAATAATAAAAAAAAGTTAGGGCTTAGAATAAAAGAAATCAGAAAAGAAAAAGGTTACACACAAGAGAAATTAGCTGAGGCTATAGGGATTGAAACGGGCTCTCTTAGTGCTATTGAAAGTGGTCGGCATTTTCCATCTCTTTTAACGCTAGAAAAAATAGCAATTTGTTTTAATATCGAGCTTAATATTTTTTTCGATTTTAGCAGCTACTTATCTGAAGAAGAATTAATTGCCAGAACGACCCAAAATATATTAAAAATGAAAAAGCAAGATATATATAGAATTTATAGAGTTACGGAATTTTACAAAGGAAATTAGAGAAAAATTTTATTCTATAAATTTAATCCGCTTAGCAAAAGTCTCTTTTTTTTAAAAAATTAAATATGATATAATCAAAAAAAAGAATAGGTGTTAAATATGGAAGTTAAGAACAAAGATATTTTCTCAAATTTAAATTATGACGAAGAAATTGTTTATGTTGTGGAAAAAGCTAGTAAATTTGAATTTTATTTTTTTAATATTCCTCAAGTTTTAGTGATTTTATTTTTATTTGCATTTTTATCAATATTCATTGTCCTTACTTTATATAAACCTTATAATGAAAATTATTATTTTATTATATTTTTGTCTGTGCTTTTGATTTTCTCTATATTAATGTTATATAAAGAAATAGTTGATTATTTCTTTACTGACATAGTGCTTACCAATCAACGTTTAATAATTTTTAGGCTAAATAAATTTTTGCCAATATCATATAGTCAAATAAAATATATACAAAATGCAGGAACTGGTAGAGGTCTATCTGCAACAAAGATAAATTTAATAAATAAAAAGTTTTATGTTTTCTTTTTCTTAGATCATTTTAATTTGAGAAGCAAATTAAAAGAAATTTACCCAAGTTACGATGATACAATATATATAGAAAAAGACCAAAAAATCGAGAGAATGTTAGTAATTATATTAGCATTTTTACCATTATTATTCTTGATTGGATATGCTGTATCGTACCTAAAATAAGCAGATAGGATGAGCTCAAGCCAATCAATTTGAGATGCTTGTTCACGGATTTAAACTTCATCCTTATCGGGTTTTCTCACAAAACCTGACATTTAGTTTTGCCCAGCAGATTACTCCACTACCTGAAATAATTGTCTAAAGTCTGTACGCCATAAGGGTGAGTCCTAGCTTGAATTCTAAAATACCCAAATAAAAAGACCAAACATTTGTTTGATCTTTTTATTTGGGCCATCCTGGACTCGAACCCGAAATTTAAGCATTTTATCTGTTGAATAAACCTGTAAAAATGTTGATTATTCTTAGACTTTTCAAATATATTCAACACTGTTAAATTTAAATAAATTGACCGCTCATTACACAAATATTACACAAAATATTTAAAAAATTATTTCTTGTTTGAATACATATCACAGCTTCTATTCCGTTCATCCCAAGTTAATTTATGCTTGAGGCAGTATTCTTTAGTTACAATTTCTCCAGCCCATTTCAAACCTTCTTTGCAATAACCATCGTCATAACATTGGTCTTTATCCCAAGCCAATCTTGATTTCGGTAAAATAAAAGGCAGACTCATATAACCAAATAAAATTAATACATATAAAATTTTAAAATACCCTTTTGACTTTATAAAGAATATGGCACAAGTAAGTGGAATCATGACTAGTGAAAATATTACTAAGAATAAAGTTTCTTCATTAAATCCTGCAATCATAATATCTATAAGAATTGAGCCTGCAAAAAACACAGACAACAAAAAACAAATAATTATTTTTATAAAAGTTTTCATAAGTGTATTATAATATGAAAAAATTATTTTTTTGGCATAAAAATATCTTCTATTTCAGACATTTTTAAATCTTTCGCTGAATTAATTTGTGCTTTAGCTTTTTCTATTCCATACCAATCAGCTTTTAAGTCATTCATGCAATCTTGCCAAACTTTTGTAAAATTTTGTTTTTCCAAAACAACTTTTACAAACAAATCTCTAATTTCTTTTAAAATACTTAAAATTTCAGCGGTTATCTCACCAACTTCACTTCTTTTGGTGCAATCATAGTTAGCATTTGCATGATAGAATTTATCGGTACATTCATTACATAATCCAGCATCTTTTAATACTTGAAGCTGGTTTTTATACTCATCAAAAATTTGATAAGATGCAATTATTTCATTTACTACATATAATATGTTCTGACCCAAGTTAAGTACCATAGAAATGTCGATTGGTGTAAGTAAATCAGAAAAAGTGGCTGAAAATTCTTCAGCAAATTCAGAACTTTCTATCATTTCAACCAATTCATCTCTTGCTTCTTCTACCGTTTCACTAAATGACTGTATTTCATCTATTAACGAATTTGTTTCATCTTCATTTGCGTCTGAATCTTCTTTTATACTTTCAATTTCTCCAGAGGCTTCATCTGCATCTTCAAGATTTTGTTCTACTTCCTCAACTCCATCACACATTTCTTCGTCTTCTTCATTATCATTTTCACAAACTTCTTCTATGTAACAATTGCAATTCGGATGAGGTCTGTCAGGAACTTCGTCAGCAAATTCATATTCCGTCCCGTCTAATTCTTCGCAAAGTTCACAAGGCTTATCTCCATTTGCGTGCCAAATATATTTTATATAGCTAATCCCTGTCTTTAAAACATCATCTGACATTTGTTTTCTCCTTTGCTAAATTTTTATAAATATTCAGAACTTTCTTATCTGTATCAATTCTTCCATCGTTTTTTGTGTCAAAAATAGCATTATTGACAGCACCTCGTCTAACATATTTTTGTACAATTTGTGGTGTATATTTTTGACAAATATTTTCTAAGCAGGCATAAGTTTGATTGCCAAGAATGCCGTCTTCTTCAATTGGACGTTTTGCTTCAATTGGAGATTTTTTATTATATTTATTTAAAATATTTAGACCTCTTTGAAAATCTTTTACAGCCTGTTCCGTTCCGACTTTTCTTATATGTTTTTGTAAAAAGTCTAAAACTGACTGAATATTTGTATTTGCGTCTGTGTTTGTTTTTACAGGTTTTGCAACCTGTTTTACAGATGTATTGTTAAAATTGTTAATCAAATTTTCTTGCAGTTTATTAATAACATTTGCTTCGGCTTGTGTTTCTTTTATTAAATCTGCTTTTAAAAGTTCATTATATCTATATGCAGAATATTCCAATTCGTTCAAATCATTATATAGTGCCATAATTTTACTTTTCTGTTCTTGTGGTAAATCCATCAGAGAATCATAATCACTTGTTATTAAGGCTTTTAATTGACGAATTGATTCCAGTGCAGGAGCAATTGAAGCATTTTTGTTTATTGCTTTGGATGTTTCATTAATAATTTCTATTATTTGTGCTTTTATACTGTTAAAATTTATCATTATTTCTCCTTTAACTTATAAAATAATGATAACAATTTGAGAAATACTTTTAAAGTCCGAAAAAATACGTACGTAAAAAATGTTGATACACGTAGATTACACAAAAACAAAAAAGCAGCGGCTGGAAATGCCTGCTGCTGTTGATTTTAAATTGGGCCATCCTGGACTCGAACCAGGGACCTCACCCTTATCAGGGGTGCGCTCTAGCCACCTGAGCTAATAGCCCTTAAATATTTTTTCTGAGGTACCTTAAAATGCACTACAGAAACATCTTAATATTTCGGTCAATTTCTAGGTTATCATAGATAATTTTAAAAATCAACCAAAAATTTCTTCTTTATTCTTGAACGATTCTGGCAGGAAAACTGTTTTTTTGTAATTCGGAAGCAATTACCTCAGCCTTTGCTCTGTTTGAATATGAACCGATTTGCAAAGTATAATATGATCCTGTATTTTTTACAAATGGGGTAATATTAAGTCCCGAATCCATTAAAATTTCTTGTGCCACTTTTGCTTGCTCTATTGTTGAATAACGACCTACGTAAACTTTTGAGACCTTAGGGCTTTCAAATGGTTTTGATAGTTCTCTGCCGGTTGGTCTCGGAGGTTGTTGTATTTTATTAGAGGTAGGTATTTGTAACTTGATGGGTTCTTCTAGAATTTCCTCTTCATACTGTTTCGAATTCTTTGAAGGAATATTTATTTTTTCATCGGTATTATTTGAATAATAATTATCCTCTTGAGAATATTCTATTGCTTCTTTTGATTCTTTTTTTACAGAGACACCTGCCGAATTATCATCCATTTGTATCATTTTTAAACGCTCATCTATAAATTTTTTAACCCCTAAGCCAGACTCCTTTGCGTCAGTTTGAGGGTCATCACCTATTGTTACATCAACATCAGGAGATAAACTCTTTACAACTAGAGTAAAAACAAGTAAAGTTGCAAAAAAAGTAGTTAAAAATAAAAACATTCTCTTGTTAGGGTTGTTATCTTTCTTTTTTTTATATCTTTCGTAACTTAAATAATCAGGTGTTTTCATATAGTCTCCTTAATCAGCGACCACATACTTTTGTACTCGCTAATATTATATCATTTATTTCATTAGAATATTTTATCATGATATTATTTGCAAATTCTTTTATGTTTGTGACATTTAATGAGTTTAAATCTATAGCCTCAACAGGGGCTCCGGTTGAATTAATATTTATTCCTGTATGAATCAGAACAGATGTGATAGATTTAGTCGCAATTGATACTGATAATTTTTTATTATCTATAAATATATCGTCACCTTTTCTTATCACTTTATTAGAAATTAATTTCTCTAATTCTTCTTTTATTATAGATATAAGTAATCTTTGTCTTAAAACACCTTCAACTAAGCCAATATTAAAAAATTCTACTATAAAATTTAACATTAACTTTGAATAAATAGGCTCGTTATTTATTACATCTTCAATGTCAACCATTTCTGAAAGTTTTACTTCGCACTCTCCACAGAAGGCAACAATAGCATCTCCTTGCAAATTAAATTTTTTGTAAATCCAATGTGGTGCAAGTTCATTCCCTGTATATTTAATATTTTCTTCTATAAACTTCGTTTTCATAAATTAAAATAGCTTTTTGATAATTTTATCACAATTATTGTAAGCAAGTGCACGTTTTAGTCTTACACAGGATTCACATATTCCGCAATGATTTTCTTTGTTTGAATAACAGCTTCTTGTTAGTTCTAATGGAACATTTTTCCCGATTGCTTTTTTAACTATATCATTCTTGTTTAAATTAATCAATGGAGCAAGTACTTTTGGCTTTTTTTGTGTTGAATACTTAAATGAATCATTAATTTTATCTATAAATTCTTGTGTGTTATCGGGGAAGGTTACACCTTCTTCTTTGTTAGCTCCAAAAATTATGTAATCATAATTATAAGAATCAGCAAACGCTGCTGCTATATTTAAGAAAGTGCCGTTTCTGTTTGGAACCCAAACAGAAACGGCACTTTTATTTACAAATTCATCTGAATTAAGGTCGTTTAATGTTGTTAAAGGAACTTCTTTGTTACTAACTAAAGCTGTTTGGGTAATTTCTTTAAGCCAATCAAGTTTTATTATTTTATGTTCAATATTATAAAATTCACAAATTATTTTTGAGGCATTAATTTCTTGTTGAACTGATTTTTGCCCATAATCAAATGTTAAAGCTAAATTGATATTATATTCCTCTTTTGCTAAAGCCAGACTGACAAAAGAGTCTAATCCGCCCGATAATAAAATTATTGATTTAATCATGTTCTCCTCTTAGTATTTAACTAATCTTCCTCTTCGTATTCATTTATCATATTTTGAGCTTCATTTTTTAAGAATTCACAATATTTTTTTTCTAGAATAACTTCATCCAAAATATCTCTACCAACCAGATTATATAGAGCTATAAGTGCATTTTTCATTACTTCTTCATCCAAATCTTCCAACATTGTTTTTATTAAATTATATGATCTTTCGTCATTAGATTCCATTAAGGCTTCTATTGCATTAATTCTGATTTGTGCTGATTCATCATTAAGAGAATGTTCTAAAGCTTTGATTACTCTGTCATTGGTAAAATTAAATTTACCCAAAACTTCAATAATCCTTTCTTTTAAAAAGGTGAATTTATCAATAAATCCTTTTTTTGATTCTAATATTGATATTAAAGGATCAATAGCTCTCATATCGCCAAGCATTCCTAAAGCAACTGCTGCGGATTCTCTTACATAAACAGATTTTTCATCTTCGTCTTTTACTATTTCGATAAGCGGAGCAACGGCATATTTATCACCAACTCTGCCAAGTGCATCAGCGCAGGCAAGCCTAACTTGATAAGGTTCATTTTTATCGTTTAAACAATATAGAAGAGAAGTAACTGCAGCCGTATCTTTTAAATTAGCACTAACTTTTGCACACATAACACGTAAGTTTGTTGAATTTTCCTTATTAAGGAGGTTATCTAAAATAGAATTTAATGATGATTTATCCCGATATTTATCTACACTTCTAACTAAAAACATTAAAACATCCTGATTATCGGTTACTGTCAGAAAATAATTATAAATTGATATTAATTCATCTTTGGAATATTTTTTTTCAAGATTTTCTATTTTATCTATAGCTGCATCAAAAAAAACATCGGATAAAACACCGCACTCATTAGCAATCATATCTAAATCTAGCACTTTTTTTTCGTCCATGAAGCCTCTTTTTCACAAACACAATACACTAAAACGATATGTTTTACAAGTGGGAAAGGTCATATTTGTAACGAAAAAATATAGTAAATAAATTCTGCTTGTAAAGCTAAAAAAAAGAGTTATAATTATATTAGAACATTTACAAAAGAATATATGGGGACGTTCTGGATTTGACAGGATGATCGATGGAAGTAAATTGCGAGTCCGAGAGCTGTTCTCGGTTATCAACGAGCAAACTAAATTAAATGCTACAAACAACGTAGTTAAAGCTGATTTTTCTAGAGCTGCTGCTCTAGCTGCTTAATAAGCAGTCAGCCTCTCTATTAACCCATCTTGCCGGTTAATGGGGACCATTATGCAAGATGCAGTGTGTTAATGGAAGTTAAACACATTAAGACTTCTTCCAAGGTGGGTATCACTTAAAACTGCTTTGGTAATTTTAACAGGATTGGTTTTTCCTGGGGATTACCGAGATCAACAAAACCTACACTCGTAGAAGTTTGCTTTAATCCATTTTGGACAGGGGTTCAACTCCCCTCGTCTCCACCAATATTAAATTGAGCTGTAGCTCTAATTTAATATTGTGAATATGAGTAGGCAGAGAAGCCCTCATAAGGTGAAACCTTATAGGGGTTCGAGCGACCAAGACACTCCCACAGTCTCCATTTTTTCCAACATTTATTTCCATATTTATACACTTATTGAAATGGAGACTGTTTCACCAAACCGATTGTTTGTATTTGCAAACAACAGGTTCTACCCTCCATTGCCTTTTGGTGTGAATTTTTATTTGTTATGCGACTCAACGGAAAAGATACTTAATCATTTTTTTTTGCACAAAAAATGAACCAATATGCGGGTTTTTGAGCTATATAAATTAAAAGAGAAATTTTTGTCTACATTACACGCATTTGGAATAATTTTCTTTGTTTGTGGGTAAAATTGATGTTTTTGTTGTACAATTGTATAAATACACAATATAAATAGCGGGAAGAGAAAAATTATGATATCAACCAGTAAATTAACTGTAAAATTCGGTGAAAAGCCTCTATTTGAGGATGTTAATGTAAAGTTTACCTCTGGAAATTGTTATGGACTTATAGGCGCTAACGGATCTGGGAAAAGTACATTCTTAAAAGTTTTATCCGGAGAGATTGAACAAACTTCAGGCGAGGTGCATATTCAAAAAGAACAGCGATTGGCTGTGTTAAAGCAAAACCATTTTGAATTCGACGAATTTACAGTCATTGATACGGTAATTATGGGGCATAAAAAGCTTTATTCAATTATGAAAGAAAAAGATGCGCTTTATGCAAAACCTGATTTTAACGATGAAGATGGAATTAAAGTTTCGCATTTAGAATCAGAATTTGCTGAACTTGATGGTTGGCAGGCTGAATCTACGGCGGCTTCTTTATTAAATGATTTGGGAATAAATAATGATTTGCATTATTCCCTTATGAGTGATTTAGCCGGAAGCGAAAAAGTTAGAGTTTTGCTAGCTCAAGCATTATTTGGAAACCCTGACATTTTGTTTTTGGATGAGCCGACAAACCATTTGGATATTCGTACAATAAAATGGTTGGAAGAATTTTTAATTGAGTTTTCAAACACTGTCATTGTGGTTTCGCACGATAGAAATTTTTTGGATAATGTTTGTACGCACATTGCAGATATTGATTTTGGCAAAATTCAATTATATCCTGGAAATTATTCGTTCTGGTCACAGGCAAGCCAATTGATATTGAAGCAAAGAGAAGAAAAAAACAAACAAGTTGAAGAAAAAATGGAAGAGCTAAAATCATTTATTGCTCGATTTAGCGCAAACGCTTCTAAAGCAAAACAAGCAACTTCAAGAAAAAATATTTTGGATAAGCTTTCGCTTGAGGACATTAAACCATCTTCAAGGCAATATCCGAGAATCAGATTTAATTACATTAAAATTCCCGGGAAAGATGTTTTAACAGTAAAGGATTTAACTAAATCAATTGACGGAAACCTATTATTTAAGAATTTTTCAATGGAAGTTTATCAAGGGCAAAAAATTGCATTTTTAGCAAAAGACCCACTTATCCTTACAACTTTATTTCAAATTTTGGCAGGGGAATTAGAGCCTGATAGCGGTGATATTAGATGGGGTGTTACTGCAACAAATTCGTATTTTCCTAAAGACAATAATAAATTTTTTGAAGAGGATATCAACCTTATTCAATGGTTGGCACAGTATTCACCCGACCAGCATGTGAATTTTTTAAGAGGATATTTAGGCCGAATGCTATTTACCGGCGATGATGCAGAAAAAAGTGCAAAAGTTCTTTCGGGTGGGGAAAAAGTTAGATGTATGTTGGCAAAAATGATGGTCGCTGAAGCTAATGTTTTGATATTGGATGAACCGACAAACCATCTTGACTTGGAATCTATAACAGCACTGAATAATTCTTTAATTGAATTCAGTGGAACAGTTTTATTTACATCTCAAGACCACAAGTTTATTCAAACGGTTGCAGATAGGATTATTGAAATTTCACCAAATGGGTTCATTAATTCTCACGAAAAATATGAAGATTATATTGAAAGTGTCGACATAAAAAAACGCAAAGAAAAATTGTATGGTGAAACAGTTAAAGTGAAAAAATAAAATCTAATAATTTCTTTAGAGACTTTTGCTGCCTGAAATACATCTGCACCATTTAGTTTTGAAAACAGAGGCTAGTCCGTTTTCTCTTAATAGTTTTGCTTGGCAGAGTTATCTTCTCTGGTTTTTTAATTTAAATTTAAACATTTTTTTCAGAAAACATTTTTGAAATTATATCTTTATATTTATCAAAAATTTTATTCCTTTTTGTCTTGCCGGTTTGACTTAAAAGACCATTTTCCTGATTAAATGTATCTTTTAAAATTTCAAAAGTTTTAATTTTTTCAAAATTTGTTAAATTCGGTTTTAATTTTATATAATTACTAATTTCTTTTTTTATAAGTTCTTTTAAATTAGGATTTTTAATAGTCAAATTACCACCTTTATTAAGTTCATTAATAGCTATACCGCATTTTTCCAAAGCTTCTTTTGTCGGAACAATCAAAGCACCAACGGATCTTTCATCTTGGCCGACTAAAATAATTTGCTCAATATAACCGCTTTGCAAACATGCTTCCTCAATAGGTACAGGTTCAACATTTTCACCGTTTGAAAGAACTATTGTTTCCTTGATTCTTCCAAGCAAAACAAGATGATTATCCATTGTTAACCATCCCAAATCACCTGTATTTAACCATCCTTCTTTATCAATAACTTTTTTGGTTGCTTCATCATCTTTGTGGTAACCTTTCATTACTTGGGGACCTCTTACCAAAACTAACCCTTTTTGAAAAATTCCTAACTCAACAAAACTTTCAGGATCCACTATTTTAATTTCTGTACCTTTTATAGGTTTCCCTGCAGAACATAAATAGTTTTTATCGTGGGCATGACGTAAAGTTAAATCAGGAGAAGTTTCAGTAAGCCCATACCCTATTCTGATATTTACACCGATTGCATCATAAAATAGTTCGTCTTGAAGGGACAAAGCTCCGCCGCCTGAAAAAGAAGCCCTAAAGTTTAATCCTGTTGAATTTTTAATTTTTTTATAAAGTGTATTAGTGCATAAAATATGCAAAGGTTTTCTAAATGAACGGACTAACCAGTGATAAAATCTTAAAATACGGCAATAAGGGGTTTGTTTATTAGGGGTACGTTCTTCACTGTACATTTTATGAATTTTATACCTGATACTATTTTTAACCGCAAAATCAAAAATATAATATCCTAATTTTGATTTCTGCTTTAGTTTTTGATAAAGACCAAGTCTTAAGGCCTCCCAAATCCGAGGAACCGACATAAAAATATTAATATTATATTTTAATAAATCGTCTTTTAAATGTGGAATTGTTGTAAAATGAAGATAAAATCCTGTTGCAAAAAATAAGATTTGAGTCATCATTTCATAAGCGTGCCAAACAGGGAGAATCTGTAATGATTTTTCTCCTACTTTTATTGCTAAACCATCTTTAACCGGAAGCATTTGTGATAATATATTTTTATGAGATAACAAAACTCCTTTTGGTCCTCCGGTTGTCCCTGAAGTATAGAGCATAAAAGCATTATCATCTAAATTAATTTCAGGTTTTATGAATTTATTTTTTTTGCCTATTTCAATAAATTCATGAAAAGTATAAACAGGAATGTTTATATCTAAAGGTTTTTCTCCCTTCGGAAACATTATAACTATAAAGTTTATTTTTTTATTTTTGTTTATAATATTTGTAAGTTTATTTAAAATTTTATAATTAGTTAGAATAACGGCATTACTGTCACTATGGTTTAAAATATACTCCAGTTCGTCAATAGGAGCCGTAGTGCCTCTCAATACAGAGCAAGCACCTGTTTTTAAGATAGCCTGATTGCAAATAAAATGCAGACCGTTATTTTCAGAGATTAACGATACAAAATCTTGATAATTTACACCATTGTTTTGAAGTGCTACAGCAAAATAATTTATATTGTCAAGGACTTCATCGTATGTCATACCTAAATTATTATGTTCATCTTTTAGCGCAGGCAACCCTTGATATTTTGTTAAGGAACTTTCAATGTACTCAGAAAGATTCTTTTCTTTGTTAAGAAATTCCTCAATTTCAGCTAACTCTTTTCTTAATTCTGTATTTACAGCTTTATTAATAATTTTAATTTTCATAGTTTTTTTATTAATTTTATTGTAGTAACACTAATATGGTACCTGAAGTATTATTAAAAATAATAACAAAAAAATAATTAATACTAAATAAATTTTAAGAATGTAAAATACAATTTAATATCTTTTCAATTTACGTTTAATGTTAAACAATATTTAAGCAAAGAATTTTGTCTCTAAATTTTACTGAAAAAATGCCCGAAATGCTTTTAAGGTGTCAATTTTACAATATTTAGTTTTGTAATATTTTTGTGTATTTATACTATTGAAATAGCAAATTTTCTTTTTAGCTGTATTATATAATTTAGTAAAAATCGTTTTCTGTATAATATTTTTTATGAAGGTTTAGCCAAAAAAATATGATTTGCATTTCTTGGATTAACTCAAATGTTAATACTTTTAGTAAAAGTCGGGTTTATGATAGTAGTTTTGAAAACAAAATTAATACCCGAAACATTAATATAGAAAATATTGAAAAATTATCTGATATAAATAAAGTTGATCAACATTCTTTAATAAAGTTTAAAGATTTTACTCATATATCTTTTAAGGGAGATATTTCAAAAAAACTGAATCAATTTGCTTTTTTAGCTCCTGAAGATAAGGCTGTTGGATTAAACAGCACTTATGCGCTTGGTGGTCTTGGTGTTGTTGTACAAGAAGCAGGAGATAGTTGGTCCAAAATAGGTGCAGATGTTAGAAAATTTATACCTTATCATTCATATAATAATAAAGAAGGTAAAATTATAGTATTAACAAAAGATAGTTCAGGTAATACTTCATTTAAAAGTGTAGAAACTGACTATAAGCTTAAAGAAGGTGAAAATTTCGTTGTACTTCAGGCTCCAAATGGAGGTAAATCAGATTATAAAATTATAGAAGACGTCCATGTTGAAGGAAAGATTAAACAAATAAATGATAAATTAGAAATTGAAGAGATTCCTTATAAAATATTTAAACAAGCAGGTACAGGTGAAAGTGGAAAACCAATAGTCTATTTTGTTCATCTTCCTGATTTAGCTAAATTTCAAGCGGCATATGATGTAGGTTCAACTACGGGTAGCGCATATGGTGGGGCGTATGGTGGATTTAGTAATTCTTCAGATTTAAAATATGCACAATTATCAAGAGCCTTTACAGATGCAATACAAAAACTTGATGACAATGAACATGGGAATTATAATCCTGCAAACATTTGGCTTCATGATCGTCAAGCATTTCCTGCTATAGTTAATATGAGTGAAGAATCATCAAAAGGAAATAAATATTTTAATGGTTTAAGAACACATTCTACCTTTCATAATCCCGGACGAAATTATCAAGGGTTTTTTGAAAATCCAATAGACTTTTTTAGACTTGTCGGAAGTGAAAAAGACTTAGAAATACTTAAGCAGCAGCCTGAATATAAATTTATTAAAAAAATGATGAAAAAAAACTTTAGCGAATTATCAAATGCAGATAAGACCAAGTTAAAAATGATATTTGATCCTGTTATAGGTACATTTAAAGACAGTTTGGGTACTTATAACATATGCGAAATTCCAATTCAATCTGTTAGAAAAAATCCTTTTAATTATTCACTGGGAACTGTGTCTGTTAATTACGGTAAAGAAATGAAAAACCCTCATATGCCTGAAATTGCTTTAGGACTTACAGAAGATTTGGCTTCCAGTGCTACTATTGACATTGTAAATGGTTCGACGCCTGCTAATATGAAGACTAATGAGATAGGTACTTTTGGAAGACCTGGTAACGGACTAAATTTAGATAATATAAAAAATGGTTATACGCCCTTTGAAGTAAAATTTAATTCAACTCATACCGATGTTTTAAATATTGATGAAATTTTTGAAATAAAGAAAAAGAATACTAAGTGGCTTACTGATACAATTGCCAAGGCTACTAAAGAAGGAACTGAGGCATTAAATAAACTATTTTTTAATGACGAACAACTTAATCCTAAAAGTAATAAAATTACTCCGGCAAAAGTCTTAGGAGGTTTATCAGAATACAAAGAGGGCGATATTCTTCATATCAGCTGGGGAAGACCTGATCCCCAAAAAGGGTTGCCAACATTAATAGAATCGTTTTTGCATTTTATTAAAAGAGAAGACATCTCTATAGAAGAAAAATTAAAAACGAAATTATTAGTAGGTGCGGGAGGTCCTAATCCTTGGGATCCTGAAGCTGCTGACTGGAAAGATATACAAGCATTAATGAAAGAAATATCAGAAATCTCTGACGGACTTTACAAAAATAATATTTGTTATATAAATGGCTTTTTCCCAAATAGATTGGCTAATGCTTGTTTAAGCTCAGATTTTACAAGTGTATATGAACCTTGTGGTATAACACCTCTAGAGTCATTTGCTGCAGGAAATCCTGTTATTTCAAATAGAACTGGAGGTTCACCTGATTTCATAAAACCTTATATTAAAGGAAAAAATATTACAAATGAGACTGGTTTTCTAACGACTCATGCTTTTCTTGTTAAGCCGGAAGTTTTCGATTTAGATTCTAAATTAACTGGAACCGAGCTAAATACTGCCAGAAGAAAAGCAATTTCTGTAGAAGTTTCTGATTGTATGAAAGACTTTGCTGAAGTTTTAAAAGATGAAGCTCAATTTAAGCAAATGATGAAAAATACGCTTCTTGAAGAAACTGATTGGCACAATAATAGTAGATATAATGGTGGTAAATCTGCTAATCAAAGATATTTTAACGAAGTCTTTAACATAAGTGATAATTATAGAATAATAAGTGAAAGAAATGAGCTACCGCTTAAAAATTTAAAGGGTGATTTTAATGTAGTGAATTCTATCGGTAAAAATATGCGTAAAAAAATAATTGGAAATAATAGAATTATAGCTTTATCAATAGGTTTGTTTTCAGTTTTAGCGGGCATTGCCGGTTACTTGGAATACAAAGAAGGAACTATAACAAAAATTAAAAATAAAACGTTTAAAAAAACGGCATAACATAAAATTTTATGTTATTATAATAATGTTTTGGGGCGTTGGCGCAGTTGGTAGCGCGTAACACTGGCAGTGTTAAGGTCAGGGGTTCGAATCCCCTACGCTCCACCATAAAAAAGAGAGTTCAGAGAGAACCCTCTTTTTTTTATGCAAAAAATCCCACACTGTGCGGGTCTTTCAGGCTTGATATTAAATAGAGAATTATTTTGCAAGAATTTTAAGAAAATTTTATTGCATTTATCCCAAAAATTCTCTGTTTGAGATTTACCTGCCCGCTTTTTTAAGATATGTAAATAATTTATAAGACTTGGCAAAATTTTTTTTGTTTGTTTTTTATAATATTAAACTTACAATCTGGAAGAAAAAATGATTAATAAAATAATTTCGGGTATAAATTTTAAATCTCATCAAATACAAAAAAATTCAAAATATCATATATCAAATGCCACAGTAAGTGATATAGATTCTATAGTAAGAATAACTCGTTCAAAAGAGAATCGAAAAGCACTGCCTTGGGTAATGAAAGTTGTTTTAAATGAAGCTATAGAAAAGCCTAAAAATAATATTTTATTAGTTGCAAAAGATAAAGTAAACCAAGTTATTGGATTTATAAGATTATATTGCAGAAAAGATAAAACGGCAACGTTACATGAAATTGCAATAGAAGATGAGTTTAAAGGAAAAGGCGTTGGAACGGAGCTTTTGTTAGAGGCAGAACAGATAGTAAGAAAAAAAGATTGCTTAAGCATTAATCTTAAGACGCCTGAAGATTTGTTCCAAGCACATAAATTCTATAATAAAAATGGGTTTAAGTTTATAGATACCCTAAAAATAAAAAATAGATTGCTTTTTATCTTTAGTAAAAAATTATGAGACTTTTGCTGAGCAAACTACAGCCGCCAAATAAAAGACTCCAACATGTGTTGGAGTCTTTTATTTGGTTTTATTTTAGACGAGAACCACAAAGCGGAGCTTTGTTTGGTTCGAGCGGGAGCGAGCGAAGGCAAGCAAAATGCGAAGCATTTTGTGGAGTTGAGCCATTAAAGCGGAAACGACGCTTTTCGATTTAATGGCGAACAGAGCCGTTTAACGCGAGCGACCAAGACAGTCCAGGATGACAAAAGGTAAATGTCAGGTTTTTCGAGAGACCCTGATAAGGGTGAGTGAATTTTATAAATTTGTTGCAACTCACTATTTATAAATTTAAGTTTTCTCTTAAATATTATTGTATTTTCGTGAGTCCATTTTTCATAAAATCAAAGATTTTAGAAAAAGAAGGCAAAAATTGCACCCTACGGACTAATAATTGCAATTTTCAAAAAGCGTATGAAGAAATGTAAATATGACTTTATTCAAGCTATTATTCAATTTCTCGAGTTTTTGCCAATTTCTCCGCAAATATAAGGCAATTATTTTTTTCATTTCATTTAATTATTAATGTAACATATATAAAAGAAAGGTTATCCGATGGAATCTATAAAACCCATAATACTAACAACAAACAATCAAATTCTCTTGATAGAACTATAGCATCAAGAGTTTCTAAATCAACTCCGAACGGTAATTATTCAAGCAATTTAACAGCTGAAATTAGAGTTATAAATAAAAATGCGGATATGGCAATAGCAAAAAGGATGGCAGAATTTACAAAAAATTTTTTTGGTAAACCTGGTGACGGGCTAAAGTATATTAAATCCGTACTCCATCGATAGTAGAGAATATTGCTGAGCAGACTACATCCACCAGTTACTTTTTCTGTAGAAAAAGTAACCAAAAAGATTTCTCATACTCTGTCTCGATTTTTACTAAAGAAAAACAGATTCTTGTCTTTTGGCTTTATGCTCAGATGAACGCTGTCTGATTTGCTTGAGAATATTGCTGTCGAAACTACATCCACCAGTTTTTTTTGTGAAAACCTTTTTATATTATATCGAAATGCATTCTAATTTAGGTCTCATCATAATTTGTTAAATTGTCAACCATTGTCCAAATTCCACATGGACATACTCCTGCACATAATCCACAACCGATACATTTCTCCGGATCGCTTTTATATTCAAATGACCCATCAGGATTTGTAATTCTTGATATTGCAAATTCAGGGCATATTTCCTTACACATTTCACAATCTCTACAATATCCGCAACTCATACAACGATTTTGTTCTTCTTGTGTATCCATTGCCATAATGCTTTGAGGATGTATAGGGTTGTAATATTCTTTCTTTATTCTCTCTTGCGGAATCATTGGTGCTTTCTCAAATTTATCCAAAGGTTTTTTATTTAGTAAATTTATCACATTGATTGCAACTTTTCGCCCATCTCCTATTGCATTAGTGAAAAGACCTTGATTTAATGTATCTCCGGTAAAGAATACCTTGGGATTATTTTCAGACTGTAAATAATCATTAATTTTCGCCATATTTTTTTCATTGAGATAATCAGAATCTAAGAACGATAAATCAGGTCTGTCACCGACAGATATTATTACCGTATCTGCTTCAATAAATTTCCCGTTTTTTAGATGAACACCTTTTTCTGAAATTTTTTCTGTAAAACATGGCCAAAGAATTTTTGCTCCGAGTTTTTCTGCATGTTTAAGTTCATTATCAAAAGCAGAAGGTTTTTGTATATCTATTGCACAGATTTTTTTGGCTCCAAGCTTGTGTACACCTGTGATAACATCCATTGCAGCATTTCCTGCTCCTATTACAACAACACTCTTGCCTATTTTAACTTTTTTACCTTTATTTATGTCTTTCAAAAAATCAAGACCTTTTATAAGTCTTTCATATCCTTCAAACGGAATTACTACAGGATTATGAGCACCAACTGATACAATAATTGCATCATATTTTTTTTCATAGGACTTGAATAATTTTTTATCAATTTTAATTCCTGTTTTGAATTTTACTCCTATATCTGTAATTCTTTTAAGTTCTGTATCTAAAATGCTTCTGTTCAATCTTTCTTGTGGGATTACTTGTTTTAGTTTTCCTCCGATAAATTCATCTTCTTCAAAAACATCTACCTGATAACCTTCTCTTCTTAGTATCCATGCAGAAGTAAGCCCAGAAGCTCCTGAACCTATTATTGCAATTTTTTTATTAAGTTCTTTTTTAGGCAGTGAAATTTTAATTTCTTTGCTTAACATTCCTAATTCGGCAGTTTTAACCGGTATATCTACATATTTTCTATTGCATTCTGTTATACATAGGTTAGGACAAACCTGACCGCATACAGAGGCAGGAAAAGGGCTATAATCAAGTACAAGCTTTAAGGCTTCTGTTATTTTCCCCTCTCTTAAAAGGGCAATCCTTTTCTGTGTTGGTATATATGTTGGACAATTGTATTCACAAGGTGCAGAATATGAAGCATTTCTCCATTCCGGATATTTTAGTCTCAGTTCGTTTTTTTCAACAAATTCTGATACGTAGTAATCTTCTTTTATCAAATCACCAAAAATACCATCTTTTACCCATTTGTTTTCCCTGAAATCTTTCATTGGCACAAAAGATTTGATATTTCTTTCTTCATAAGTTTTGGCAACTATTTTTTTCCATTCATTAAAATTTGATAATTCATTATAAAGTTCAGTTCTTTCAATTTTTTCAAGAAATTCAGGTAATCCTCTCAAAAGAAATTCTTTATCATTATCATCAAGGTCGAGGACCCAGACATTTTTTGATATTTCCTTAGCATCTCCTCTGAAGTATATTATGCCCCCTACCATTCCTATGCAGCTTCTCAGACCTAGTACAGATTCACTATCATTGCAATCATAGCCGCAAACAACAGCAATCCCACCACCCATAAATTCAAAACTGAAGGATCCGGTATTTTTAAGTGTCCAAAATTCAGGTGCCGGATATTTGGGGTCATGTTTCATAAGAGCACCTGATCTGGTACCTACTCTGCCACCTATATAAATTTTACCTGAAGCTGCACAGTGTGCTGTAGTATCACCACCATCACCTTTGACAATAATTTCCGCACCGGCATTAAGCCATCCTATATCAGCCGGAGCAGAGCCTTCGATAATTATTTGTGTACCTTTCATGCCCATTGAGCCTACACGTTGTCCGGGATTTGTTACGTTAAATTTCAGGCCTGAGTTATTTTTACTCCAAAGCGGACCGCCGATATCATGTTGACCGGATGCATGTATTTCGAACTCTGTATATCCTTTATCAAGATATTCATATATTTCTTGAAGTAATTGTTGGGTTGATTTTCTTTGATTGTCAACAATGCCTTCAATTTGAATTTTTTTGTTTTGCCTAGCAGACATGTTGAATCTCCAATCTCCTTGCAACGTGTTTGTCTACAGTAATTAAAGCATCTGACCTTCCCACAGGTAGAGAACTGTTTCCTATTGGTGCCATTAATTTTTTTAATTCTACATCTGTAGAGATAAAATAATTGACAATATTTTCTGCAACTTTGTCTATATCTAATCTTTTAACTAATAAAGGGTTTTGCGTTGTAATTCCCACAGGGCATAAACCTGTGTTGCATGCATTACATTTACCGAAATCATTGCCTACGCAACCAGCTATTTGAAGCATTAATTTACCTGTAAAAATCCCATTTGCTCCTAAACAAATCATTTTGAAGGTATCTCCTGCAAGGTTTCCTGTCATTCCAAGTCCGCCACCGGCCCAAAGAGGAATTTGCCCTTGTTTTCCTTGATGCACAGCAGCTAAATAACAATCTCTCAGTTTCGAAACAATAGGGTGTCCTGTATGGTTTAGGGATATTTCATGTGCAGCCCCTGTTCCTCCTGCAATACCATCTAAGAAAAATCCGCCCACAATATTATAAGGATCTCTTAAAAGATTATTATAAACGGGTACACTTGTTACACTTGCAGCTACTTTTATTGCTACAGGTACTTTGAATTTAAAAGCAGAACTTAATGACAAAAACATTTTTTGGACACTTTCTTCTATTGAATAAAGTCCTTGATGATTTGGCGGGCTCAACAAATCTGCTTTTGGAACACCTCTTATTTCTTGTATATGCCTAGCAACTTTCTGTGCTTGTAAAAGACCACCATCTCCGGGTTTTGCTCCTTGTCCTATTTTAATTAGTATTCCTGCAGGATCTTCTGTCATTTCAGTTAAGCTGTTAATAATTCTGTTCCAGCCAAAGTGACCGGATGCAATTTGTAAAATCATATATTTAAGATATTTTGATTTAAGTAATTTTGTCGGGATACCGCCTTCTCCCGTACACATTCTTACAGGCAATCCTACGACTTCATTTAAATATGCTGTAGCAATCGCTAAGGCTTCCCACATCCTCCAAGACAATGCCCCAATAGACATATCTCCTATTATAATAGGATAAATCCACCTGTTTGGAGGGATTTGTCCTGATAATTCAAGCTGGTTATCTTTAACTATAAATGGTATTTCCTCCGGCGGCAAAATTCTTCCAAAAGGCGCTAACATATTGAACGTATGTCTTTGAGCGTCTAATGAAGGATCTGTCATTTGAGAGATCCTGCCAATCTTAATCTTATCAAGAGTTCTGCCTTCAGTGTGTAAATTTGTTCTACCACCACGTTTTAAGGGCTCTCCATATAAGGCTCTGTGTTTTATAGCCATTCTTTCTTCATTATTTTTAACGGGCTTAATAGCATTGTTTGGGCAGACTTTTTCACAAATTCCACAACCTCTGCAATGAGAATTTATGTTTACAACCTGCTTTATTACAGGAACTGTTTGGAAAATTACTTTTGGAGTTGGCTTAAGTTCTTCACTTATTACTTTTCTTCTTTTTTCAACACTTGCTTCAATTGCCTTAAAGGGGCATGCAGCAATACATTTGCCGCAAAGAGTGCAACTATCCTGCTTATATTCTATAATCCATTGCAAATCATCTTTTGCAAGTTCGTTTACATTCATTGTTGCCATCGTTCCACCTTTAAATCATTGTTTACAATAACCATTTCGTGTTCATTTGGGTACAAATCTTTATTTAAATCTCTATTTGGCATAACTTCATTTAATCCCATTACTTCAGATGTGATTATAACCATATCCTCAGTTTGACCTAGGACAACGGGTCTCAATTTTTTAGAATCACAACACGTAAAGAGTGTCGAATCCGGTAATACTCCAATAATAGTATTTGGCCCGTTTATTTCAAGGTGGGCCAGAGAGGATTTTATTCTAAGCAATATTTCTTTATCTTTTCTATTTTCGATTTCAGCAAATGGCAGAGGAGTTATTGTGTGTTTGTAATATTGTAATGGCCATTTAAGTATTTTATTTATGTAATGCAAAGTATATAAAAAACATTGTGAATCAGATTCAAAACCTATATATCCTTTATAAAGACTTTGTTGAAACAATTTGTTTTTTTCATAAAAAGTATTTTCACCATTAGCAAGAGCAGTGTAGCCTTGTAAAAAAAACGGATGGGCTGCATATCTGACGATATCATAATTTGTATTTTGTCTGCATTGTGCAGTAATTATTTTTGCGCTGAAGTCTTCATCTTCCTCCCATAAACCAAAATAAGTTCCAATATCCTTTGGATCGCCTATTTCTTTAAGTGTTACTAAATCAGGCCAGAAGGAATAAACAAATCCGTCTTCATTTTTTTCAAGTTCTTTTCTTATTTTTAATCTTGTATCAACTAAAAGTTCTTCTTTTTCAGAGTCAGACGAATTTTTATAACTTTTTGGATATTGAAAGACCTCAAAAACATAATTAGGCATTGGTTCTATCGTTAAATCAGGAGATGGATTAATTTGCGGACTCCATTGCATAACTCTTATAAAACCTATTTTGTGTAGAATGTCTTCAGCTATTCTCATTCCATCATCTGTACAAGCCATTGATAATATAGGTAAACCTTTATAATCTTCAAAGACTCCTCCTAAATCTTGCATTACCATTGCAAAACCTGAGTTATCATGTCCCTCTTGCTGTGATCGCATTAACTTAAAAGCTATTAATGGATGGATATAGTTTTTTGATTTAATAGCTCCTATGCGACACATTTTACCTCCAGTTTTGTAAATAATAATAGAATATTAAGGAAAATTGTCAAATTTTTGGCGGATTTTATCAGTTTTTATATAATATTTCTTAATAATGAATTAATTTAGGCTTAAAAAGTATAAAATAATTAATGATTTATTGTATTATATTAAATAAACCATAGTTAAAAGGATGAATCTATGCAAATTCAAACAGTTTCTTCAAAAATAAACAAAGATAATAAACCACTTTCTTTTAAGAGCAGGTTAACCTTTGATATTGGAGCAAGCGATCCCAGAGGATCGCTAAAAGTTCTTGTGCAGGACAATAAGGGCAAAGACATGTTTGAGTATAACGGATTTGTAAATGATTCTGTTAAAGGTTTTGAAAATAATGATGACTTTATCAGGAAAATTGCGCAAGCCATAGATGTTGAAGGATTAATAGATAACGATATAAAAGTAATAAAAACACAATTAGCAGATAATTCTTTATCAGATGATCTTAAAGAAAATTTGAATAATAAACTTGATAAATTGCAATCTAATAAAAAAATGCTGCAGAACAGATCTTCTGCAGAAAAAAAATTAACAGGATTCGCATTGCTTTTGCCGGGAACATTACAAGGAAAAATGGCATTATTTTTACCTAATTTAAAAAGGAAAGATGAATCAGACCCGACTAAACTTGTCAGGTTGACGGAAATAAATTTAAATAAAGTTTTAAATGAAGTAGAATCTCAAGGAAAAGTTAAAGTAGCGAAAGATGTGAAATTTATTCCTGTAAAAGATCTTGCTGGTACAGGGTTAGGGGTGGCACAAAAAATAATTTCTCATCCTGAGTACAGTAAGCGATTCAGCAGAGGATTTTTTGCAGCAATAGTTCAAACTGGTGGCGGATTTGGGGCAGTAGATGTAAAATTAATGCAAAATTCTAAAGTCAATATTGAAACAAATGAATGCGGGCATGATATATATTTCAATATATTGAATGGTAAAAAGCAAAGACTAGGTAAAATGGGCGCATCTACAAAAGATATTATAAGAAACTTTTCTGAAAAAATGGGGATAATTGACACAGATAATGTTAAAGCGCTAATTTCAACAGGGCTTGGACAACTTGCAACAAATACTCAAATAAGACTAAATAATTTAAAAGACTCAGAAGCAATTAAAGTTTTATTAAGTACAGGCTGTTATGATATTGTTAATAAGGATTCTCAAAGTGTTTTGTTAAAAGTAAATTCAAACAGCATTGAAAAATTTATGAACGCTTCAAAATATGCATTGCATTCTTACGTAAATGCTATTGCTGTTTATGCGATTACCAGAATAAATCGGGGGGCAAATTTGTTTGTTATCTCAGGACCTTTAGCTATGGGATTAAATGAAACTATATCACAAAATCCAAAGGATTATGAGGCAAAAAATCTTAGAGAACTTATTTATAAATATATAGATATAAATGATGATTTAGATGAAACAAGAATTAATCTTGCTAAGTATAATAAGTTCGATATTGTTTGTGACAAAGCGGTAAGTGTTGCTAATAATACTTCCGGTGGTGCTCTTTTATTGGCAGAGAAAATTAAAGCTTTTTCAAGACGAGGTGAATGGATGAGTGTTCCAATTAAAATTTTAAAGAGTGTTGCAAAGTGAAATTAAACTCATTTCTTAAATAGTTATACTGTTCAATATACTCTATGATAAATTTATAAAAAATTAATAATACATAAATACACCGCACGTATGGTTAAAAATTATAGTAACTTGTTTATTATATCATTATGGACGTTAAGTTCGGAAAAATTAAACCAAATAGCAAAAGCAATTTCACCTGTTCTTTATTGAATGAATCCGGTGAAAACTTTTTTGTGTCTTCTTTAAATAATGATTGCAAAGAGGATAAACCTGTTCAGGTACAAAATGGGATAAGAATAAATGATTATGATTCAAAAATACTTGAAGATAATGCATATCAGGAAATGACAGATGAAATATTTAAAATTGAACACAAAATGGGGGTCCTTGAAGGATCATTATCTAAAATAAATGACGAAATAATTACTCTTGAAGGACTAGGTTATGATATTCAGGTTCATGAATTGCGGGGTAGAAAACAAAAAATAGAACAAGAACTTTTACAATTGAATGAAAAATACTCTAATTTATGCCTGAGTACAAAGATTTCCGGAAAAATATCTTCTGTTATAGGTTTTACTTCAGGCAACAAAGGTAATTTTTTAGAAAATATCAAAAAAAACCTTTCAAAAAAAATACTTGCTAAAGTGTCTAGAAAAGTTAACTATGCTCAAAAAATGAGAGATGCTTTGGAAAGTTTGAGTAAAATCAATTCAAGTATTGATGAATTGATCCAAATGCAAGTTCCTTATGGAGAGACGTCCGATCGCTATCAAAAACTTACAGCTTGTTTAAATAAAGCTAATTCAATCCAAGCCCAAATTATAAAAAATACAAATATTGAACTTAAAAAAGAATCTTAGGCTATAAACCTAAGATTCTTTTTTGTCATCTTTTATAACGATAAGATTATTAATTATTTTCATCTGGCAGGTTGGTAAAACAACTTCTGACAAACCGTTTGCTATACTGATTATACTGCCTGCTTTCAAGATAACTTCATCACCTCTATAGTGAAATTTATAGTCATCTTTTCTGTCGGATCTTATAGTAATTTTATTATCCATAAACTTTCACCTGTATTCTATTAATCAAATACATAATTGATTATAGATGCTTCTCTTGAACGTTTTATTGCAGTAGATATCATTCTTTGGTGTTTGGCGCAAGTTCCTGTTATTCTTCTTGGAATAATTTTACCTGCTTCTGTTAAATATCTTTTAATTTTTGCTGCATCTTTATAATCGACTTGGTCAATTTTATCCATACAAAAGCTGCAACTTTTATGTTTTTTTTTGTCTTCTGATTCTCTTCTTGCCATTTTTATACCTTTCTTGTTGTTTGTTTTATATTGCTAATTTTAGAATGGAATTTCGTCTTCACTAATTAATTCATCGCTAAATTCTTCTTGAGCGAATTTTACGATTTCATCATTATTATTTGAGCATGAAATTGTAGACCCATCCATTTTTTCGATTGTGTTTGCGTCTATTTCATATATTTTGCGTTCGGAGCCGTCTTCCATTTTTGCATTTGCTATTTGAAGTCTTCCTTCAACTAAGACTTTATCACCCTTATTAAAACTTGATACTACGCCATCAAGAGCATTTTTCTTGGATATTATTCGGATAAGAGTTTCATCTCTTTCCCCAATATCCATAACAAAAGTGGAAATTGCAATGTCATTTGATGTAAAACGTTTTTCCGGTGTTCTATATATTGTACCTGTTACTACTGCTTTAGCTATTGTCATAGTTTTTCCCTACTTGGTTGATAATATTTTGTTAGATTCAAGAAACATAGTTCTGATTATATTTTCATTTAATTTTAATTGTCTTTTAAAATCAGAAACTTTATCGGCAGGAATTGAAAGTATTTGAGATACAAAAAAACCGTCTCTGAATTTTTGAACATTATATGCAAGCTTTTTACGTCCTATTTTTTCTGTTTCAATTACTTTTCCTTTATAACCGGTAATTATTTCTTCAAGTTTAGAAAGATTTTTTTCAACTTCATCTGCATCTAAATTTGGTTTGAATATTGCTAGTAATTCATAATTTTTCAATTTTCTATTCTCCTTTTATATTTCGACATTATTTTAAATATTAACATAAACAAAATAATTACAATATATATTCTGCAAAAAAACTGTATTCAGCAGGCCCGCTCATAAATACATTATAGTCTAAATCATCTTTAGAACCTTGCCATTCAATGGTTAGAGCTCCACCAAGCAGATTAACTTTCACTTTGTTTTCTGTTAAGTTATTTAAAATTCCTGCCACGGTTGCCGCACAAGCACCTGTTCCGCAGGCTAAAGTTATTCCGCAGCCCCTTTCATAAACTCTTAAATCCATTTCTGATTTAGAAATTACTTTCACAAATTCAACATTTGTTTTTTCAGGAAATAGAGGATGATTTTCTATTTTAGGGCCGTAATTTTTTGCAAGTTCCAACAAGTCGGAGTTGTCATTTATAAAAATAATACAATGAGGATTTCCCATTGAAACTGCATTTATTACGAAATTTTTATCTTCAAATTTTAATTTATAGTTTAAATTATTTTCACCTTTGAAAGGGATTTTTTCGGATTTTAGAACAGGAACAGACATTTTAACCTTTACTTCCCCGTTTTCTTGAATGGAAGGCGTTATTATACCCGCTAAAGTTTCAACTTTGAACGTGGGTGAATTAATCAAATTTTTATCGTGAACATATTTTGCAAAACATCTTATTCCATTACCGCACATTTGAGCGATAGAGCCATCGGAGTTATAAAAATACCAACCGATATCTGCATTTTTGTCAAGTTGTTTGATATTTGGAATAATCATTCCGTCTGCACCGATTCCAAAATTTCTGTCACATAACTTAATGGCAAGTTCAGCCATTTCAATACCTGATTTTTTATATTCTTGATAGTCCAAGATTACAAAATCATTTCCCAAGCCTTGCATTTTTGTAATTTTAATTGTTTTCATGCGTTTAATACTAACATAAGCTTAATGTTTAATCAAATACAGGTTAGGAGTAAAGGCAATTTTTTTTATTAAATGGTTTTTATTATTATAGGTGTGGTTATTTTTACATTTTTATGGTGAAAGGGTCATTATGTATAGTCAAGAATTAATGAGATTTTTAATTAATTATCAAAAACCGGAATACAATCATAATGTTCATAAGGAAGTAAGATATTTTAAATTCGGATGGTTAGATAGAGTTTTGGCTTCTGTTTTATTACTAAATAAAAAATAATTGTTAACAAAAATTAATTTTTGTTTAGTCTGAATTTTGTAAATATTGTGTGTTTACAGAGTTATTTACTATAAATACATCAAATAATGTATAGATTTGAGTTAGTTACGTTAGTATAGTAAAATATATTGTGGGATAAGAATATATGCGGACTAACAAAAATACATCAAAAATAATTTTAGCTGTAACTGTTGCAATTTTAGCTACAATGATTTCTTATTCTGCGTTTAGTAATATGCGAAATCAAATGAGTGAGCAACAAAAAGTTATAGAAGCTATGCAAAATAGTGCAAAAATCGGAACAGACAATGCTGCAAGTTATGCATATGCCGTTGCAGTTTCAAATTTAAAAGCAGGAGAAATAGTCTCGGATCAAGATGTAGATTTTAAGCAGTTTGATATTCAAAACAAAGACGCATTCGAAAATCGTTCTGATGTAGTAAATAAAATATTACTAAAAGATATTACGGCAGGGGATACTTTCTCTACAGCACATATAGCAAAAATTTCCAATGATGATGTTTCTTTAAGGGAAGGATATAGAGCTTTAACTTTGCCTGCAGATAATTTTCAGGGAAAATCGGAGACAATGAAACAAGGTTCATTAATTGATATATACAGTACTTCAAATGAGAGTGACTGGGTGCTAGAGGGTATAAGGATTATATCATTTGAAGGAAATAAAAACGTTGTTCCAACTAGCACTGCAGCAGGAATAATGGACGCAACGTCTATAACTTTTGAGGTTCCAACAGAGGACATTTCATCTTTTATTTCAAATATTTCTAAAGGCAAATTAATGTTGGTTACAAGAAATGCTAATGATAAAGTAGTTGCAAATAAAAAGAAAAAGAACAGCGTTTATTCTGCTAATTCTTATCCGTCATTGCCTAATTTACCGTCATCGGTTCCAATAAACGATTTTACCGGAAAAAATTCAATTCCCGGGGATCTATCCGGATTGCCACAACCAATAAAGCCTGTGATACAACAACCCGAAGTTGAAGTCATTGAGGCAAATGTTAAGTCCAAAGTTACGTTCGAATAGGGAGGGAACGAATTGAAAAAAAGTATAATTCTTTTAATATTTTTATTTGTATTTTCAATTATTACATCTAATTTTGCCAAAGCTTTCGGGATGGATTATGTTGATAAACCAATTCCTCAAGTGTTGAGAGACGGCAGAATGTTGCCTGAATCTATTAGCGTTAATCCCTATAAGGATAATAATGAAAAACTATATTCCGTAGTTGGAAAAACACAATTAATAAAATTTGATGAACCTGTAAAAAGAATTTCAATTACAGATCCATCTTTAGCTGATTTGGTTCTACTTTCCCCTAAGGAGCTATTGTTAAACGGTAAAAAAGCAGGAAGAACAAGTTTACTTTTCTGGGGAAATGCAGATAAACCAGTTTTCTTTAACTTAGTAGTCCAACAAGATACTGATGCATTGATACAGGCAATTGAACAAATTGCACCAAATGAAAATGTAAAATATAATTTTACCGATGATGGATTGATTATGTCAGGCAGAATTTCTTCAACAACTGTTAAGAATAATATTGAAAATATTGTTAAGGCATATAATATAAAACTTGTTGATTTAACAGAAAGTACAACAAAGCAAGTTTTGCTTGAAGTTAAAATTACAGAATCATCAAGAAATTTTACAAAAACTCTTGCCTCACAATTCAGTATAGGGCAAGATGTTAATAACTTTCTTACAGATATTAGTTTAGGTGGTATTGTTGATGGAGGAAATGCTTCATTTAAAAAGGCAGGACAGTACTTATTCTCATCTCCTTCCGCTAATCTTGCCTGGGCTCTTACAGCCGGAGAATCAAAAGGTTATGTGAAGATTCTTGCTGAACCTAAATTATTAGCAATTGACGGTAAACCGGGAAGCTTTAATGTAGGGCAGGAAATCCCTTATCCTGCATCTGTTGGCCTTTCTTCAACTACCTCTTACAGTTTTAAGAATACAGGTGTTATTTTGAATTTTACACCAACAATTTTGGAAAAATCTAACAGAGTTATTTTGAAATTAGCACCAGAAATTTCTGAAATTGATGATTCATATACTTCCGGTGTTGGTGTTCCCGGATTTAAAACAAGAAAAGTTGATACAACAGTTGAACTTGCAGATGGTGAAACATTAGTTATTGCGGGATTGCTATCCCATAAATCATCAAGTTCAGATGCTCAAATCCCTGGGCTAGGGGATATACCGGTTATCGGATTCTTATTCTCAAATCTTTCCAGAACAAAGGACGAAAAAGAATTAGTTATTTTTATAACTCCAAAAATAGTAGAGTATGACCAAAATAAAACAGGGATGGAACTATGACAAACCAAATTCCAACAGTAATAATAGACACAGAATCTCAATCAGTAGAGGTTTTAAGACTATATTTGCAAGAATTAGGTTATATACAGATTACAGATGAATTTAGTGATGTAATTGAAGGTTATAATACTATTTTAGAAACGAGACCATCTTTTGTAATCGTTGATATTTCTCACAAGACGGAATTGGCACTTGATATTGTAAATAAAATTTCGCAAAATCATAAAACTTGTAAAATTATTGTCACTTCTTCAAATTTCTCAACAGACTTAATAATAAAAGCTATGCGAGCCGGTGCCAGAGAGTTTTTACCAAAACCTTTAATTAAAAATGATTTTGTTAATGCTTTTAATAAGTTAAAAGAACAAGTAAGTAGTGGGACATCGGAAAAAAATAATTGCCGTGTAATTACGACTTTTTCAAACAAAGGAGGAATAGGTAAAACTGCTATTGCAACTAATTTGGCATTGGAACTTGCAAATATTACAAAAGAAAAAGTTGCCTTAATTGATTTAAACCTTCAACTGGGAGATATAACAACATTTTTAGATATTAATCCTTCCTTTGATATTTCTTATGTAATACAAAACTTATCAAGAATTGATGAGACATTCTTATTGAGTACTTTGGAAAAATATAAAGACACAAATCTTTATGTTTTGGCTGATCCGCCATATTTAGAGCAAGCAGAAGACATTACAGCAGAACAAATTGCAACTTTATTTTCTGTATTGAAACAAACATTCTCATATATTGTTGTTGATACAAGTGCAAATTTTGATGGAAAGACGATAACAGCACTTGATCAATCTGATTTGATTCTTTTGATTACGATTGTAAATTTACCGGCTATTAGAAATTGTCAGCGGTGTTTGGATTTGTTTGAAAGACTCGGTTATGAAAAAGATAAAACTAAAATTGTATTAAACAGATTTATGGAAAATGAAGAAATTAAGGTTGAAGATGTTGAAGAAGTTTTAGATAAAAAAATTTACTGGAAAATTCCGAACAATTATTTTACAATTATGTCAGCAATTAATAAAGGTATTCCTGTCGGGTTGGTTAACCCGGACTCGAATATTTCACAAAGTTATAGAGAATTGGCAGCAATGCTTTCAGATAATATTTATAAACAAGATTATGGTAAAAAGGTTGAAAGAAAACAGTTATTTAACTTTAAAGGATTGTTTAAGTAAGGAGTTATAAGTGTCTCTAAGAGATAGATTAAATTCAAGAAGCCAAATTATTAAAAGTGTTGGGTTAAGCGAATCTTCAAATTTTTCGCAAAAAGTCAGCAGTGATTTTTTGAACCTTAAAGAACAATTACATTCTTTATTAGTTGATAAAGTAAATTCTACTCCTACATGGATGAATTACGATGATGAACAACAAAAAGAGTTAATCAGGCAATTCATTGAAAGTCAGTTAATAAACAGTTTTAAGCATATTCCACTAAATAAGGATGAAAAAGACCGTTTAATAAAAGAGATAATACAAGAAGCAAAAGGATATGGTCCTCTTGACCCCTTATTAGCTGATCCTTCAATTTCTGATATTTTAGTAAATGGTCCTAAAAGTATTTTTGTAGAAAAAAATGGAAAATTATATAAAACAGATGTTTCGTTTAAAGATGATCAGCATTTGAGGAATATAATCGAACGTATAGTTTCAAAAGTTGGTAGAAGAATTGATGAAAAATCACCTATGGTTGATGCAAGATTGACTGATGGTTCTCGTGTAAATGCTATAATACCACCTCTTGCATTAGATGGACCTTCTTTATCTATAAGAAAATTTAAACAAGATGCAGGAAGTATGGATAGCTTATTAAAATGGGGTTCTTTGACAAAAGAAATGGCAGAAACTCTTTCCATGGCAGTTAAAGCAAGATTAAATATAGTTATCAGTGGTGGAACCGGTGCCGGTAAAACAACACTTTTAAATAGTTTATCTGCCCAAATACCTAATGATGAAAGAATTATAACCATAGAGGATTCTGCAGAACTTGCATTGCAGCAAGAGCATATAGTAAGGCTGGAAACAAGACCTGCAAATATTGAAGGCTCAGGGCAAATATCAGCCAGGGATTTAGTTATTAATGCTTTGAGAATGCGACCTGATAGAATAATAATAGGGGAATGTCGTGGCTCGGAAGCACTGGATATGCTTCAAGCTATGAATACAGGTCATGACGGATCATTAACTACTTTGCATGCTAACACCCCCAGAGATGCTCTTTCAAGACTGGAGACAATGTGTATGTTTTCTGGTATTGATTTACCTGAAAAAAATATTAAATCTCAAATATCTTCTGCTATTGATTTAGTTGTGCAGGCTAGCAGGTTGCAGGATGGTTCAAGAAAAATTACAGCAATATCTGAAATTACCGGAATGGAAGGTAATGTGATTACAATGCAGGAAATATTTGTTTTTGAACAGACAGGTGTTGAAAACTTAAAGGTTCAGGGACACCATGAATCGACAGGTATAAGACCTAAATTTATAGATAAGCTTAAGATGAAAAGCCTTTCAATTCCTCAAGAATATTTTAATAAAGAAAGAAAGCATACTTATCTTACTTCTTATAATATTAATTCTCAGCCTTCTTTAAATACGGCTGCTCAACAAGAACCGGTTATTAAACAAAGACTTATGCAAAAAAATGAAAATAATGTTTTTAATCAAAGGTTACAAAAATGATTTATTTTATTTTAAGTTTAATTATTGGTGCAAGTGCGGCAATAATTGTCTGGGTTATATTTATAATAGAAAAAGATTTAAGTCCCAATACTTTAAGAAGGCTTGAAAGAATAAAAAGAAAGTCTAATGTTACAGAGTCCGACAAGTTAGATATAAGCATGCCTGATTTTGAATATAGGATTCAGGCTATAGGAAAGGTTCTTAAAAATTATAAAATTTCTAATAAAATAAAAGAATTAATTCAGCTTGCAGATGTTAAATGGCATATAGATACTTTTTTGTTTTTCAGTATTATTTGTGCATTTCCTTTTTTATTATTTTTATTCACTCCTTTCAAGTTAATGTCTCTTATTTGCATGCCGGCTTTTTTTGTTCCGACAATGTATCTTCATTTTTTAATTAATCAGCGTTTCCTTGATTTTTCAAAGCAATTTCCTGATGCTCTTAATTTAATGGCTAGTTCCTTAAGAGCTGGTCACCCTCTTTTTGCTGCAATAAATATGGTAACAGAAGAAATGCCCAAGCCGATATCAAGAGTTTTTGAGACAACAAAGAAAGATATATCTTTAGGTATTGATACTAAAGATGCTTTTTATAGTATGACTAAAAATATGCCTCAAAGTCTTGATTTGAAGTTTTTTATAACTGCAGTATTAATTCAAAAAGAAGTCGGTGGCAATTTGGCTGAACTTTTGGACAGTTTATCAAATACCATAAGAGAAAGGTATAAGCTAATAGGACAATTAAGAGTGCAGACTGCGCAAACAAGATTATCGGGAATGGTTATAGGTGTTGTTCCTGTAATGGTATTGTTAGTCATTTTCTTTATGAATCCGGAATATATTAAGCCTTTATTTGATACACAAGATGGCCAACTTGCGCTTTGTGTCGCAATTTGCCTTATTATTGCAGGTTTTATTTCAATCAAAAAAATTAGTGATATAGAATTTTAGGAGAAAAAATTATTTTATTAACATCTTTATTAATCGGTATATTAGTTTTTACATTAGTGATTATATTGTCATATGAACAAACATCTTTGCTCGAAAAAAGATTCAAAAAAACAACAGTAAAAAAAGATAGTTTTTTTGCCAATGTCTTTAAAAACATACAAGAGATAATTAAACCTTTATCTAAAAAAAATGTCTTAATGTCTAATTATATGAGTAAAAGCAAAAAATTATTATTGCAGGCAGGTTATGCATCTTCCGAAGAAGATGTTATTAAATACGATACGAAAAAGCTTACTAATACAATAATTTTTTCAATTTCTGTTGTAATTCTTTTATTTATATCTTTTTCTGTTAATACTCTTATTATTTCAATTTTAGGTTTATATTTAGTGTATAAATGGCCGGAAATGCAGTTGAAGAAAGAAATTAAAACCAGACAAAAAGAATTTATTAAATATTTACCTGATGCAGTTGATTTGTTGTCTATTTGTGTACAAGCGGGACTCGGACTGGATGCAGCTTTTGAAAAGGTTTCAGAGGAATTTAGTTTAACATCTAAAATTGTTTCTAATGAATTTGCAAGACTTAATAAAGATATAATTTCCGGATTAAATAGAGAGGATGCCTATAAAAACCTGATTCTAAGAAATGACAATCAAGATTTACAATCTTTTGTAGCTTTGCTTATCCAATCTGATAGGCTTGGTACTAGTATTTCTCAATCATTGGAAGCTTTTTGTGATTCAATGAGAACCAGAAAAAGACAAAGAATTGAAGAATTATCACAGCAGGCAAGTACAAAAATGACAATACCAATGGTTTTATTTATGTTGCCTTCCATTTTTATTATAATTATGTATCCGGCTATACAAAAAATAATGGTCGGACTAGGTAATCAATAGCCTGATATAATAAGAAAAAATCCCTAATTGTAAACAATTGTAACTTTTGTATATATTTTTGATATAAAAAGTCAATAAATTTTAACTTTTTTTGTTTATATATACATAGAGAGAAACAAATTAAACCCTAATTCAAAAGGCCAAGTTTATTAAAGGCCTTAACTTAAAATTACAAAAAAGAGAGAGAACAAAAATGGCAACACTATTCTTAAGTCAAACAATTAGAACAGAAGAAGATAAAATGTTTTCAGATATTTTGAATACTGTTGATAATAGCAGAACAGAATCAAAAAAATTATTAAGCAGTTTATCTGTTTTAGATAAATATAAACAAGTTTCAGAAGTTATAAGCTCTGTTGAAGTAAATAAGAAAGCTACTAAAAAAATGACAATGCAGTCAATAATGAAGCAATCTTTCTTACAAGGAGCAAGTTGGATGGGACAAAATTTTATAGCATAGGTTTATAAAGGAACGGGGAAATTTATTTCAAATTTATTAGGGTATTTCAAGCGAGCATATAGCTCGCTTTTTTATTATAGGTACATTAAAAAAGACCAACCCTTAGGTTAGTCTTTTTTAAGTGGAGCGGGAGACGAGGCTCGAACTCGCGACATCTTCCTTGGCAAGGAAGCATTCTACCACTGAATTACTCCC
>CAYMMX010000002.1:0-250083 GCA_964391675.1 uncultured Muribaculaceae bacterium | reverse complement strand
TTGTTGAATCAACAAGTATATTTAATCGTTTTCAGCTATTCTGTTTTCAATGTTCAATTTTTTCTTTAATTTGGTCACAAAACTTTCGTTTCGGTTCCGCATTGGCAGGTCAAAAAAATTTCTTTTCTTTTCCCAGAAACTTTATTACCCTTTAAGTCTGATCACTTAAACTCTTCTAAAGTTGTGTTACTTAAAAAGACTTTCGTCTTCAGGGTAGTTACGATATCGGCAGATATATTTGTTTAAATACAGTCTTTTGAAGCCGATATTTTATTAACAATCCGCAAATCTTGCGGTACATTTAATCATAATACTTCAATTTACTTTGTCAAGTATTTTTATAATTTTTTTTCTTTAAAAAAATTTATAATTTGCTATTTCGATCTAATGTCCTGTGTGCTTATGCACATTTAATATCATATATCGAAAATTTTTTGAAAGCAAGTGCTTATTTTTATCTTTTTTTATTTCAAAATGCATGATTTTTAAAAACTCAATAAAATTAAGCATTTGAACACTTTACAAAACTTTATCTCCTTACTGGTACTATTGTAGCAGTTATTTTTATGTTATAATTGCTTACGGTATTTGTCAAAAAAAATTATTTACATGTTTTACTATCTACATAAATTATTGTTGGAGGTTCATGAGTGAAAATTTTAGCCTTATCTCAAAACAGAAATGAATATTCACATTTTAAAAACTTTAATAATAGTTATAATAACCTTAAAGCAGATTTGTTAAATACAAACAATAATGCTATTAACTTTAAAGGTACATGCTTTTCTAAACAAAATAAAGTAATTGGCAAGAAAATATTTGATGCCATAAAAAATAGAATGAATAATCGTTTTGTCATATTAATTCATAAAAATTCTGATATAGATGCTATTGGGAGTGCATTGGGAATGAGCCGCCTGATAGAAAAAATGCGCGGTAAAACTGTTGATATCTTTGTTGAAAAAAACTTACAACCAAATCACAAATTTATTGATACTCTGGGGAAAATTCAAGTTATTAATGAAAACAGAACCGTTGAATCATTAATTAACCAATACGGAGTATATGATGGTGCAATCAGTATAGATACAGCAAAAACCGAACTACATAATCAAAATTTATATAATGCTTTTTTCAAAACAGCTAAAAATTTTACTGCAGATATAGACCATCATGCAAAATCTGATGGAGAATTTGCAAAATACACCCTTGTTGATACTTCTAAAAAATCAGCTTCGCAATTAGTTTTAGAGTTTTTTAAATCATTTGGAATTAAAGATAAAAAAATAACGGCAGAATTATCTGATCCTATTACGGCAGGAATTATTGGAGATACTGATTCATTCAAATACACAACCGAAGAGGTATTTTCTGATACAAATATTTTATCAAAAGCTTCTGACATAAGTAAATTAATAACCTCGATAAACGCAAAAACCCCTGAAGAACTTGAACTTTGTTCTAAAATTTTAAAAAAGATAAAATTTAGCAAAGATGGTGAAATTGCTCATTTTATATTTGATTTTAAAGGAAAAACGGAATATCCTGAAAAAATTATAGGCATGGCTATATCAGAAATGTCAAAACTAAATGGCGTAAAATATTATTATGGAATATTTAAAGATTCGGCTAAAGCACAAAAAACTATTAATGCATCAATAAGAAGTAATGATAAAGCAATAAACACAGTGATTAGTGCCATTGGTGGCGGTGGGCATGAAAAAGCTTGCGGAATACATAAAAGTTCTAGCGAAACGACTCCGCGAAAAATGTCAAAAGTTATTTTTAACAGCCTAACATCTTTAATAGATAATGCATAAACTAGCAAGTAATTCTTTTTATTTCATGTATAATATACAAATATGGAAAATGAATCATCAGAAACAATTTATGGTAAAAATGCTGTTTTAGAAGCTCTTATTGCAGGAAATAGAGAGATTAACAAAATTCTTATTTCCAAAAATATTCATTCCGATTCAAAATTAAACCAAATAAAAGAAATTGCAAGAAGTAAAGGTATTATATTCCAATTTGTTGCAAAAGAAAAATTTCAAAACCTAAATGAAAATCATCAAGGGGTCATGGCTTTAATATCTCCTATTAAATATACAGATTTGGATGAATTTATTGAACAAAAACATGAAAATGCATCATTAGTTATACTTGACGGAATAGAAGATTCTCATAATCTTGGAGCAATAGTCAGAACTTGTGTTTGCGCCGGAGTAAGTGCAATCATAATACCAAGCAGAAGAAATGTTCAAATAAATTCTATTGTAGAAAAAACATCTGCCGGAGCTATAAACCATATTCCAATAATAAAAGTCAATAGCCTGGTTAGCGCAATCCAAAAGTTAAAAAATAGCGACTGGTGGGTAATTGCCACGGATGCTTCTGCTAAAGATAATTACTATAATATAAATTATTGTAATATGAACTTTGCATTAATTATGGGAGCGGAACATACAGGGGTATCTAAATCATTAATTAAAGAAGCAGATTTTATAGTAAAAATTCCTATGCTTAAAGAATTCAATTCATTGAATGTTTCAAATGCTCTAAGCGCAATAATTTTTGAGACCGTTAGACAAAAATCAACAAAAGTAGTATAATAAGAGCTATGTCAGAGAGCAGGGTATTTTAAATGGCTAAAGATAGAGAATTATTAGATATAGATTCAGATAATATTAGTGAAAATGAAATCGATTTATCAAAAATAGAACCTGATGATGAAGATATCCTTGAATCAGTAGAAGAACCTAAAATTCAAGAAAATTTATCTTCAATTAACACCGATGATTCCGTCAGAATTTATCTTCAGCAAATAGGTAAAATTCCGCTTTTATCTTCTCAGGAAGAATTAAATATTGCAAAAAAAATACAAGAAGACCATTGTGAGATGTCAAAAAACATTCTTGTTAACGCAAATTTAAGACTTGTAGTAAGTATTGCGAAAAAATATATCGGCAGAGGGCTTTCATTTCTTGATTTAATTCAGGAAGGAAATATGGGATTAATGAAAGCTGCCGAAAGATTTGACTATACTAAAGGTTATAAATTTTCAACTTATGCAACATGGTGGGTTCAACAAGCAATCACAAGAGCGATTGCTGACAAAGCAAGAATTATTAGATTACCGATTCATATGATTGAATCTTTAAGCAAAATAAGAAAAGCAACGATTGACTTAACCACAGAATTAGGTCGTGCACCTACAAAACAGGAGATTGCTTACAGGTTAGGTTTATCTGTAAGCAAATTAACAGCATTGGTTAAATCTTCACAGTCTACAATCAGCATTGAAGCTCCTGCAAACCAAAAAGAAGATTCAACCAAAATAGGAGATTATATTGTAGATGAAAGCACAATAACTCCTGACAGCAGAGTTTCTCAAGAAAATCTTTTTGAAGATATAAGAAAAATGCTAAGTCAACTAAGCCCTAAAGAAAGAGATGTTTTAATCTTAAGATACGGTTTAGATAACAACGGCACAAAAAAAACACTGGACGAAATAGGTTCCCAGTATGGGGTTTCAAGGGAGAGAATAAGGCAAATTGAAAATAGAGCCATTTCTAAGTTGAAAAAACTTTGTAAAAATAATAACCTCAATAAAGGGTTAAAGAATTATTTTGGAAATTAGCTTATAACCCATTTTTTATGTAACATTTTGTTAATATTTTTTTGTTAACATGGCAATTATTTTTTTGAGGCGATTTAAATAAGCAGTAGTATAGATAGCATATCAAAGGAAAAAGATGTCAAACATATTAAAATGGTTAAAAAGCTTTCATCAAGATACCTTGACCATATTAGGAACAAATAATTCATCCCAAATTGCTACTGCGGTTTTGGCTGGATTTAAAATATTTTTTATCCCTATGGCAACCGCAAATGATAAGAAAGCAACACCTGAACAAAAAAGATATACAATTGCAAGAGATAGAATTACTGAAGGTCTTGCTTTAACTACATATTTAGGTATAACTCATCTCGTTCAAAAATATACAACCGCTCCAATTTGTAAAAATTACTATAAAAACAAAGCAAAAAATATAGAATCAGGTCAGTTAAAAGTAGCTGAACAGCTTACAAAAGAAGAACTTGATATTCTTAAAAATATTGATATGAAAAAATTGAACGAAATCGGTATGCGTTTTATCACAGAAAAAACCTCAAATCCAAAACCTATTTCTAAAGAAGCTTTAGAATATTCAGCAAAACTTGACAATATTATTTCTAAAATAAATGGTAAACCCGTAGAAGAAAAAATGCTTAATTTGACAGATTTTGTTAAAAGTTTATCGAATAATAATGTTATTAACGAAAATAAAGGTTTTTTAAATACTATTAAAAAAGGGGTTTCAGCCATTACTAGTGGTTTTTCAGTTCTTATTAATGATTTTAAAAACGCAGCAAAAGGCTCTGTCGAAATAGCAGATGCCAAAAATCTTTTCAAAAATACAAGGATTTCAATGTCTCAGGTCAGCATATGGGTGCTTGCCCTTGGAGTAATTCCTCCGTTATGCAATTTAATTATTACACCTATAATGAAAAAAATTAAAGATAAACAAGAAAAAAATAGTCCTGTTGAAGCACTTAAAGTAAGTCCTCAAATAACTACAGTTAATACACAAAAAGACAAAAATGTTAAATTCGAAAGAAATTATTATAACATGACCAGTCTTGGAAATATGAGGGTTAGATAATGTCTATAGGATTATTAAATATAGTAACAAGCCCTGAAGGATCTAAGTGGGTACAAGATTCAGCCTTCCAAGTCCTTTCAGAAGGTTCATTAAAAGCAGCAGGCAGACCAATATTCACATTAATGGATAAAAATGCGGCTCCTGCAGCAAAAAGATACTCTGCCGTTAAAGAATTTTTATTCCAAAGCATAAGCATGATTGCATATTTTGCACTTATTACAACTATTGTCCAAAACGGTGGATTCCATTTATTAAAAAAGATGCCTCAATTCAAAGAATTTGGAGCAATAAAAGATATTAAAAGTTTTAAAGATTTTTCACACGTATTTGATTCTTTCCAAAAAGGACTTGTAAAAGTTAACGAAAAGGAAGCTACTGAGCTAGAAAAAACTAAAGGAGGAATGGAACTAATTAAAATGATAGGATCAGGGGTTATTCTTACAATACTCTGCCCAATTCTTGTTACTAAGATGGTACACCCGATAATGAATCTGGGTTCGCATAAGAAAACTGTTTCTAATAAAGAAACAGTTCAACAAAATACTTCCGGTGATACATTTACAAAAACAGAACAAACAAAATAAAAAAAAATAAAAAGAGCGCAAAGGGCATGCCCTTTGCGCTCTTTTTATTTTTTCAATCACTATAAATTACAACATATTTTTCCTAATTTTTTCTTTTGCTTTATCAATACTTCTTATTCTTCTTTCAATTGAAACAACCTGTCTGTGAAGCATTGTTCTTTCATTTTTAATTAATTTATATTGAGCATCAACATCAGCGTACTTTGCTTTATAGTTTAATAAATCATTTCTTATTCCTACTTGAGCATTATCAAGTTCAAGAATAGCATTTTGGATATTATCATTTCCTATAGGTATCTCACCGGTTGCTGCATCAATTTTCGGTACATTATTTGAAGGCATGATTTTAGACATAGCATTTGAGATAGGATTTGACGGTTTTGCTACAGTTGGTGATGTTTGTGGCGCTGCATAAGATGGAGTATCATCAAAATTCAACGGAGTAAAAGCATTTCCATCAGCAAGCGCTCTATTTGAAATTGCAACAAAAATAGCAAATGCTAAAACAATTTTAGTATATTTTTTCATGTAAATCTCCTTCTTTTTATAATCCAACACTTTCAATTATATATTAATATACATAAAAATAAAAGAAAAGTTTTTTATAAATTTTAATGCAAAGTATTTTAATATTAAAGGTTTAAATTTATTATCTTTAATAAATTTAATATTTGACGATTTATCCTTGAAGTTTATAATATTAGTTGTTATGATATTAAAGCTTATACTCTTCAATTGAAAGGATAACTTAAATGGTTTTAGAAATGACTTTCCCTCATATTGAGAGAACAATAGACCCAACCCATGACATAAAACTTTTTGCAGGTCGTTCAAATTCAAAACTTGCGCATGAAATAGCAGATTACTTAGGCACAACAGTAGGCCCCATGGTTATTAAAAATTTTGCAGACGGTGAAATTTATGTACAAGTTCAAGAAAGTGTAAGAGGTGATGACGTTTTTATTGTTCAACCTCTCTGCAACCCTGTAAATGAAAATTTAATGGAATTACTTATTATAATAGATGCTTTTAAACGTGCAAGTGCAAAAACAATCACAGCAGTTATTCCATACTATGGGTATGCAAGACAAGACAGAAAAACTTCAGGAAGAGAAGCTATTACCGCTAAACTTGTTGCAGATCTTCTAACAACAGCAGGAACTGACAGAGTTTTAGCAATGGATTTACATACAGGACAAATTCAAGGCTTCTTTAATATTCTTGTTGATCACATTTTTGCAACACCTATTTTAGTTGATTATATCAAAGCTTTAGAAATAAATCCTGAAAACATGGTTGCAGTAAGCCCTGATACAGGTGGAGTTGCAAGAACAAGATACTTTGCAAAAGAACTTGATTGTTCGCTTGCGATTATAGATAAGCGTAGAGATAAACATAATGAAGCAATAGCTTCACACGTAATAGGTGATGTTAAAGACAAAGTTTGTATTATGTTTGATGATATTATTGATACAGCAGGAACAATCTGTGGAGCCGCAAAATTATTAATGGAAAAAGGAGCAAGAGAAGTTTATGTTTGTGCCGCTCACCCTGTGTTTTCCGGCCCTGCAGTTGAAAGACTCGCAAATTCTGTAATAAAAGAAGTTATTGTTACTAATACAATCCCTCTTGATATGTCAAAAATGCCTGAAAAAATTAAGCAATTATCAGTTGCTCCACTTTTAGGCGAAGCAATATCAAGAATCCATGATGATGAATCAGTAAGTTCATTATTCGGATTCGAAAAAGAAATAAAATTATAATTAGTTTATATAAAAAATTTAAAACACGGGTTTCTTATCCGTGTTTTTTTATTCATAAATTTAAGCACGTATGTAATATTAAATTTTAATTAATATATTGAGTTTTTTTATATTTTCAAGTATGATATTATCAAGAAATAATAAGAATAGGAGCGGACATGTTTGAACGTTTTACGGAAAAAGCAATAAAGGTGATAATGTTGGCACAAGAAGAAGCTAGAAGACTTGGCCACAATTTTGTCGGAACAGAACAGGTTTTACTTGGTCTTATCGGCGAAGGCACAGGAATTGCAGCAAAAACTCTTAAATCTATGGGAGTAAATCTCAAAGATGCCCGTGTAGAAGTTGAAAAAATTATCGGCAGAGGTTCGGGTTTTGTAGCGGTAGAAATCCCGTTTACCCCTCGTGCCAAAAGAGTTTTGGAACTTTCTTGGGACGAAGCAAGACAGCTTGGACATAATTATATCGGTACAGAACATCTTCTATTAGGTCTTATTAGAGAAGGTGAAGGTGTTGCCGCAAGAGTTTTAGAAAATTTAGGCGTTGATTTAAATAAAATCAGAAGCAACGTGGTTAAAATGTTAGGGGAAAGTAAACCTCAAACAGTATCTTCTGGGGCAGGCGTAGGAGCATCATCCAGTAAAGCAAAAACCCCAAGTCTTGACGAATTTGGAACAGACTTAACCCTTGCCGCCCAAGAATTAAGATTAGATCCTGTTATAGGGAGAGAAAAAGAAATTGAGCGTGTTATTCAAATTCTTGCAAGAAGAACTAAAAATAACCCTGTATTATTGGGAGAACCCGGTGTAGGTAAAACAGCTGTTGCAGAAGGTCTTGCTATAAGAATAGTTAATGCCGAAGTCCCAGATATTCTGGATGGCAAAAAAGTAATCCAACTTGATATGGGACTTTTGGTTGCAGGAACAAAATATAGAGGTGAGTTTGAAGAACGTCTTAAAAAAATTATGGATGAAATACGACAAGCCGGAAATGTTATTCTGGTAATTGATGAGATGCATACACTTATAGGTGCAGGTGCAGCAGAAGGAGCCATTGATGCGGCAAATATTTTAAAACCTGCCCTTTCTCGTGGCGAAATTCAAGTTATTGGAGCAACAACATCAGATGAATATAGAAAATATGTTGAAAAAGACTCGGCATTAGAAAGAAGATTCCAACCTATTATTATAGAAGAACCTTCTATCGATGAGACAATTCAAATAATCCAAGGGCTTCGTCCTAAATACGAAGAACATCATAAACTAAATATTTCAGATGAAGCTATTATAGCTGCATCAAAACTTTCAAGTAAATATATTACTGATAGATTTTTACCCGATAAAGCAATCGATGTTCTTGATGAAGCAAGTTCTAAGGTAAGACTTCAGGTAAGTTCTCTCTCCCCTGAAGGAAAAGAACTTGATAAAGAGCTTCGTGCTTTAATTAAAGAAAAAGAAGATGCCATAAGAAATCAGGAATTTGAAAAAGCTTCCCAACTAAGAGATGAAGAAGCTGAAATGAAAGATAAAATCAGAGAACTTTCTGCCCAATGGAGAGAAGAGCATGAAGCCAATAAACCAACTGTAACAGCAGAGCAAATAGCAGAAGTCATATCTGTAATGACAGGTGTTCCGGTAACAAAACTTACAGAAGGCGAGAGTGATAGATTATTAAAACTTGAAGATACCTTACATGAAAGAGTTATAGGGCAAAGTGATGCGGTTGTTTCAATATCAAAAGCCATAAGACGTGCAAGAGTAGGTCTAAAAAGTCCTAACAGGCCAATTGGAAGCTTTATATTTTCTGGTCCTACCGGTGTAGGTAAAACTGAACTTGCAAAAGCGTTAGCTGAAGCTATGTTTGGCTCTGAAGACAATATGATAAGAGTTGATATGTCAGAATTTATGGAAAAACATTCAACTGCAAAACTTATCGGTTCCCCTCCGGGATACGTAGGTTACGATGATGGGGGTCATTTATCAGAAATAGTGCGTAAAAAACCTTATTCCGTTGTATTATTTGATGAAATAGAAAAAGCTCACCCTGATGTATTTAACGTTATGCTTCAGATATTAGATGACGGAAGATTAACCGATTCAAAAGGTCGCCATATTAATTTTAAAAATACGGTAATTATTATGACGTCAAATGTTGGTGCAAGTATGATTGCAAATCAATCTAAATTAGGATTTAGCACAGCACAAGACGAAAAGAAAGATAAATATGAAAAACTTAAAGACACGGTAATGGAAGAAATGAAAAAAGCATTCCGTCCTGAATTTTTAAACAGAATTGATGATATAATTGTATTTGCTCATTTGTCAAAAGAGGAAATAAGACAAATTGTTGATTTAATGTTAAAAGATTTATTTAAAAGACTGGAAGAGCGTGAATTATCAATAGAAGTTACAGATGAAGTAAAAGATTTTCTTGCTCAAGACGGATATTCTGAAGCTTATGGTGCAAGACCTCTGAGAAGATTAATTCAAAAGAAAATTGAGGATATTCTTGCAGAAGAAATTTTAACCAATAAATATTCTTCAGGCGACACTATTGTTTTAAAAATGAATGACGAAAAAAACAAAATCATTTTTGATCAAGTTAAATCAAAGAAAAAAGAAGAAGTTGCAAAATAGTTTAAAAGGAAGCCTTTTGGCTTCCTTTTAAACTATTTTTGTATAAATTAAATATAAATAAAAATGGGGATTTAATGAAAAAAAACATACTAATAATTTTGTCAATAGTTTTAATTGCAATTGGAATAAGATTTTTATTTTCAGCATATGGTCAAATAATGCAAAAAATAATGATGAAAAAAGCACCCGCAACACAAGTAACTTTAGGAGAAATTCAAGAAGCGGATGTATTAAAACAGATTGAAGCGCCAGGGAGAATACTTTCAAAACATCGTGTTGACATAGTTGCACGTATAGACGGATATTTAACTAAAAGTTATTTTAAAGAAGGCGATTATGTGAAAAAAGGACAGATTTTGTTTGAAATAGAACCTCAAGAATGGCTTTTTAATGTTCAAAAGGCACAGGCAAATGTTTCAAATACTAAAGCTCAATTGAATTATGCAGAAAAACAACTTAAAAGAGGAGCAATATTAGTTCAAAAAGATTATATTGCTAAAGCAGAATATGACCAACTTATCTCTAGCAGGGATGCTCTTAGGGGACAACTGGCAATGTATCAAGCAGAATTAAGAGATGCAAAAAGAAATTATGGTTATACAAAAGTAAAAGCACTTGTTGATGGACAAGTAGGAATGATTACTGTTACGGTAGGGAATTACGTTAACGAATCGGTAGGAGCTTTAACTACTATTTTTAGTACTGACCCGATTTATGTTACTTTTCCAATAGATTCTAAGGAATATTTAAAATTAATTGAAATAGATTCAGTAGAATCAAAACGTAATGTTGAATTAATATTTCCAACAGGAGAGAAATATGATTTTAAAGGGATACAAGACTTTCATGACAACAGTGTAGATGAATCTACAGGTACGATTACAATGAGAGCAACATTTCCGAATCCGAAAGGGAAATTAATAAATGGAGAATACGTAAAAGTATTTTTATATTCAACAAATACACAAAAAATCCCAATAGTTCCTCAAACAGCTGTTATGGAAAATCCTCAAGGAAAATATGTATATACCATAGATGGAAATATACCTAGAATAACCATGATAAAAACGGCAGGACAGTACAAAAATAACTGGATTGTAGAAAGTGGTCTTAAAAAAGGGGATAAGGTAATAACGGGAGGATTACAAAAAGTTATACCTGATGTTCCTGTAAAAATTGTAGAAGAGAAAGATAAAAAACAGTAATAAAAAATGGCTAATAATTTATTTATAAAAAGACCTAAATTTGCAATCGTAATATCACTGGTAATTGTATTAGCAGGAATTATTGCAATGAAGGCCTTATCATTAGAAGAATATCCTGATATAACACCTCCTCAAGTTGTAGTAAGCGCACAATATCCTGGAGCAAGTGCTGACGTTATTGCAGATACTATTGCTGCCCCTTTAGAAGCTCAAGTAAACGGTGTTGAAAATATGATATATATGACATCATCAAGTCAGAACGGTTCCTACACTCTTAATTTGTTTTTTGATATAGGAACTGATCCTGATATGGCAGTAATTAATGTCCAAAACAGGCTTCAATTGGTTACACCGAGATTACCTGACATTGTAAAAAGATATGGTTTAACCGTATCAAAAACAGTAAGTGGCCCAGGATTATTGCTAATAAGTGTAAGTTCACCTCATAATACATATGATCCTTTGTATATTTCAAACTATGCTTCAATATACATAAAAGATGAACTTGCACGTGTAAAAGGAGTCGCAAGTGTGACCGTTTTCGGATCTCAAGACTATTCAATGAGAATCTGGCTAAATGCAAACAAAATGGCAAACTTAGGTATATCGCCAACTGAAGTAAATACAGCAATAAGCAACCAAAACACTCAAGTTCCTGCAGGAGACATTGGGATAGAACCTCTGGAAAATAAGCAAATGATAAAACTTACTCTTAGGACTAAGGGTAGATTAAAAGATGTAAATGAGTTTGAAAATATAGTTATTAGATCAAAAAAAGATGGTTCACAAGTAAAATTAAAAGACATTGCAAGAGTAGAATTAGGTGCTGAAAGCTATTCATTTTTTTCAAGATTACAAGGAAAAGATAATGCTATGATTTCTGTAAAACAACTTCCAGAAGCAAATTCTATTGATTTAGCAAAAAGAGTTACAAAAAGATTAGCTGAACTAAGAAAAGGTTTTCCGCCGGGACTTGAATATCAAATCGTAAGAGATGAAACTGAATTCGTTAGAGAATCAATAAATGAAGTCGTTCACGCTATAATACTTGCTATAATACTTGTAATTATTGTTTGTTATATGTTCTTAGGAAGTGTAAGGGCTTCATTAATCCCTTTCTTTGCGATTCCTGTTTCGTTAATTGGGACATTTATAATAGTAAATTTCTTAGGTTTCTCTATAAACTTATTACTATTATTTGGTATGGTTTTAGCAGTAGGTCTTGTTGTAGATGATGCGATTGTTGTGTTAGAAAACGTCCAAAGACACATTCAAGAAGGAGTGGATCCAAGAGAAGCAACTGAAGTCACAATGAAAGAAGTTACAAGTGCAGTTATTGCAACTTCATTAGTATTAATGGCTGTTTTTGTTCCAGTTTGTTTTATGCCGGGAATTACAGGAAGAATGTATCAACAATTTGCTGTCTGCATCGCTGTTTCAATAGGATTATCAACCATTGTTGCTTTATCTCTTGCACCTGCTCTTTGTTCAACAATTTTAAAAAGAAAAGAAGATTTTAAAGAACTTGATATTTTAATAAAATTCGATAACTGGTTTAATGGAATAAGAGATAAATATTTAATAGGTGCAAAATATTTTGTTGAAAATTCTAAAAATACTTTAAAGGTTTTAGGAATACTTATTGTATTAATAATGTTATTGTTTAAAATAATTCCCACAGGCTTCTTGCCTGATGAAGATAAAGGTGCTGTTTTTACACAAATTCAATTGCCTGATGGGTCATCTGCATCAAGAACAGATATGATTGCGCATGATGTAGAAAAGAAAATACAAAAAATACCTGGTGTTAAAGAAACACTTTCCTTAGTCGGGTTTTCTGGTGAAAATACTTGCTTAATAGTATCAATTCTTGATCCATGGTCACATCGGAAGAAATCCAGTTTGTCCATTCAAAGTATTCTAAAACAATTAAGAAAAGAATTTAGTTCATACCCTGATGCTATTGTAGTTTCATTTTCACCACCATCAATTCCGGGACTTGGAATGTACGGGGGGTTTGAATATCAATTATTGGACAAAAGCAATCGTAATCCCCAAGAACTTTATAATGAAGCAATGAAATTTATTGCGACTGCGAATCAGAACCAAAACTTAACCAGTGTTTATAGCCAATACAGCGCAAATTTACCTCAATTATTGATGGATATAGATGTTCAAAAAGCAATGGCTCAAAATGTTGATATAAATGAAATATATAATACACTTGCTTCACAATTTGGAAGAGCCTATGTAAATGATTTTAATAAATACGGTCGGGTATACCGTGTTATGATGCAATCTGACGAAGAATTTAGAAGCAAACCTGACGACATATCAAAGATATTTATCAAAAATAATGATGGAAAAATGGTTCCTTTAATTTCTGTTGTAAAACCAAAAGAAGTTACCGGTCCTTATACTTTAACCAGATTTAATATGTATCAGGCAGTGACAATTAATGGTAACGCAGCAAACGGTAAAAGTTCAGGAGAAGCCATGAAAACAATGGAAGAATTATCAGATGAAACGTTACCGAAAGATATGGGATATTCATGGTCCGGTATTTCACTTCAGGAAGCAGAATCGAGTGGGCAAATAGGTAGTATATTAGCTCTTGCTTTAATTTTTGTATATTTATTTTTAGTAGCTCTTTATGAAAGTTGGACATTACCTATGGCAGTTATGCTAATATCACCTGTTGCAATAGTCGGTGCATTATTTTTTCAATATATTTCCGGATATGCACTTGATATCTATTCTCAAATAGGTTTGATAATGTTAGTGGGTATGAGTACAAAACAAGCCATTCTTATTATAGAATTTGCTAAAGAAGCTAAAGAAAATAATAATTTAAGTGCTGAAGCAGCAGCAATGGAAGCTGCAAAATTAAGATTTAGAGCTGTTATGATGACAGCAATTGCTTTTATTTTAGGAGTTTTACCTTTAGTAACAGCATCCGGTGCCGGTTCTGCAAGTAGACGCTCTGTAGGAATGACTGTGTTCGGAGGAATGATTGCAGTAGCCTTTATCGGAGCATTGCTTGTTCCTGGTTTTTATGTTGTTGTAGAAAAAATGAAAAACAAATTCATTAATAAATAATATGTATTTATTTTCTTTAATAAAAGTTTAAAAAAATTAAAAGTTATTTACTTTCTATTTACAGAGATTTTTTTTTAAACTAAACTAATAAGGTAACTCTTTTACCCTAAACACTAGCAAGAATTATTTGGAAGGATATATTAGATGAGTGATGAATTAAAAAGAACCCTGTCTTTGCCTGACTCAATTTCAATTGTAGCGGGCTCAATGATTGGATGTGGAATATTTCTTGTTTCTGCAGATATTTCAAGACAAGTAAATTCCGCAATTTTATTATTACTGGTTTGGGTTTTAGCCGGATTTGTTTCTTATTGCGGAGCCATTGCATATGGTGAACTTGCGGCAAATATTCCTGATGAAGGCGGACAATATATGTATCTTAAAAAAATTTTTAACGATAAAATAGCCTTCTTATTCGGTTGGACCCTATTTTTAGTAATCCAAGGAGGAACAATCGCAGCTATAAGCGTTGCTTTTGCTAAGTTTACAGGACTTCTGATTCCTATGATAAGTTCTCATAACATACTTTTTGCTCTTGGACCTATAGATATTTCAACACAGAAAATATTTGGAATTCTTACAATTCTTTTGCTTACGTATATAAATTCAAAAGGTATTGATTACGGAATAATTACTCAAAATATATTTACAGTAACAAAACTTTTATCGATTGCTGCAATAATCCTCTGCGGTGCTATTTTTGGTATGAACTGGGATATAATTCATGCAAACTTTGCCCCAAGCACTTTTACCTTTCATTTAAGTGATATAGCAACTATTTCAACTGCAACAGTAGGAGCTTTGTTTGCCTCAATAAGCTGGAATAACATTACTTTTATTGCAGGTGAAATTAAAGAACCTGAGAAAAATGTTAAAAAAGCTTTGGCTTACGGTGTCGGAATGGTTGTTGTTTTATATGTTTTAGTAAATGTAATTTATGTAATTTCAACTCCGATAAATGCTATTCAAAAAGCACCTGAAGATATTGTAGCTGCTGTCTCTATGAGTGCAATTTTTGGAGGCTTAGGTGAAAAAATTATCGCAGTAATAATTATGATTTCTGCTTTTGGCTGTGCTAATGGTATGGTTATGGCAGGCGCCAGAGTTTATTATAAAATGGCAAAGGACAGATTATTTTTTAGAAACTTAGCTTTTATTAACCGAAGAACAAAAGTTCCGGTTAATTCTCTTTGGTTTCAATGTTCTTGGATTTGCGCCTTAATCGTATGGGGTAACTACACTCAATTACTTGATTTTGTTATATTTGCATCTTTAATATTCTACGTTATAACAATGGTTGGAATATTTGTTTATAGAAAAAAGTTCCCTGGATCAAATAAAGCACTTAGAATTAATAATTTTTATGCTATTTCTTTTATTGTAATATCAACCTATATTATTGGTTGTTTAGCAGTATTTAAGCCTTTAACAACACTTCCTGGATTAGCTATTACAATCGCAGGTTTACCGGTTTATTTCCTATGGAATAAAGCCAAAGAAAAAGCAGCATTGGAAAGATTAAGCAATAAACAAAAATCGAATGAGTTAGATTCAGAACCTTTGAAAGTAGAATCTTCATTATAATAATATCTAAAAAGGCACAGCCGCAACTTAGTTTGCGGCTGTGCCTTTTTAGATATTATTTTATTATTGACCATTTACAATTGAATTAAGATCATTTATTATTTCATTCATATTAAGTGTTTGTGCATATAAAGCTTTTGATGCTGCTGAACTTTCTTCTGCTGTTTGAGCATTAGAAGCCAATACTGTTTCCATTTGTGATACTGCTTGATTTATCTGAGAAACACCTTGTGCTTGTTCATCAGTAGCTACAGATATTTCATCTAGTAATTCACTAACTTTTTTACTTTGTATATCGATTTCAGAAATTGAACCCTGAACCTCTTTTGCTATTCTAACACCTTGTTCAGACATTGAAATATTACTTTCGATAATTGTTGCCGTCTCCTTAGCTGCCTGAGCACTTCTTTGAGCCAAACTTCTAACTTCTTCGGCAACTACTGCAAATCCTTTACCTGCATCACCTGCTCTGGCTGCTTCTACTGCAGCATTAAGTGATAAAATATTTGTTTGAAACGCTATTTCATCAATAACTTTAATAATTTTTGAAATTTCAGCGGAAGATTTTTTCAAATTTTCCATAGCTGACATCATATTATGCATTTCACTATTACTCTTATTAGCATATTCTTTAGATTGTTTTGCTAAAACAGCCGCTTGTTTGGTATTATCTCTATTTTGTTGAACCATAGATGCTGTTTCTTCAAGAGTTGAAGACGTTTCCTGAATAGAAGCCGCTTGTTCTGTGCTACCTTCTGCCAATTTTTGGCTCGCAGCATCTAATTGAGAAGATGCAGCAGAAACTTCTTGTGAACTTTCACTTAAATCTCTAGTTATTCTATCCATAGAAGTTACAATATCTTTTACAAGAGTAAGTATTGCTAAAACGTTTACAAATATTACGACCAAAACATTTATTAATAATATTTGAAAGAATGTATTTCTTACGATATTATCAACTTCATCCACATATATACCTGTTGCGATTATCCAATTCCATGCAGGGTATGATCTGAAATAAGAAATTTTAGGAAATAATTTAGAATCGCTTTGTCCTTGTTTTGTCCAATAATAATCAATAACAGCTGTACCCTTTTGCTTTGCTTCTTCTGTACCCTCAGCTATAAATTTTGAGCCTTTTCTATCAGCTAATTCCATCTGATTTCCTTTTAAATTCGGGTGATATAACATATTACCGCTATAATCGTTGATCCAGACATAATTACTGCCATCATACTTAATACTTGATATTTTCTTTAACGCTAACTTTTGTGCTTCTGCAACATTAACCATGCCGCTATCTGATTCTTGCTTATATGAATCAATTATATTTGAAACTAATTCGGTTATCTGATTTACCTTATCTGTATTTGCACTCATTAAACTTTCTTTAATATTTTTAATAGAAACAAATAAAGACGTTGACATAACTAATATTGCTACTGAAACGCCCAGAGTAATAATTTTGTTCTTAATGCTCATTTTGCTTAAGAAACCTAAAGATTGATTTGCCATTTTTTCTCCTATCTACACACTAAAACTATAAAACTATAAAACTTAACACTTAACTTAAATATTACCACATAATATTCTAATGATAATACATTATAATAACTATTTTTTTAAAAATCAAATTAAATAAATTAATATAATTTGGTAATTTTTTTGAAGTCATCTAAATTAAAAATACAAAAAGCTTCTACATATTTTTTATCTTTAAACATTCCTCTATATTGATTTAAGCCTAAAGAATAGTATTCATAATCTTTTAGTACTGTTTGAGACTTATAACAATTTATCATAGATTTTTTAGATTCTATAACCTCTGAAATATCGACAAAAGCATTGACAAAACCCAGAGTTGACCATACTTCGTAAAAACATATTTTAAGATTTGGTTTTATTTTGACATTTTTTTCTTCTATTAGTTTACTTAATAAAATACTTACTGCCTTATGATCCGGATGCTGATCAATAATATTTGGGACAAATATATAATCGTATTGAATCAAATCAAGTTTTTTAAATTCATTAAATCCGTTTAATAATTTTTTATCTTCAATATTTAAAAATGAATAATTGCTGACTCCTGCAATGTTTAATGCATTTTTAAACTCATTTTCTCTGATTTTTATAACCTCATCAACAGAAACATCATTAATTCCTTTCCTGCCATCTGTAAGCAAAACAATATCGAAATTATTTGGATATAAAGATAAAACTCCTCCCATCCCTATACTTTCATCATCCGCATGGGGGGCTAAACATAAACACCTTTCATCATTTTTAATAATAAGCTCTACAGGTTTTAAGTTTATTGAAGAAATAATTTTAGTAAAATTATATACCATTTTTTTAAAGAGAAAATTTTTTATAATATTTAAACCCATCTATGACTCCTTAACCATATTATCTATAATAATTTCGCTAAATTTTTTCCACTCTAATTGTGTACAAATTTTCTTTGAGTTTTTTGAAATCCTAATAAATTCTTCTTTATTATTATAATATATAGTGCTAATTTCACATAATCTTTGGCTTAAATTTCTAACAGGAGAGTGTGTTCTGCCAAATATAAAACCATTTTCACCATCTTTTATTAATTCGCTAACGCCGGTGGTCGAACTTGCTAAGCTAGGCCTGCAATTTGATGCAGCTTCAGTTACTACTAACCCGAAAGATTCGTTTAAAGAAGGTAATACATAACAGTCTACTGATTTATAATATTCATTCATATCTTTTTGTTTTGGTAATATCTCTATAATCTCTTGAAGTCCAAGTAATTTAATCATATATTTATAAAAAAATGCTTTTTTTATTTTTGGAAAAATTATTCTTGCCTTAATATTAATTTTATTTTGGAGTTTTTTCAATGCAAAAAGTAATAAATACCCTCCTTTATTTAAACCACCTCCAGCCATTGCACCAATAGTAAATTTATCATTAAAACTAATCTCACATTCTTCAACATTATCCACTGCAGGATAACATACAAAAACATTCTTTTCATTTAAATTAAAATTATCAACATAATCTTTTTTTAAGCTTTCAGAAACCGTAAATACAGCTTTATTTCTGCATAAATTTATTTCTTGATTTTTAATTTTTTTTGCATTGTAAAACTGCAAAATAAACTGTATTAATTTATTTTTACCATTTTTACTTTTATACTTTGAAGAGTTTGAATGAATTAAGTTGTTTGCAAAAGGAAGGAGGACATCACTTGATAAAATATAATCATACTTATTTTGGGCTAATTTATCTTCAATTTCAGCTTTAAATCTTTTTTTATCTAATACCTTAATCGAATTTATCCCATCAAGAACTTTTTCTGATGCTAATCCCTTTTTACAATATATATCTATATCAAACTTATTAGAACTAATCAATTCCAAAATCAAATGCTTAGTTACTTTATGTCCTCCACCAGAAAAACCTTCTTTAGGAAAACATTCATCAAGAGATATTACAATAAGAGCCAATTTCTTTTTCATAAATTTTATTATATCATGAGAAATTTTGCTCATCTCTGATAGTCTTTTTAATATTAATTTATAATAATTGATACACGCTTAATTTTTTGCTAAAATAATTAAAAAATAAGCGAGAAGGTAAAAGTGAAAAAAAGAATATTAATTATAATATTTACAATATTAATATTATCATCCGTTCAAGTTCAGGCAAAAATGACAAAAGAAGCATATTCTTTTTATCAAAAAGCTTGTTCTCTTGAGTCACAAAACAAATATACAGAAGCTATTGTTTTATTAAAAAAAGCTCTTGAATCAACAAGTAATGATCCGATGATTTACACAAAACTCGCCGGAATATATACTACCTTAGGTGAAACACAAAATGCTCTTGCCTCTTATAAAAAAGCATTGGAGCTTAACCCAAATGATGCTTTCATCTATATAAGTGTAGGAAACATTCTTCAAAATCAGGGAAATTATAAAGATGCATACTTATCATACATGCAAGCAATGGAAATTTTTCCCGACTATAAATACAATTACTATAACATTGCAACGACACAGAACCTTATGGGAGAATTCAAAGAATCAATAGAAAGCTATAATAAGTTTTTAAGTATTTATCCCAATCATCAAGAAGCAAGAGAAAGTCTTGCAGAGACTTATCTAAAAGATAATCAAGCTGATAAGGCATGTGAACAATACGGTTATATTTATAATAAAAATCCGGAAAATTTCAAAGAATTTTCAAATTACGGATTGGCTTTATTTAAAGCTAAAAAATACGATACAGCTGTTGAAATTCTTCAAAAAGCTATTACTATAAACCCTGATGATGTAACTGCTCATGCCAACTTGGCTATTTCGTACCAGCAATTAGGCAATGATGACCTTGCATTAAAAGAGTTTGAAACAACTTTTAAAATAAAACCTGATTTTACTTCTTTAAGATTTGATTATGCAAACCTGCTAGCAGATATAAATAAAAATGATCAGGCAATAGAACAATATAAATTATTTCTTGCAACTTATCCTCAAAGCCCAAATGCTTACGCAAACCTTGCAATAATATATGAACGTATAAATAATCTTGATTTGGCCGTATTAAATTACTTAAAATCTTTATCTAAAGATAATACAAATATTGAAGTTAAGAAAAAACTTGCACATTGCTATCACACACAAAAATATTATTCAGATGCTTTAAAATATTATGAAGAAGTTCTCCTTGTAGACAAAGATGACTATGATACAAAAGCAAATAAAGCCTTGGTTCTCCATGCTATGCAAAAATATAATGATGCTATCAAAACTTATAAAGAATTAATAGCAAAAAACCCAAATGACAGATTAAGAAAAAATTTAGTAAATGCAGCTATAACTCAAGGAGATTTATCCCTTGAAAATGCTGACTATCAGAGAGCAATAGATTCATTCAATGATGTAACCTTTTATGATATTAATGAAGCTTATGGATACTACGGACTTGCTAAAGCCTATGAAGCTTTAAATTCTAATTATAAAGCTATTGAAAATTATGAAAAAGCAATTGAAATCGATTCAAGCAATAATTTGTACAGAGAAAGTTATGAAAAACTTATAGCTAAGAATAAAATAACCTCTCAGCAAAAAACTGAAATAAAATCAAAAACTGTAACTCCAATAATAGATGCAAAAATTGAAGAAAATGAAAATTCTCTTATTAAATCAGGAGATATGTTTTATAACCAAAAAAAATATGATGATGCTGTTTCAAAATATTTAAAAGCTTTGGAAATAAATCCATCAAATGAAATTACATGCTTAAAATTAGGTAATTTGTATAAAATTAAAAAAGATGCAACAACTTCAAGCAAATATTATCAAAAAGCCATTTTAATAAATTCTCAATATACAGATGCATGGTTTAATCTTGGACTAATTTATGCCGAAACAGGAAATTATAAGGATTGTCAAAAATGTTTAGAAAAAGTAATTTCAATAGATCCTAATTATACATATGCATACTATGCTCTCGGTTTAGCCTTCGAATCACAAAACAATAATATAAAAGCAGTTGAAAATTATAAAAAATTTATTTCTTTAAATAAAGATGAGAAGACTAATGAAATAATCCTGCAGAAAATTAACAGCCTTAAATAAACTTATGCATAAGAAATTTTTAATAATATTTATTATTTTATTTTTACTTATTACAACAACATCTTGTAATAAGCCTAAAACGCTTGTTCTTTTTAATAAAGATCCGATAACAAAAGAAAATTTATTAAACAATACCAATGATTTTATAGCTCAAAAAAGAATATATTATCTATTTATCACAGAAAAAAAATTAAATACAGATTCTATAAGAGTACGAATACTAAAGAAAGATGGTAAAGCCGTTGTACAACCAATAAGTGTAGTTTATTCAAATGATTTCCGGTTAAAAAAAGACCAAATATTTTATTATAATGATTATATAATTATGAATTCACCCGGTGAATACTGTATGCTCATCTATGCAAAAAATGCTCTTAATAAACCTCTTGTAATGGCAGATTTCCGGGTTAAAGACTAGCTGAAACCCGGAAATCTGCTCCAATTAAATTTTAAAAATAAATTAAACCTTTTCTGCTAATTTATTTAAAGCAATTGTTAATCTTGATTTTTTTCTTGCAGCTGTGTTTTTGTGCAATATTCCTTTTACAACAGCCTTATCACAAAGTTGGTATACTTTAGAAACTGCCGTTGCTAAAGCATCTTTGTCATCGCCTTTACCCAACTCTAATGCTTTTTTTAAAGCTGTTTTAATCGAAGATTTAAAAGCAACATTCTTTTCTGCATTTCTTTGTGCAACCAGAATACGCTTCTTTGATGATTTAATATTTGCCATTTATTCCTTCTTTCTAAGTTATTTTTAAGGTTAATGATGCCTTAAATACTCTGAGGATAGTGTGAGTAAAATAATTTTAATTCAAAAAAAAAAAAAAGTAAATGATTTGTTTAGTTTTTTTGTATTAAAATTATTTTATGCTAAATATATTTATCACCGGAACTGAAGATAATGTAGGAAAAACTTTTATAACAGCAGGACTTGCTGCAACAATGCAAAGTCTTGGTTACACAACCTGCGTTTATAAACCTGTAGAGACAGGAGCTATTGAAAAAAACGGATTTGCCCAATCTCCTGATTTAGTATTTATAAAAACTATTGACCCATATATCAAAACTTCATCCACATACCTTTTAAAACAAAAATCAAGTCCTCTTATAGCTGCTGAAACTGAAAATATATCAATAGATAGAATTTTAATAAAAAAGGATTATGATGAAATCAAAAAAGAATGCGACTGCACAATTATAGAAGCTCCCGGAGGTATTATGACTCCGATTGCACCAAAATTTCTTGTTTCAGATATGATTAAAGACCTTGAAATCCCCATAGTCATAGTTATAAAACCAGACTCAGCAATAATAAATAAATCTCTTTTAACAATTAATCATGCAGAATCTAAAGGGCTAAAGGTAAGAGGAGTTATAATAAATAATATTCCTGAAAAAACAGATGATATTGATTTAAAAAACACACCAAGAATAATTGAAGAGTATACTAATACAAAAATACTTGGAATATTAAAAAACTTTCCTCAAAAAAGAAAACTTGATCCTAATAACTTAATAACAGATACTTTAAACGGAATCGATATTGAAAGTGTATTTGATGTAAAAATAGCAAAGCTCAACATTGAAAATGGAAATTAAAATAAATAATAATAATTCTCAGATAAATATAAAAGGCACGGCCTCAACTTAAGTTGAGGCCGTGCCTTTTATATACAACTGTTTTTAAGTAATGAATTTATTCTTCAGTACTATCTAACAAACTTGTTTGTTGAGCTTCGGGCTCTTGTAAATCTGAAGAAGGATTTTCTTGTATTTTTTTAATGTCTAATTCAGGTTCTTCATCTGGATCAATAATTTTATTTACAGATACAACCATATCGCCATCGACCAGATTTTGAGCTCTAACACCTGTTGCAGGTCTACCTTGTCTTGAAATATCGCCGGCTTTAATTCTTGTAACAATACCGTTTGCTGTTACTAACATAATTTCGTCTTTTTCTTCAACAATTGTTAATGCAACCAATCTTGAAGAAGTAGATTTAAATTTAGTGGCAATCAACCCGATACCACCACGGTTCTGGGCTCTGAATTCTGATAATTTAGAGCGTTTACCGAATCCGTCTGAAGTTACAACCAATAAATCCGCATCATAATCTTTTGGAACAATATCGCAACCAATTATGCTGTCACCACTGCGAAGCTTCATTGAATTAACTCCTCTTGCACTTCTACCAAGTGGTCTTAAATCAGAGACAGCAAAACGTATAGCCATACCACAGCTTGTACCGATTAAAATTTCATCTTTCGAATTTGCTAATTTAACCCAGTTCAAACCATCACCTTCTTCTAAACCTATTGCAATAATACCGTTTCGTCTGATATTCGAAAAATTATCAAGTCCTATTCTCTTAATATATCCGCCTTTTGTCAGCATAATTAAGTTTAATTCAGGTGAAAAACTACTAACAGGAACAACCGCGGTAATTTTTTCATCCTGCTCTATAGGAAGAACATTAACGATAGGTAATCCCTTTGATTGTCTTGAACCTTCAGGAAAATCATAAACATTTAAACTGTATACCGTTCCTTTTGAGCTAAAGAATAATACTTTATCATGCATCATTGCTGTAAAGAAATGCTGAATATCATCATCTTCTTTTGTTTTAATGCCGGATTTTCCTCTTGTAGCTCGATTTTGACGTTCAAAAGTATCTAAAGAAATTCTTTTTAAATAACCTTGATGGGTTATAAATACCGCCATCGGCGTATTTGGAGTTAAATCTTCAATACTCATTTCACCTTGATCAGGCAAAATTTGAGTTTTTCGTTCATCACCATATTTTTCTTTATCTTCAAGCAATTCTTCTTTAATAATATTTAAAACCTTTTGCCTGTCTGCAAGAATTTCCTCATATTCTTTAATCTTTTTAAGAAGCTCTTCATATTCAGCTTTAATTTTATCCTGTTCCAGGCCTGTTAATCTTCTTAATTGCATTTCTAAAATTGCATTTGCCTGATCAATATCTAAACCGAATCTTGACATCAAGCCTAAACGAGCCTCTTCTGTGGTTTTAGATTTTTTAATAAGCTCAATAACTTCATCTAAAGAGTTTAATGCAATTAATAAACCTGATAAAATATGAGCTCGCATTTTTGCTTTTTTTAAGAAGAAAATTGTTCTTCTTGTAATAATTTCAACTCTATGTTCAACAAATTCATTTAACACTTCATACAAATTCATTAATCTAGGCTGAAGCCCGACTAAAGCAATCATATTAACCCCAAATGATGTTGCTAATTGAGTTTGTTTAAACAAATTATTTTTAACAACGTCCGGCTTTGCGTCACGTTTTAATTCAATAACTATACGCATTCCATCTCTGTCTGACTCATCTCTTAAATCAGAAATTCCCATAATTTTTTGATCTTTAACTAATTCAGCTATTTTTTCAATCAACATAGCTTTATTAACTTGGTAAGGAAGCTCCGTAACAATAATAGCAGTCCTGCTCATTCTTCCATTACCGCCAGGTAGTTCTTCAAAACCTGCGACAGCCTTCATTTTTATAGAGCCGCGGCCTGTTTCATAAGCTTGTTTAATCTCACTTAAACCAATAATCGTAGCAGCTGTCGGAAAATCAGGACCTTTTATATATTCCATTAATCCTTCAATTGTAATATCAGGATTATCAATTAATGAAATTGTACCGTCAACAATTTCACACAAATTGTGAGGCGGAATATTTGTTGCCATCCCAACTGCAATACCGGAAACTCCGTTTAATAGCAACATAGGAAGTCTTACCGGAAGAACAGATGGTTCTTCTAATGAACCATCGAAGTTTGGAGTAAAATCAACTGTTTCACAATCAATATCTGAAAGCATAGATGTTGTAATTTTATGCATTCTTGCTTCCGTATAACGCATTGCAGCTGCAGAATCACCATCTATAGATCCAAAATTACCATGCCCATCAATTGTTTGGTATCTTGTTGAAAAATCTTGAGCCATTCTTACAAGTGATTCATATACTGCCGTATCGCCATGCGGATGGTATTTACCAAGAACTTCACCAACGATACGTGCTGATTTTTTATATGGTTTATCAGGAGTCATACCCAATTCACTCATAGCAAAAAGTATTCTTCTGTGAACAGGTTTCAAGCCGTCTCTAACATCAGGTAAAGCACGTCCAACAATAACACTCATTGCATAATCGATATATGAACGTTTCATTTCTTCTCTAATGTTTACAGGAACAATTTTTCCATCGCTAAATATATTTTGCTGACTCAATTTAAATACCCCCCATGTCTATGTATTTATTCTAGCATAAACAAGCTCAAATGCAAATAGGAAAAAGAAAAAAGGTATAGAAAAAATTTTTTTGTGGTAATATTTATTTAAACAAAGGATGGTTAACATGGGACAAACATTAGCAGAAAAAATTATTTCAAAACATACCAAAAAAGACGTTAAGGCAGGTGAACTTGTAATAGCAAAGATAGATGTATGCGCCGTTCAAGACGGAACAGGACCTCTTACCGTTCAGGAATTCAAGAAAACGGGTAAAAATAAATTACATAATCCTGAAAGAACCATCCTTTTTATAGATCATGCAGCCCCAAGTCCGAGAAAAGAACTTTCAAATTCACATATGGTTCTTAGAAATTTTGCCAAAGAATATGGCGCAGTTTTATCTGATGTAGGGAAAGGAGTCTGCCATCAAAGATTAATAGAAGATTACGTTAATCCGGGAGAAATACTTATAGGCGCTGATTCTCATACTTGTACATCAGGTGCGTTAGGTGCTTTTGCAACGGGCATGGGATCAACAGATATTGCTGTCGGCATGGCTTTAGGTAAAACCTGGTTAAAAGTTCCTTCAGCATATAAAATTGAAGTAAGCGGAAATTTTCAAAAAGGTGTTTGTTCTAAAGATTTAATGTTGCATTTAATCGGAATGATAGGTGCGGACGGTGCAACTTATAAATCTTTGGAATTTTGTGGTGAAAATATTAAAAATATGTCTATGTCTGAAAGATTTACTCTGGCAAACATGGCAGTTGAGGCAGGAGCAAAATGCGGTTTGTTTTCTACTGACGAAAAAACAAAAGAATATTTAGAATTAAGAGGAAGAGCTGATAAATTTATAGAATTAAACCCTGATGAAGATGCCGTTTATGAACGCATTATTAAAATTGATGCAAGCAAGGTTAAACATACAGTTTCCTGTCCTCATACAGTTGATAATACAAAAACTATTGAACAACTCCAAGGAGAAAATAAAGTTAAAGTTGACCAGGTATTTATAGGTACTTGTACAAACGGAAGGATTGAAGATTTAAGAATAGTTGCTGAAATTCTAAAAGGAAAAACCGTTCATTCTGACGTAAGGCTTCTTGTTGCTCCTGCTTCAAAAGACGTTTTTAAACAGGCCTTAAAAGAAGGTTTAATAGAAATACTTGTCGAAGCAAATGCTGCGATATTAACATCTGGGTGCGGGCCATGTGTTGGAGTTCATGCCGGAACTCTTGGAGATGACGAAGTTTGTCTTGCAACACAAAACAGAAACTTTCAGGGTAGGATGGGAAATACAAAAGGTTTTATTTATCTTTCATCACCTTATGTCGCTGCATACACTGCATTAAACGGATTTATAAGCGCAAATTAATTCTAAACACTATAAAAATTAAACTTTATAGTGAAATTGACTTAAAATATATTCATCATCTAAGATTAAAGCAACTGTATTATCTTTTCTTTTGCCATAACCTAATATATATTTAGTATTGGTAATTGATTGTTTAATTAAATCTTCATCAATTTCTGTCAAATGTTCTATAGAAACTATATTGTCAACCGATAAACCAACACATTTGTTTTCATCTCCGATAACAATCATTATTTCTTTTCGGCTATCTTTGTATGCTAATTTTATTTCTTCAAATAGCTCTGCCATTTCTTTAAGTTCTGATTTTTTTGCCGATGCAATTAATTTAATTGCATCTTCTTTCTTTCCTGAATTTATTAATTCTTGAGTTTTTACACCTAAATCATGTATTGCTTTATGTGGTTTATCAAATTTTGCAAAAGCTGAAGTAAACATCATACTTTCGTTTTCTATAGGATAGCTATCATACCATTTACCAAAATCACATTTATGCGGATCTGTTGTCAAAGTAAAAGGTTCACCATTTTTAACAGATGATTCCAGTACATTAACCCAATTTAAATGATCTTGGTGTCTTAAATCCATTAATTTAATAAAGTCTTCTATTTCATCACTAACAGAATTGATTCTTAACATTTTTCTTGAATCAATCAACTGAATTGATTTTCCTCTAAAATCAACAACGCCTCTCATTTCTTCCGGCGATTTAGGCAAAGGAGTTATTGTGGGCATCTGACTTAATGACAATACAACCTCACAAGATATTGCATAAATTATTTTTTTTAAATCTAAAAGTATCCATGGCGAATTATTTTTTGAAGAGTTCATAAATTTTTCCTTTTTTATATATATAAAGTAGTTTACAATATATTTTGACTTAAGTCAAAATGATAACTCATATGACTAATTTCTTACAACACTTAAAAGAATATCATGCGGAGAAAAAGCATCTTTAATTCCAAAATTTGCATTTGCAAAGAAAAATTCTAACTTTTCACCTGAACCTATATCTAAACTATCAAAAGGAATACTTATATCAACAACTTTTTGATACGCCATTTTAACATCGTGCGTATCTTGCATTGCCCAAAGACCAGACTGAATAGCTTTAGTAAATCTGATAGGATATAATTTGTTGTCCATCATTGAAATTCTAAGTTCATTATGAAATTTTTCGCGCATAATCGGAGAAACGTTTTCGGTTTTATTTATAAGTCTTATAGGTGATTGCAGCTGTTTTCTGTCACTATTTCTCATATATATATACATTTGATGAAGAATAGGATTAGTTGTATAAGCCTTTTGAATAGAATTACTCAAATATAATCTTAAGTAAAAATTATTTGAGTCTGAACCGTAGCAAATTTTATCAAAAAGCTTATTATCCTGTAAAATAGGACCATTCGGAATATCTATGCAACCTGCATTTAGCCAGTCATCTTCATCTGATTCATATAATCCGTCTATTTTCGGCGTAATACTGTTTCTTGGATAACGTGACGGTTTAGTAAAAAGCGAGATTAAAGGCAGATCAAGATTTTTAGGAATATCTTGTCTCAAGTATCTATAAACATTTTTTAATCTTTCTCTAAATAAATAATCAAATATATGATCTTGACCGGAATCATTTGGCTCACCATACCACCAAAACCAATCACTTCCTTCAGCAATCATTAATTCTCTGTGAGCATAAGGAATTATTTTATCCTTGGGATTAGCCTTTACAAAACTGTCAAAATCTTTTTTAACTTGCTTTAAATAACTCCAAGCCATATTTTTCACAGGTTCTCCAACCCATAACTGGAAGTTTCTGTTTATCCAAGATCCTGAATGAATTTTCTTAAGCTCTTTATGATATTTTTCTTTTTTTATATAATCACTTATCAATACTGTTTCAAGGGTTTCATCTTCCTCAATTAACGAATATATATTTTCAAGAAAAGCAGCACCATCCTCAATATAGTTTTCCCAACAGTTTTCGCCATCCATTGCGATAGTTAATAAATGATTTTTATCCGGTGATATCTGTATTTTATTTTGAATAACTTTAATCCTGTCATACAAATCCTCAGCCGCTGATTTGGGGTCATGGTTCGCATATTCAAAACTTATTAAATTGGGTATTACAGAATCTCTAAAAATTAAGTTTATGTCTGAGCTTTTAGTTTTATATTTATATGTTTTCATTAAGAAATAAGGATCTTCTAAATAACCTTTAAAATCTCTCACAAAATCAAAATCAATTGAACTTGATAAAACTCCCTCATCAGAAATAGTCCAATCAATACCTAATTCTTTAAATATATCTAAGACTTCCGGGCTTACACACTGCTCGGAAGGCCAAATGCCTTTAGGACGTTTATCAAAAAGTTCTTCTATTCTCTCAATTGCAATTTCTGTCTGGAATTTAGCATCTTTTGCTAAATTCAAATCAAACAGGGTAGAATCTACCGTTGCTAAACCTTTTTGAGCTTTTTCAATATCAATCATAGCAGGTAAAATCGGGTGATAATAAGGATTTGTTGTAATTTCTATTTTACCTTTTTCCCAAAATTCTTTATATTTCGGAATTATCATTCTTATAATTTTTCTATGAATTTCTATTATATCAAGTCTATCTTTAAATGTATAGTTTTTACCTTTCTTTATAAGTTCGTTTAAATCCGTAAACATTTTTTTATAACTGGGATCAATCCAAACAAGGTTGAATAATGCCATAATATCTGAATACTCTTGGTCAGAAAAAAGTGTTATATCAACATTTTCATTTGAAAAGCGTTTTTGATAAAGTTCGTTATATGATTCAAAAGGAAAAACCATAGAAGAATATTCAGCATCAAAAAAATTATTTAAAATAAACTCTTTATCATCATTTGTTAAATCTGCAACATTAGTAATGGTTAACCTTGAATGAATATCATGATAATCATTTTCACCGTAATTAATTAAAGCATCTAAAAGTGCCGGACCTAAATTAAAGTTTAACTTTAACTTGTCATACTTTTCGCTAATTAAAAGCATATCCAGATAATCTTTTACACCATGCAGACGAACCCATGGCATAAGATAGTCACTGTCTACATTTAATTGATAAACAGGTTGATGCATATGCCAATAAAATGCTATAGATAGTTTTTTCCCAACACTCATCATCATTTTTTATTATAGCAAATTATTTTTAAAAAATATATGGATTCTTAAAATATGTTATAATAATTTTTATGAAAATTCTTTTTATAACTGATTTATACCCTATTAAAACTGGAGAATACACCACTCCACATACTTTACATAACTTTGTTTCGCAATGGCAAAAGACAGGACATAATGTAACAGTTATCAAACCAAATTTTATATTAAACAGTTTCTTAAGAAAAAAACCTTTTTATAAAACAGGAGCATATGAATATGAAGGTGTCAGAATTTTCAACCTGAATTACTTTACTCCATTTTTATTTGATATAACAAAAAAAAATTCAGACCTCTTAAATGCTTCAAATTATGATATTATAATAGCCCATATGCCTTCCGGAATAATTTTTGCAAATAAACTCGCAAAAAAATTCAATAAACCTTTAATTTGTGCTGTACATTGCTCGGATATAGAGGTTTTAACAAACCCTATTTACAGCCTCTATTTTAGAAAAGAACTAAAAAATGCTTATAATAATGCAAAAAAAATTGCATGCAGATCTTTTAACCTGCAAAAAAGCTTCTCAAAAATTATGCCTGAATGCAATAAAAAAACATTTGTCATTAATTCAGGAATCAGTTTAAATTCAAATTCAGATAAAATTCTTGAACAAAAAAGAAGTTTTACATCTGTTATTACCTGCGCAAATCTAATTAAACGCAAAAATATTGACAAACTTATTTTGGCTGTTAAAAGTTTAGAAGAATTTGAGTTAAAAATTATTGGTGATGGAAAAGAATTAACGAAATTAAAAAAAATCAAAGGAGGCAATATAAAATTCTTAGGTCGATTAAAAAATGAAGATGTTCTAAAAGAAATGCTAAAATCTGATATTTTTATTCTGCCCAGTATAAATGAAACTTTTGGTATGGTGTACCTTGAAGCAATGGCTTCAGGATGTATCACCGTTTGCACAAAAAATGACGGAATTGACGGAATAATAAAAGATAATGAAAACGGTTTTTTGTGTGAACCTACTGTAGAAGGAATAAAACAAGTACTTTTAAAAATTAAAACGCACCCTGAACTAAACAAAATACTAAAAAATAGTATCGAAACGATTAAAAAATATACACCTGAAAATTGTGCAAATGATTATATAAACAACTGTCTTTAATATCACACAGAGCCTGTCGGTTAACCGACGGGCTCTGTGTCCAACTATCCTGATCTTCTAATGTTGTTTTTTCTCATACTCTTCTTTTCACTACAACGGGAATACCCTTAAGTAGTTATTTAACCGCGACAAGTCTTGTCTGAATGCCTGCTTCCGAATTAAGCATTTTTGCAGTTGCTAACGCCATAGAGCGACGTTTTTTTGCTCCTCTTAATATAAATTCAACACCTTCGTAAACATTATTTGTTGGTGCTTCTATTTTTTTTAACATTGTATATCCCTTTCAACAACTAAACACAAATTAGCTATCGGATTATATTAATCATAACTTTATAGATTTAAACTTATTCGTTACATAAAGTTACATTAATATAATTTATTGCATAATTAACTGTATTTATTATTTTTTTATAAACTCATTTATAAATTCTATATGTTTATGAACTAAATTGTTTTTATCATAATTTTTAAGTATTGTTTTTCTTGCATTTTTTCTTATTTCGGACATTTTATCGGAATTAATAACAGCATATTCAATTTTTTCAGTCAACTGCTCTATATTAAAAAAATCAACCAGAAATCCGTTTTGATTATCCTGTATTACTTCCAAAACCGGTTGTGTATTAGATGCAATAACACAACATTCACAAGACATTGCTTCAAGAATTGACCAAGACAAAACAAAAGGATAAGTTAAATAAACATGAGCTGAGGAAATTTGTAAAAGGTTTAAATATTCTTCATAAGATAACTTTCCGACAAAATGAACTCTATTCATATCTAAATCAAATTTTTTCAAAACATACTCTTTAAACGTTCCTTCCGGAGCCGTTGGTCCATAGAAAACTTTATCCTCTCCCGCTATTACGAAATGCGCATTGGGACGCTTTTTAAGAAGTTTGTCTACAGCCTCTATAAACTGAGGAAAACCTCTAAGTTCTTCCATTCCTCTTGTTGCATAAGTTATAACTTCATTTTTTGAAGTCAATTTAAGGTCTTTATCTTTTATCAAAAATTCTGCTTCTTTATTTGGCTTGCAAACTTCGGTATCAACTCCGTCATGTATAACTTCAATTTTATCTTGAAACTCAGATGGAAATTGATTTTTCTGCCATTTCATTGGAGAAATTCCACCATTACAAGAACAAAGGTCTAAAAGTATTTGTGTATTGTTGCACTTAATATGCGCTGTTTTTTCTGTATCCAAAATATTATTACCAAAATCATAAGCAGAATCTTTGCTTTTGCTAAACCATTCAAAATAACAAAGATAAGGAACATTGGGAAAAACATCTTTCATAAACATTGATGAACCCCAAGAATGGCCATAAATAATATCTGGTATAATTCCTCTTTTTTTTATTTCAAGAGCCATTTCAGATGCAGCCTGTCCATGTAAAACAGATTCCTGATATAATTTTAAGTAAGGATGATTTACTGATGGCGGATTTTTAGGATTATACAGAATTTTATTAATTCCGGGAATTTGAACCGTATTATTAGTAGTTAAAAATAATACCAGATTATTTGAATCTTTTGCTAATTCTATTGCAATATTCTTAAACTGTGCAGGAAAGTTTCTATGTATAAATAAAATAATCATATTTTTTATATTAACCGTAATTGTCTAAATATTCAAATGATTTACATTAGTTTTTTTAAGTGCTATAAATATTAATATAAGCATAGAAAAGAGGATTTTATGGAAAAGAATAACGAAACACTACATATATTAAGACATTCGTCATCACATATTATGGCACAAGCTGTCCAAAGTTTGTTTCCAAGTGCAAAACTAGCCATAGGACCTTCTACAGAAACAGGATTCTATTATGATTTTGACTTAACAGACGGACACGCATTTAGCGAAGAAGACTTAATAAAAATCGAAGAAAAAATGAAAGAAATAGTTAAACAAAATCTTACATTTGAAAAATATGTAATTGAAGATATTGATGGAAAAATAGCAGAGTTTAAATCTCAAGGAGAAATATATAAAGCAGAACTTCTTGAAGAACACAGAAATGATAATCCTACATTATATTTAACAAAAGATAAAGAAGGAAATATATTATTTAATGATCTTTGCGCCGGTCCTCATGTTTTAAATACAAGTTTCATTAAACATAATGCTTTTAAATTATTAAAAGTTGCAGGTGCATACTGGAGAGGTGATGAAAAAAACAAAATGCTTCAAAGAATATATGCAACAGCTTTTTGGAACAAAGAAGATTTATCAGAATACTTAACTTTTTTACAAGAAGCAGAAAAACGTGATCATAGAAAATTAGGAACCCAACTTGATTTATTTTCAATAAGAGAAGAGGTGGGCGGCGGTCTTGTTTTATGGCATCCAAACCTCACCACTGTAAGAGAACAGATTGAAAACTATTGGAGAAGCGAACACAGAAAACGCGGATATCAAATAGTTGTTTCTCCTCACATTGCAAAATCACATCTTTGGGATATTTCAGGTCATAGCGGGCATTACAGAGAAAATATGTATTACTTTAAAGATGAAGAACAAGAATATGTATTAAAACCTATGAATTGCCCTTTTCATATTCTAATTTATCAGGCAAACCGCTATTCCTATCGTTCGTTACCTTTAAGGTTAGCTGAAATGGGAACAGTGTACAGAAATGAACGTTCTGGAGCTTTAGCCGGTCTAACTAGAGTAAAGGGGTTTACACAAGATGATGCACATATTTTCTGTACACCGGAACAATTAACAGATGAAATAACATCAATTATAGATTTTGTTTCAGACGCCTTTGCAATGTTTGACATGCCTTTCGAATTAGAACTTTCAACACGTCCTGAAAGTTATGTAGGAACAGTACAAAATTGGGACAGAGCAGAACAAGGACTTAAGCAAGCACTTGAAGCAAAAGGTTTAAAATACGAAATTAACGAAGGTGATGGAGCATTTTATGGTCCTAAAATAGATTTTAAAGTTAAAGATGCCATTGGCAGAACTTGGCAATGCTCTACAATTCAATTAGATTTCAATCTTCCTGAAAGATTTGACTTAAAATATCAAGATTCTGACGGTCAAATGAAAACACCTATCATGCTCCACAGAGTAATTTTTGGTTCAATGGAAAGATTTATGGGAATTTTAACAGAACATTATGCCGGTTCATTCCCAACTTGGCTAGCACCGACACAAGTTGCAATTGTACCTATCAGCAACGAAAAACATATGGATTTTTGTGACAAAATCTATAAAAAATTAAATGACTTAGGAATAAGAGCAAAATTAGATGAACGTTCAGAAAGTATGAACTATAAGATAAGAGAAGCACTTCAAGATAAAAAGGTTCCCTATGTTGCAGTAATAGGAGATAAAGAAATTGAAGCAAATTCTCTTGCAATTCGTGCAAGAGGCCGGGGACCAATCGGAGTATTTGAGTTAGATAAATTTATAACCAAACTCCAAAACGAAATATCTACTAAAGGTAAAGAAACTGTTTAATTATTGACATAATCTAATCTTGTGATTTCGATGGGTTTTTTTGATATGCATTAAAGTTATGAAGAACTCTCTTTTCTTCTTTTTTCATTTCTTTCAATTTTTTATGCAATTCTTGTTTCTTGTGTTTTTTTTCGGCTTTATTAGCTTTTTTTTCAGCTTTTTTTGCTTTTTTGGCTATTTTTGTTTCTCTTTTTTCATTATTATAAACTAAAGCCGGATCAATAACTCCTTCTTTAATAAGTTTATATCCGTTCATACTTATCTGTGCATTGTCCTTAAATAAAGAAACCAACATTGAACGCTCTCCATTACAATCAATACTCCATACACCTAAAAACACAGGCATTTTGCCTGTATATCCATATGCAGATACAACAATACGTTCAGGATTATTAGCATCAAACCCTAAAGGATAAATATCCCACCTCTTTTCATCTAAAATTAGTTCATTTTTGTTTGCCCAATAAAACTTTATTGCTTCCCTTATTTCAGGTATTTTTTTTGCTGATTTTTTATTAAAATCGTATATCCATAAGTTAGTTTGCCATATTCCATCATTTATATCTCCTGTTTTTTCTTTAACTAGAAGTTTCGAACCGTCTGTTGAAAAATCTACAGGTGTTAATGACCTAAATATGTATTTAACACTTATATCTTTATCAGTTGATAGTATTGGTATTTGTACTCTTTTTATAATATTTGCCTGCTGAATTCTTTGTACATCAGGAAGTGTCTTATCCAAAGGAATTATAAATAAATCAGCACAAGTACACTGATTTGTTGCATAATAATAAAGTAAAGGATAAACAAGAATGTCTTTATTCGGAGAAGTTATTCCTGGACAAACAAATTGTCTGTCAAAATTTAAAACTCTTCCTATGTGAAGCTCTACAGATCCCGGAGGATTATTATATCTGGCTAATTTATATATGGGTTGGGGAATGTACTTCATTTTAATATCTTTAGGTTGTTTATATTCCGGAACTGTTTTTTGGGAATTTGGAATATCAACTGTTCTTTGTTCATATTCTTCTCTTGTCATATAACCTGATTCAGGTAAAAGACTTCTTTTATATTTTTGAATTTCTTCTCTTCTTAATACTTTTTGTTGATGCTTATATTCATCTTTGGGAGTATAAATTTTTGGTTTTTTAGTGAAAGCATGACAAATAGTTTGTGATAAAAAGCAAAGAGCAAAAAATAATATAATTACCTTTTGCACTTTATTTTTTACTTTAATATTTTGCTTATTGCTTGTGATCACTACTAAACTAATCCTTCTTTCATTGCCATAATAGCTGCTTTTGTTCTGTCGTCAACATAAAGTTTTTGCAAAATACTATGAACATGAGCTTTTGCAGTTGCTCTTGTAATAACAAGCTTATCTGCTATTTGTGGATTTGAAAGCCCTTCAACTATAAGTGCCAAGACTTCCATTTCTCTCTCTGTTAATCCGTATGTATTTTTACCTGCTTTGTAATTAATTTCGCCTGATGGAGTCGGAAATCTTTCATTTCTTTGTATATTTGATAAAACTAATCTTGCAATAGCCGGATCTAACCAACCTGTACCTTCACTTACGGCTTTTATTGCATTTTTTGTCTGCTCCGGACTTGATCCTTTCATTATGTAACCATCTGCGCCTGCCTTAAAACTTGCAAATATATCATCGTCATTGTCGCGTGATGTAAATATTAGTACTTTTGAATTGAGTTTATCTTCTTTTATTCTTCTTGTGGCTTCAATTCCGTCAATAATCGGTAAACCAATATCCATTAATATAACATCAGGTAATAATTCATGTGCTTTTTGTACTCCTGCAAGACCATCTTCGGCTTCTGCTATAAGTTCAATGCCCTCAGCTTTTTCTAATACCAAAGATAACCCCATTCTCGTCATAACATGATCTTCAATTAATAAAACTCTTACATTACCCATTTTATCTCCTTAATAAATTTTCTATATTTTTATTTTTAACTTTTACATCAGTAAGTAAAAAAGAAAATTGACTTCCTTGGTTTACTTTACTCTCAAGCCAAATTTTGCCTTCATGAGCTTCAATTATTTGTCTTGATAAATATAAACCTAATCCTGTTCCTGTAGAACGTTTTTTATTTGTTCCTTGAGAAAATCTCTTGAATAAATTAGGAATATCTTCTTTTGGAATACCATTACCGTTATCTATAACAGAAAAAATAATATCTTTATCACACTCATTAACTTCAATATCAACTTTTCCATCAATATTTGTATAATTAATAGCATTTCCGCATAAATTTATAATTACACGTCTAATTTCTCCTCTATCTGCGTTTATTGCTAAATCTTCAGGAGGATTATATTTCAAATTAAATTCAATATTTTTATTATTTGCCAAAGGCAATAATTCAGAGTAACATTGAGAAACTAAATCTTTAAACAAAAAATTTGTTTTACATAAATTAAGCTTGCCGGAATCATACTTATAAACCTCTAATAAAGCATTAACAAGACCCAATAAATCCTCATTGCTTTTTTGCATTGTAGACAAAAGAACTTTTTGCTTTTCATCCAGATTACCCAAGGAACCATCCAAGAAAAACTTTAATGTTTGTATTGCCGCCAAAAGAGGTGTTCTTAAATCATGTGTCAATGTTGCAATGAAATCATCTCTGAGTCTTTCCATTTCTTTTTGCACTCTGATATCTCTTATAACACCAACAAATTTTTTAACAGGTTCAACTGCTTCTGTCTCAATTACTGCAAAATTTATCTCTACGGGAATTTTTTTATCCCTTAAGGTATTTAAAATATAACAATCCCTCAAAAGTATATCAGAATTTTCTTTTAATGCTTCTTTAAAATCTTTTTTATTCTCACAATGAGTAACATTTGAAAAATTCATTTTAACTAATGTATCTTCACTAAGTCCTACCATATTTTCACAAGCAGGATTAACCTGCTCAATATGACCATTTTCATCTATAATTATAATTCCGTCAGCACAATAATTTATAATTCCTGATAATTTTGAATTAGTTTTAACTAAATCTGCTGTTTTTTGGGCTACTAAATCTTCTAAATTATGAGAATATTTTTCTAATTCTTCTTTTGCAATTTCCAATTCTTCTATTTTTTCTCTTAATTGACTTAATAAGTAACTTCTTTCAATACCATTTTTAATACTCATTATTAAATCATCATTATCCCAAGGTTTTTCAATATATTTATATAATCCTATTTCATTAATTGCCCTGATTGCGTTTTCCTTATCCGCATAACCTGTAAGCAAAATCATACTTACTTCTGAGTGTATTTCTTTTGCTTTAGATAAAAATTCCAAGCCATTCATTTCCGGCATTAAAAAATCTGAAAGAATCAAATCCGGTTTTTCAAGATTAAGATATTCTACAGCTTCTTTTGGGTCGTTGAAATACTTAGCATTACAAAATCCTTCTAACTTAAATAAAGTTTTCAAACTGGATGTAACTATTTTATCGTCATCAACGACAACTATCTTTCCGGTTGTAATCATCTTCCCCTTAACTCAACAAAAAATAATTTTGATACTAACAGATTAGCTTATTTTAACAAACAGGACAAGTTTTTAACAATTACGCAATAAATTAATATCCTTTAAATTTTTACTTAAGTGTTCTAATAAATAAGCAATAAAAAACTCCCGTAAAGGGAGTGTTAAAAAAATTGTTTTAGGAAGGGATTGTAGGGTAGGTAGGGTAGGTTAGTGTTTGAAAGTCTCTCTTAATTCTCTTTATCTATTCGGTATAAAATCTTTTTTGTGTTTATTTAATGTTTGTTTGTTTCATCTTACATATATATAAAGTATATACAAAGTATTGAATTTCAGTGTTTGGTAATTCTGTTACATTTCGTTACAGTAATGCTGTATAACAAGGCGGGTGCTACATAATTGTAGCACCCGCCTTGTTAATTACTCGATTATTCACCCAAATTAATTTGTGAAAATTGGATAATTTTATTTTTACCGCGTTTTTTTGCGTTGTATAAAGCGTGTTCTGCATATCTTATTATAGTGTTTGCGTCTTCTTCAACATTTTCAAGGCAAGGATATGTAGAAATTCCTCCCGAAATTGTAATAGGGTGTCTTTCTTCTTCTCCTGCAGGGATAAATTCCATTTTTTCAATATCACGTCTAAAACGTTCTGCAAATAAAAATGCGTTTTCCTCAGAAGTATTTGGCAATACTAATAAGAACTCCTCATCACCATACCTTGTCAAAATATCTTCTTTTCTAACAAGAGACTTTAATTTTTCTGCTAATGACTTTAATAAAATATCACCCCAGTCATATCCATACATATCATTAACAACTTTGAAAAAGTCAATATCGAATAATAAACAAGAAAGACTTGTTGAATATCTTTTTGCACGTGATATTTCAGCATCTAAACGTTCATGCAAATATTTTCTGTTATGCAGTCCTGTTAAACCGTCTGTTGTACTTACAAAAGCTAATTTATCTTTTAAAGATTTAATTCTAAGTAATGTTTTTACTCTTACAACAAGTTCATCTTTATTCAGAGGTGTTTTAATAAAGTCATATCCTTCTGATCTTACAGTAACATCTTTAAATAAAGAGCCAAGAAAAAGAATCGGGCAGGAAAATTTCGTGGACATTAAAATATTTTTTAAGTCGGGACCCTGCTCCACAATCAACAAACCCGGATTTAATAAATTATAATCTTTCATTTGAGTTGCGGGCTCTATTCTGATATTTACATCTTCAATTTCAGACAAAATATTACTTAATTCTGATTGATCTTGAACTGAATAAATAACTATGTTTTTCATAATATGCTCCTTTTTCTTTATAATTTATTCTATCAGAATTTAATAAAAATACAATAATGTTAATTTTTTTATTCTGATTCTTCCAATTTATTGTATACCTGTGAATTTATCTCACCGCCGATTAAAAGAAGTATTGAAGTGTAATAAAGCCACATCATAAGCATTGCAAAAGCTCCTATTGTCCCATAAACTTTGTTATAAGTATGTAAATTGTTAACATAAATTGAAAATGCCCAAGAGCCGACTAACCAAAAAACGCAGAAAAATAAAGTTCCGGGCAAAGCACTTTTTGTTTTTAGTTTTTCATCTCCTTTTAAATCGGGTAAAATATAATAATTTATAAAAGCCATAAAATATAAAGATAAAAAGGCAATAGGCCATCTAAATGTTAATAAGCTAAGTTCAAATACATGAGAAATTCCCGCATAATTAACTAAGAAATTTGTAATTACTTTACCAAATACTATCAGGTTTATACTTAAAAACAGCATAAAAGTATTTACAAAGACCATGATAACAGATAAAATTCTTGTATAAATAAAAGAACGTGTTTCTTCAACCTTATAAGCTCTATTCAAACCTTTTAAAACAACAGCAACTGCATTTGACGTTAAAAATAAAGTTACAATAATACCAATAACAGCAATGAGTCCACCTTTTGAAAAAATCATAACTTCATTTAATACACTATGAAATAATTTCATAGAATCAGCAGGTATAATTGTGGAAAGAAACAGTAATACAGGGTTTATAAAAGATTTATTACCCATCCATGCAAAAACAGCCATTAAAAAAAGCATTGCCGGAAAGATTCCCAACATTAACATAAAGCCCATTTCTGCAGCCATACCGGAGAAATCGTTATCTATAACGGCTTTTACGACATGTTTTGGATATCTTATCAATTTACTCATTCATTTCCTTATTAATTTCTACTAAAAGATTGTTCAAAGAATCTTCGCAAGACATTTTCATTGTACATCCGGCTGCAAACCTGTGTCCCCCTCCGCCATATATTGAGCAAATTTTTGCAACATCGATATCTTTACTTCTCATTGAAATCTTACAAATTTTGGCGTCTACTTCTTTAATAACAAAAGAAACTTCTGTTGATGCTATTGCCCTTAAAGTTTCTGCAATCCCGTCTGTTGCATCATCTCCTACTGAAAATTTTTCAATGTCTTTTTTATATATAGTGGTATAAGCAACTTTATCATTGTCTGAAAAAACAGCTTTTCCTACACAATATCCCTGAAAAAGTACTATTTCTTTGGATTTTGATTCATAGCATTTTTTATACAAGGATTTAGGATCAATACCCATTGCTGTTAGTTCTGAAGCAATTTTGAAGACTTCTGAATTTGTATTTTCAAACCTGAATCCGCCTGTATCAGTAAGTATAGCGACATAAATAGATGTTGCAATATCTAAAGATTTATCTTTTATTTCCCAATTGAGTGATTTTAGAATTTTATACAAAACTTCACCGCTTGAACTTGCTTCTGGTGCAACTATAGCTAAATCCCCATAATTGTTATTTGTTCTATGATGATCTATATTTACGGTATATTTTGCTTTGTTAAATAAAATTTGTGCATCAATTATCCTGTCTAAAGATGCAACATCAACAGTAATAACCAAATCATATTCTCTTGATTTATCAATCAAATCAAGAGTTTTAGCCTGATTAATATCCGGGAGAAAGTCATAAATTTTAGGGATTTTTGACAAAACAAGCATTTCTGGTTTCTTTTTATATTTCTGGTAAATTACGGACCTAAGGGCACACATTGTCCCTAATGTATCTCCATCAGGGTTTACATGAGAAATAATCAATATATTTTTTGAATCTCTTATAATTCTTTCAAATTCTTTATATTTTTCCATTTTTGCCAGCATTAATGTTATAATCAAGTATTATAAGTTTAACACAAAAAGGGAATATGGGTAAAAAAGTTCTATATACAGATTTTGAAGATACTCAAAGCATTATTGATAAAATGCTTGATTCTAAAGAACTAAAAAAAGCAATTACAAGAAATAATTTATACAAGTTTTGGGGTAAAATTGTAGGCAAAAAATTTTCAGACAAATCAAAACCATATTCGATGGTAGGTGGAGGACTGTTAGTAATAGCATGTGCAAATTCTGCAATAGCACAAGAACTTATGCTACAAAAACCCCAATTACTGGAAAAATTTAAGCCCTATTTAAAATCACTTCATCTTAATGTTAAAGACATAAAATTTGACTGCCAAAAGTGGGAACAATAGGTTTATTCTAAATTAAGAATACCGCGTAACCCAACGACATCCTCATATTGTGCACCTGCCTCAAGTAATTCTTCTGCGGAAAATCCAAAAAGAGAAATTATATCTTTTACTTTTTCATTAATTTTTTTTACATTACAAGCTTTAACTACATCATTAAGAGCTTCTTCCCTCGTAATATTTGTAATTTTATCATTAATTCCCTTATGTAATATACGTCTTTTAGATTTTCCCATATTGACCTTTAATTTATTTACTTAATGCTAACAAAGCAACTCCCAGCATGCCTGCATAATTACCTGCTGTTGCCTTATAAACTTTTATTGGTGCTGTTACTATTTGAGAATTTACATTTTTTTCAAGATACTCAGTATCAACAAATTCGGCCATCGAACCCGAAAGAACAATACAATCAGGATCAAAGAGGTTTGCCAATCCTGCAAGCCCTGCCAGAATATCGTTTTGCCATCTTTCAAAAATTTTTTTCATTTTTTCATCACCTGACTTAACACCATTTATGACATCATAAGTAGTGACATTTTTATCATTTAATATTTCTTCGGCTGTTAATTTCAAACCTGTTCCTGAAGCATAAGCTTCAAAACAGTCCCATGCTCCGCAAGTACACTTGCGTCTTTCGTCAGCATATATTTTAAAATGCATTTCTCCCGCACCGCCTGATTTACCTTTATACAATTTGTTATCCAAAATAATTCCGCCGCCAACACCTGTTCCAAGTGTTAACATTACTGAATAAGGACAGTTTTTTGAAGCTCCTAAAATGTGTTCCGCCCAAGCTGCAGAATTTGCATCATTTTCTACAAAAACTTTTTTTGAACTTAAAGAAGTAAAATCAATAGTATTATAACCTCTAACCAAATTAGCAGTTGAACTTATAACTTTATTATTTTCATTATTAACAGCACCTGCTGTTGCGATTCCAATAGCATCTATACTTTTTTCATATTTAGATATTGTTTCTATAAAAAGATTTTTTAGCTCATCAAGATTTTTTGGTGTTGAGTGTTTTCCAATTTCAGCACAAATATTTCCATTCTCATCTACAATGGTATGATAAATTTTTGTTCCGCCTACATCAAATACTAATGCCTTTTTAACCATTTGTTCTCCTTATATAGTTTATTAATCTCATATTTCTAGGTTTGAGTAAAGAATATTTGTGTTAATTCTCTACTTTGAGCATTTCTATTATACACTAATAAATCTCTGAGTAATCAACTGTGGTCTTGTTATTGCTGAACCTATAACAACACTATGTGCACCAAGTTCAAATGCTCTCTTAACCTGATTAGGCTCCCAAATTCTACCTTCCAAAATAATTGGAATATTAGTATTTTTAACTAATTTTTCAAGAAGAACAAAATCAGGTTCTTCAGAACTTGTTGATGACTCTTTTGTATATCCTGATAAAGTCGTCGATAAAATATCAACGCCCAATTTCTCGCAGTTTAAACCTTCTTCATAAGTTGCAATATCTGCCATAGCATATCTATTTGCTAAATGTATATTTTTAACAATACTTTCAACAGAACATTCTCTTTTTCTTGAAGTTCCATCAAAGGCAACAATATCTGCTCCTGCATTAATAATCAACTCAACATCCTTCAGTGTAGGAGTTATATATACTAACTCTTTCCAATTCTCCGGTAATCTGTCAGGTTTTGTAATCCCGATTATCGGAACATTAAAAAGTTCTTTAGCGTTTTTAATATCTCTGGCACCCGCAACTCTAAGACCAGACGCACCACCATTTATTACTGAACTCATCATCGCATTCATGCAATCTTCCTTATATAAAGGTTCATCAGGCATTGCTTGAACTGAAACAATAACTTTATTTTTTAATTGTTTAATTACTTCCATTTCTAGATTATATATCAAAAAATACTTAATAAAAAACCTTGTTTATAAAATAATTATTAACATTTGTAACGAAATAACGCTTATTATTTTAAAAACTGTTATAAAACTTTAAATATGTGGCACATCATGCATGTGAGCCTTTTTTGGTTCACACTCTCTAATTCCTCTCTTCTAATACGTGGTTTTTAACCGGCTTCAAAAGAGCCGGTTTATTTTTGTCTTTTTAAACAACGATTATTGCCTATTCACCAATTCAATCCTAAGTGCTACAATAATTTTATGGACGAATTAATTGAACACTTAAAAGAATTAGGATTTAATACATACGAAGCAAAAGTTTATTTAGCTTTATTAAAAAAATACCCCTCAACAGGATATGAAATCAGCCAGATTGCAAACGTTCCCCAATCAAGAGCTTATGACACGCTAAAGGCACTGGAAAAAGAAAAAGTTGTTGTTGCACTAAATTCTAAACCTGTTACTTATACTCCGATAAAACCTTCTGAACTTACACAAAGATTCAAACGCAAAATTAATTCAACTTTAGACTTTTTGGATAAAAATTTACCGAACGTAAGAGAAGATTATACAGATCCTATTTTAAGTATTTCCGGTATTAATAGTATTAGAGAAAAAATTATTGAAATAATTAAAAATACAAAAAAAGAATTGTATGTTGAGATTTGGTCTTATGATTTTAAATTGATGGAACAACATTTTCTCGATGCTTATAACCGTGGAGTAGAAATTAAAATAGTTGGTTATGACAATTTTAAAAGTAATTTTGGACTTGTATTCGAACATGCTTCAGCAAAAGAAATTGAAACCTCTCTTGGAGGTAAAATGATTATTTTAGCATCTGATGATAAAGAAGGTGTTATAGGAAATTCCAGTTCAATTAAAACCGAAAATATACATGTTATCTGGACTAAAAATCCCGGCATTGTTTTACTTATAAAAGAATTTATTGTGCACGACATGTATTTAATTGATATTGAAAATAATCTCTCAGATCAATTGAAAATTGCTTACGGAAAAAATCTTAAATTATTGAAAGATAAAATATTGGGAACAAATGCACCATATAGAATACATTAATAAATTTTAAAAAAAAGCTCATACTACTGTTCAAATAATTTTTATGATTTAAAATTAATAAATATACATGATTTGAACGAGTATTATTAAAAAAAAATAATTTAAAATAAATGGGAGACATGAAAATAGGGGTTAAAAATGCAAGGGTATAGTTTTGAATTAATTACAGGACCAATGAGCTGCGGTAAAACAGAAGAATTATTAAGACGAATCAGACGTGCAATTATAGCAAAAAGAAAAGTTAAAGTAATATCCCCTGATATTGATACAAGAGCGCATGGAGATTATATAGAATCAAGAAATGGTCTATGGCTTGATGCTATAAAAGTTAAAAATGCAGCACAAATTCTAAGTGTCATAAAAAAAGATGATGAAATAATAGCGATAGACGAACTCCAGTTTTTTGATGAACATATTGTAAAAGTTATAACAAAATTAATGAATGATGGTAAAAAAATTATCGGAACAGGATTAGATTTAGATTTTAAAGCAGAACCCTTTGGTTACATGCCTGAGCTTATGTGTATAGCAACTAAAACAGATAAACTTGCTGCAGTATGTATGAAATGCGGATGTGAAAATGCAACAAGAACCCAAAGACTGGTAGATGGAAAACCTGTTGATAAAAATTCACCTTTGATTATGATTGGCGGCGATGAAACATATGAAGCAAGATGTATAAAATGTTATGAACTTAATGATGTAAAAAGCGAAATAAGAAAAAGAGAATTTAAACTCCTGCCTTTTGGAAAAAATCAATAACATTCATCAAATTTTAATATCTCGATAAAACAGTAATAATTTTATCTGAGTATTTCTTCTGTTTAATCTGTTTAAAATTCAACCCTTCTAAACAAATCTCTTTAACATGCTCTAAAACTATAATCCCATTATCTTTTAAAAGTGCTTCTTTTTCAATTTTCATAAGTGCTTTTTCATATATATCACTATAATAAGGCGGATCAATATATATAACATCAAATTTTTCTAATAATTTTTGTTTTAAACTATCTCCTATTTTCAAGTTTAATTTAACCCCTAACTTTTCATAATTTTCTTTTATAATTTTTGCAACCTTCGGTTTTTTTTCTAGTTCCATAACATAATAAAACCCTCTTGAAATAGCCTCTAGTCCCATAATTCCCGAACCTGCAAACATATCAAGAAAATATTTGTCTTTAAAATCTATCATTGAAAAAAGAATATTAAAAACACCTTCTCTGATTTTTGATAAAGTCGGTCTGACTATATTCTCATCAGGAGTTTTAATCTTTCTTCCTCTATAAATGCCTGCTGTTATTATCATATTAAAATCATATAAAAAAAGAGCCGCTGTTGCAAACAGCGGCTCTTTTTTTATAATCAACCTTTATCCCATTAATTCACCCTTATTTAATATTAAAATCCCTAATTATTACTCAAAACTAATTTAAACGTTGCCATATTCTTTATCGAAAACGTAGAATGTTTATTATCCTGTTGCGCCGATATATTAAATATTCTTATAATTCGCTGAATTTCTTCTATATCTTTTCTGTTTTCAAGTTTATATACATTATTAATCGGATCTGATACTACCGACATCATCGTATTTAATTCTTGTTCTCTCATTTTTCCCTCGCTTTTATACATATTCTCAATATAATTTATTTACCTATACTTATAGATTGACAAATATCCTTTATCTTTATCTTTATCTTTATGTTCATTTTTATTTTATGTTTCTATTCTCAATTTATATTCCTCTTCTTGTATTTTTAGTATGCTTGTCGAGCCTCTAGAATGCAGAATAAAATCTGCTGCTTAAGGCTAACAATAAAGGTATCAATAGTTCTAATTCTCTGTTCTCTTAATATATACTCTGTATATATTATTAAAAACATTTTTCAAAATTAAATTGCCTTTTCGTCAAAAAATGATGTTAACATTCTTAACAAAAGGCAAAAAAGCTTGTTATATAAGTGGTTTTTATATATTTAAATTATTAATTATTACTTAAAACCAATTTTAAAGTAGCCATATTTTTTATCGAAAGCATTCTGTGTTTATTATTTTGTTCTTCCGATATATTAAATATTCTTATAATTCGCTGAATTTCTTCTATATCTTTTCTGTTTTCAAGTTTATATACATTATTAATCGGATCTGATACTACCGACATCATCGTATTTAATTCTTGTTCTCTCATTTTTCCCTCATTAATTGTGTATTTGACTACAACAAAGAAAGACAAACCAAACGCAAAATAGCGCATAGACTGACATTCTTGCTTACTATAAGAAATAAAAGTATTACAATTAAAACTAAATGCTATACTACAAATAGTAATAATAGATACTAATTCTCTGTTCTCTTAATATATACTCTATATATATTATTAAAAACATTTTTTATAAAATAATTGCCATGCAAATAAATCATGTTAAGAAATATTAAAAACCTGATTAATAAAAAGTTTTTGGGAACTAACACTTGAATTAGTTTTTCTTTTATATTATTATATTTGTAACAGTTTACCCAGTACTAAGGAGAAAGTTTTATGTTTTATGGCATTTTAGAAATTGAAATACTAAATATTATTTGGAATTTACAAGAACAAGATGAAGATTGCAACATTTCAGTTTCTGATATTGTTGACTCATTAAACAACAACAAAATAGACAGAGCTTATACAACAATCAAAACTGTTATGGACAGATTAGTAACAAAAGAAATTTTGGTAAGATACAGAAATGGAAAAAAATTCTTTTACAGAAGCACTATAGATAAAAACGAAGCTGCAAAAAGTGCTGTAGAAACAATTTCTCAACAATTTTTTGATGGCAATTATATAAAAATGCTTAGATTTGTAGAAAAAGAGTGTCAAGCCATTACTATATAACCACTAAGATAAATCATAATGGTTAAAAAAAATTTTAAAGACGAACGCAGACTTGTTTCAAGGCTAATTTATATGGTTTTAGCAGAAACTTTGTCTGCAAGAAATGCTATTTTAAAATTTCCAAAAGATGTAAATGATTCTTCAATACAAGCAGCTTATCATGCAATTGTTCATAGAGAAGCTGATGAAAACTTTCGTGTACAAGATTTTAATTACAAAGAAGAACAAGACGATTATCTTGAGTTTATTGCTCAAACGTTACAAGATGGTAACTCTCTTCCACAAAATATTATTAAGAGCTACAATATTTATTATAAGAATGATTCTATTTCATTGCCGGATTCAAAAAAAATGAAAGGGTTTTTAAAAAGTATATGCAGATTTTTAAATGTATAAAAAAAACAATAAAGGCTCAAAATTTAATTGAATTTATGTTTATACTTCCAATTTTAATTTTTTTGACTCTTGCTATATTTGAAGTAGCTCTCTTCTGGCAAGATGTAAATACTATTTATAACTTAAATGCAGAAATAAATGCAAATGTTGCCTTGATTGATTCACGGGGGATGGTTTTAGGTGAAAAATGCACTGCGGCAACAAAAGCATTCGAAATCCTTGATAAAAGAGATTCCATGATTACACTATCAACAATAAGTTATAATAAAAATCCAACTATTATTGATGGTGATGAACCATTCGCTCTTTATGAATATACTTCTTCAAATAAAGTAGCTTCTACTGGCAAACCGCAAGTTGCTCTTTGGATTGATTGTAGAAATCCTTTTGAAGATGGAGTTACAACACAATTAGAATTTTATCATAAGACACTTATTATGAAAGCCTCAATTCCAAGATTTGCAAGTCAAAAAGGTGACACCAGTTCAATTGTAATTATTCCTGAAAATATATTTATAGCAAGCCCTAAACTTAATACAATAAGACATTATTAAAATTTTTTGATACAATTAATTCATGGCAAAAATTAAAATGAAATGGATATGTCAAGAATGCGGGTATGAATCTGCAGGTTATTTGGGCAAATGCCCTGAATGTAATAATTGGGGAAGTTTAGTAGAAGAAATCAATCAAAATTATTTGCAATCTTCAATTAATCATTTAAATAGCAGTTTCTTAAATAACAAAAAACCATCCCGTCTAAATGAAATAGAATTAAGCAAAGAAATTCGGATAAGCACAAGCATAGGTGAATTTGACAGGGTTTTAGGCGGAGGACTTATTCAAGGTTCACTTATTTTAGTAGCAGGAGATCCGGGAATAGGGAAATCAACTTTAACACTGCAAACAAGCGGATTGCTTTGCAAAAATAAAAAAAAGGTTTTATACATTTCTGCGGAAGAATCAGCAAATCAAATTAAATTAAGAGCCGAAAGACTAAATGTAAATTCAGAGTCTCTTTATATATATCCTCAAACAAATTTAGAGTTAATAAAAAATGAAATTGAAAATATTAAACCTGATGTAGTTATAGTAGACAGTATTCAGGCAATTTATAATCAAAACATGTCAAGTTCGGCAGGAAGTGTTTCTCAGATTAGGGAATGCTGTAACTTTTTAATGCAACTGGCAAAAAATGAAAATATTACGGTAATTGTTATCGGTCATGTAACAAAAGAAGGAAATATTGCGGGTCCAAAAGTTTTAGAACATATGGTAGACACGGTTATATACTTTGAAGGAGATAAATATAAATCCTACAGACTTTTAAGAGCAGTTAAAAACAGATTCGGTAATACCTCGGAAGTTGGTATTTTCGAAATGGGAACGAATGGACTAATTGAAATTAAAAATCCAAGTGAATTATTTCTAAATGAACACACAGAATTAACTACTCCTGGGAGTGTCATTATTGCTACAAATGAAGGATCTCGTCCACTTTTAGTTGAGATTCAATCTCTGGTAGGAACAACTCCCTATCCTACACCAAGAAGAGTCACTAATGGTGTTGATTTTAGCAGAGTTTTACAAATTTTGGCAGTCTTAGAAAAAAGAGTAGGGTTGAATCTTTCAAAACAGGATGTTTATGTAAACGTTATAGGGGGGGTAGAAATTACCGAACCTGCGGCTGATTTAGGAATAGCACTTGCTGTTGCTACATGTGCAAGAGATGTTGTAGTTGATTCTCACACCATTATAATTGGAGAAATAGGTCTTTCAGGAGAAGTTAGAGCTGTTACCAATATTGAAAAAAGAATTAAAGAAGCAGAAAAATTAGGATTTAAAAAAGCAATTATTCCTAATTCAAACAAAGCAATAAAATCATCCGATTATCCAAATATTGAAATTATAAAAGTAAAAAGGTTAATAGATGCAATAACAGCCTGCGTTTCAAAAGTAGGAGCTTAGTTTTATAATCAAACTTTAAAAATACAAGAAAGAGCTTTCTTAAAGTCAACTCTAAAATATGATAAACGAATATTCCAAATAATATTATTTACACCTCTTTTACCTAATACTTTAATAAATGATTTTTTATGTTTATTTATAAATTTTAAAGTATCAGGTCGAATTTTTTTATTATTCTCAATATTTATCTTAGTTATTTGATCATTATTATATCGTTTACAACCGCAAACCAAATTTGAACAACCTGCATTTTTCTTATGTCTTCTGTAACCGACAACAGGAGCATAAACAATAGCAGAACCTCCAAGTAAGTGGCTAAAATTCAGCAAAAACTTATCCGGACATATTTTCCAATTTTGTGGGGTATCATATTCCATAAATAAATCCAATGCAGATTTTCTAAACATATTTGCACTCATTGCAGACCAATACCATCCGCCAAAAGGTGCTTCTTTTTGCGTTAAAATTTTAAAATCAACATTATCAATATCAATTTTTAAGAGTTCTTCAAGGGATTTAACTTCACTAATTTTTTGTTTATGAAAAGACGAAACAGAATATGTTGTATGTATTTCATCATTTTCGTCTATTTCTACCAATTGACCGGACACAAAAGCAAGACTTGTAGACAAGTGAACTCTCAATAAGGTTTTAGCATAATCTTTAACTAAAATATCGTCTGAATCTATAAAACAAATAAATTGGCCTTTTGCATACTTTAATCCATCCTGCATTGCAGCCATTTGACCTTGATTAATATTTTTTTCAATAACTTCCAAAGGCAAATCCTTATTTTTGTTAGCAAATTTTTTAACTAATTCAACAGAATTATCCGTTGAATTATCATCAACAACAATAACTTCAATATTTTCATATGACTGATTTTTTATACTTTCAAGCGTCTTGATTATATAATTACCATAATTAAAAGAAGTCACAATAAAACTAACAAGCGGCAGTTTTAAAAGCTGTGTCAAATTAATTCTCCTTGTTTGCTTTTTTATTATGAATTAAAGATGATGCAAATGCCATTAGAATAAAGGCTAATCCTATTAACCCTGTAATAATTTCAGGAACCTCATGAAAACTTGAAATAAGCATTATTACTGCCAGTGCACCTATTGCCCAATGAGCACCATGTTCAAGATAGAGGTATTCATTTAATGTTTTTTTCTCAACCAACATAATTGTTAAAGAACGAACAAACATAGCTCCAATAGCAAGACCTATTGTTATTATTAAAATATCTTTACTAAGTGCGAAAGCTCCTAAAACACCATCAAGAGAAAATGAAGCATCAATTAATTCTAAATATAAAAATCCTATAAATCCGGAACCCTTTACTGTCTGAGTTATTAGTTTTGTAGACTCTTCATCTTTTTTCTCAAGCCATTGAGTAATACCGTCTATTAATAAATAAACTATAATACCGCTCAAGCCGGACAAAACCACGGATAATTTTTGAGCAGGATTAACATATATTTGAATGAAAAACAAAAATAATATCGTAATAATAGTTTCAGCTCCTTTTAAATTACCACAATACTGAAGACATTTCTCTAGGTACTTAATCCAATGTATATGTTTTTTTTCGTTGAAGAAATAAGATAAGAAAAGCATCATTAAAAAGGTTCCGCCGAATGAAACAATTGGGGCATGAGTTTCATGAAGATAATGAGCATATTTTAGCGAATCAGTAAATGCTATTTTTGTTACTTCAATTAAACTTATTTGAGCAAAAATAGCAACAACTAATACAGGAAACAAAAAACGCATTCCGAAAACAGCAATAGCAATACCCCAAGTCAAAAACCTGTGTCGCCAGATTTCATTCATTTTTTCTAGTTTCATGGCATTTACAACAGCATTATCAAAAGATAAACTGACTTCTAAAATAGCCAGGACAAAAACTATAAAAACACACAACATTCCAGTGCCATGATGAACATGTTCCCCCCATAGCCAAGCTAAAATAAATCCGGAAATAGTAACAATATAAGAACTCGTAAAATAACTCATTCACACTCCAATCTAACTTGCAAAATAATTATAAAACAATATAAAAAATAAAGCAATTAAAGGGATTTAGGTTATAAAAACACTTTATCACAAAGTATAGAATCTAATTTTTCAATAATTCTTTCATAATTATCTTCAATAACAAGCTCACCTCTGTATTTGGCGGCATTCTGAATATTTCTAATATAATGCGGATAAAACTTTCTAACAAATTTTATTCCTACATTTTCACCTCTTTGAATAATTTCTTGTCTCAAATGTTTTTTTAAGATTTCAATTCTCTCATCAAGCGTTGGTGAAGGTAAAATTTTACCCGTTAAAAAATATTTTTCTATTCTCGATATTAATCCTACATCTCCTAAAATACCTCTACCTATTGCAATACCATTAGCTTGAGATTGCTCTAAACATTCAATAGCATCTTCTATTGAATTTACATCACCGTTTGAAAAAACTGGAATATCAACATTTTTTTTAAGTTCTCTAATTTTTAACCAATCAGCATTTCCTGAATACATTTGATTTCTTGTTCTACCATGAATTGTTATTAAGTCAGCTCCGGCTTCTTGCATTTTTTCGCCAAATTCAATAAAATTGAGTTCACTCATGGTATAACCTAATCTAAATTTAACACTAACCGGAACTTTCACCGACGATTTAATTTCCTTGACAATTTCATACGCGAGTTTAGGATTTCTCATAAGAGCACAACCATCTTGCCCTTTTACTACTTTATTAACCGGACACCCCATATTAATATCTATAATATCAGCATATTTTTCTAATATTTTAGCAGCCTCAGACATTAATTGAGGCTTATGTCCGGTTAGTTGGTATGCAATAGGAGAATGATTATCGTCTCGCTTGACTAAATCATTTTCAGGCGCATATGCAAAGCATCTGCGCCTTTTTGCTTCATTTACTAATGCTTCAGAACTAATCATTTCTGTTGTCAAAAGACAAGTTTTAGAATATTCACGAACTAATCCACGCAAAACGTAATCAGTGATTCCTGCCATTGGAGCCAAAGAAACACAACTATTTAAAACTAATTTTCCGACTTTAACCTTCATACTTTTTCAATTGTTTAATTCTGTCTATAGAATACTTCTTATACTCATTATTTTCAGCGGTAACAGAAACATATTTTTTATAATTTAACAAAGCATTTTTAAACTGTGAAACAGTGTCGTAATCAAGAGCAAGTAAATAATAAATAATAGTTAATTCGGGGTTGTATTGAATTGCTTTTTTATAATCATTAATAGCCTCAAGGTATTTTTTATTAGCATCATTAATTAATCCCCTATAATAAAGAGCATAAGAATTTTTTGAATCTGATTGCAAAACTTTATTGAAAATTGCCAGAGATTTTACATAGTCACCTTTATCATAAATTACTATTCCATCATCGACAAGTTTTATATTAGCTTGCTCAGTAACAGATCCCAATAAATCTTTTACCTTAGCATTATTTGGGTTTATAGATAAAGCTTTTTTTAAATATTCTTTTGAATTAATCCAATCTTCTTTTTCTGAATATAAAACACCTATATAATAAGCTACATCAGAATCGGCTTTTAAATTTAATGCCTTTTTATAATAAACTATAGCTTGGTCATCATTGTTTAACCCTTTATAACAAGCTGCTATACCGCTTAAAGAATCAAAAGAAGAAGGTTGAATAGATTGATATGCTGCAATAGCATTTTGATAATCCCCTTTATTATATAAATCAAATGCATCATCAAGTTTTCCTGCAACCGCTTCATTATCTATACTTGATAGACTATCTGCAATCTGCTTATTTGCTGGAAACTTAATTTTAGCATCTGATAGAATTTGTTTTGCCTGAGGAAAGTCTTGTTTACTTTTATAAGCAATGGCTAAATTAATATAAACTTCAGGATTGTCTGTTCTTATTTTTAAAACTTCATTATAATAAGCTATAGCTTCATTATATTTTTTTTGCTTGTGTAATTCTATACCATAATCATATATTTTATCTACCATACTCTTATCCATTGCTGATTTTTGTTTTAAATAAACCACAATTTCAGCAGGTGTTTTTGTTGTTTTTAAGGTGTTAAAAATTTCCTCTTTTGCCTCAATATTTGAAGGGTCAATACTCAAAAGTTTATTATAACCTTCCATTGCTTTATCGTTTTGGCCCATAGCTGCATAACATTGCGATTTATACAAATTAGCTTGCTTATGACTAGGGTATAAGAATAAAATGCTATCATAAGCTGCAATGGCAGCATCATATGATTTTTTTTGCTGATACAATGTTCCGATATTTAACCTTGTTGTAACATTTGTGGGATCAAGTTGACCAGCTTTAGTATAATATTGAAGTGCCTCATCTAATTTATTTTCTTTTTGTAAAATTGCACCTAAATTAGTAATTGTAGCAGCATCATTTGGAGTTAAAGTTAATTTTTGCCTATATATCCTCTCCAAAGCAAAAAGTATTTCAGGATCATCTCCGCTATTTATCAATGCATAATTATATTCAATTACTGCCGCATCATTTTGCTCTAATTTATCTAATATCCTTGCATATTTTAACCTTAATCCTGCATCCTCATTGTTAATTGCAATTGCTTTTTGATAATATTCAGAACTTTTTGTATCATTCCCTAAAATTTTCATTATATCGCCGATTTGTTCATAAGCATTCTTCCTAAAACTCTGATCTGAAGAAGATTGTGCAAATTCATATCCTGCTTCGGCGAAAAAACCGTCCAGCCTTAGTTCTTTTGCTTTGTTATATCTTGACTTTGCAGAAGTATCGAATTTTTGCATTTCCAAACATTGGTTAAGATTTTGCATTGCATTAGATATTGATTGCATTGAATTTTGTACTTCTTGATTGGGAGGATAATACCTTAAGTAAAATAATGCAGCGCGATAATCATTTGCGGCGCCTTCCCAATTTCGGTCTTTATTTGCTAAATATGTTCCCCTTGCAAGATATGAATTTATAAGCCCTATTCTTGCTGAATTATCTAAATAATTTATTCGTAAAGCTTTTTTAAACTCACTTATTGCACTTGAATATTGATACTGCGATAAATATTGTTGTGCTAAATTATAATGTTCTGCAAAATCAGCTTTTGCTGTTGTACATGTTAAAAATACACATAAAATAATGGATAAAAGTTTTTTCATATGAACCTGCCTCTAATCTTCTTAACAACATTTTATAACAAGGCAAAAAATATTTATATAGTAACAGTGTTTATTTTTAAGATATAATAAATGTAAGTAAACAATAAAATTAAAGGTATGCAAAGATGATTATCCCCAGTATCGATTTAATGGACGGGAAAGCTGTTCAGCTAAAACAAGGAAAAGAAAAAGTTTTAGAAAGAGAAGATGTAATTGAGCTTGCACAATACTATTCAATGTTTGGTGAAATTGCTGTAATTGATTTGGATAGTGCAATGAATACAGGTAAAGATAATGAAGAACTGATTAAAAGATTGTGTAAAATTGCCCCATGCAGAGTAGGCGGAGGAATTAGAACAACCGAAAAAGCCAAACAACTAATAGCAAACGGAGCAAAAAAAATTATAATAGGCACAGCTGCCGATGAAGAATTTTTAAGTAACTTACCCAAAGACAAAGTAATAGTAGCAATAGATGCAAGAAACGGCAAAATTACAACAGAGGGATGGACAAAAGAAATTGAAAGTTCTCCTGTCGATTATATTAAAAGATTTGATGATTTATGCTCAGGGTACTTATATACTGTTGTGGAAAAAGAAGGAATGATGCAAGGTTGTGACTTAGAATCAATAAAAGAAGTTAGAAAAACAACAAAAAAAGAATTTATTGCGGCAGGTGGGATTTCAACCGTAGAAGAAATTGCAAAATTAAATCAGATGAATATCTCAACACAACTTGGAATGTGTATTTATACAGATGCAGTAAAATTAGAGGATGCTTTTTGTGCCTGTATGGATTTTGAGAAACAAAACGGTTTAATCCCGACTATTGTACAAGATATTGATTCAAAACAAGTTCTAATGCTTGCCTATTCAACTTCTGAATCATTAAAAAAAACCTTTGACAGTAAACTTGGGACATATTTTAGCCGTTCCAGAAATGAGCTTTGGACAAAAGGACTAACGTCAGGAAATACTCAGGAAATTAAAACTATTCGCTTTGATTGTGACCAGGACACATTACTTTTTATGGTAAAACAAAAAGGTAACGCTTGTCATTTAGAACAATTCAGTTGCTTTGGAAGTAAAGACTTCCAAATTAAGGACTTATATGAGCTTCTTCAGTCCAGAAAAAAGGAACTTCCTGAAAAGTCATTCACAACAAAATTATTTAAAGACAATTTCTTCCTAAAGCGAAAAATAATGGAAGAAGCCTTTGAAGTAGTAAACTTCGAACAAGGTGATGGACTAGAATGGGAAGTAGCGGATTTAGCATACTTCATTCTGACTTTTATGGTCCAAAATAATGTAACAATTGATGAAATAAAAAGTAATTTAGCATCAAGGACAAAATAAATGCGCATAATTAATTATGAAAATTTATCAAATGAATTCTTTGAAAAAATTGAATTTGAAACGATTTCCTCTATAGAAGAAATCGTTAAAGATGTTAAAAACAACAAAGATGAAGCTGTAAAAAAATATACTAAACAATTTGACGGAATTGATATAGAAGCGTTTTTAATTTCTCAGGAAGAAATTAAAAACGCTTACTTAAAAGTAGATAAAGAAACAATTATTGCTATTAAAAAATCAATTAAAAATGTTGAGACTTTTGCAAAAAAGCAATTAAAAAGCATAAAAAAATTAAAAACAAGAATTGACGGAAATGAGTTGGGACACAAAATTATTCCCCTTGATTCCGTTGGCTGTTATATTCCCGGAGGTAATTATCCTTTGTTGAGTTCAGCCATTATGACAATTACTCCGGCAAAAGTTGCTAAAGTAAAAGAAATCATAGCCTGCTCTCCTAAAATAAAACCCGAAACAATAGTCGCATGTGATTTAGCAGGAGCTGATAAAATTTATCAAATTGGCGGTGCACAAGCAATTGCAGCTATGGCTTACGGAACTCAAAGCATACCAAAAGTAAACAAAATAGTGGGTCCCGGAAATAAATATGTTACAGCAGCTAAAAAATATGTTTATGGAGAAGTTGGAATAGATTTTCTTGCAGGGCCCTCTGAAGTTATGATTATTGCAGATGAAACTGCTGTTGCTGAATTTGTTTCTGCAGATATGCTGGCTCAATGCGAACACGACTTAGATGCAAGAGCCTTTTTAGTAACAACAAGTGAAGATTTTGCCCAAAAAGTTAAAGAATCTGCACAAAAACAACTTGAAAAACTTTCTACAAAAGAAATTGCTTCAAAATCATTCCAAAAATCTTATGCGATAATTGTAAGTTCAATTGAAGATGCGATCGAACTTTCTAACAAAAAAGCACCTGAACATTTAGAAGTTTGCTTAAAAAATACAAAAAGATACATAGACAAATTTAAAAATTATGGTTCACTATTTATTGGGAATTATTCTGCAGAAGTTTATGGTGATTATTGTTCCGGAACTAATCACGTTTTGCCAACTAATGAAGTTTCAAAATATTCTGGCGGTTTAAGCGTTTTCGATTTTATTAAAATACAAACATACCAAATTATATCTAAAAAGGGCAATTGTAAAATTTCAACTTATGCCTCAAAATTAGCAGAAAAAGAAGGACTCCAAGCACATAAACTTGCTGCTGATATTAGAAAATAATATCACCTATAAATTTCCTTATATTTCATATTAATCATGATTTCTGATAAGAAAATTCACATAAATTAACTTTCTTTTGTAAAATAAAAATTTTTTAATTATAATAAACTTACATAAATAAGAAATATAGGTAGGTAAAAAATGGCCAATAAAAAATTATCAGATGGTGTCGGCAAAAAGATTGTTGAAGCTCTAAAAAAACAATCTGAAATAGAAATTAATCCATCATCAAACGTTTTAAGCGAAAATGATTTGGATTCATTTGTTGATACTACAGACAATTTTGAAAGCGAATTTACACAAAATCAGGAAAATTTTCAAACAGAAGAGTTTTCAGATGAGTTTTCAAATGAGGATTTTTCTGAATCAATAGGTATAGAAAATGATTCATTTATAACAGAAGAACAAACTATGCAAAAGGTTAGCCAACCTTTTATGTCGTATCAACAAACAATCCCTCAAGATACATTTATGCAAGATTTGGATACTTTTGAAATACCAAATAATATTGCGGTACTAAAAAAACTTATAACTCAGCTTCCAAGCGGAGTAACAAGACATACGGGAGCACAAATAATTAAACAAACTATGGAAGCCCTTGGTATATCAATGAAAAGCGTTCTACAAGAAGCTCAACAAGTTCAAGAAGGCTTAAACCATTCCGTAACAGAATGTCATTCTAATATTCAAGAATATAAAAAACAAATTGTCACGTTGGAAAAACAAGCACAAAACTATCAAAGACAATATTCAGCTATGAACGAACTAATAAGTTTATTTATTCAAACAGGTATTTAATTAATTAAAATAAATATAATAACGCCGCTAATTATAATAATAATTTAGCGGCGCTATTATTTATCTGAATCGAATCAGAAATTAACCACAACAGCAGCAAGATTTTTTCTCGCTTTTTTGTCCGTTAAATGCTTTAATACCAAGATATTTAGCAGCAGAACCAAGCTCTTGTTCAATTCTAATCAATTGATTATATTTTGCAATTCTGTCAGATCTTGAAGCAGAACCTGTTTTAATTTGACCACAATTTGTAGCAACGGCCAAATCTGCAATAAATGTATCTTCAGTTTCACCTGATCTATGAGAAGTTATCGCCGTATAACCTGCTTCATGGGCCATTTTAATTGTTTCTAATGTTTCAGTTAAAGAACCAATTTGATTAACTTTGATTAAAATTGAATTAGCAATATCTTTTTCTATTCCTTCAGAAAGTTTCTTTGTATTTGTAACAAAAAGGTCATCGCCAACTAATTGACACTTATTTCCGATTTTTTCTGTCAATAATTTCCAACCTTCCCAGTCTTCTTCAGCCATACCATCTTCTATTGAAATTATAGGATATCTTTCTACCCAATCTGCATAAAAGTCAACCATTTCTTCTCTGGAAAGAATTTTTCCTTCTCCAGAGAGATTATATTTACCATTTTCGTAAAATTCAGATGAAGCAGGATCTAAACAAATTTTAATTTGATCTGTATTATATCCGGCATTTTCTATAGCTGTCAAAATACACTCTAACGCCTCTTCATTTGAAGATAAATTTGGTGCAAATCCGCCTTCATCACCAACGGACGTTGCATAACCTTTATTACCCAACACTTTTTTTAAAGCGTGGAAAGTTTCAGCACCCATTCTTATAGCTTCTTGAAAAGAAGAAGCACCTACAGGGGCTATCATAAATTCCTGTAAATCAACATTATTATCTGCATGTGCACCACCATTAAGAACATTCATCATAGGAACAGGAAGCGTATTAGCTGTGATTCCACCTAAATATCTATATAATGGCATTTCGTATGCTAAAGAAGCTGCTTTTGCAACTGCAAGAGAAACTCCTAAAATAGCATTTGCTCCTAAGTTTGATTTATTATCAGTACCATCTAATTGCAACATAATTCTGTCAATTTCGTTTTGATTAGAAGCATCTTCACCTATTAATTCAGGTGCAATTTTGCTATTAACGTTATCAACAGCTTGCAAAACTCCTTTTCCAAGATACATTGATTTATCACCATCTCTAAGTTCCAAAGCTTCAAAAATACCTGTAGATGCTCCTGATGGAACTGCTGCTCTACCTACAACACCACATGATAATTTAACATCAACCTCTACAGTCGGATTACCACGTGAATCTAAAATTTGTCTTGCCGTAATGTCTTCAATAAATGTTGGCATAATATTCTCCTTTTCTTATTATAAAATATGTTTATTCAACGCAACTATTATCCCACGAAGCATTTTATTATTCAAGTGTTTAAAGCAAAATTAAACGCAACAAAAGGCGATTCTGCTATACAAAATCGCCCGGTTAAATAACAACATTGTTTTAACTTATTGCTAAACGTTTGGATTTAGACTTTTCTATTTTTTGTTTTGGCAATGTAATACTTAAGACACCGTTATTATATTGTGCAGTACTTGAGTCAGTTTTTATAGGATTCTCAAAAGATATTGTACGAATATATTTTCCATATCTAAATTCACTTGTATGAATTTTTGAAGCTTCGTCTTTTTCCTTTTTTTCATCTTTAATTTCTGCTGTTACTGTCATGTAATCATTGTTCAAATCAATATGGATATCTTCTTTATTTACTCCCGGAAGTTGAACTTTAACCTTATATTCTTTTTCATTTTGTTTAAGTTCAATCGCGGGACGCCATGTTGACATCTTTCTCAAATTAAGAGGATGTGAAAACATACTTTCCATAAAGGTATCTCTTAAAAAATTGTTGAGCTCCTGATGAATACTGTCAAAGCTCAATTCAGGCTCTCTTAGCATTAAATCGTTTCTCATAATGCACCTCCTTTGGTTTGCAACCTTATAAATAAAAATCCGACTATTTAATTCCAATATAAAATTACAATATTTACCAAGAAAATACATTGTACTTAATTCCTAAAACTATTCTATTAGGTAATACTTTATGGTAATTTTTCTAAATTAAGAAATTAATCACAATTGATAACTTCACCTATATTTGATAAGTATTCTTTATTTTCTTCTATAACTTCCTTATTTCCTTTTATAGAAAGCAAATAAGGTTGTGTAAGATAATGTTTTGAAAGTTGTTGTATATATTGAGGAGTTATTTCGTCAATTGACTTTAGCAATTCATCTAAATAATCTATCCCGTAAAAAGAGTTATATCCGAGATTTAAAAGATTATTCTTTTGTTCTGAAGATTCCAATCTATAAATGATTTCATTTTTAATAATAACTTTGAATTTATCTAATTCTTCTTGAGACATAGGTTTATTGATTAATACATCTAGACAATTTTTAAATTCTTCCAAAACTTTATGTAAGTTTTCGGTATTTGCTTTAACCATTGTTCTAAGACAAAGTCTAGAATTTTTTCCCGTATTGGGATTAATAAAATAAGCTGAATTTGCAGAATATGCTATTTTATCCTGTTCTCTTAGTGTTTTAAACAGTAAAGATTTATCTCCTGTTCCAAGAATTTGATCTAAAATTATTAAACCTGCTCTATCCTTAATATTTCCACTTTCAATAATCTTAAAATTTTGCATTATTTCAACCTGTGAATCATTATCCCCCTTTATTAAAACTTTTGTCTCCTTTAGAGGCATACTTGTTTCTTTATCAAAAATTGCCTTATAATCATAGGGCTTTAATTGAGGAAATTTCATAAGGGTTTTAAATATTTCATTCTTAGTGCTTTGCAATTTTTCTTGAGGCATTGTAATGCAAATACTACCTTGAGCATTTTTCAGTATATTGTCATGTAATTCGATTATATCTTTAAATTCTAACCCCTTTAAATCACCCTCGCCGTATTTATAAATACTATTATTACCATATATTTCATCAATAATTATATCGTTTATATAATTTTTTTTGTCTGCATCCCTTGAATCTATCATTCTTGACTTATATTTTTCAAAAACTTTTTCTGATAGGTCCGGTTTTAACAAGCCGTTTACAGCAAAATTAATAATATCCATTGTATCATCAGCTTTTCCTGATACATAAGAATAAATCCTTTGAGAATTTCCGTTAAATTCAAAATCTACTTCATTACTGTTTAGGTTATCATCTAAATCTTTTGCACTTAAAAAACCGCTTAATGCTAATGCTGCTTCGGGATTAACATATATATTTTTCTTTGCATGTAAGTTAAATTTAACTATAGTTTTTGTAATTCCGGGACGAGAATCTAAGACAACTCTTAAATTATTTGGCAAAATATACTCGTGTATATCTTTTGAATTAATTACTTCCGTATTTCCCTTAAAAGAAACTTCATTTATTTTTTTAACCTTATCAAAAGGCGTTTGATAAGGATGAATCACAACTATTGAAGCTTTATTTAAATCCAAGTATTTTTTGGCAGTGCTTTGAATATCTTCAGCCGTGATTTTATTTATATCTTCTAAAATCTTGCTATCGTCTAATTTATAATGTAAAATTGCTCTCTCTGAATAAGAATCTGCTATTGAAAATGCTGATTCATCAATTCTTGAAAGAAATGAATTTAAATCCTTTTTCATTTTTGTAATTTCTTCTTCAGTTATTTGATTATTCACTATGTCATGAATACTTGAATAAAGATATTTCAAATTTTTTTCACAATTATAATTCTCTGTTGATGCCATAAACGTTATCATTGTAGGAAAACCTTCTACACTGGCAATATCCTGCGAAATAGCCAGAATAAAAGAATCAATCTTATCCTCTTTAACATCTTTAGCAATCCTGTTTCTAATTACTTGTTTTAAAGCCATTAATTTTATATCATTTTCATAATCATTATTGTTAGGACCAATAAAAGACAAGTCTATATGAGCCATTTTAGTTTTCTTATCCTGGCTTATTAAATCTTTTCTTACAGTTTTTTTTATTAGATTATCTGTTGAAATTTCGGGGTAATTAATATCAACTTTCTTAATATCAAAAGCTTTATCACCAAAATATTTTTCAACTTCTTTTATTGTATTATCATCCACATGCCCAACAATAGTCGTTACCATGTTTTTGGGCTGATAAAAGTTATTGTAATAATTAATTAAATCTTCAGTTTTTATATTTTTAATACTGGCCTCTGTTGGTATAGAAATTACAGCATCTGAATCTTTTAAATTAAATAGGTTTTGAATAGCATATAAATTTGATACTGAAAAATTACTTGTAAAATATCCTCTGGATTCTAACTCTTGAGATATTATTGTTTTTTCATTTTCCATTTCTTCTTGGGTAAAATTAGAATTTTTTATAGTTTTTGCCTGTACGCAAATCAAATCTTCCAAGTCTTTTTTTTCTGAAATTATTGCATTAATATGATAGTTAGTTGAAAAATCTGTTGTAGAAGCATTATATCCGGCTCCTATTTTCTCTAATGTTTTTTTAACTGATTCATGTTTAGAATCAGTACAATTATTATCAAGCAAATGCTCCAACAAATGACTCATTTGTTTTAGATTTGCCGGTTCATTAAAATTTCCGACTCTTATTGAAGTATTAATAACAGTTGGCCCTGCTTTAGGTATTAAAATAACCTTATGTCCATTTGATAACTCATAAAGTTGTCCTTTTCCAATATAAGGTACAACAAATGTTTCAAGTTTTTTATAATTTGTATTAATTTGAGGAGAAACATATGCCCTGGATGCTTCTGTAGAAACTGTATTATATTCAGCAGTTTTTATAACCGGACTATTATTACCTGAATCTTCTTTTATATTCTGGCTTCTAAATTTTATTTTATAGTTGTTTAAACTGTTAACTTGCATACACACACCTTCAATGCATGTAAACCCTCTAAATAAATATTATTTATACGTTTTATAAAAAATAAACTTTTTTTTTACATATCTATACAATTAAACAACATTACCTGATATTATAGAAACAGCACCTGATCTTACAATATCTTTTATTCCGATTGGCTTTAATAATTCAACTAAAGATTTCAATTCTTTATCATTACAAACTGCCTGTAAAGTATATGTTTTTGGAGAAACATCAATAACTTTAACTCCAAAATCCTGTGCAATTTTAAGTAATTTTTCCATCTCATTTTTAGCATCAACCTTTATAAAAATAAGTTCTTTAGTAGTAGAGTTATCAGGAGCTAAATCGGCAACTTTAATAACAGGAATAAGCTTATGCAATTGTTTTAAAATTTGTTCTATTACAGCATCATCGCAATTAGTTACAACTATTGTTGCTCTTGAATAATTTGAATCAAGGGTATTTGCTACTGTTAAACTTTCTATATTATAACCTCGTGCAGAAAAAAGCCCTATAATTCTTGATAGTGCTCCTGCTTCATTTTTTACTAATACCGAAATTGTATGCTGCATTTTTATTTCCTTATAATTATATTTGATTATCTTTTCCTGATAGAAGCACTTCATGCATAGGCTTTCCTGCTAATACCCAAGGGTAAACTGTTTCAAAAGGTTCTATAATAAAATCTAAAAATACCGGTCCCGGATATTCAATAGCTTCTTTAAGTGCAGGTATAATTTCTTCTTCCTTTGTTACCCTTAAACCTTTAGCACCATATGCTTCTGCTAATTTAACAAAATCAGGACCTGATATTTTTGTTTGTGAATAGTGCTTATTATAAAGCTTTTCTTGCCATTGACGAACCATTCCAAGATACCCGTTATTCAATATAACTACTTTTACCGGTAAATTATACTCTACACAAGTTGCAAGTTCCTGAATATTCATTTGAATAGAACCGTCACCTGCAATATCTAAAACTAACCTGTTTTTATCAGCAACACAAGCACCCATTGCAGAAGGAAATCCAAAACCCATAGTTCCTAAACCGCCTGAAGTTACAAGACGTCTCGGCTTATTAAACTTAAACATTTGCGCTGTCCACATTTGATGCTGGCCAACTTCAGTACAAACAACAGGGTCATAAGACTTTGTATATTCGTAAATTTTATCTAAAACAACATGGGCATGAAGTTTATCTGACTGAATTTCTGGAATAACTCTTCGTCCTTTCCAATCTTCTATTTTTGCAAACCATTCATTTTTAGCAACTTCATTTATTTCGTGCTTTCTTGATTTAAATTCATTTAACATATCACGCAAAATTAGTTTTGCATCACCAACAATCGGAATACCCGCAGTAACATTTTTAGATATAGAACAAGGATCGATATCAACATGAATAATTTGTGCTTCTTTAGCAAATCTGGATAACGGACCTGTAACCCTATCATTAAACCTTGTTCCAACAGCCAGAAGAACATCACATTCACATATGGCATAATTTGCCCAGTAATTACCATGCATTCCTAACATACCTAAAGCTTTTTCATCATCTTCAGGATATGTACCTATTCCCATAAGAGTATTAGCAACCGGAATACAAGTAAGCTTAGCAAATTCGGTTAATTCTTCAGATGCGTTGGAAGATAAAACCCCTCCACCTGCAATTATAGCAGGACGCTTTGCATTACAAAGCAGCTCGACTGCTCTTGTTATTTGCTTTGGATTACCCTTATAAGTTGGATTATAACCTTCAATACAAACTTCTTGTGAATAGTCGAACTCAGTTTTTGCGTCTAAAACACTTTTAGGCAAATCAATTAAAACAGGACCTTTTTTCCCTGTATTAGCTATATAAAAAGCTTCTTTTATTGTTTTTGCAAGATCTTTAACGTCTTTAACAAGATAATTATGTTTTGTGCAGGAACGTGTAATTCCTACCATATCAGCTTCCTGAAAAGCGTCATTTCCAATTAGATTAGCGCTTACCTGACCTGTAAAAACAACTAAAGGATAACCATCTAAATACGCATTTGCAAGTCCTGTTACCGTATTCGTTGCTCCCGGACCGGATGTAACTATTGCGACACCACATCTGTCATTTACTCTTGCATAACCTTCTGCGGCATGTATTGCAGCTTGTTCATGTCTTACGAGATAGTGTTTTATATCTTTTGTATGGTAAAGTGCTTCGTATATATTGAGAATAACACCGCCTGGATAACCAAAAATAGTATCAACACCTTCTTTTCTCAAAGATTCTATAAAAATTTGTGAACCTGTTAATTCCTTAGTCATAACTTCATTTACCATTCATTTCTCCATTTTTATTTAAGTATATTATCTAAATAAAAATTTTTCAAATATTTGTTAAGAATTTGGCTCTAAATGAATTGAAATATCAGTATTTTTTAATTTTTCTTCAATTTCTAACTCAATTTTGTCACAAATTTCATGAGATTTACTAATTTGCATAGTTTTTTCAACAATTAATATAATTTCAATATTTTTTTTAAGCCCTGATTTTCTTGTTCTTAATTTTTTTAATTCAATTACTTCGTTTCCTACATAATTTTGAATAATTGTCTTAATATGGCTATTTTCACAGTCACTAAGAGAATTATCTAAAAGCCCTTTGCTTGCATTTTCACATATCTTATATCCTGCAATAAAAATTATTATTGCAATCATAATTGCTACTATAGGGTCAAAGATATGATTTCCGGTCATTTTAACTAAAATTAAGCCTATGAAAACAGCCATTGAAGAATAAACATCGGTCCTAAGATGTTCACCATCGGCATAAAGGGCTGTCGAACCGGTTTTACTGGCTATTTTAAATAAATATGTGCTTACAATAATATTAGCTATAATTGAAATAAACATAACAACTAATCCTATATTGGTATCAATTCCAATATAAATAGAAAATAATATTTTTTTAAATGCTTCATATATTATGTAAAATGAAGCTAAAATAATTAAAACACCTTCAATAAAACTTGTAAGGTCTTCATATTTTCCATGTCCAAACTGATGGTCTTTATCGGCAGGTTTAGATGATTCCGAAACTGAAAAAAAAGTAATGACGGAAGCCAATAAATCTGAAGAAGAATGTACTGCTTCTGAGATTATACTTATGCTTCCGGATATAAATCCTGCGAAAAATTTCAATATTATCAAAAATGTATTTGATAATATTGATACTGCTGCAGCTATTTTTTTTTCTTTTACAAATTTGGTTTCCAAAAAATTTCCTTATTCAGAATAATCGATTAATCCGCCTTGCTGTTCTTCTGCACTAATATCATATGCAGAATTTATTTTTATTTTTTTATTTATTTCTTTTAATTCATCACCAACTGCAGTTTTTTCATCAATTAATTTTTTAATAAGATTTTTATTATCCTCAACTATTTTTTTTTCAATTTTATTTAGTTCTTGCTGCTCGTTTTCATCAAGAACTGCTGTTTTTTTTACTGCTATTATTCTATTAATAAGTTTGTTAGAATGTTGCATTTTATAATTAGCTCCATCGTAATCTTGTTCATTAATCATTTCTTTAATTTCGGCAGATAAATTTAAAAATTGATTATAAATTAGTTTTATGTCTTCGAACTTGGTCATTATTCCTCATCTTCTTCCTCTTCAACATCTTCTTCATCAGATCCTGTAGGAATATATTTATCAATAAGCAAAGATTCTTTTTCTGCTTTTGCAATTTCAATTGCTTTTTGCCAAGTTTCTCTTAAACTGGTTAAATGCTTTAATACTTCATCAACACCATCAGAATTTTGACTAACTTCAGATTTAACAAGTATTTTATAATAATATCTGTATAAATTATATAATGTTTGAGCAACTTCTCCACCTATTTCCATATTTAAAGAATTCATAAACTCTAAAATAATATTTTTACAATTTTGTATATTATATTTAAAAAGATCTTCATTATCTTGACTTAGAGCAATCTTAGCTTTATTTAGATTATTAATCGCTGCATCATATAATAAAATAAGAATTTCTTCCGGAGTAGCAGTTTCTATCTGATTTTTTTTATATTGTTGTAAATATGGATTAACTGTATTCATTTTACCTCTTCAATTTCTATTTATATTTTCCTGTTAACAATTACACCTGAGGCACTATCTAATTTTGATATCAGAAACATTAAATCTTGTGCACTCATTGTTTCTATGGCTCTATCTTCTTTAGTATTATAAAGTTCAACTAAATCTGTATTTGAATTAATTCTAATTGAATATTCTTTAGGGTTTACCTTTTCAAAATCAATTTTTTCTAAATTATTTTCACTATCATCCTGACTTTCTTCAGAATCTTCCTTTTTTTTCTTAGAATCATCTTTATTATCTTTTTCAGGTCCTTTGTCTTTTCTTTTTATACCTTCTTCTTTTGCCGATTCAGTTACATCTTTTATTTTTATTTCAGATTCTTTTCTTGCAATTTGTTCAGCTTGATTTGCCATCTGTGCCGATGTTAGTTCGGGGTTTAAACCTAAATTACCCATTGAAAATCCGTCCAAGCCCATAACTCACCATCTTAAAATTTGTTTATAAATTGACTACGTTAACATTATAATATATAATTTAAAAAAATGGAAGATGAAAGGTTTTATTTTGAAAAAAAATATTTTAGGGTTATTTTTAGAAAAATTATTTGAATTTCCTTTATGGGTAAAACAAATTATTTATTTACGATTATATCAAAACCTTCAAGTAGACTTGAGTGAAGATTTTATCGCAACTCAAGAAGAAGATTTGTTTCATTTACATATACCACAATTAACATTTGCAGGTAAAACCGAAATGCTTGAACGAAAAGGTGGATTTGATCCCAATACATATAATTTTCTTACAAGTATAAATGAAGAATTAAGCATGATAGAAATTGCTATGAATAACTATTGGACAATGGAAGAAGTATCTAAATATTATGTTTTTTGCTTGGAACAAAATTACATAAAACCTGCTGAATCTGTATATATAGGGGGTATTGCCGGTTTTATGTCAGGGAAATATAGAACAGGAGAATATTTTAAGCGTATAGGAAGGATTAATGTAGATCAACTTGAACATACAATTGTCCAGCAAAAAGAGCTTAATGATAAAGGAACTCCAAAAAAAATGGCTGAAATAATGATTTCATTAGGCTATATAACAGAAAAAGAAACTGCTTCTCTTCTTAAAATAAAAGAAGAATCAAAAAAAAGGTTTATATTAGATACCTCAATTATTCCAAAGGGGACAACCATAGAAGAAGAAAATGTAAATACAACTCAGGAAGAATTAAAAAAATTAAAAGAAGAAAATGATAAATTAAAAGACCAATTAAGAAAACTTTTGGCTTTTGTTAAAAAGAATGGTTAATTATACTCCGATAAAACTACTGGAATTCGTTAGAAGTGATCTTATAGAACAGGAACACTACGGTTTTTTTGTTAGGATAAAAAATAAGAATGTCTTAAAAATTGGAAGTGATAAAAATTATCCATACTATTTGCGCTCTTGTGCAAAACCCTTACAAGCTTCTTTAATAATAGATTTAAATTTAGATAAAGAATATAATTTAACTCCTGAGGAAATAGCTGTTTGTTGTGCTTCCCATACAGGTGAAAACTGCCATATAGAAATCATTGAAAAATTAATAGACAAATTTAAATTAAATAAAAAAGATTATAAGTGCGGTTTACATAAACCTTTAAGTAAAACTGAACAAAATAAACTGATTTTATCATCAGAAACAGAAAATATTTTACAAAATAATTGTTCAGGTAAACATACCATGATGCTTGGTATATGCAAAAAAATGGGTTGGTGTATAAATGATTATGATGAATTCTTACACCCACTACAACAAATAATAAAAAATAAAATATACGAATTATGCGAAATCAAAAAAAATTATCCTGTAACAAAAGATGGATGCGGCGTTCCGATTTATTCAATGCCACTTGAAAACATGGTAAAAGGGTATTTAAATTTATTTTTAAATAAAAAATATGAAAAAATCAAAGAGTCATTCATTCAAAACCCCTATTTAATAGGCGGAGAAGATCGTTTAGATACAGCCATTATGTCTGTCAACAATAAGCTTATTGCAAAAGTTGGAGCAGGAGGACTTTGCGTTGTCGTAAACCTCGAAAAGAAAGAAGGATTGATTATTAAAATAATGGACTGTGATATGAAAGCTAGAGCAATTTGTTTAATTGAAGCTTTAAGACAATTAGGGTGGTTTTCCAAAAAAATGTTAGAAAATGATTTAATTAAAAATCAAAATAAAAAAGATATTTTAACTTTACACGGTGAAAAAATAGGCGAAGCAAAATTTTGCTTTAAATTCTAATTGCTTGTAAAATTGCTTCTTTCATACTATTTTCATCAGCAACATCTTTTCCTGCGATATCAAAAGCTGTTCCATGACAAGGTGATGTCCTTATTACATCAAGTCCTATTGTCATGTTTACGGTTTTATCGTGAGCAATTGATTTAATAGGAATTAAACCTTGATCATGATAACAGGCAATATAACAATCATAAGGTAATTTACCTCCATTTAAATATTTATTCAGCCCGTCAATAAATAAAGTATCTGCAGGAAGAGGCTTTGTTATACTAATGCCTTTACACTTTAATTCCTTTACGGCGGGAACTAAAATATCTATTTCTTCATTACCCAAAATGCCGTTTTCACCGGCATGAGGATTAAATCCGCATAAGGCGAAATTTGGAATTAAAATTCCAAATTTCGCCTTAAAAAACTCATTTAAATCTGTTATTTTTTTAATAATTTCATCTTTATTCAAGATAATCTCTTTTAATGGAACATGCCTGGTTAAAAGTAAGACTCTAAAATCTTTTGCAACAAATAACATTTCGCTATGCTGATTATCATGAGCCAAAAACTCTTGTAAAATTTCAGTCTGCCCATTATATTTGTGTCCTGCAAGATGCAATGCTTCTTTTGAAACAGGTGCTGTAACAATTGCGTCTATCTCATTATTTTTTGCCATTTCACAAGCTCTTTTTAAACACTTAAAGCTAAATTCACCGCTTTTTTCACTCAACTTGCCTGGACTAATATCATTTTTTTTATAATCAACGTTTAAAATTTCATAGTTATTTTTAAATTTTCCATAAAAAGATAAAACATTGCTATTTGAAATTAAAATAATGTTTTCTGATGGAAAATCAAGCTTATTTAGTGCTTTTATAGTAATTTCAGCACCAATACCGTTAACATCACCTGTTGTAATTGCGATTTTTTTACTCATGCTTCTCAAAATATTTTAAAATATCAATTAAAGTATTTGTTGTTCCCAGATTTCCTGATTTTGCGACAATCCATTGGGCTTTATGGTCAATACTTAAAGCAATAGAAGGAGCTACTTCATCCACCAGCTGTAATTGAAGTGAATCAATTGCATGGCAACATTTGTAAGAAGTTTCTCCACCTAATGTAATCAATATCACATCTCTTCTACTGACAACAATTTTTGTGAGTTCAGCAAGAAAATCTGTGATTTTAGAAGCCAATTTTGATTTTGTAAGTCCTGCATTTAAGCACTCATCGGAAAAACCGTCAAAATCTTTTATAAGATAAGAAGTATTAACTACTACAATATTACTTTGCCCTAAATTATTTACAACTCTATTTATAAGTTCATCATTAACACCATCCAGAATTGTTTTTAAATCTAAATTAATAAAATAAGTGTTATCAAAATCATCGCTATCTGCAAGTTTTTTAATTTGTGTTTCTGTAATTTGTGTTGCACTTCCTGAAATAATTAATTTTGGTAATTCAGGAATAGTCTTTTGAATATGTTGGTTTTTCATTTCAGGAAGCCATATGTTTCCAAGAACCTGTGCACAGGCAGCAGAACCGGCAGGCAAAATATTGTAATCCGATTTATTAATAGCCAATACTATTTGCTCGATATCTGTTACAGATACAGCGTCTGCAACTATAAGTTTCTTGCCCTGTGAAATAAATTCGTTTATTTTAAATAAGATAGGGCCTGCACCTTTCATAATTGTTGAAAGTTCAATTAAACCAACAAGATTTCTTTTATCTTCATCCAGTTGACTTTCAAGCAATGTTGGAATATGTGATTCAAAAATAGGCGAATGAACATCTCTGGCAAGTTCAGTCCTTTCAATAGGAATGCCTTTTAGAAGGTGGTATCCGCCAACAGTAGTTCGACCTTCAGAAGGAAAAGCAGGAACAATTATTGCTGCATCCCAGTTTAATACCTCGAGCATAGCAAGTGTTTCTATTGCTATATTGCCTCTTAGAGTTGAATCAATTTTTTTATAAAAGAATTCTAAATTTAATTTTTCTATAAAAGCTTTTGTCGCAGATTTCACTTTACTGTATGCTGTTTCAATATCAACATTTCTGGTTTCTGTTGAAATAGCCCAAGCTTGAGCATTTTTTGTACTCTGCAGATATGCTTCATAATCCAATAAAATTTGTGTGTTAGAACCTCTTAAATGAAATTGTAGTGCAGTGTCATTTGCTCCTGTTAAATCATCTGCAACAATCCCAATCAAATTAGATATAAACATAGTTTATGCTTCGTCCTTTTTAGAACCTAAAAGTCTTACGTTATTTGCAATAATATTAAATCTTTGTTTTTCTGAACCGCTTGCATCAGACCATTTATTGATTGCAATTCTACCGTCAACAGCAACTAATCTACCTTTTTTTACATATTCACCGGCAAATTCAGCCTGTTTATCCCAAACATCAATATTAAACCAATCAGCTATTTCTGATTTTGTTTTAGCGTCCCAACGATTTACAGCTAAAGAAAATGTCGTTTTTACTTTTCCTGACTCAAAATATTTTACTTCAGGATCTTGTCCTGCTCTACCTACGATAACTGCTGAATTCATATATTATTTCCTTTTTAAATAACTTTGACCTGAACTTGATATTACAATAAAACTGTAAAATTTACTATAAACGCAAATAATTTTTGTAACTATTGTTAAGTAAAAATATATTTTTACTTAGTTTTAAATTAAAGCTTTTTCTGCTTCATCAGGAACATTTTCAATACAATTATCAAATCCTGTATCATCACATATTTGTTTTGCCCATTTATACATAATCTCTTCAACAGGCAGTTCATGAGAAATTGGTTTACCTATTCTTACACAAATATTTTGTGAAAATGGTTTTTTTGTATATCCTTCAAATCCTATTATGGAAACGGGTACAATATCCGCTTTTGCATTTTTTGCAATAACAGCAAAACCTTTTTGTAAATCCTCAATTTTTTTATTATCTTTTATACCGCCTTGAGGAAAAATTCCCAAAGACCAATTAGTTTTAAAAACATCTCTTACTGTCTTAAAAGTAGCAATTTCGGGTTTTTGACGATTAACAGAAAAAGCACCTAATCTTTTAATCCACCAACTTAATTTAGGATTCTCAAATAATTCCTTTTTTGCCATATAAACTATAGGACGTCCAGCTGCAAAAGAAACCCATAATGGATCAAACATTGAAACATGGTTACCAGCAAAAATACACCTGCTGTTTTTAGGGATATTTTCTATACCTTCTCGTTTTAAATTATAAACTATTTTAAAAAAAGGGTACGACATAATATAAACACAAAAACCTTGAAATAGAGCTCTTAATAAATGAAATTCATTGGAGTATCTTCTGGTAAAATTTATTTCTTCTTTCTTTGTGCGGCGCATTTTTCTTTTACTCCTTTAACGCTTTATCACCTAAAGTTTCCGGAACATATGTAAATCCTGTTAATTCCTGAATGGATTTAATCCATTTGTCAAACATTTCGTCTGTATTGTCAGAAAGTTCGATAATAGGACCGATTCTAACAATTATTTTTCCTGTAAAAGGAATTTTTTTAGGTTTATCAGTCCCAATAATACCTATAGGTAATATATTACACTTAGTTGCTTTTGCAAGTCCGACAAATCCCTTTGTAACATTTCTGATTTCTGTACCTTTTTCTCTTGTTCCTTGTGGAAACAATCCTAGCACCCATCTTTTCGTATCTTTAATTGATTTAGCTGTTTTAATAGTAGAAAGTCCTACGTTTTCTCTGTCAACAGCAAAAGTTCCCAACCAATCCAGCATAATTTTTAATAAAGGATGGTAAAAAAGTTCTTTCTTTGCCATAAATGCTACAGGATTAGGCAAAACATGACACACCAATGGAGGATCAAGGGTAGAAAGATGATTTCCAACAACGACATAATCGTTTGTTTTAGGAATATTCTCTTTCCCATAAACCTCTAATCTGTAAATAAAGTGATAACTCATTCCATACCAAAATTTGGTAACTAACCACTGCCAAAAAGTTCTAAACCAATTAAAATCTTTAATCGATTTGACCATATATTTTTTCATTTTATCAGTTTTTTGTTTTTCAGTTAATTCTGCTTTTTTTATCATAAACCCTAGCTTTCTTTATTAAAATTATACAATAAAAAAGAATTTTATGTTATTATAGCTTTAGTGTTTATAATAAAGAGGGTATATAATGGTAGAAACATTAACTAAAAAAGCTTCCTGTGATTTAGAGGCACAATTATTTAAAAATGTATTTGAAAAAACACCGGATTATATAAAAGCTTTAAATTTAATAGATTTAAGTAATAAAGAAGCTTTTTCTTTCTTTTTAAAACGTGAATATTTATATAAATATAATCAAGATACAAATCCTCAAGGATTAGATTTATGGAAATGGTTTGAAAACTATGAAAAAGAAGCTAAAGTATCTACAGCAGGAATAAGAGGCCCGCAAAATATTTTATACCCGCAGGATACAAGATTCCCTATAAATTTAATCGGAATAACTCTTGCCACAGTAGCAAAAGCACTGGTTATAAAAGAAAAGGGGTACAATAATCCTACAAAACTCGTTGGAAGAGAAGTAAGATATAACTCTGATTTATATCTGGAAACTATTGCAAGAATACAAGCTGCTTATGGAATAAAAACTCTTGTCCCTAAAGGTAAACAAACTATTCCTATCTGGCTTGCTTCTTTTCTTGTTTTTAAATTAGGATTAATTGGAGGAGAATACATAACGTCAAGTCACGGAATATCTGTTAAAAATGCAACAAAAGACCTAAATTCTCAAGGCGGGCAATATTTACCTGAAGAATCTATGGAATTTGTAAATAAAATTAGAGAAATTTTCGAAAAAACCGAAAAAGACGGTTCTTTCGAAATTAAATTTACCGCAGAAAATAATCCGCTAATAGATGAAACAACTATGAAAACAATGGATGACGGAGTAGAATTATACACTGACTACTTAAAAACAGGTGTTGCAAGAAAAATAAATATGGATTTAATAGAAAATTTTCCTAATAAAATTGTTATAGAAAATGTGGGTGGAAGCGCATATAAAACCCTTAGCAGAGTATTAAATATTCTTAAAATTGAAGATAAGTATGATTGGCTAAATGTAGAAGAAGATCCATTCTTTCACTCAATAGGAAAATACGATACCGACCCAAAAGGTAAAAAATGCTTTTATGATTACTCTGTTGATGCAACAGTGATAGTAAATACGGAAGATTGTCAAAAAGTTTTTCCTGTAATTGAATCTATGCATTACGAAGAAAAGCTTAAAAATTATCCTATCAATACCGTTGTATTAATAACCGATCCTGACCACGACAGATTAACAGTAACTCAAATAGAAACAGCAGAAAACATTTCATATCTTGAAGAAGCAGGCATTGATTATGTTAAACTATCTGATAAAAGAATTTTAACTATATATAGCGCAAACCAATCTTTTTTAATGCTTATGGATTATAGAATGCATAAACTTAAACAAATGGGCGTATGGCAAGAATACCCAAGATTTATCATAAAAACAACAGCATCTTCTCTGGCATGGGATGAATGGGCTGAAAATAACGGAATAAAAGTCATAAATGTTCCTGTAGGATTCAAAGAAATAGCCAATATTATGAAAAAAGTTGAAGCAAAAATTAATAAAAACCCCAATGCAGAAGTTATTATAACAGATGTTTTAGGAAATAAAATAAATTTAGGGGTTAATCCAAGATTACTTTTTGCCGGTGAAGAGTCAGGAGGAATGATAATGGGACCTCCTCAATTAATCCATTCTAATAACGGAGACAGTGCAATAGCAATGAGAGAAAAAAGTGCTACTGAAGCAATTATTGCATCTTCAGCACTTATTGCAAAACTTGAAACACAAAACAAAACTCTCTCTCAATACTTCACTGAAGTTATCGAAAATAACAGTATTAAAGGAAAATATGATACAAGAGCTGATATATCTTATTATAATGAATCAGAACCCGATATTAAAAAATTGAATGAAGAAAAAAAAGAAGGTGAAGAAAAAAGAACTAAAAATGATTTATTTTATCTAACATTAGCTATTGCTGTAGACTATAAAATTTTAACCCTCGAACAAGTCAAAAAAATCCTCAATGAAGCATTTAAATGTCCGGACTGTAGTGGTATAAGCTTCTCAGAACTCAGGGAAATAAAATTTGTGGGGGATGGAACCTATCTTAAATTTGATGATAAATTTATAGAAATAAGACCATCAGGAACAGATGCTAAAACAAAAGCTTATGCTGCAGGAAAAGATAAAAAAGAAATAGAAAGATATACAAAAATTATGGGTAATTTTAAAGGAAAAAGAACTGATTTATATAAAGAACTTATACCTAAAGAATTTTATAAAACGGCTAAGGACAAAGCTATGAAGGCATATCTTGAGTTTGTCAATGCGGATATGGATTAAATAATATCTTATAATGAAAGGCGCCGGTTTTGTTAAACAAAACCGGCGCCTTTTTAACTTCTATAACTCATTTATGGACTTACTTTTTTCTCCATAATCTTTTATTTTTTTTGAAGCTTTCTTGAGCGAATTAATTGTTGCATTTCCTGCAATACATCCTCCTTCACATGCCATAACTTCAATTAAATTGCCAAATTCACACTCTCCTTTTTTAGCAAATTTTTTAATCTCTTTTATGGAATCTTTATTCAATCCGCTGATGCAATGAGTTTTTATAATTATATCTTCATCAACCAATTCTTTTACAGAATTCGCAACACCGCCTGAGATTCCATACTCTCTACCTTCTTTTGAAGCCTCATTTTTAAATTTAATATCATCACATTCTAAAACTTCAGTTTTTGTAGCAATAAACCAAGCGCCAAGCTCTTCGAAACTTATTACATAGTCAATATTTGGGTTATCGCTTGCTTCTTTTCTTTTTGCGCTGCAAGGTGATATAAAAACAGAAATACAATCAGGATTTTCTTTCTCAACAATTTCTGCAGTATAGAAAAGCGGAGTCTTTGTATCAGATACAAAAGGTAAGATTTCAGGTAAGTGTTTTTTTGTTAACTCTATATATCCGGCACAACAAGAAGTCGTCATAAACTCATCGCCTCTTTCCATACGCTCAACAAAATCTTTTGCTTCTGTTTTTGTTGTAATATCAGCACCTTGAGCAACTTCATAAACTTCGCTAAAACCTATTCTCTTTATTGCATCATAAAGTTGTCCCGGAGTGCATGGCAACTGTCCCATTATTGCAGGTGCAACCATTGCTATAACTTTTTTACCGGCACGCATTTCTTTTAAAACATCTATAACCTGACTTTTTTCATGAACCGCACCAAAAGGACATCCTGAAACACATTTACCACAAGTTATACATTTTTCAAAATCAATTTTTGCATATCCGTTTTCATCTTTTGCAATAGCACCCACAGGACATACATCTTCACATGGAACCTTAATTTTAACTATTGCAGAGTAAGGACAAACTTTCACACACTGCATACAACCAACACATTTTTCTCCGTTTATAACTGATTTTCCGTCTATTATACTTATAGCTCCAAATTTGCAAGTATTCACGCAAGGTCTGGCAACACAACCCTGACAAAGATTAGTAACAAAAACTCTGCTTGGGACACAACCCTTACAAGCTGCTTGTAATACTGTAAGCGCATTTTCATCAGGCTTTGACCTTTGTAATGCTTTTTTCGCATAATCAGATAATAATGTTTTTTCATCATCATCTTCTATTGAAATACCCAATCCCGCTATAGTTCTATCTTTGATTATAGCTCTTTCTTTATAAATACAGCATCTGAAGGGGACTTCACTTCCTTTTGGTCTCATTTCATATGGTATTAAACGTACATTTTCACCAAAATCTTTTATTTTATCAGATTTTAAAAATGCTTTTATAATTCTTACCAGTATTTCTCTTTTTAAATGTGTTGTCTGATTTCCGGAATTACCCATTCTTAATTTTTTCCCAACTTTCTTTCTATCGCAGTTAAAACTTTTTCTACAGTAGCTTCATATATTACATCATCGTCTACCTTTACATAAGGTGCTCTTGAATATTCCCAATCTATTGAACAAAGCCCCAAACAAGGAACTCCGGAAACTTCGACAGATTCACCGTATTTTGCCGGCACTGTTTCTATTAATTCTTGCAAATTAGATGACCCCATTACAAAACATGTTGTTCCTAAACAAACTTTTACATTAATCTTTGACATACATACTACCTTTCCACATGCTATTTACATGTATTGTATACTAACCTTTTTAAAATATTTTTCCTCTAAAATCTTCGCCATTTTTTTAATAATATTTTTGCGAATCTCGATTTCAATAGGCAGGTTAGGGTCATAATGCGCCTGATTTAATTTTGCCCCAACCATAAAATTAATACAATCACTATCAAGTAAAAATTTTACTAACTTAACACCTGCATTTTGAATCGAATTAAAACCTGACTCTAAATATTCAACAGTTTTTGTTAAAGTCAAGATTCCTTCTGTTACCAGATCTACACCATCCATATAAGAACATGCCGGTAAGTTTCCTATACTTATTTCTGTTTCCGTTTTTACAGGACGTGATAATTCTCTGGAAACTAAATTTGCAGTAGTTCCTCCGCAAATTGCTTTTTTACCGGAAAATTTATCGAAAATTTTAGAATATTCTGCGTCTTTTTCCTGATGATAAGGGGGACCAGTAAAGACTAGCGATTCTCTCGGCTCTCTAAAATAAAGCACACAGGCTGAAACATCATCTTTCGGCTGTCCGTCTGCTTCTATATTCTTTGCGCAATTAACAATATACTTTGATAATTCAGAACTTGAAATTTCTATATTTGAAGATAATTTTTCTTTTAAAATTTCAATTAGCCCATCTCTTCTTAAGCCTAGACGTAATTTTGGACCACCTAAACCGGATTGAGTTACGCCATCAGAACAAAAAATTAGTCTATCACCCTGATTTAGTTTAAATTTATACGTTTTCATTTTTCTGTTTTTAAATTTTTTAGATTCTACAATATTAAACATCGGCTGAATGACTTCATTCCCTCTTATCCATATAAAATCAGGGTTTCCTTCTTCAACTATTTTTATATTTCCTTCATCATCACAATCAATAGCTGAAAAAGTTGAATAGCTTATTTTGCGGACTTTGCATACAGGCAGCGAATTCATTATGATTTCTGCCGCTTTTCTTATGTAAACTTCCTGTTCTATAAATTTTAAAAGCATTGTAGCGGTCATGCAAGATAATATATTTGCCTTAATTCCGCTTCCTAAACCATCTGATAAAACAGCTATCAAACGACCTTCTTCCGGATATCTTTTGGATACAAAATAATCTCCGTAAGCATTTTGATTATATTTTTTTAATTGTGAACAAGCTATATCAACAAACACTTATTTACCTCATTAACCTTCATCATAATCATTGGCAATTGAACTTAAAATCATTTCTGTTTCAACCATATGCTCTCCTAATAAACAAGCTATATCTTGGACAATTGTAATATTTTTAGAAATAACTTCCTGAGCTTTTTGCGCAATTTTTTCCCGATTAGTTTCGCTTTGAGTTACATCTGTTATAATAGCTCCCACAATTTCATTCTTTTCTATTGTGAATGCAACTATATCATATAATTTATTTTTTATTGGAAATCTTTCTTTATGAATATCTTTTCCTGATTTTAAGGCGGCTTTAAATATTTCAGAAAAATCCACAACCCTATCAATAGCAGCACCTACAAGACCATCTTGACGTGCTGCAAAAATCTCATACATATCATCGCAAAACATTCTCATAAATGAATCATTTGCTTCAACTACACGTAAATCATTGTCTACCATTACAATTGCGGATGGCATGCATCTAAGCATTGCCGCAGCTTTTCTCATTGCGATTTTTCTCATATATGAAACACACATTGAAGACTCAGCCTCTCCTGCAATTAAAGCTTTTGCAAGTTCTCTACAGGTTGAATAACCGCATCCGCCACAATTCAATTCATCCGCTTCTGAATGTTTACCGATTTTTTTCATCGCCTTTAAAATATCATTTAAAGGATAATTAAGAGCTTCTACAGCTTTTGGTTCGTAATTTATATCCACTACTACTTTTGCAAATTCGGGAATTTTGTCACGATATTTCGTATTATTTAATACGTCTGACATTATATTAACACCTGATTTTTTTGTCGAAATACAAGGACCTGCAATACAGCCCCCATCACAAGAAAGTGCTTCTATAAAAACGGGTTTAGTCAATTTATCCGGATTAAGTCCGTTTAATGCCCTTTCAAAGGCCTGCAAAGAACATATATTCAATAATTGCACATTTTCTTTTAAACCGATTTTTTTAATTGTTTCATTCATACCGCCGTCAACAGGATAAATATTTCCTTCATAGGCTGATTCTGGAACAAAAATATCATCTTTTTCACTCTTAATTAAAGAAATATCCAAAGATTCATCATTAATCCATATTCTTAATTCTTCAAATGTTAAAGAAACATCTATTAATTCTTTATAGTTATCAGATTCGTTCTTTTTTGCTATACAAGGACCGATAAAAACAACAGCAATATTATCACCATAAGTTTTTTTCAAAAATTTTGCATGCGTAAGAGCAGGCGAAGCTATTTGAGTTATATACTTAGTATAAGAAGGTTTATAAAATCTTATATAGTCTACTATTGCAGGACAGGCACTTGATATAAAGAGTCCTTGCTGTGCATTATTAAGTATTTCTGCTGTTTTTATAGAAACTTCTTGAGCACCTAATGCTGTTTCACTGACTCCCTTGAACCCAAGCTTTTTAAGTATAGCAACCATTTTTGGATTTTTATATTCAAAAACACCTGACCAACTTGGGGCAAGCGAAACGTAAACATCTTTTTGGGCTAAAATTAAATTTTTTGCTTTATCAATATCACTTCTGACCCTTTTCGCATTACTTGGACAAGCCTTAACACAAGTTCCACAGGCAATACATTTTTCCGCTATTACGGAAGCATGCCCGTTCTCGATTTTAATTGCTTTAACCGGACAATGCCTTACGCATTTATAACAATCATGGCATTCGTTTATTAATGTATAAACAGGATTTAGCTTATTCATTGTTTTATCCTTTATAAATATCTGTCAAGAATTTCTTTTAAATTCTTTTCGTTGATATTGTTATATTCTATTCCATCTATTACTATATTTGGTCCATCAGCGCATTTTCCTTCACATCTGGAACCTGAAAGCTCTATATTAAAATTTAGTTTATGCTCTTTAACATAATCTTCTATAAAAGATAAATTTTGGTCGTTGCCTCTTGCAAAACAAGCACTACCCATACATACAGTTATTTCTATTGATTTACTCATTCTACTAATCCTTTTACTGCTCATAACAGCTTAATCTTGATTTTACAAATAATTTTATTATACATTTAAATCGTGATTTATTTCACTATTTATAGTATAAAACTAAATGTTTATAAAATCAAGATGACTTAATAATTTCTTTATGCAAAATGACTAAATATTTTTTTTGAAGAAATTAATGTATTTTTAGCAGTCCAGGCACCTGAAAAACAAGAATTTAATATAAATAAGGTCTTAATCCCTTTTAGTTTTTTCTTAAAAAATTGCTTTACATCATTTTCGTGCAACATGCCGAAAATGAAAGCCGGTGTATAGTTTTTTCCAAGAATAAGTCCCTCTCTTGAACCCTGATACTCCTTAAATAAAGGATTTATATTGAATCTTGAGTGACCATGTCCATTATAAACAATCATTAATTCAACATTATTTTTATTTTTTAATTTATCTATTTTACTTGTAATTAAATTAATTCCATTTTTAAAATCTTTACCGGTTTCTGCTGATATGTTTAAAATATTATCTTGCGGTATGTTGTAAGTTTTTGAAATACTATTTAAAAAATCATTAGAACTTAGAGCTATTAATTCTTTATCTTTAGGATTATTTTGAGAAAATACCACAATAAATCTGTCTTTGTTTTTATCATTTTTATTAAAAATATTTAATTTTGGACTTTGTGTCTGCTGAGCTTTACATCTATATTTTGATACATCATAACCATTATTTACTAAAGAATCATTTACCTGTTCGATAGAGTTAAAATTATCTTGGCTGATATTGTTGTACATTTTTTTTAAATAGTCAGAATATATTTTATCAACCTTATTTGTTTTATTATTTACTTGATAAAATGTAAACGCCGGCTTATATTGTGAACTTGCAGCTAAAATTCTTACATTTTCATCCCACTGATACTTATTTGTATTTTTGGCAGTTTGAAAATTCAAAATATCACATAAGCCTCCTGCATAAAAAATGAGACCTAACTGAATTGAAGCAATTGTTTTGTATATAGTATTTGGCTTTATACCACTAAAAGAAATATTTTTATTACTTATATTTTTTTGATAGTTAAAGTTCCGAAAATTATAGTTAATATTATTTTGCTTTAGTGCAGTAATCATAGTAATTTTTCCGTTTCACACTACAATTACTAAAATACCCGTAAATAATTCAGCTTGCTTATTTGACTATGAATCTTAATATATTTTTACAAGTTACATAATTTTAACTAAAAACATAGTTACTAATATGAAATACACTGCCAATCCCATAACATCAATTGTTGTTGCAATTACAGGACCTGAAGCAACTGCAGGGTCAATTTTAAAACTCTTTAGCGCAAAAGGTGTAAATGTACCTATAACTGTTGCCATTGTCATATTAATTAACATTGAAAGTCCAACAACAATACCTAAGTAGATATTATCTCTCCATCCCCATGTAACAAGAGCAACCATAAGTCCAAAAGCCAATCCAATAAGCAATCCTATCATCATTTCTCTAAATATATGATGGAAAGCTGAGCTTAGTGTTACTTGTCCGGTAGAAAGACCTCTAACCATAAGCGTGATACTTTGTGTTCCTATATTTCCACCAAGTCCTGCAAGTAAAGGCATAAAAATTGCCACAATCGGAACCGCATGCAAAGTACTTTCATAATGATTCCCAACTTGAACAGCAATAAATTCTCCGACAAGTGTTATAAAAAGCCATGGAGTTCTTGCACGAATAGCTTTTAAAATATTACCCGATAAAATTTCATCTTCATCAACTACGTCTGTTGAAATACCCGAAGATGTATATATTTCTTCTGTTGTTTCTTCTTCTACAATATCCTGAACATCATCCCAAGTAATCATCCCTTTTAAACGATTATATAAATCAACAACAGGTAAAGCATTATATTGATATTTCATAAAAATATCTGCTATATAATCTTGAAAATCATCAACATGAAGTCTTACAATATCAGTAATCATAATATCTTCAACTCTTTGATTAACAGGAGAAGTTAAAAGTTTTCTTAATGAAATTACACCCAGAAGGTGGTTTTGCTTATCAACGACATAAACATAATAAAGTTCCAGACTATCTTCTTGTGCTTGAACTCGTATTGATGATAAAACTTCTTCAACAGTCATTTCAACATTAACAGTCATTACAACCGGTGTCATAATACCACCAGCTGTATCTTCGTTATATGTTAAAAGTTCTCTGACTTCTGCTGAAAATTTATCAGGAAGTTTATCTAAATAAGTTTCACTATCAACATCTTCCATATCTCCCAAAACGTCTGCAGCAGAGTCATGAGGCAATTTAGATATAATTCTTGAAGCCATTTCTTCATCAATATCACCTAACAACTCAACCTGAAGCTGAGGTGATAAATATTCAATCATATCAGCAGCTTTTTCTTCTTCTATATTTTTAAAACACAAAAGACGCTCTTCTGATTTAAGTTCAGGAAAAATATCCGCTAAATCAGCAGAGTGATAATCATTGAGAACTTCTGAAAGTTGTTGAATATTCTCATCATCTATAATTTCACGTATACGTTCTACTGTGTTCTCTATATTTAGCATATCTGACCTCATATGCTAATTATATAATAAATATTTTAACAGTAAAATTATTTCAAATTATAATTCTTTTAAAAAGAATCCTTTTTTTGCATGATTAAATAAATCTATAGATTTTTCACACACATCATTAAAATAGTATATTAAGTCAGGAAAAGACTTTATTTCAGAAGTTTCAATCTGAGAACTAAATGCAGAGAGTCCCCTAATAGGTTTTTGTAACTTTGATACCATTAATAAACAATCATTACCTGTAACCTGATCTTTCATCTCTGAAATAAAAACATCAATATTTGAGCTTTTTAAAAACGTATCTCCGTAAGACTTTATTAAATTAGAATATTTTTCTAATTCTTTTGGTAATCCTCCGTAAACAGCTCCCGTAAAATTACGCTGATTTGTTTTTTGGTCATTAAAAGAAATTCTCATATATCCCTCCTAAACTTAAAAAGAACTCATCCCAGTTTGAGATAAGTCCTTAAATATAAAACTTTTAGTCTATTCATAATATTAAATGTCCCTAAAGTTTAATTCTACTTCTCAATAAAAGAAGTATTTGCCCTGGGCCAGACTTGAACTGGCACGAGGTAATTAACCCCATTGGATTTTAAGTCCAACGCGTCTACCGATTCCGCCACCAGGGCGCGGTTATTCTATTATCACTGCCTTAAAACACAAACACTATGTCTGCATCCCCTCGGCTATTTTTTTATCCTAATATAAAATTTTTATTATGTCCAGCACTTTTTATATTTTTTTTGCAAAAAATTCTTCACCGACATGCGTTAATTTATATTCTGTTACCTCTGAAATACCTGTCAAATCAGGTACTAATTCTATTAAGTTCTGATTTAAAGCCTCTTGTAATGTGGCAGAATCTATCACTTCCGATAAATTTTGCATTAATTTTGAATTAATCTGCTTTAATGAGAATCTTTCTAATTTTTCAAACTCAGATAAATAATATGCAGTAATTACTAAGTAATGAAATTTATCGTTTGTATTTTTTGAACGAACCAAGTTTAAAAATACTTGATCTTTAACTTTATCAGGTTCAAAAGTAGGATTTTCAATAGATTTTTCTAATACAGTTTCAAAATCAGCGGAAGCAATTATTTTTTCTTCTACTATCCCTGACTCGCCTTCGGACTCTTGTGAAGCTTCATTTTTTTCATTTTGTATTATATTAATTGTTTTTAAAAGATTTGAAGCATTATCAAAAACTTGTGTATCATTTTTTTCTTCTATATTTTCAGGTAATTCTTCCTGAGATATATCTGAATTTTTAGATAATTCATTAATTTTTTCTTCTAAAGGAGCAACCAATTCAGGTTTACTCTCCATAACCTGTCTAAGCGAATCATTTGATTTTATTTTTGTTCTGCAATAACGGGCATAATCATCTGCATCTGCTACCCATATTTGAAATTGTCTTTCTACAACATCTTTATCTTCAGTTGTAAATTCAACAAAAATATCATCTTTCTTAAATGTAAATGTATATCTGGACATTTCTTCTACCTATTCTTTTTAGTTACCTTTTTGCATAATATCTTCGCGCCATTTATTAAGCTGTTGCTCAACAAATTCCAAATCATCCGACTTAAGTTCTATTTCTATTTCACCTTTTTTCATTTTAAATACATATTCGTGCATAAATCTTCCCTCGCTTGTTTAAAATTTAACATGTAACATTTATAATTTTATCTCAAAAAAAATATTATTACAATTTATTGAAACTTTTTTATAAAAAATACATCTTAGCTTTTATGTGTGTAATAATATTAGAGTGCTGGTTAAATTATTAACAAAGCCGGAAAAGATTGAGGAGTGAAGTTTGATGAATATTAAGCAGAATTTTAAAAGACATGTATCAATAATTGGAATATTAGGAGTTTTTATTTCACTTATTGTAAATAATATAGCATTTGCTTATCAACCAAGTGATTTATATGATAATGTTTGGAGACTTATAAATATTAAATATGTAGATCAAACAGACAATATGCAAGATTGGAACACTTGGCGACATAAATATGATAATCATATTAAAACAAATGAAGATGCATATGTCGCAATTGAAACAATGGTTTCCAGTCTTGATGATCCTTATACCAAATTCTTAGACCCAAAAGAATTTGCTGAAGAAACAAGTTCTATTAAAGGATCCTTAAAAGGAATAGGGATACAAATTGCAACTAAAGAAGGGAAGTTAATGATTATTGCTCCTATTGAAGATTCTCCGGCAGAAAAAGCAGGCCTCTTAGCTGATGATGAAATTATCGAAATAGACGGAGTAAATACAAAGGGGATTACAATAGACAAAGCTGCTGACAAAATTAGAGGTGAAGAAGGAACCACAGTTAATCTTTTAATTAAAAGAAAAGATTCTCTAAAAAATTATTCTATTGTCAGAAAAGAAATTGAATTAAAAGCCGTTTCAAATAAAGTTCCTAATAACATAAAATTATCTGATGATATAAGCTACATAAGATTGAGTTCTTTCATTAGTAAAAATGCGGCTAAAGAGTTTGAAAATGCAATAATTCTGGATAGCAACAAAAAGGGATATATTATTGACCTTAGATCAAATCCGGGAGGATTACTAACTAATGCAATATACATAGCAAATCTTCTTTTATCTAAAGGCGTTATTGTAAGCACCGTTGACAGAGATGGTTATAAAGAAACCCAAAGATCAATTGGAAAATCAATAACTAATAAACCTATTGTTGTTTTAATAAATAAAGGATCTGCAAGTGCAAGTGAAATTCTAAGTGGGGCTTTAAAAGATAATAAAAGAGCAGTAATTGTTGGCGAAAAATCTTTTGGGAAAGGGTTGGTTCAAGAAATTAACAGATTACCAAATAATTCTGGAGTTAACATTACCATACAGAAATATTTAACCCCGAATGGAACTGATATAAATAAAAAAGGAATCGAACCGGATATTATAGTAGAATTAACAGAAGATGATGTTAAAAATAAAGATGATAAACAACTTAAAAAAGCCAATGAAGTTTTATTAGATTTAATAAATAAAAAAAGTTGCTATAATAAGTAAAAAATATATTTAAAGAAAAGAAGCCTCATTTGTTTTAAAACAAATGAGGCTTCTTTTACCAGTCAAAGGAACCTAAGTCACTATATTTACCAATTTCCGAGTTCAGTTTAGTTATTTTATTTTCGATACTTTTATCTTTTTTATCATTTTGGTTTTTTAAACTGGATTCAAGTTCTATAATTAATTCTTTTTTCTTTCTTACTTGTTGCTTTATTTTTTCTCGTTCAAGAAAAAAGTGACCAATTAATTTACAGCCTTCAGGTAAACAATCCCAAAAAGAAATTGGTTTATTATATTTACATTTACAGCATGATTTACAAATTATTAAATACTTATTCATTTTTTCTTTAAGAAAATTGTCCATTAGAATATAATAAACTTAAAATATAACCTATATTAATTTCTTTACAATTCTTTAAAATTTACCTAAAAAAGCAATTATTACATGATTTTAGACTTTATAATAATAAGTGATGAAAGGTATGGACATGGTAGATATTGCAGGAAATCCTCAAACAGTTCAGGTTCCTAATTATTCAGGGGTAAATATTCAAATATTTAACCCATCTGTTGCTACTCCCGGTGCAAATGTTCCCGTAGCTACTGTGAATGCTCCGAATTATTCTACAAATCCAACTTACCCTCCAAATTATTATACTCAAAATTTTGCACAACCTGCAGCTGTACAATCGGTTCAGGAAGTTAGCAAAAACAAGGAGACCAAAGAAATAGTAGAACTTACAGATGAGTATATTAAAACTCTTGAACAACATTTAAGCGAACAAGATAACAAAATAAGACTAGCCGGAGCAAAAGAAGTTTTTGCAAGATTCAAAGAAGACCCTAGCAGAAAAAATGACGTTGCATTAAATGCTCTTTTAAATAAAATGCTTCAAGATCCATACCAACCAGTAAGATTTTTAGCAATAAGTTTGATTGAACAAAAAATGGCCTCAGGTAACGCAAACAGTGTTCCGCTTCTTCAAAAAATACAAAGACAAAAAACCCCCACTCAACAAGATGAACAAAAAGCAACAAGTGCATTACTAAAAATAAATGAAATTACAACAAAAAAAGATTTTGAAATTACAGACAGTCAAAAAAATAAAGGTAAAAAATAAAAAATGGCAGGGATTACAAATATAGCTACAGGTTTATTAGCAAAAGCAGTCGGATTAGGCGGCTTAGCATTGATTGCCGTTGAATCTCACAATAACGGAAAAATGCAATCCAAGAACCTTGAAAGTAATATTAAAACTAATTCATTGAAAAAGCATTTAATAGAAAATACTAAGCTTGATAGTCCAAGCACAATAAAAGCAGGAATAAAAAGACAAATATTTAACTTCCATACAGAAGAAAACTTTACTTCGTTCTTTTCAAGTATGGCAGGATATTTTGGCGGAGCAGGATATATGCTGGCAAATAATGTTATTCCTCTTACACTATCTGCTGTTACAGTATTTACAAAAGGAACATTATCTAAATTTTCTGCAGCTGGTTTAATTGCATATGGGGGAATTTATCTTTTTCAAGAATTTTTTGGTATTGGAAAATCCTCTAAATAGTACTATCTAATCTTTTTGTATTATTTCTTAACATTTTGGAATATTTTTTTATCAATTGTAATCTTATATATTAGAGAGTAAAAATTAAGCTGGAAATTAACTTACTTACTCTAAGTATTTAGAAACTGGGTTTACAAGATAAAATGGCTGTTTTTGATAAAAAAAATATTATTAAAATAGATGACGATGACATAAAAGATGCTCGATTATCATCTATAGACTTTGTTGATGAAAGTACCAAAAAAAGAGCTTTTATAAACGTTCTGGGTGCAAGACTTGCAATGAAAATGCTTTTTTCAAAAAAGATTGAAGCAGATAATGTATATAGCTTATATACCATCCACAATGTGTTAGAAGAGCTTGATATCGCAGATATTTATATTCAAGACATTAAAATCGATATTAGACTCATTTTTGACAAAGAACAAATATTTATTCCAAAATCACACTTCCAGTATGATATTATACCCGATTTATACCTTATTTTACAACTTAAAGAAGATTTTTCCTGTGTTGAACCTCTTGGTTTTTTTGAGCCAAAAGAAATTGACAAAAACAACCAAAATTCAGAATGTTATTTCTATGAATACGAAGAATTAAATAATGTTAAAAACCTAAAAACTTTCCTTAAAAACTATTCCCCACTAAAAAATGCTTCGGCAACAACTGAAAATATTGAAAAAACAGAGTTATTATTCTTATCTCTTATTGATAAAGAAATATCACAAGAAGATAAAGGCTTTTTGTTTAAACAATTAGCAGATAATATTTCTTTAAGAGAAAAGTTTGTTGAATTAGAAAATTTTGAAATTATATCAAAAGAAACCGCAAAGAGTGAAAACCTTCTACAAGATGGTGTACTTGATATTGTTGCAGCACAACAAGTATTCGATGATGAAAGTGCAAATGCTACAAAACAAGAAGTTAAAGCTGAAGTAATTGGAGAAGTTCTCTCAGACCTAATTCTTGATGAAAACACAATTGAAGAAAATCCCGAAGAAAAAGAAGTAAAACCAAAAACAGAAGAAGATGAAGATTTCATGAAAGAACTTCTGGGACAAGATGATGATGATGAAAATGATGATGTTGTTGTTATTGATGATAAAGATGACAATGACAAGATTGATTCAAAAAAAGAACCTGAGGAAATAAAATTTGTAGAAAAAACAGATATATTACAGGATGTGATTTCAGGTGTTGCAGCAGGAAGTGCAATTGCAGGCGGGATAGTTGCAAGTGAAGCATTAACAGCGGAAGAAGATATTTTAGAAGTATTATCATCAGGAATAGATCTTGCTAATAAGGTCATTGATAAAAGTTCTGAAGCTGCCACAGATATAATTGAAAATATTGATGATTTTCTTGAAAACTTTGAAAACAATAGTGATTCAAATGAAACTATTACTTCTGAAGAACAAGAAATAGAGCAATATGAAGATAAAGATGATGATAAGCAAGATAAAATTGAAGAAGTAGTAGAAGAAATTAAAGAAATTGAATTAGATTTAGGAAAATTAGACACTGAACTTAATTTAAAAGAAGCAGAAATAATCTTAGAAGAACAAACTAAATCTGAAATTAAAAACTCATCTGATGATATTTTTAATTTAGATTCCATAGATTTTTCTGCATTAGATGATAACATACATACGACTTCAAATTACGAAGCAGATACCGAGAATAAAGAAGATGACTTATTAGAACAAAGCAATGAAATATTCAAAACTTCTGATGAATTTTCTGATTTAGATTTAATTAAACCAGAAGAAGAAACAAATCAAAATATTGAAAACTTGGATTCTGCTGATCAAATTACAAGTATTAGCAGTGAAGAAAATTCTCAATTAAATGAAATAATATCTCCTATTCCCGATATTGACGGATTAATTTCCAGCGGGGAATTTAGTTTTGAAAGTTTAAAAGAAAAGGTTGATGAAACCTTATTTGAGGATAAACCCAATTTTGAAGCTTATGGAATAAAAGAAGAAGATTTGCATAAAATACAAGAAAGTGACAAAATTGATAACTTAAAAGAAAACATCAATGACGATTCCCAAAATATAAACTTTAATTCCCCTGATTATGATACTTCTGAAAAAATAACTTTCCAAGAAATTGATACGCCTACCCCTGAAAATATTAGTGAAGATGTAAATACCGAAGAAATTGGAATTTTACCTGAGTTAGATATGAATGTTTTTGATTCACAAAAAGAATTTCCTATTGAAAATCAAGCCCAAGCAGATTCAAAAAATACGGTATTTGACTTAAATGATTTTGATTTTGATGTCTTGGATAATGAAATAGATCCTGAATTTAAAAACGAAATTGAAGAAGCTGCTTTAATAAAAAATAAAATTTTAAATGAAGATTTTGACTATGAAAATATTGAAAGACAAATTGAAGAAGAAGAAGAAAAGCAAAAACAACTTGAAAAAGAAAGATTAGCAAAAGAAAAAGCTGATTTAGAGTCAATAAATGGAACTGAAACTGATGATTTCCTCTCACAAGTCGATGATTTTTTAAATAATGTCGACATTTCTGATGAAGATCTTTTGCTTGTTGGTAAAGACAATAACTCTATAGAAAGTACATTAAATTCTCTTGGTATTTCAAATGAACTCGCGGATAAAGAATTATCTACAGAATCAATACCTTTTGATAATGACATGGTCTTTGATACATCTTCATTTGCCTCAGAAGAAGATGAAGAAGTTTCTTCGGTAGAAAAGAAAAACGATGAAACATTACAGCTATTATTTAAAGGCAAACAAGAAAACAGGGATAAAAAACCAGAAGATAATTCTTCAACCCGTAAAGATAAAAAAATGGTTATAGCAGCTTCTGTAGCAAGTGTTGTTCTGGTTTCAGTTGTAATTGGCGGAGGAATTATAAGTTCACATAAAGCAAACGTTAATAATATTTCTGCTACACCTATTGCGGTGCAAAATCAAATTCAAGATACAACACAAAATCCTGATATGAATATAGATTTAAGCCAACAAGTCCCTGACATGAGTACAAACGCAAATTTGGCAGAATCCATTGATAATTCTCAACAAGTAAATACACCAAGGGATATGGGCCAAGCTGTTTCTGACGCCTTTTCATCCGGTCCTGTAAATGCAAGTATATCAAAAATAGCATGGGAAATACCTGAAGATTTAGCCTATAATGATGGATTTAGATCATATCTTCAAATAGCCGGTAAAAACCTGAAACTAAATCTTCAAAATAATCTACTAATGGCAACAGAAATGGCTTATTCTAACAAAGTAATAATAAACCTTAACATTTCCGGAGATGGTTCCTTACAATCATTAAATATTGCAACTTCAAGCGGTTCAAAACAAATTGACAAAATAGTGTTACAAAGTGTTAAAGAGACTTTAATGTATCTAAAAATGCCTTCTAACGAGCTTAGAGGTAAATCTATTAATTCTACTCTTATCATTAACTTTTAAGTATGATATAATTTCATTAGGGAAGTTGTATCATATTTGGAAAGTTAAATAAAATACGTGGAACTAGAACAAGAGAAGGTTGATTTAATAAAAAAAATTATTCTCTCGGATAGGAAATATTCTGATAACGAAGACTTGTTTGATGATTTTTTTAACGAGACTTATAAGCGTTCGTTTTTAGTAATAAAAACAATTAAAAATGAAGCTTCTTTGGAAGCTTATCTTAAAAAAATTGTAACAACTTCAATAATAAATGTATTAAAAAATTCAGGCCGTGTAGTAAGAACTACAGAGGGTTTTGTTCCTTCTGAAGAAAAATCTCTTGAAGAAATTACTTCTAATAAAGAGAATAAATATTCCGGCTTACAAATAAGTTATGATATAGTCGATTTAAGTGACACTCCTGAAGAAATTGTAATTAAAAAAGAAATTCAACAAAAATTGTATGATGCAATAACTATCGCTAATAATATAAATCCCGCAAAACAATATATGCAGCTATACCATCTAAGATATGTTAAAGGACTTAAGCAAAAAGATATTGCTAAAGAGCTTAATTTATCTCAAAGTGAAGTTTCAAAGAGATTACTGGAGTTAGTAGAGGAAGTTAAAACCGCATTCAAAAATTCATAATATGATACGGCCAAAGTTTTATGATATGTCCTAAGTGTAAAAACCAAATACCTGATAAAGCTTTAAAATGCAGCGTTTGTAATACAAAGATTGCATCATTATGCAAAAAATGTAATGCATACAATCCTATTTATAATTTAAGATGTACAAGTTGCGATAATGAGTTATTAAAAGCTTGCCCTTCCTGTAAAAGTGTAAATTTACCTCAGGCAAAAATTTGCAGAAAATGTAATTACAAATTTCCTACTATACAAGAAGACTCAAAAATAGAAAACAATACTGAACAAGAACCGGAATCATTGGAAGAACAGGAAAAAAAAGATACATTTAGTTTCGACTACAGTGTTGAATTACACTCTCAACAAATGGCAAAAAAGAGTTTATTGGAAGCCATTACATCAGAAAATAAAAAAATAATTTCCCTTAACGGAGCAAAAGGTATTGGAAAAAGTATTGTTTTAAAAGCCACCATAAATGATCTTAAAGATCACGAAATAATCTGGCTGTTTGGAGAATGTAATGCTATAACACAAATAAGTCCATGCGGTCTTTTACAAGATATACTTTTAACTTTCTTCAATATTGCAAATTTTTGCACAGACGGACTTAAATTAAAAAAAGAATCTCAAAAATTCTTTCAATCAGAATTTCCCTCTCTTACAAATGAAGAGATATTTAATTTATTAAATATTTTATATCCTACAAATACTGATTATTTTGAAAATATTTTGATTAATAAAGAAAAAACATTTATTTTACTAAAAAAAGTCTTTAAAACAATAACAGAAAATAATAAAACTGTTTTTGTAATTGAAAATTTCGACTTAATAGACGGTTTTTCATATGAATTTATTCATCATTTTTTAAATTCTGAAACGTTTAATAATGAGATAAAATTTTTAATAACATATAATGAACGAAGACCGGCACAAGGATATCTATACAGCACAAAACTCAAAGATATAAATTATCTTGATATTTCTTTAAGTGTTTTTGATCGAAGCCAAATGAATTCATTTATTGACCAATATTTTAGCAATGAAGAATGTCCTGACTCGGTAAAATCACAACTTTTCAATTTATCAAGCGGAAATCCTGCCGTTTTGGAACAATACGTAAGTCTTTTATTAGATTATAAAAAAATAAATAATTCATTTGGTATTAAATTTCCTACAATGTTTGAAAATATAATTCAAATGAGATTAAACTTCTTGAAAGAAAATCATCTTGCATATAAAGTTTTATCTTTAGCCGCTATTCAAGGTATAAAATTTTCGCATATAATTATTAACCAAATCCTCAAAATAGGTGGAGGACAACTCATTGAAACATTGGACTTATTACAAAGATTAAATTTTATAGCTCCGGTAAGTGAAAACTATTACACTTTTAAAAATTCCATGCTTTGGTCTTATATTTTTGAAATAATAAAACAATCCGAAGATTTTATAACCTTAAACAATAACTTATTTGCAGCATTGTCTGTGTATACCCTTTCTTCTCATTCAATAATGGCTGTAATCGCACAGAATACTCATCAGGACTTAAGTGCACTAAATTTTTGGACAGATAACACTAAAATTGCTTCTTATATCGGAGATACTAATTTATATGCAATTTCACAAAAACAATGTTTAATTTTAATCGATAAACTTGATAAAAATAATCCGATTGTAAAAGATAATATTTACGAGAGATTGGGGAAATTATTATCAAAAACAAATTCAAAAGAAGCACTGGATTACCTTCCAAATTCAATACTGAATGCAAAAAAACAAGGTGAGATATTAAAAGAAATAGAACTTACAGGATATTTAGCAAATTGTTGTATAAATTTAGGCAATTATTTTGGGACTATTGAATGTATTGATTCAGTGCTGGAAAAAATTGATACTGATTATGACCTTGAAATCGCCATGCTTAAATCAAGAAAAATAGATGCTCTTTTAAATATAGGCAACAGTGGTGAGATAATTAATCTGGTTGATAATGAAATTTTACCTGTCTTTGATAAATATATAGACTCAAAGCCTCATAAAAATATACCGATTCAAGTATTATATAAATCATGGCTGCAAACATATCTTATTCTTGCGAATGCTTTAATTTTTCAAGGTAATAATCGATCCTTTGATGTCTTGTCTACGTTATTTGAACTTTTTAGAAAAAATAATTTTGATGATAAATTATTTATTTGCAAAACAAAACTTGCACTTGCTTTTGCAAATACAATAAAAGGGGACATAGAAGCATCGGAAGAAATTCTTACAGAAATAATTAAAGTATATAAAACCGATATTATGGATAATGAAGCAATTTCCAGATGGAACTTAATAAATATAATAAATAACTTTACCCAGAAAAAATATAGCGGATTAAAAGAAGAACTCTTTCAAGTCGTAACTTTTGCCAACAATATTAATGACAATTTTACAAAAAATATATTAAAAACAATGCTTGGAAAACTATTGAAAGACGAAGATAATACAAAACAAGCACTGGATATTTATTCAGAACAAATAACTTATTTTTCTAAAGAAAAAAATGCAATAGGTGCTCTTTTATGTTGGTATTTAATAGCTAAAGCTAAACTTATTACAGAAGGACCTGAAAAATCATTAGAGGTAGCTAAAAAAGCATTAGATGTAGCTCAAAGTCCTAAAATTAACAATTACTTCTTTATAGTTCTCTATAACAAAGTAATAGCGGAAGCTTTCATGGTCCTAAGTGATTATGAATCTGCTAGGGTTCATATAGAAAAAGCCATAATGATTGCAAGAAAATTCGAATTGCTTCAATTGACTGCTGATTTATACCTGTTATATGGGAAACATCTTCAAGATATGGCTCTTGTAAAGACAGATTCCCAAACAGATTATATTTTAAACACTTCTAAAATGTATAAAAAAGCATCTATGATTGCAAGAAGTATAAAAAACAATCATATTATATCAAAAGTTGAAAAATCAAAAGCAGTATTAAACTCCTTTTGTCAGTTAAACGGAATAATTCTAAAAGACGAATAATATATTATTGTACACTATACCTAAAAGCAATACCGCCTTGTGCAACTTTTTTGTGTTTTTTATATTCTTCACTGTCGACATTTTTAACTAATGTACCGGAGCGAATACCTTTTCTGGAATCTTTTTTAATATCGGTGCTTATTGCTCCTCCTTCATAAAAACCACTATAATTTAATATATAAGGGGTTCCATTTGCAATAGCTGATGTAGTATCTTCTGCAGAAAGTTCCATTTGTGTAGCTGAAATTTCTATACTGCCTTCTTCAGTTTCAACGCTTTGATTTGTGCTAAATTGTAGTCTTAAATCACCGTTATTATCTTTAACATAACCTATTCCGGGTTTTCCATAAGAACTTCCCATGTTTCCGAACAGTTTTATCTGTTTTGCAACATCTTCTGACATATTTGTTTTAAATGTATGCTGCAAAAATTCTGAAGTACAGCCTTGCCCTATGAATCTTGGATCATGACCATTTTTTATACTTTCTTCAAATATCTTTTCCATATCTTTAGAGTAAGTTTGTCCACCTTGTCCAAAATCTGAAGAATCCATCATTGTCGAATGAAGTCTTTCTCCGTAATGGAGATTATCCTGATAAACAGAGCCGGAATACTTATCTGTAGGTAAACTTAAAAATGGTTGACCGCCGCCACTATGTGCAATAAAAGTCATGTCTACTTTTGCATTTTTATCTAACCCTTTTCTAATACTTGAAAAGCCTTTATTAAGAGTCTCATCAGCAGATTGATTATCATTTGGCTGTATTACAAGAATACTATCGTAATGATCTATAAATGCCTGATCGAATTTCAAATTTTTTCCTGCAGCAGAATAACCTTTACTTTTCATATAATCACTTTCAAAGTACGGCCTGAAAGCACCGTTATAATCAGTTCCGCCTTGGCCCACAATTACAACCAATGTTTCACCTTCAGAACCTGTTTTTTCTCCTTTAGCCAATTTTTCATTAGGAATTACAACTTTTTGTTCTAATTCTTCTGCAGTAAAACCATTAAATACAGCGGCATTTGTAAACCTACAGCCCTGTACCTCTTCTGCTGCATCAGAAAGCCTTTTTAAATGACTTGCATGTAAAGCTATATTTTCAGGATCAGGAATATGTTTAATATACATAGCACCATATTCGCCGTTGGTCTCAAGTATTGAAAGCACACTATTTCTATATTCATTTATAGCTTCAGGTCCTTTTGCTTTAACTGATTGAGGAACATTTTTAGTCAATGCTGTATAATCATCCATTCTTGCATTTTTAATCACTTCTTCCGTAGGGCTTTTTAAATCTTTTTTATAATATGATGTTCCTTGTTCTTGTTTATTTGCAAGTATCATTAATTTAGCAATTTGCTCGGGTGTTGCATCCGGTATTTGTTTTTGAATTCTAGCTATATATTTATTTGTATCATCCGAAACACCTCCCATAACATCACAGCAAGTGCTTGTACGTACATAACCATCATCGTTTTCTAAATGCATTTGATTCCATAATTCACTTTTTATTTTTGGGTCTACGTATAAATACATTTTTTCATCAAATTCTTTTTTAGAGATATATCTGTCTTTAATAGACAAAGGCAATTTAGAGTCTGCCATTTTTGCATCATTGTATGATATATTTACTGTTGAGTTTGTTGAATCTATTTCTATAGATTTAATATTATATTTTGCTTTGATTTTTTTTATTTCTTCTGTATCTTCAGGATTTCCTTCTATAGTATAATTTACCAGTTTACACATATCTAAATCATCGCCAGGGTTAAATTTTTTTACCTGACTTTCATCACATAAATATTTTGGAATAACTACGCTTTCACCAGTTTCATTATCTACGAGTCTTATACCTTTTCCTTTCATACTTGATAGGTATATCTCTTCTTTTTGAGTAAATTTGCTTTTATCACTCAATGCTAATTTAATATCTTCAGAAGATAAATTATCAAATAATTCAATATCACCCTCTTTTTCTTTTTTTAAATTTGATATTTTATGGAAAATACTGCCAATTTTTTGTTTTTGTTCAGTAGTGGCTTCTTTATAATTAGGGTTTAAATAATCGTAATCTAATTCAAGTTCCTTTTTATTAGAATCTAAAAACAAAGAACCCATAGAAGAATCTTTTGAATCTACAGATATATTAACATATCTTCCTTTTTGAGGATCATAAACTTTAAAAAAATCACTTGAAATTTTAGTTGTATCAGACATATAAAAATCCTTCGATTACTAAATCTCTTAAGATATCGGTTAAAAACAAAAAAAACTTAATAAAAAAAATAAATAAAAGTATAAATTGCAACATTTTGTAATAATAGAATGTATTTTATTTAATATTTACAATAAAAGCTATTAATGATAAAATTAAATTAATATTGCATCTTAAGTTGGGAGTGAGAATAAATGGATCAAACTAATGTTCTTTTGTTTTTGGAAAATCGCACAGAAACACTTGAAAATAAAATCGCGCTTGGAATGAGGTCTAGTCTTGGTTGGAATGAGCTTACTTTCAGGGGCGTAAATGTTCTTTCAAAAAGACTGGCAAATTATTTAATTAAAAACAAAATAGACAAAGGTGATAAAGTGGCTATTCTATCTGAATCTATGCCAGAATGGGGAGCTGCTCTTTTTGCTTCTGTTCTCTCAGGAGCAATAACCATTCCACTTGATGTAAAATTGACTATTTTTGAACTTACTGCAATACTTAATGACTGTAAACCAAAGGTTTTAATAGTTTCAAATTCTTTTTTGGAAATAGGTTTAAAATTGAAAGAAACTATAATTTCAATTGAACAAATAGTTATTTTAGATGATAGCGGATCCAATACAACTTATCCGAGTTTATATAATATTCCTGATGAAACTGACAGAAAATGGCGTCACAGAGCTATGAGTAAAACTGCTTTCATTATTTATACATCAGGAACAACCGGCACACCAAAAGGAGTAGAAATAACCTTTAAAAACGCAATGGCTCAAGTAAAAGCTGTGGGTCAATGTTTTGATCTTGGTATTAAAGATAAATTTTTATCAATACTGCCAATGAATCATTTGTTTGAATTAACAGTAGGTTTTTTATCTTTTTTAAGCAAAGGAACTTCAATTTATTATTCACAAAGTTTAAAACCAAAAGATGTTTTCAACATAATGCAAGAAAAACAAATAACATTTATGATTGTTGTTCCTGCATTTCTAAAACTTTTAAAAACAGGAATAGAAGCAGAAATAAATCAATTAAATCCAATTAAAAAGTTTATATTTAATCTAAATTACAATATAGCAAAATTTATTCCTTTCTACCCTATTAGAAAATTGCTTTTCCTTCCTATCCACAAAAAATTTGGAGGAAAGTTTAAGGGTTATATTTCAGGTGGAGCACCAATGGACATTACTGTAGGTAAGTTTTTTGAAAGACTGGGACTTAGAGTTTTTGAAGGCTATGGCTTATCAGAAGCCAGCCCTGTTGTTACTGTAAACAGAGGTAAAAAATGTAAGCTCGGTTCAATAGGAACGCCTATACCTGATGTTCAAGTAAAGATTGATGAAAATACAGGTGAATTAATGGTTAAGGGTGATAATGTAATGAAGGGTTATTATAACAGACCTGACTTAACCGCCGAAGTTATTGACTCTGACGGATGGCTTCATACAGGAGATATTGCAAGAATAGATAAAGATGGCTTCGTTTATATTACAGGAAGAATTAAAAGCATGATTGTATTAAGCGGTGGTAAAAAAGTTTTTCCGGAAGATTTAGAATCAGTTTTTGAAAAAAGTCCAAAATTTGCAGAAGTTTGTGTATTTGGAGCAAAACGCTCCGGTGGTCAAAAAGATGGGACAGAAGATATATTTGTAGCTGTTGTGCCTTCACAACGTGCTTTAGAAGAATATCCAGATAAAAATATTCTTGAGGAAGAATTAAAAAAAGAAATTAAAATTTTATCTAATAAGCTTTCCTCATACAAAAGACCAAAAAATATAATAATTACAGAAACACCGTTTCCAAGAACTTCAACAAGAAAAGTAAAAAGAAACGATGTTAGAAAAATTTTAGTAGAAAGCAATTGTTAATTATACTTTATAAAAACCTATTTTAAGCAAATCTTGTATTTGATTTGTATTTATTGAAGTAAAAATTTTTTCAGATAAACTATCTAATTGTTCAACAGATAATTTTTCAAAATGCTCCATTGATTTTGGCAAATTAATATCACTTGTATATTTTATGCCTACAAAATTATTATTAATCTGTGCAAATTCAACATAGGAATTTAATATTTCCAGAATAATTCCGGATATCTTAGATTGTCTTTTAAGAAAAAATTTATAATCTCTATTAATTTTTTCAATATACTGTAATATTAATTTTGATTCAGCTGCACAATCCAAATCTTTGAGTTCTTCTTCACTTAATGTATCAGTCGTATTTCCAAATATTTCTTTAGGTTCGCTTTTAAATCTTGATTTAATAAGTCCTCCCCATAGAATGCATCCTAGATAAAAACAAGAACTATTATTTATAAAATCAATAATAGTCGGTTCAAATTTTATTAACCAAAATTTTTTCTGGTGATTCACTTTTAATTTTTCCCAATCATTTTCCAAAAGTTGAACGTTTTCAACAAACGAAAAGGATATTTTTGAGAAACCCGGATCAAAAGGTATTGCTTTTTCAAAATCTTTCATAAAACTCCTGCAAATTATCCAAAGTAATTCTACAATAAATATGCGGATTATTAAATTATTTACAAAATGAAAATTAATTACATAAATATTTAATTAATTTTGAAACATCTTTATTCCAATTACCATTCCAATTACTCAAAATCAAATCAGCAGGGGAAATTCCATAAGGTGCAAGTTCCAAAATTGATTCTAAATAATGCTCCTCTCCTTGTTCATTTTCTTTTAGTGAATTCTGCACTATTAATAAAATTTCTTTTACAATATCTTTTATCTGGGATTTACCGATACGTCCCTTGAGTGCATTCTTAGGAACATTATACCTAAATTCCATAATCTGATTATATGAAAAATTTAACAAAAGTTTTTCTATTTCATTTAAGGCATTATTATTATACAAAACCCCCTTGTAAATTGCCAAAATAGAATACTGCATGCCATGATTTGCACAATCGTGATTTCTTATTTCTATAAAATTTCTTAACCTGACTTCAGGAAAGTACAAATTGGCATGCAATTGAAAATCTTCTAACGTGGCACTATATCCCTCAAATCCATCTTGAATGAATTGACTAAAATTAATTTTCCCTAAAATTTCAACTGGTTTGTTATCTCTCACAATAAAAATCATTGGCGTATCAAGTACTTCTTGAATATAGTCTTTAAATGAGTAATTATTTCTTTTTTCAAAAAGTTTCTTGCTCATAAACGGACATCTTTCATTGTCAGTATTTAGCCAACTAAGTCCTCTAAAAGTTTTATAACCGGTATCAACTCCGCCTCTTATTGGTGAATTTGCAAACATTGCAGTCATAAACGGTGAAATTATATTTGCAATTCTAAATTTTCTGATTGCATCTTCTTCTGAAATGTAATCAAAACAAGCCTGAATCCCCGCAGTTTCTCTCATCATAACATCGGACAAAATTCCCCATAAATAATCCGCCATAATTTTATATCGTTTTTTGGGGATTAAATTTATATGTTTATATGTAGAAACAGGGGAAATTCCATATTCCAATAAATTAATATCATATTTTTTTAAAATAGGGGTTATTTTTTTATTAAAATTATCAATTTTAATTTTTAAATCTGATATATTTTTCTCCGGTTTTAAACTTAATTCTAATTGACAACCAGGCTCAAGAGTAACCATATCGTCATTTTTTTTAAGCCCTATAATATTATAATCATCCGTAATATATTCCCATCCATCGATTTTAGCAAAACTACGCAAAAGATCATATATACCGTTTTCAACAGAATATCCTACAACATTAAAATCTTTCATCGAAATAGGTATACGCTCAAACTCAATACCTACTTTTTCTTCTCCTTGTGCTTTACATCCATTTTTAAAAGCATCTAAAATTAAATTTATATCAATTTTTTCTTCTAATGCTTTTTTTGGTTGCAACATATACCCCAAATCCCTCTTATTAACTATATCTATTATAACACTTTAAAAATATCAGAGTTTAATTAAAAAAGCACTAACCCATTTGTATTCCTTCTTGTCTTATTATATAGTAGTAACATGGACTATTTACACAGAGCCAAATCATTTAAACTTAAAAAAAGACTGGGACAAAATTTTCTTGTCTCTAAGGATATTATACAAACAATTTTGGAGCATGCCGAGATTACAAAAAATGATACTGTTTTAGAAATCGGACCGGGGGCCGGATTTGTAACAGAACAACTTGTGAAGCATGCCAAAAAAGTAATTGCTGTCGAACTAGATGAAGATGCCGTTAAGGAAATTAAAAAAATTAAATGTGATAATTTAGAAGTTATACATAAAGATATCTTAAAAACCGATTTAAGTGAGTTATGTAATGAAAAAGTTAAAGTAGTAGCAAATATTCCTTATTACATAACATCACCAATAATTGCCCACTTAATTGGAGAAATTGATGATTTGAAAAATAAAAACAGAAATATGATTTCTGATATAATTTTAATGGTTCAATATGAAGTTGCTCAAAGAATTGTAGCAACTGAAAAAAGTCCTTCAAAACAATACGGTCTTTTAACAATCCTTGCTCAATTTTGGGCTGATTGCAAAATAATTAAAAAAGTAAGCAGAAAATGTTTCTATCCTGCACCAAAAATTGATTCTGCCTTAGTTAAAATAACTGTAAGAGATAAACCATTGCTTGAACTAAAAGATTACACACACTTTAGAAAAACTGTAAAAGCCTCATTTTCTCAACGCCGTAAAAATATTAAAAATTGCCTTATTGCAGGCGGATTTTCAAAAGAAATTATTCAAAAATCACTGGAAAATTTAGGCTTCCTTGAAAACATCAGAGGAGAAACCATTTCAATAGAAGATTTTGGAAAATTATCAGAGGAGCTTAAAAAAAATGCACAAAATTAAAGTTAAATGCCCGGCTAAAATCAACTTAACACTTGAAATTTTAAATAAACGCCCTGACGGTTTTCACAATATTCAAAGTATTATGCAAACAATTAATTTGTTTGATATCTTAACATTAGAAATTAAAAAAAATGATAAATTCGAAATATCTCTTTCAGGAACAAGCGAAGAAATTCCATATGACGAAAAAAATTTGGTACATAAAGCAATTTTGTTATTTATTGAATACACAAATTTGCCTCCACATAAAATTCAAGTCCATATCGAAAAAAATATTCCTGTTGCTGCAGGTCTTGCAGGAGGAAGCTCGAATGCTGCCGGAACTCTTTGGGGCTTAAATAAGCTTTTTAACAATATTTTATCAGATAAAGAACTACACGGACTTTGTGCAAAACTGGGTTCTGATTTAAATTTTTGTCTTGAAGGCGGATGTCAGCTTACAACAAGCAGAGGCGAAATCCTTGAAAAACTTCCTTTTCAAGAATTTCGCCTATCTTTAATTAAACCCAAAAATCTTGGAATTAGTGCAAAAGAAGCATATATTGAATTCTCACAAATGGAAAATAAACCAAATTTAAACATGACATCCAAACTCATGGAAGAATTAAATTCAAAGCATGCCAATATTAAAAAGTATCTGCATAATGATCTTGAAGTTGCATTAATCAACAAATATAAAGAACTACACGAAATAAAGCATTTTTATCCTGATTCAATTATGTCAGGTTCTGGTTCAACATTTTTTATTTTAAAAGACAATATAGAAAATATTAATCAAAATTATTGGATAAAAAACGGCTTAAAATCTATTCCTTACGGTGTTTGTAAAAATTAGTAAATACAATATTTTTAAATTACTTGACTTTTAATAAAATAATTGGTATACTGGTACCAGTTATATAAATTAAAGGAAGACATGTCAAACAGTTTACTAAAAATTTCAGAAGCAGCATCAATCGCACTGCATGCAATGATTGAATTAGCAAAAAGTCAAGATAAATTAGTATCTGTAAAAGAAATCTCAAAAAAACTCGATATAAGTGCAAATCATTTGTCAAAAGTAATGCAAAGACTTACAAAAGCTGGATTTATAGAATCAATTAAGGGATATAACGGCGGTTTTAAACTTGTTATAGAAGCTAAAGATATTTCTTTTCTTGAAATTTATGAACTATTTGATGGAAAAATAAAAGACAGTTATTGTCTTTTATCACACAATGGCTGTAAAGAAAATTGCATATTTGGGGATTTAATATCTTCTATAAATAGACAAGTAAAGGAAAAATTTATTAAAACAAAATTATCTGATTTTGTAAAATAAAAATTTTTATATATTAATTAGTAAAAAAGTACCAATTATCTAAAAGAAAGGTTAAAAATGCAACGCGATATTATTATAATTGATGAAAAAAAATGTAATGGGTGTGGGCAATGCATAGCAGGATGTCCTGAAGGAGCTCTACAGATAATTGATGGTAAAGCCAGATTGGTTAATGATTTGTTTTGTGACGGGTTGGGTGCATGCATTGGAGAGTGTCCTGTTGGCGCAATAAGGATTGAAAGGAGAGAAGCAGAAGCATATGATGAATATAAAACTATGAATAACATTGTGCAAGGTGGCGAAAATGTTATAAAAGCACATTTAAAACATTTAAAAGCTCATGGACAAAATGAATATTTATCACAGGCTCTTGAATATTTGGAGCAGAAAAGTATATTAATACCAAATTATGAAGAAAAAACACAATGTAATTGTCCAAGTACAATGTCAAAAAAAATTGAACGGAAAAATACTTCGAAAATAATTGCTGATTTAACTCCTCAACTCAATAATTGGCCTATACAACTAATGCTAATAAACCCGGATGCTGAATATTATAATAATGCAGATTTACTTATATGTGCTGATTGTGTGCCATTTAGCTACCCAAACTTTCATCAAAAATTTTTAAAGAATAAAGTTTTAATTATGTTTTGTCCCAAATTAGATAAAACAATAGACACATATGTCGAAAAATTAGCCTATATTTTCGAAAATAAAAATATTCAATCCGTATCAATTGTACACATGGAGGTACCATGTTGTTCAGGAATCGAAATAATAATAAAACGAGCCCTCGAAAAAGCTCAAAAAAATATAATATTAAAAGATTATACAATATCAATATCAGGTGAAATAATATAAAAAGGAGAAAAAAATGACCTCAATGTTTTGTTTTCAATGTGAGCAAACAGCTCAAGGAAAAGGATGTACTATTCAAGGGGTATGCGGCAAAAAAGCTGATACTGCCAATTTACAAGACGAATTAACAAGTACTTTAATAGAACTGGCAAATTCAAACGAACCGACTGAAGAAGTAACAAAAACTTTAATCGAAGGTTTATTTACTACAATTACCAATGTAAACTTCGATGATGAATCACTAAAAGTTTTTTCAAAGAAAGTTTCAGATTTGATAACAAGACCAAATGATTTTGACATTAAAACTGTTTGGGAATGCAATGAAGATATCAGAAGTTTAAAATCTCTAATACTTTTCGGGCTTAAAGGTATTGCTGCTTACGCTGAACACGCTTGGGTTTTAGGATATAAAGACGAAGCGGTTAACAATTTTTTTTATGAAGCGCTTCAAACTGTTTCAAAAGACCTTTCAATTGATGAACTTTTAGGGCTTGTGTTAAAAACAGGGGAAGTTAATCTGAAATGCATGGAGCTTTTAGATAAAGCAAATACAGAAACTTACGGAAATCCTGAACCGACACAAGTAACTACAAATATTGAAAAAGGTCCGTTCATTATTGTAACAGGACACGATTTAAAAGATTTACATGTTCTTTTAGAACAAACTAAAGACAAAGGTGTAAACATTTACACTCACGGTGAAATGTTACCTTGCCACGCTTATCCTCAATTGAAAAAATATTCTCATTTGAAAGGGAACTTTGGTACCGCTTGGCAGAACCAACAAAAAGAATTTGATAATGTTCCTGCGGCGATTTTATTTACTACAAACTGCATTATGCCAGTTAAAGAAAGCTACAAAGACAGAGTATTTACAACTGCAGTTGTTCAATATCCTGAGACAGTTCATATTGACGACAACAAAGACTTTACTCCTGTTATAAACAAAGCACTTGAATTAGGCGGATATCCTGAAGACAAAAAAATGACAGGTATCAACGGCGGTGATATTTTGAATGTAGGTTTTGGACACCACACAGTTATATCAGTTGCTGATAAAGTAATTGAAGGCGTTAAAACAGGAGCTATTAAACATTTCTTCTTAGTTGGCGGTTGCGATGGTGCAAAACCCGGCAGAAACTACTATACAGAATTTGTTAAACAAACACCGAAAGATACAATTATCTTGACTCTTGCTTGCGGAAAATATCGTTTTAATGACATTGATTTGGGTGATATCGGAGGTATTCCAAGACTTCTTGATATGGGTCAATGTAATGATGCTTACTCTGCAATTCAAGTGGCAGTTGCTTTATCAAAAGCATTTAACTGTTCAGTAAACGAATTGCCACTATCGCTTGTTCTTTCTTGGTACGAGCAAAAAGCGGTTTGTATCCTACTTACATTATTATACTTAGGAATAGAAAACATCAGACTTGGACCAAGCTTGCCTGCTTTTGTTTCTCCGACAGTATTGAATATATTGGTTGATAAATTCAAAATTAAACCTATAACTACTCCTGAAGAAGACTTAAAAGCAATTTTGGGATAAATCTTTTTCTATTATTCATATCTTAAAGCATCAATTGGATTTAATAAAGAGGCTTTATAAGCAGGATAAAATCCAAAACATATACCAACCAATGCAGAAAAACCAAAAGATAAAATGATTGAAAAAGGTGTAATTACTATTGTTAAACTGGAAAACAACTGAATTAATTTTGAAATGGAAATACCGATTAAAACTCCTATTAAACCACCAATTAAAGACAGTAGCAAGGCTTCAATTAAAAATTGAAGCCTTATGTCAAATTTTTTAGCACCTATAGCCATTCTTATTCCTATTTCTTTTGTTCTTTCAGTAACAGAAACAAGCATAATATTCATAATACCGATTCCGCCAACTAATAAAGATACAGATGCAATAGACCCTAATAATAAAGTCATTGTTGCAACAGTTTTCTTAACTGTTTCCATCATTTCAGTAAAATTTCTTATTGTAAAATCATCTTCTTCATTTTTACCTATATTATGACGCTCTCTTAATATTCGTGTAATTTCATCTTGTGCAGAATCTAAAGAGTCCCCATCTTTTGCCTGTACACTTATAAATTTTACTACACCCGGAAATTCACTACCAAAAAGCTTCTTTTGTGCAGTAGTGATAGGGATTAAAATTGTATCATCTCTATCTTGTCCCATACCTGATTGTCCTTTAGATTTTAAAATACCTGCCACCTTGAAAGGGACACCTTCTATTCTTATAGTTTTTCCTATTGGATCAAGGTCTCCAAATAAATTTGTTGTAACAGTAGAACCTAAAAGAGCAATTTTTGAAGAATTATTCAAATCTTCTTTGTATATAGCTCTGCCATTTTCAATTTCCCACAAATTAATTGATAAATAACTCGGTGTAATACCATAGACCCCGGTAGACCAATTTTGATTAGAATAAATTATTTGTTTAACCCCTGAAACAACAGGTGCAACATCTAAAACCGAAGGACAATTATTTAAAATTGCCTCCGAATCTTTCATTTTTAATGTAGGTTGCGTCCCTCCTCCCAATCTCACACCTCCTGAAGTTGAAGAACCTGACATCACCATTAATAAATTTGAACCCATAGAAGATATATCTTTAGAAATTTTGCTTTTTGCGCCTTCTCCAACTGAAAGCATTATAATAACAGCACTTACACCAATAATTATACCCAAGCTTGTCAAAATAGATCTCATTTTATTTACTTTTAATGAGCGCAATGCTATTTTAAAAGTTGAAGAAAAATCAATCATTTATGTACCTCATCATTAATTATTTTTCCATCTTTGAATCTTATAATTCTTTTTGCATATTCTGCAATATCGGTTTCATGCGTTACTAAAATAATTGTTTTTTTATTTATTTCATTTAATTTTACAAAAAATTCCATAATTTCGATACTGGTTTTTGTATCAAGATTTCCTGTCGGTTCATCTGCTAAAATTATTGGTGCATCATTAACAATTGAACGTGCTATTGCAACTCTTTGCTGTTGCCCTCCTGACATTTGGTTAGGAAAATGATTTTCTCTGTCCTCTAATCCAACTATTTTTAGCACTTCTTTTGCTTTTTTAATTCTTTCATCATGCTCTATTCCTTTATAAATCATAGGCATTTCAACATTTTCCAGTGCTGAAGTTCTTGAAATTAAATTGAATCCTTGAAAAACAAAACCGATTTTTAAATTTCTGATATTAGCAAGCTCATCAGAATCTAAATTCATAACATTAATCCCGTCAAGAAAATAATCTCCTGATGTTGGTTGATCCAAGCAACCCAGCATATTCATAAATGTAGATTTTCCGGAGCCTGATGCTCCCATAATAGCTACAAACTCTCCATCTTCAATAGAAAGCGACACTCCGTCAAGTGCATTGAAACTCATTTCACCGGCATTATATGTTTTTATTAAATTTCTTATTTGTATTAAAGACATTTTTTCTCTTTAGGTTTTAGTTATCCTAGAACATACCGGGAGGTTTTGGCATTTTATTATTGTTAGTTTTTTTCGAATCAAAACTTCCTATGATAACATTTTCTCCTTCTTTTATTTCTGTTGAAATAACTTCGGTGAAATCATTATCAGTTATACCTGTTTTAATATTAATTCTTGTTGGTTTGTTTTTTCTATAAAGCCAAATTCCTTGTTCCTTAAATTTTTTACCTCCGGTAATCTCTTTTGGTGTAAATCTCATAGCAACATTATCAACACAAAGAATATTTTCTTTTTTATTTGTAATTATTTCAACATTTGCACTCATCCCCGGTTTTAATATATTATCTTTATTTTCAACATCAACAACAACTGTATAAGTTACAACGTTAGATACAGTAGTAGGAGAAATTCTTACTTGAGTAACTCTTCCTTTAAATACTTCATCAGGATATCCGTCAAGAGTGTAATCTACTTCCTGTTCTTCTTTTATTTTGCCAATATCAGCCTCAGAAACACTAACTTCGATTTGCATTTTATTTAAATCTTGCGCAACTGAAAATAATGTGGGAGTCTGAAAACTTGCTGCAACAGTTTGCCCTACATCAACTTCTCGCGAGACAACAACACCATCTACAGGAGATATTATTTTTGTATATCTCAAATTAGTCAAATTATTTTCCAAAGTTGCACTTGCATTAGAAATATCAGCACTCATAGCATGTAATTCAGCCAATTTAGCTTTATATGTCGATTCAGCTAAATCCAAATCGTTTTTTGAAACATATCTTTTTTCATAAAGAATCTTGTAACGCTCATAATTAGCTTTATCATAAATAAGCACACTTTTTGTTTTATCATAGTTCGCTTTTTTTGAATTTAAAGTTGCTCTTGCTTGATCAACTTGTGCTTGAAAAAGTGAAGGATCAATTTGAGCAAGAAGCTGTCCTTTTTTTACCTTAGAATTATAATCAACATAAATTTCTTTAATCATCCCGGAAACTTGGGACCCGATACTTACTGTTTGAACAGGGTTTACTGTCCCGGAAGCTTCAACTTTCTCAACAATTGTCTTTCTCTCAATTTTTGAAACTTCATATTTTAACCCGCTTGCTTGTTTAGAAACAATTAAACTAAAAATTAATATTGCGGTAATTAAAATAAAAATTATAATAAATTTTTTTTTCAATTTTCACCTTATCTCTCATAGTTATTATAAGTTAGTTTACTTAATACCCATTGCTTTTTCTAAATAAAACCTCGCTTTATTGTAATCAAAAACCGATTCAACAAATGCCAATTGAGCATTATTATAATCTGTTTGAGCCTGTTGTAATTCAAGATAATTACCTAACCCTACAGAATAACGTCCATCCGCCAATTCAAAATTCTCCAGAGTTTGTTCTACTTTTTGACTCATTAAAGGAATTGTTTTTTCTAATTTTTTCATATCTACATAATAGTTTTGAATTTCAAAATATACATTTTTTTTAAGTAAATCAACATTATTTATGGCAATATCTAAATATGCTTTAGCTTGATCTACTTGATTTTTAATACTCATAGCATTAATATTTGGCAAATCTACACCCGCAAAAACACCTACTGTATGAGAACCATAGTCATTAAACTTAGACATTGAATAATTTGCGCTTGCATCAATTTGAGGGTAATAACTTTTTTTAACCATTTTTAAAGATTCTTCCGATGCCCTTTGAACCAGCTTTAATGATTTTAAATCCGGCCTGTTTTCATAAGCCTTATTAATTGCATCTGGCATTGACAAATCAAAAGGTTTAAAACTATATGTTTTTAGAATGTCTCTTTTTTCTATTCCCGAAGTTAAAATAGCACCATCTTTAATTTCTGCTTCTTGTGAATTAGGATCATAATTTTTCCTGTCATAGGCAACATTTATTTCATTTTTAACCGAATAATTTTTCTGGAAATTAAAAGTCTCTGTATCTTTTATAGAGTAATCCGGCGCATCAACATAATACATAGAGTTGTTTAACGAAATTAAAGCATTTTGATAAGCTGTCTGCGATTCAATTAACTTTATTCTTGCATCAGTTAATGTTGCCTGTGCATTTACCAAATCAATTTTAGATTTTAACCCTACCTCATACATTGCCTTTGTTCTTTCAACATTAAGTTCGTTTATTCTGACAGATCTGGCATATATATCAACATTCGCACGCGTTGCCAAAACAGCAGTATAATATATTTTTACATTATAAATAGTATTTAAAGTTGCATTATCTAAATCATACCCTGCTGCTTCCCAATTATATTTATTCATATTTATTTTTGCCGTAGTATAACCAAAATCCCAGATTAATTGGTTAGCACTCAAGTTTAAGCCATAATAATTATTATTTAAAGAGCCGTCTCTATCGCCAAAGTATCTTGAATTGTTGATATTATAACCGGTTCCTCCCGTAAAAGAAGGGAAATAACTTGATTTAGCAATGCCTACAGCACTTTTTTGTGCTTTTTGTGTGCTTTCATAATTTTTAATATTGGGGTCATTTTTTAGTGCAAAACCTACACAATCATCTATTGAAAAAACAACTCCCGATTTAAATACACTTGGTGTCGTTTGCGAAACATTAACTTCTTTTACTTTTTTCTTAAAAAATAACCAATTTTTTTTATCTTTAAGAGATTTTTCAGATTGTTGAGGCTTTTCTTTTACAAATCTGGAAAAAAAAGATTTTAATGGTGCTACTTTAATATTTTCTTCTGCGGAATATGCAGGTTGAAAAACAGGCATTATTAAACCAAAAATCATAATTGTATAAATAACCGTTTTCTTTACTTTTTTCAAACCTTTGCTCCCACATAAAATATTATAATACAGGAGATTTTATAAGGCAAATAATTAAAACCTTACATAATTATTTAATCAAAATTTTTTATTTTGCTCCCAATTCCAGGCTGTGCTAATTATATCTTTTATCTCTGTATATCGGGGATTCCACGCTAAAGTTTCTTTTGCCTTGTCATTAGAAGCGTACAATTTTGCAGGATCTCCTGCACGTCTTTGTCCGTATTCAACCGGAACTTTTTTACCAGTAACTTCCTCTGTAGCTTTAATAATTTCCTTAACAGAAGTACCAATACCTGTTCCAAGATTTAGTGCATAGCTTTTTTGAGTATTAAATAATTTTTCTACAGCTTTCATATGAGCATCTGCCAAATCTTCGACATGAATATAATCTCTAATACATGTCCCATCAGGCGTATCATAATCCGTACCAAAAACTGTTATATTTTCTATCTCGCCTTTGACAGCTTTTAAAACAAGAGGGATCAGGTGGGTTTCCGGGTCATGACTTTCGCCGAGTTGTCCTTCTGAATCAGCACCTGCCGCATTAAAATATCTTAAAGCAGCATATTTAAGCCCGTAAGCAACCTCATAATCTGCCATTATTTGCTCCATAATATATTTAGTTTTTCCATAAGGATTAATAGGCTTTTGAGAATGCTTTTCGTCTAAAGGTATGTATTTAGGGTTTCCGTATGTTGCACATGTACTTGAAAAAACTATATTTTTTACATCATTTTCAATCATAACATCTAGCAAATTTAAAGTATTTACAACATTATTCCAATAATATTTTTGAGGATTTATAACACTTTCTCCGACATAAGTAAAAGCTGCAAAATGAATTACTGCATCAAAATGATATTTTTTAAAAACTTGATCAACAACTTTTTTATCAGCTAAGTCAACCTGTTCAAAATTTGATGTTAAAATTGCTTCTTTATGACCGTAAACTAAGCTGTCTAAAACAACAACATTATAATCATTTTTAAGTAAATACTTAACAGTATGTGAACCTATATAACCAGCACCACCAACAACTAAAATTGTCTTCATTCTATCTTTTACTTTCCTCATTTTAAGTAATGCAAAATTTTCAATAAATTCTACAAAAGCTTAATGACATCTACCTTAAACTAATTGAGCCTGTTCTTCAAGCTCTTTTCTTAATTCCTCTACCGTAACCTTAAGTATCGGTGAATTTTCATTCTTTCGTAAATACACTTCTTTTATCCCTGATTGAACAATAAATCTTTTACAAAGAATACAGATAAAATCATGTCCCCAGATATACATTGTGGAACCCTTGCATCTATCTTGCCCTGCTTGTATAATTGCATTTTGTTCAGCATGTATTGAACGGCAAGTCTCATACCTTGTCCCTGAAGGAATATTGTTTTTAACTCTGAAACATTCTCCCCGCTGCGCACAAGATTCGACTTTCGAAGGCGTACCATTATAACCTGTAGCTTTAATGGTTTTATCTTCACCAACAATAACAGCACCCACATTTGCTCTAAGACAATTTGAACGTGTAGAACAAGTTCTTGCTAAATCTAAAAAATAATCAACCCATGGTTTTATGCTCATAATAATATTACTCCTTCTATTTTATTTTAGCATAAAAACTTTCATTTAATCCTTATCCGTTTGAGTTTGTTGGGATTGTTGCCTTACATAATCCAATTGCTGTTTTTGCAATTCTCTAACCTCATAAGCATTACCCATTCCACCTTTCATCATATTATAATAACCATTAATAACACTTCCTGTAAAGGGATCAACTACACTTCCTGAACCATATGCAGAATCTTTATTTGCTTTTGAAGAAACTTCTTGTGCAGAGATAGGTGTCCACTTTAATGTTGAACTTGGCTTATTTATGACTTCAGAGGACGAAAAAGAATTAAAATTTATGAAAAAAATAAAAATCAATAAAAATCTTATATATTTCATAATACCCCCATAACATAATTTTACCATGCATTAAAATATAAATAAAAGAAAAGTATGACTTTTTAGTAAAATATGCTAAAATAATGATAAACAGGGGTAATGTATTCTAAAATCTGATATAGACAAAGTAAAAGGAATCAATGGTAGACGAAAATATTGAAAAATCCATATCAAATATAAAATGTCGAGCTAAACAAGTTATCGAAGATACAACTTTATGCAAATATAAAGGCAGTGTATCTAAATTGCTTGGGTTAACAGTTGAAGTTAAACTACCCGGATTAAAAATAGGTGATTTATGTTATATAGAAACACATGACGGACAGAAAAAACCTGCAGAAGTTGTGGCTTTTAAAGGTGATGTAGCCCAACTGTTATTACTTTATGATGGAGCTGGTATCGGACAAGGAAGCTTGGTGCAAAGCATATACAAACCTATTATTATTCCCGTTGGCGATTTTCTTTTAGGAAGATTGGTTAATCCCCTTGGTGAACCAATTGACGGAAAACCTCTTGATACAATGAATGCACAATGGAGAAATATTGACGGACCTCCCCCTGATGCTTTTGAAAGACCAATAATTACAGAAATGTTTTCTACAGGAGTAAGGGCAATAGATTCTTGTCTTACATTTGGCTGTGGACAACGTATGGGTTTATTTGCAGGTTCAGGAGTAGGCAAAAGTACTCTTCTGGGTATGATTGCCAGAAATTCTGATGCCGATGTTAACGTTGTTGCCTTAATTGGAGAAAGAGGTCGTGAAGTCAAAGAATTTGTTGAAGATGCACTCGGTGAAGAAGGAATGAAAAAATCCGTTTTAGTGGTTTCTACAGGAGATCAACCACCATTAATACGGCAAAAATGTTTACAGGCAGCAACAACCGTTTGCGAATATTTCAGGGACCAGGGTAAAAAAGTCTTCCTAATGACGGATACAGTGACTCGTTGCGCAATGGCAGGAAGGGAAGTCGGGTTATCAATCGGAGAACCGCCAACGATGAAAGGATATCCTCCTTCAATTTTTTCCTGGCTTCAAAAAGTTCTAGAAAGAGCCGGTAATAGTTCTAAGGGTTCAATAACTGCATTTTATACTGTACTTATGGAAGGTGATGATATTACAGATCCTATTGTTGATACCGTCAGAGGCATTACTGATGGGCACATTTTCTTATCAAGAAAAGTTGCTGAAAGCAACCATTATCCTGCTATAGATGTTCTGGGAAGCATATCAAGACTTATGAGCAGCATTGCAACCGAAGAACACAAAGATGCTGCCGCTAAAATGCGCGCAATACTTTCCTTATATAGAGAAAATAAAGATTTAATTGATGTGGGCATGTATCAAATGGGAACTAACCCTAAGCTTGATACTGCAATAAATATGATGCCGCAAATTAATTCTTTCTTACAGCAAAAAACATCCGATAGCGTAAATATGGAAAATACAATTAAAACTTTAATTTCAATGATGTCAAATATTGATACATAAAAGATTTTAAACTTAGTAATAGTTCTACTTATTTTCAGTTTATTTTTTACATTTGTTCAAAGTCCGTTAGTTTTGCCATTTATCTATTCAATTTTATAATTTTTTATATTTTGTTCTTTTTGCAGTAAAATCTTATTGAATAATTTAATCAAACCAAAAAGGAATATAAATATGCCGGATATATTAATTAATCCTGATTTTAGCTTATATGAAATATTAATGCTTATTTGCTTCGGGATAAGTTGGCCCGTTGCCGTTATAAAGACCTATAAATCAAAATCTGTTAAAGGAAAAAGTTTTTTATTTTTATTTTTAATACTTTTAGGGTATGTCTTTGGTATCATTCATAAGGTAATATATAATTTTGATTATGTTATTTGGTTATACGTTGCAAACGGATTGTTAGTACTTGCAGATATGGCTCTTTGGTTCAAATACAAAGATAATAATTAACACAGGATTTGGTTTATGAAAAAAATATTTATACTTATGTTTATCTTTTTAATTATTTGCCCTACAAGTCATGCATTAGAAGAAGATAATATAGCGTTATTAACTAAAAAAGGATTTTTCGATAAACCTGAAATAATTTCAATATCATCTAATCCTTTTGAAGATATTAAAAGAACTCTATATACACATCTAAAATACGCTAATTTATATGATTTAGAAGGTTTACAATCCTTATATACTGATACTTATGTAAATTCTGACGGATTTAATAAAAAAATTTATTTTGATTTAATAAAAAAAACATGGGAAAGTTATCCCGATATAAAATATAAGATTAATATTAAAAATATTTCAGTTAATGGCAATATTGCAGTAGCAGAAGTAATTGAAGAAGCATTTGCAACAACACGTTGTGAATCAGGTTTATTAAAAGAAAAAGGGCTTCTAACAAGTATGTCAGGAAGTATTTATTACTTTGAAAATATTAACAATCAATGGTTAATAACTTCTGACCATATTTCTTATGAACAAACTTTTTTAGGTTATGGCAGCGCAAAAGATATTAATGCAAAACTTACATCACCATATCAAATTCCGGCGAATACACAATATGTATCTTCATTAGAGTTGAATGTACCAAAAGATAGCTTAGTAATAGCCTCAATAGGACAAGAAAAAATAACTTATCCGCAAAATATTACTGAAGAAGTTTTCAGAAAAGTTCCTGACCATGGTGTTTTAGAAAGAGTTTTTAAATCAAATGATAAAAATTTAAATGAATATTCTGTAGTATCTTTCGGGATAACAAAAGCTGAAATAAATGAAGGACGAGAAATTAAAATATATGTAACGGGTCTTGGTTTTATAATGTCAAGAGTTAACGTCATTCCTAAAAATAATTTTATTAAGGTTGCAGAAAATGAAAAAACTAAATAATTTTACTTATTTTTGTACAACATTTTTACTTTTAGCCTCTGCAAATCTTTATCTTTCAAATTTAATAGTTGAAAGACTTTCACAAGGGTATAATTTTTCAACTAAATTTATAAGGATAATCTATACTGAAAATACCGGTGCAGCTTTTAGCATAATGCAAAACTCTACAAATATTTTAATAGTAATTTCGATTATAGCCTTATTTGGGATTTTTTATTATGTAATAAAAAATCTTGCTTTATCTTCAAAAAAAGAGCTTTTCTTTCTATCTTTTCTAACTGCCGGAATTTTAGGAAATCTATGTGAAAGAATTTTTTTAGGTTGTGTCAGAGATTTTTTTGATTTAATGTTTATTAATTTTCCTATTTTTAATATTTCAGATATTTTTATAAATATTGGTGTTATTGGTATAATAATTTTAATTTTAATAGCAAAGAAACCTATAAAAATATGAAAAACTTTTGGTTTATAACAGATGAAAATGAGGAAGGCACAAGATTAGATAATTACTTATCCGATCTTTTTGAAAATTTTTCCCGCTCACATTTTAAAAAAATGATTAATAGTGGAGATATATCCGTTAATGGTAAAATTAGAAAACCATCTTTTAAAGTAAAACTTGGTGATAGAATAGAAATCGAATACAAAGATGAAGAAGAAGCCAGAAAAATTATACCCCAAAATATTCTTATTGATGTTATTTACGAAGATGAAAATATGGCAGTTATAAATAAGCCCTCAGGAATTTTAACTCATCCGACAGAGCTTGAAAAAGAAAACACACTTGTAAATGCTCTTATATACAAATTTGGTGAAAATTTATCCGACATAAACGGATATTTTAGACGTGGAATTGTTCACAGACTCGATAGAAATACCTCCGGTCTTTTAATGATAGCCAAGAATAATCAAACCCATGAATATTTAGCAGAAGAACTAAAAAAAAGAACTATTCAGAAAAAATACCTTGCTATTGTAAAAGGAGTAATAAAGGAAGACTCAGGAATACTTAATTTTCCAATAGGGCGTAATCCTAATCAGCCTCATAAAATGGCTGTTATAGAAGAAAAAGATGGCGGCAAGCCAAGTCTAACAGAATATAAAATATTGAAAAGATTTAAAGATGCAACATATTTAGAACTTGATTTAAAAACAGGCAGAACACATCAAATAAGAGTTCACTTAAGCCATATAGGACATCCGATTATAAATGACACTCTATATGGTGCAGGTCAATTCAAAGTTAAAACTCAAGAACAGGTTTTACAAGCATATAAATTAAAATTTGCAAAACCGTTTTCAAGTGATAAAATTAACAATGAGCTTTATTTTGAAATTGAGCCGGATGAAAAAATTAAAAAAGTTTTAAAGTATTTAGAGAATTTAAAATAAGAGGTTTTCATGGACTATACATTATTAGCTGTTTTTTTTGCAGGTTTTATAACAGGTTTAACTTTTCTTTCGATGTTTTATATTCGTTCACAAAAAACATTGAAAGAATATAAGAGGAAATTAGAAAAAACTTCAATTAATTCAAATGAAGAAAGTTCTAAAGTAGCGGTATTGGAAGCAAAAATTGCCACTCTTGAAAAAGCACTTCAATCAACATTAGAAAATAAAGAATAATTTAAAAGAAAGAGAAAAAAATGACACAAGAAATCAGAGTACGTATAGCCCCCTCACCTAGCGGAAATTTACATATAGGAACAGCAAGAACAGCATTGTTTAATTATTTATACGCTAAAAAAACCGGTGGTAAATACATTCTAAGAATTGAGGATACAGATGCTGAAAGGTCCAGTGAAGAATATATTAAAAATATTTTTGACAGCTTAAAAGCACTTGGATTATCTTGGGATGAAGGACCTGATGTTGGAGGAGAATACGGCCCATACAGTCAATCAGAGAGATTTGATATTTACCCGAAATATGCACAACAATTAATGAAATCCGGTCATGCTTACGAATGTTTCTGCACTCCGGAAGAGCTTGATGCAGAGAAAGAAGAATCACAAAAAAATAAAGTAGCTCATATTTACTCAGGCAAATGCAGAAATTTATCAGAACAACAAAAAGAAGAATTAAGAAAACAAGGCAGAAAACCTGCTATAAGATTTCATGTTCCAACAAGAGAGCTAATTTTTAACGATTTAGTAAAAGGGGAATTAAAATTTGATACCGGCTTAATAGGTGATTTCGTAATAATGAAGTCGAACGAAACACCAACATACAATTTTGCTGTTGTTGTCGATGATATGTTGATGAAAATTTCTCATGTTATAAGGGGAGAAGATCATATTTCAAATACGCCAAAACAAATTTTAATATACGAAGCACTTGGAGCAGAGATTCCAAAATTCGGACATTTAGGAATGATTCTTGCTCCGGATAGAAGCAAACTTTCAAAACGGCACGGGGCAACAGGGGTGAGCGAATTTGTTGAAAAAGGTTATTTAATTGAAGCTTTAGTTAATTTTGTGGCACTCTTGGGATGGTCTCCGTCAGACGGAAATGAAATCAAATCTGTTGAAGAAATTGCTGCAGATTTTAGGATAGAAGCAGTATCATCATCTAACTCTATTTTTGAATATGACAAATTAAATTGGATGAATTCTCAATATATCAAAAAACTTGAAATAAAAGAACTTAAAAAAATGTTATTACCATTTTTAACTAAATATGATATATCCGAATTAACAGATGAACAATTTACAAGAATGGTTGAAATAACAAGGGAACCTTTAACAATTTTATCCGATATAACAGATTCTGTTCCTTATTTCTTTGGGGTTAAATGTGATATAGAACCGGAAGTTCAAACAGAAGTTTTAGACACTGAAACATCTCAAAATGTACTAAAAGAATTCTTATCTCAAGCTCAAAATTGGGATTTTAATGAAGAAACACTTCACAATAAACTTGAAGAATTTAGAGGATTTTTCAAGGAAAAAGGAATAAAACCAAAAGAAACAATGTGGGCAATTAGAGCTGCAGTCACAGGAAGAACCCGTGGAGCTGATATTTGCTCAGTCATTGCTATTTTAGACAAAGAAAAAGTTTTAAACAGGGTTAAAAACGCTATAAAATAATTTATTTTAAGCTCAGTTGTAGTTGCGAATCTTTATCCGCATAATAATAAAATAAAACCTTATGCAAACATATTTAAAAAAAAATAACAGCAAAGAATTAATTTTACTATTTAACGGCTGGGGAATGGATGAAAAACCATTTATGCCGATTATAAGTTCTTGCGATATTTTATTTATTTCAAATTATAATGAATTAGATTTTTCATTTAATTTCTCCAAATACAAAAAAATAACTCTGATAGCTTTTTCTGCAGGAGTTTTTATGGCTGGATATCTTCAGTATAAATTACCGAAAATTGATTTAAAAATTGCAGTAAATGGTATTTCAAACCTTTTTGACAAAAATGAAGGAATAGAAAGTAATATTCTTTTTGAAATGAAAAAAATTACGCTTGAAAATGCCATTGGGTTCAGAGAAAAACTTATTGATAAAAAAATACACTTGAAATTATTTAATGAGAATCAGCCGTCAAGAACACTAGAGGACAGTCTAAATGAACTTTCAATGCTTGAAAAATACTATAATAAAAATTTAACTACTCCTCTTAATTTTGATAAAATCTACATAGGAGAAAATGATAAAATAATTTCACCTGAAAGGCAATTAAAATTTTGGGGGAATAATAAGAACATAAAAAAAATAAATGGTGGACATTTTTTATTTTATAATTTTGAAAGTTTTAATGATTTTATAAACTTATAATTTATATGGTATGATTTAATAAATTATTTTATGTGAGGTAAAAAATGGAAATAGAAACTATTGCACTACACGGTGGACAAGAAATAGATTCTTGCACTCATTCAAGAGCTTTGCCTATTTATCAGACATCGGCATTCGGATTTGATGATACGGAATTTGCGGCCGATATTTTTGCACTTAAAAAAGAAGGAAACATATACACAAGGCTTGCAAATCCCACAACAAATGTTTTAGAAAAACGTATTGCAATGCTAGAAGGTGGTATCGGAGCAGTTGCTACTGCATCGGGTGCTGCCGCTATCGCATATAGTGTTTTAAATATTTCAAAATCAGGAGATGAGATAATTTCTTCTTCAACTCTTTATGGAGGAACACACGCTTTTTTTGCAAGCACATTACAAAGATTTGGAATAAAAACAATTTTTATAAACTCTGATAACCCTAAAGATTATGAAAATGCAATTACAGAAAAAACCAGACTCATTTTTGCAGAAACACTGGGAAATCCAAAACTTAATGTTTTAGATATAGAAAAATTAGCAGATGTAGCCCATAGAAATAATATTCCACTAATTGTTGATAACACAGTTCCTACACCATATCTATTGAAACCTATAAATTTTGGAGCAGATATAGTTATTCATTCAACATCAAAATTTTTAGGAGGACATGGCACTTCAATAGGTGGAATAATTGTCGATTCAGGTAATTTTAACTGGGAAAAATCAGCTAAATTCAGTGAATTTTTAGAACCTGATTCAAACTATAACGGAATAAAATATGCAGAAACATTTAAAGAAGCTGCTTACATTGCAAAAATAAGAGCACAGATATTAAGAGATACAGGAGCATGTATAAGCCCGTTTAATTCATTTTTAATTATACAAGGAATAGAAACTTTGCATTTAAGAATGCAAGAACATTCAAAAAATGCTTTAGCTGTAGCTGAATTTTTAGAAAACCATGAAAAAGTAAGCTGGGTAAATTATCCCGGACTTAAATCAAGCGATAATTATAAACTTGCACAGAAATACTTGCCAAAAGGGCAAAGCGGATTAGTAGGTTTTGGAATAAAAGGCGGTAAAGAAGCAGGTGCAAAATTCATAAATAATCTAAAACTCTTATCTCATGTTGCAAATATTGGCGATGCAAAATCACTTGTAATCCACCCCGCAAGTACAACTCACTCTCAACTAAGCGAACAAGAATGTTTAAAATGCGGTGTCAGCAATGACTTTATAAGATTAAGCATAGGTCTTGAAAACATAAATGATATTATCGAAGATATTAAGCAATCCTTAGAAAAATAAATTTATTTAATATCCATAAACTGTAGTGGTAAGCTGTCTAAATAAAATAAGAAAAGATTTTTCGCTAACATCAACGTAATTAATAATGTTAACACATCCATTTTTTGCAGCAGCATCAATACCACCATCTCCTATATCAATAATACCCAACAGATTAATTGATGAAGCTTCTCCGCATTTCATGTTAGCACAACCGCTCTTAACGCAAGTTGCAGTTAAAGGATGTGTCGCATTTGTAAAAATAAGCCCCATAGCATTTACCTGACTGTAAAATAAAGAATAAAACAACATCGCTAAAATTATTTTCCTCATAATTTCTCCTAGATTAAAATAAACTTTATGATTTTAAAGTTTATTTTAATCTTTCTCAATACCTTATCAGGTTATAGATTTGGAGTAAATTCTAATGCATTTTATTCTACATAATTTAATGTTTATAAATAGCATATTTGTGTAATTTTATGTAAAGAACACCTTTGTCATTGTTGAAATTGGTTTTTATGTATTTTAAAATAACAACAAAATCTATTCATAATCAGGAATTTACCCATATAAAAGGAAGAAATGTTTACAGATATAATTAGCCTAAAAAATACACAGCACAAAAATAAGAATTTATCTTATAATGCCTCATTTAGGGCCGCTCCCATGCCTGTTAAAACGGCAAAAATGTTTAATTCAATTATGCTAAACCCCAATGTAAAAACCGCGGATATTTTCTGTCACGCATCACCGGATGAAGATACGGTTAATGCTGCAAAAGTTATTAACAATTACCTTAAAAAATCCGGTATTAAAACTTCTTTCTGCGTATACGGTCCGAAATTAAAAGGTTTATTTTTAGGTCATGGAAAATTTAATATTAAAAAAGACCAAAAACCTTCCGATTTAACTATAATTCTTGATTTTATATCTGAATCAAAAATTTCAAAATCGTTTGTAAATATTTATAATGAAAGTAAAAACATAATCGGGTTTGATCACCATCAAAAGACTCATGATAAACTCAAAGGTCTTTTTTATAATGATGATTCAGCATATTCTTGTTGTGGAATAATATACAGATTTTTTGAAAGTCTTGGGGAAAAACTTTCAAAATCCGATTTAAAAAGTTTATATTGTGGAGTATTAAGCGATTATCAAAAATCTAAACTAATTACTTTTGATAATTTCAAACTTGTAAAACTCCCCGCCTTAAATACCGATAAAAATTCAAAAGAGGTTCTTGAAAAAATTGAATCACAGTTAAGCGAAAAACAAAGAAATAAAATTTATACACACTTAGATGTTTTATCAAAACTTACTCCTGAAGAAAAATCTTTTAAAGAAAATCTATATTCAAAAGTAAAAGTTACTCCAAATGCCAAATTAGCTTATGTAATTATTGATCCGGACGACAAAGAATGGATTTCTCTTGGAATGAAAAACACAAAAACAAGTCCAATTTTAAGAAATTTGAGGTTAAAACTGCTTAATGGAGTACAAAATGATAATATATTTACTCCTGAACAAAAAGAACAATTTAAAAACCTAAAAGGTGCTATTGTATTTTACAGAGCCGGTAACGTTTATCAAATGAGTCTCCATACGAAAAATCAATATGCAACCGATTTAATAGAGTATATAAAGAAAAATCTAAACCCTGATCTTGTAGCTGGAGGTCATCCCGACAGAGCAGGAGGAAGAATTTTTTCACTTGATAAAAATGAAATAAATACATTTATAAACAATTTTTTAATTGCTGCAGAAAAACTTGGCTAGATAACTTAACATAAATATTCAGAAAATTGAAACTTTTACTATACTCTATATTTATTCTTTTGTAACGAAAAGTTAAATTTTTAATTAAATATCTAAAGATAAACTAACCTCTAACCGATAAAAATATTGTTAGGATATGTGAAGGGGTGTATATTATGGAAGACAAGTTTTTTGATGTAGATGAAGCAATGGTTGAATATTCGGAAATGTCAGGTTTTGATTTTAATTCAAGCAGTTATTTAAAATGCAAAGAATTATCTGATGAATATTCTCATCAACCATACACTTTTAAATACGGTAATTTTGATTTACTTGATATGTTTAAGTCAATGTTTAACAAAGCTAGTTTACAAAAAAATTAAAGGAGAAAACTATGTCAAGTTTATATGATGACTTTGAAAAAAGATTTACTGATAAATGGTTTTCTGCCGGATGGATTGAAATTGAAGCTAAACCTAAAGAGACTGAAGTTGCACATAAAGATTTGACAATACTTCAAGCAGAATTAACTGAATTGAATGAAAGAATAGAAAACATTTCACAAAAGCAGTTAAGATTATCCAATTTAGCAAAACTTTATAATTAAAGCTTAAATATTAATAGCAATAAAGCAAGTAAACATATTTACTTGCTTTATTATTTGTTAATCATACTATTATAAATTTCAATTGTGTCATGGCAAATTTTTAAACCACGAACAACAAGGCTTTTTATAGTTTCTTTATAACATAGCATTAATGCTCTATTCAGGCCGTTTTCTAAATTCTCGTCTTCTTGCAAGAACATCATTGCTCTATCTCTAAAATCTAAATCTCTTGTGTTAGATTCAATTTTATCTGCTAAAAATATAATTTTTTCAAAAAGACTCATGTTAATTCTGCCTAAAGTATGCCAACGAATTGCGGATAAAATTTCTTCATCTTCAATTCCAAATTCTTCTTTTGCAAGATATGCACTTACAGGAGCATGAATAACCTTAATATTTGAACGCTCATCTTCTTTTATTTCTTCTAATTGCTGAGCTATTTCTATAAGTTTATCCTTTTCAAGACATTTTGCACAGTCATGTAAAAGTCCCGCTACATAAGCTCTTTTTTCATCAACATTAAATTTTCTTGCCAAATCAACTGCACATTGAGCACATCCTAGTGAATGCAGTAATCTTTCTTCGTCTAAGTTTCCTTTAAGCCAAGACATGGCCTGTTCATTCGTTTTTGTACAATCCATTTTCTCTTATATACTCCAAAACCACTTGAGGGATTAACCCTGCAACTGATTGATTTTTTTCTAACCTTTCCCTAACCCCTGATGATGAAATTTCAACAGAAGGCATTTTTGCCACAGTATATTTATACCCTTTATAATGCAATAATGCAAGCCTGTCATTATCAACTTCTCCTTCTCTTGGAAAAACTATAAAATGTACAAGCTCTTTTAATTTATCTGCTTCATACCATTCTGTTATCTCTCTGAAAGCATCAAAGCCGATTATAAATCCGATTTTACCATCAATTTTATACCTTTTATATAAAGCTTCAATTGTAAAGTAAGTATAAGAAAATCTTTCGTTTTGAAATTCAATATTGCTTATACCAAAAAAACCTTCTCCTGAAACTGCAGCTTTAACCATTTGGAAACGATGATTTGACATATCATCATCAAAATCCTTATGCGGGGGTCTATACGCAGGAATAAATAATATTGAATTATAATCATATACATTTTTTACATAATTAGCCATTGCTAAATGTCCGTTATGTATTGGGTTAAATGTACCTTGAAATACACATAATTTCATTTTTTATTAAAGCTCCTAATAACTACCAAACATATTATACTGCAAAATTATAATAATTGGACTCAACCAAATCCATTAAAGATGAAATAAACTTTTTATATTTATCTCTTGATGTTTCTCCGTTTAATATTATATCAGAGTTTTCTGCGCATGGATGAACGTAAATTTGCGCTTTTTTTGATGCATTTTCAAAAATTCCATAAGCTGAATCACCTAGCCCTCTTTGTTGTGCTCTTTCAAAAAATCTCTTCTTCTGAATTTTTTTGTCGATGTCAACGTATATTTTAAAATCAAAAACATCACCTATACCCTCAATTAGAGTATATAAACCTTCTGTAATAATTACAGATGAAGGTTTTGCTAATCTGTCTTTGTCAATCCTTATAGCGGTTCCCGACATATCATATTTTGGCAGATAAACATTGTTTCCGCTCATTAATATTTGGATATGCTTCTTCATAAGGCTTAACTCAATTGCTGCAGGAACATCCAAATCATAATCTTTAGCAAAAGCAGCAAAAGAACCTGCTTTTTTTACTTCCTGAGAACGATCATAATAATAATCATCTGTGTTTATTCTTGTTATCACATTATCTATTAAAAACTCTTGAGAAAAACATTCAATTACGTTCATAGAATCCATGACTATTGTAGATTTACCGCAAGCAGTTTCACCGCAAACACCAATAGCTGCAGGTCTTGAAATCGCACCTGATAAAAACATTGCTATTTTTCTAGTAATTCTTGGAGATATTTTAATGAATATAGAATCTTTTGAGTTTAGTTCTTTTAAAAATAAATCATTAATTTTTTGTTCAAAAGTTTCAAAATGAGAAATATTTACAGGATTTGTAATCCTTTTTAAGTTTGATTTATTTCGATTAACTTCCGTAGCTGTGGTCAATTTAAATCCTTAGCATATTCTTAAAATCTTACTAAGTATATTAAATCGCAAAAAAAAATTTTTTGCTAGATTAGGAATACAAAAATTCAAAAATTTACATTTATTAGAAAATACCTTGATAACTATTAACTTAGTTTAACAAAATTCTATCCAAACAAGCTTTTGGTGAATATTGCCATTCACGGAAGGTTACACGATTAATCTTATACCCTGAACGCTCTAATATTGCCTGTTTTTTCATGTTTGTTGCAGAAGCTCTTTTTTGATCTTGCACACCATCACATTCAATTGCTATATTTCCGTCGACCAATATATCAACACTAAACCCTGCCACTTCAACTCCTGCCTGAACTTTATAACCCAAGTCACGAATAGTTGCTGCAACATCTTTTTCAAATGAATTTTTATAAATATTTTCATCTATCTCATTATTTAAAATAGCATGTTTTCTTGCCTGATATTCTTGAACATAGCTTAAGTAACTTCTTAAGACTCCATCGGGAAGTTCCTTTGGATCTTTGGATATAAAATTAATCATTCTGTATCTTGCACGAGTTATTGCAACATTAAATAAATTTGGTTTTTGTAAAAATGTTAAACTTTGAGAGAAACTGTTTGCAGCAAATGCCCAGGAAATAAGTATTATATCTTTTTCATCTCCCTGAAAAGTATGTGCGGTTCCTATTTCTATTCTGTGTTTTTTAATCATATGCTCTGATAAAACCCTTGCAACAGAAATCTTAAGTTGTTCAACCTGTGCCCTAAAAGGTGAAATAATACCTATAGAAACAGGGTTATCAGGATTTTTTCTTTCATCTTCAATTATCAATTCCTGTAACTTAGAAACAACCGCTTCTACCTCAGGCAAGTTTCTTGTAGCATCAAAATCAACTTTTCCGTCATTTACATGAACCAACTCTAAAACACTGTTTTCATTAGAATTTCTTCTCATAATTCTCATTCTGTCGCCATAAAATTCCTGATTTGAAAAATTTATTATAGGAGGTAAACTTCTGAAATGTTCGTCTAACAAGACAGGATTCATAGAATAATAATTTGCTAAATCGAACATAGAATTTGTTCTAAATCTCCACATCAATTGGTACTTATCCGGTATTGAATATTGACTTAAAAAAGATTGTTCTTTTGCTTTTTCAAGAAACGATAAATGCGGCAATTGCTTGTCATCGCCAACTACTACTGCTTTTTTAGCTCTAAAAAGTATAGGGAAACAACTTGCAATATCACACTGTGATGCTTCATCTATTATTGCCACGTCAAATAATCCGGGTTTCATAGGTAAAGAGCCGGAAATTGCATATGTTGTCACACACCAGCAAGGAAAGGCTTCCATTAAAGGTTTAAAATCCTCACCTTCTAAAAGTCTGTTTTGAAGATTTTTTTTACGTTCTACAAGTGATTTCGTATGAACAATAAGCCTTTGACGTTTTGTCTGATCACGTAAAAGTCCTTTTAAAGATTCACGTCTTTTTCCTTTTAAAATATCTATAGCTAAATGGCGTTGTTTTTTCTTTAGCATACGAATTTGTTCTGAGTTTACATGCAAATTGCCAAGTTTTTGAATATTGGATTCAACAATTAGCATCTCACATGCCAGTTTTGCAATATCCAGTTCTTGTTTTAATCTACCTATATTTTCATAACTTTCATTAAAATCTGTAAGCTTCAATAACTTTTTAAGCTTATTTTTACTTGAATAATTAGAAATCGAAGCAAAGAATCCTGTTTTTTCAAGATTTTTTTCGATAACTTCTATTATATTTTTAATCTGATCAATTTCTGCCTTTTTTAAAGATTCTTTAATAAAAGACATTTGTCCAAGAATCTTTTCCTGCTCTGCCTTTTGCATAAAGAGTTCCTGCCAGCGGTGCTCTAATTGAATTATATTTTCAGATTTATTTTCAAGCTCTTTTATATTATTTAAAAGTTCTTTCATATCTTTTACTTCCGCAAAAAGAGTATCTTCGTATTCACTATCTAAATCAACTTTGTTGGAGAGTAAATCCTGCAATTGAAAGCTCAATTGTTTTTGATAATTCATTCTTCCTGCTCTTAGGGCTAAAAAAGGAGCGCCTAAATCATTTAAACGTTCTGAAACAACATCAACCGCTTTATCCATTCTTGATGCAACAAGAACTGTTTTACCATTTGCGATTAAGTGAGAAACTAAATTAACAATTGTTTGAGATTTTCCTGTTCCCGGAGGTCCGTAAACAGCAACAAAAGTATTATTTTCAAGACTTTTTATAACATTTTCCTGTGAGTCACTTAATGATAAGGGAGTAACTGCAGCAAAATCTTTTAAATCTCTTGATTGTTTAACAGGATTATCTACCAATTTTCCTTTAGTTTGCAAGTATTCTTCGTTTATAATGTTTAATGCCGTCTCTCTATAAACACCACTTGGTTTTTCGGCAATTTGTATTAATTCATGTAATACCCCTGCTGTGACAGAAGGTCGTTTAGTCAAAATTATTGAACATTGATTTGTTAAAGTTATTTTATCAATTTTTACAGGGGTCTTGATAGAAACACTTTCGACAACTTCATCAATATTCTCCGAATCAATTACTTCATCTTCGGGAATTTCTTTGTAAAAATCTTTTGTAATATTATCTTCATCAACATCTTCCGAGTGATCAATTTTAATCTCTATTTCAGGAATAATCGACTTAAGTGTTGTTAAGAAAATATCTAATTTTTCTTTTGTAATAGGAAGGTCTGGAACAACATCCAAAAGTCCTTCTAATAATTGTTCAACTTCATCCTCATCATCACTTTTTTTCATCAAAGCTGTCAAAGCTCCTGTATTTAAAGATAAAAATTCGTCTTGGAGCATACAATTAATATTAACACCGTTTCGCTCTAATCTACATGGCATATACAAAAGAGGGGTTAAAAATTCATTCGATTTTTTATTTTTAGAACTTTTTCCAACTAAAAATAAATAACCGTATATCAAATATTTATCTTTTTGACTTAATTCGCTTTGAATCATAAGTTCTGTTAATTTTGAGTCCGAACCGTCAAGTTTTAAATATTCACCGAAATTATGAAATAATTTTTCTTCTTCATGAAGAAAAATCCACTTATTATCTTTATCTTGCTTTAAATTTCTAAATGTAGCACTTTTTACTTCTTCACGAACACAATCATGAAGATATTGGCTTAATTTTTTTATAAAACTGTTATTAAATGCGGAATTTAACGCACGTGTTGCTTCTTGTAGCATATTTTACTTCCTTATACGAAATTACTTTCCTTCGCCTTAACATATATCTAATGAACGAATATTTTTTGTTCTAACTGCTTATTAACTTAAAACACTCGCTGAATTATTCTCTGTTCCTCTAATAATTTGAGATTTGTTTGCTCACATCTTTTTAGTTACTAAACCTTAATCTTTTCACTTTTCTTATTTTACGCTAAAATGATACCCATGGACATCATTAATCTATATGAGAATTATAATTCATATTTTAATGAAGAGTTTAAAAATATCTTTAAACTCTTATCTGATAATGCTTTTGAATATAATTTTAAAATTTATTTAATTGGTGGTATTGTTCGGGATTTACTTTTAAACAGACAGAGCCTTGATATAGATATTACAATTGAAGGTGATGCTATTAAATTTGCCAACATTTTAAAAGAAAAAAATTTGGCAAAAATATTAAGCATTCACAAAGACTTTGGAACAGTAAAAGTAGAAATTTCAGGTAAAAATATTGATTTAGCATCTACAAGAAGTGAAAGTTATCCTAAAAAAGGCCATTTACCGCATGTTGATAAAATAGGATGCAATTTAAAAGAAGACGTTTTAAGAAGAGATTTTACGGTTAATTCGCTTGCATTATCCCTTAATAAAGATTATTTTGCTGATTTAATAGATTATACAGGGGGATTTAAAGATTTAAAAAATAAGCAAATAAAAATCCTGCATGACAAAAGTTTTATAGACGACCCTACAAGAATTATAAGAGCTTTAAAATATTCTTCAAAATTTAATTTTAAACTTGATCAAAACACTCTAAAATTACAAGAAAAATACTTGAATAATGTTAATTATGATATGGGTTACAAAAGAGTTAAGCAAGAACTTAAAAAAACTTTTGAACAAAATTCGCAAAAAACTTTCGATAAATTTATAAATCAGAACATTTATAAATTAATTTCAAAAAATTCAATAAAAGTTCCGAGAGAAAAAATAGAAGACTTGATTAATATATACAAACCAAAATACCCTTGGCTTGTATATTTCGGAATTATTTTAGTTAATACAAATTCTGATAAATTTTCTCTTACAAAATATGAGCAAGATGTTATTAAAGGTGTAAAATGCCTTTTAGAAAAAAACTTAGATAATGATTTTAGCATTCATAAGGCATTTTGTACTCAGAAAACTGAAACTTTACTAATTTTAGCAACTCTTGATAAAGAAAAAGAAGTTTTGCACTACCTGAATAAACTGCAAAGCATTAAATTAAAAATTACCGGTGATGATTTGATTAAAATGGGATTTAAACCTTCAAAGAAATTTAACAATATACTTGAGTATGTTCTTAAAGAAAAAATTAAGAATCCCGAAATGATTAAAAACCAAGAATTAGAGTTGGTTAAAACCCATTTTTACAAAAACTAAACATATCTGCTTACAACTTTATCTACCTGCAAAGACTTGTTAATAGCAGTATTGGCTCTATCACTTTTTTCTTGGTCTGTTTTTGTATAATCGATTTTTATTCCTTCTTCAGATGGAATATATCTTCTCTTTGTTGATTCAGAAGTTGGTATCATTTCTCTTTGACTTACAGAATTATTTATTAAATTTTCATTTTTAACAGTATTTACCTGATTATTAGCTAAATTATTATTATACTGTTGTATCGGTTTTATTACAGTATTAGGTTGAATTTGTTGAACTTGCGGCTGTACAAAAGTTTCAGTTTGATTGTAATCAGGGTAAGAAAGAGGAGGATATTGTTGTTTATTTTCTTTCTTAGCCTTTAGTTCAGCTTCTTCTTTCTTAACTTCTGTAGTTTTACCAAATATTGCTCTTGAAAGAGTTATAATAGGTTTCATCAATAATGGAGAAACTATCATCGAAAAGGCAAAGAATCTTAGAGCACCGCCACCAAAACCATTCTTAAATTTGGATAAAAATCCGCTCGGTTTTGATATTAATCCTGCTGATAAAATCTTTTGGGAAGGCCATCTTAATAATTTTTGATACCATTTTCCTTGAGAATAGGTTTCTTTTGCAAGTTTTTTATATGCTTCCATTATTGCTACTTTTGAGACATTATTACCCACATTATCATATTGTTTTGCTAACTCTGCAGCTCTTTCGCTAAATTTAGGGAAACTTCCGGGTTTTAATCCCCAATTCATCAATGAAGCTGCGCCATATAAAACCCCAGCTGTAACAGGTAACATCATGTATCCACCCATATCCTGAACAACTTCATCAACAGCTGTTTTAGATTTTTCACCTTTTGGCGCATTAACTATTTTTTTCATAATACCCCAATAGATTCCAAGACCCATTATCAGTCCCATTTTAGAACGACTGGTTACACCATTTGAAACACCTTCTATGGAACGTAAAGATGCAATTTGAGCAGTCTTACCCAAGCCTGTTTGAGCTGTTTCACCATTTAATATCATAACTTTTTTAACAGCTTCACCCAAATCAACTTTATGAGTCAAACCCATTATATTTACTCTTTGAACAATTTTTTCTGCTGCTTGTCCTTTTTGTCCTTTTGATAAATATTCAATTAATTTTGCTTTATCTTCGATATCATAGCCAAAATATTTTTTTAACGCCGGTTCAATTTTTTTATATACAGCAAACTTATTATCAATTCCACCATCATCTACTTTTAAAATTTGGCTTATAATATCATCAACAGACTCTGTTCCTTTTTTAACACTAGGAAGTTCTTTTACAATTTCTTTAAATTTTTTGAGATTAGACTCGGAAACTTTTTTAGCATTCTGTTCCCAAGGAAATCTTTGCATAAAATTACTTATATTTTTTCTAATTATTCCGAATAAACCACGATATTCTTTTGGTCTGTTTTCACCTTCATTTACCATAGCTTTTAAAACGTCAGTAATTTCATCCACAGCTTCGCATTTTGTTCCTTTAGACATGAAAGCAGCCATTTGGTTTTTTGGTTGAAGTAAATTCTTATTATCAGAGAATAATTTTCCCAAATCAGTTTTTTTAAACCATGTTTTTAAAGCATCTACTGATTTTGAACTCTTATTCACAGCCGAAGCAATTTTTTTATTTTTTAACATTTTAACGGCAAAATCATCAACAACTTTGCCCATTTTAAACATTCCGCCTTTTCTTATAAAAGTGTTCATGGCACCACTAGCCCCAAAAACAACTCCTACAGCACCTAAAGCACAAATAATTGCCTTACCTATAGTTAAATTTTGAGATGCAAGGCTTTCTGTTATTCTACCAATCCATGTCTGTCTTGATTTTTCAAGTGCTGCGTCTTTTACTTTTTGAGAATCGACATTTATTTTATCAAGAGGGTTAGTACCATTAACGTTAAGACCGTATCCCATTGCAGGATTTTGTTGCAATTGCTGCTGTTGTTGCGTTTGCTGTTGCTGTTGATATGGATTAACTCTTTGATTCACAGGATAACTCATAAATATACAATAAACCTACCTTTATACATGTAAAAACAATTTGCACGCATAAATTGCCTAAATTAATAAGACATGTTACAAGAAGTAAATGTGGCTATATACTTAAACATATCGGGTTTTAATTTTAACTTAAACTTACCCTTGAGCAAGTTTTTCCAACTTTAATTTTTGGTCATATTCAACTAATAAATTTAATAAATCATCTAAATCACCATCTATTGCTGTCCAAACATTAAGATTTTGACCTATCCTGTGATCGGTTAAACGTCCTTGAGGGAAATTATAAGTTCTTATACGTTCACTTCTATCACCTGTTCCAACTTGAGAACGGCGCAAATCTGTAATTTCTTTCATTTGTTTCTGAATTTCCAAATCATACAATTTTGCTTTAAGAATTTGTATTGCTCTTTCTTTATTTTGCAGTTGTGAACGCTCTTCGGTACAAAAAATCATAATACCGGTAGGTTTATGAAAAAGCCTGGCCGCTGTTTCAACTTTGTTTACATTTTGCCCGCCTGCACCACCTGATCGTGCTGTAGACATTTCGATATCTTCAGGCTTTATTTCAACCTCTACATCATCAACTTCAGGCATAACTGCTACAGTTGCCGTTGATGTATGTACACGACCCTGAGATTCAGTTGCGGGAACCCTTTGAACTCTGTGAACGCCTGATTCATATTTTAATCTGGAGTACACATTATCACCTTTTATTGAAACAATAATCTCAGAAAATCCGCCTGCTTCACATTCCGTTTTACTTAAAACTTGTGTTTGCCAACCTTGTTTGTCTGCAAATTTTAAGTACATTCTTGCTAAATCTCCTGCAAAAATATTCGCTTCATCTCCACCGGCAGAACCCCTGATTTCAAGCATAATATCTTTGTCATCCATAGGATCACGAGGTAATAATAAAACTTTCATTTTTTCTTCATATTCAGGAAGTTTTAATTCATTTTCTTGCATTTCAGTTTTTAAAAAAGCCTTCATTTCTTCATCTTTTTCGTCTCGAATCATTAATTTAGCTTCGTCAATTGAATCAGTTGCTTTTTTCCATGCATGATAAAGTTCAACTGTTTCTTCCATTGATTTTCTTTGCTTTGACAGATCTTTAAACTTATTATAATCTTGAATTATTTCAGGTTTAGATAAAGTTTCACCCAATTCTTGATATTTCTTTTCAATTTGTAATATTTTATCTAACATATCTTTCATTTTTTATATATCCTTATACAAAATATTTATCTTTCAGCTTTTCTTTACATAAATATTTGTTTATTGTTTCATACTTTGCTTTACTTTAATTAATACATTTTTATGTACAATTTATATTAATTAAATCCTACTTAATATAAATTATATCAAGAAAATAAGATTTTTTAAAATTTTATTTGTTTGTTGTAAAATTGGATATGGAAGTAATGTATAAAATGGAAAGGTTAAAATAAAACATGGGAAAAGTCGCTTTAATTACAGGTATAACTGGTCAAGACGGTGCATACTTAGCAGAACTATTACTTGAAAAGGGATATGAAGTACATGGAATGAAAAGAAGAGCATCATCTTTTAATACAGCTCGTATTGATCATTTGTATCAAGATACCCATAGTAAGAATTTGAAATTTAAATTACATTATGGTGACTTAACAGATAGTACCAATTTAATTCGCTTAATACAAGAAACTAAACCTGATGAAATTTATAATTTAGCTGCACAATCACACGTAAAGGTTTCATTTGATTGTCCTGAATATACAGCAAATGCAGACGGATTAGGAACATTAAGAATTTTAGAAGCAATCAGAATCTTAGGTTTAGAAAAGAAGACAAAATTTTATCAAGCATCAACATCAGAACTTTACGGATTTGTTCAAGAAACACCTCAAAAAGAAACAACTCCTTTTTACCCACGTTCACCATATGCTTGTGCAAAACTTTATGCATATTGGATTTGCGTAAACTATAGAGAAGGCTATAATATATTTGCTTGTAACGGAATTTTATTTAATCACGAAAGCCCTCGAAGAGGTGAAACTTTTGTTACAAGAAAAATAACAAGAGCCGCTGTCAGAATCAAATTAGGTATTGAAGAAAAACTTTATTTAGGAAACCTTGATTCAAAACGTGACTGGGGACACGCTAAAGATTACGTTGAAGGAATGTGGAGAATTTTACAACAAGATAAACCGGAAGATTTTGTTTTAGCAACCGGAATTACAACAACTATAAGAGATTTTTGTAATATGTCATTCAAAGAAGTAGGTATAGAGCTTGAATGGAAAGGTAAAGGAGTTAATGAAAAAGGAATTGATAAAGGAACCGGTAAAACAATAATAGAAGTTGATCCAAGGTACTTTAGACCTACAGAAGTTGACTTGCTTTTAGGAAATGCAACAAAAGCCCGCAAAAAATTGGGTTGGGAACCTAAATATGACCTACCTATGCTTGTAAAAGAAATGATTAAAGAAGATATGAAAGAAGCAAAAAAAGAAATCTTCTTAAAAAGTGGCGGGTATGAAGTACTTGTTCCTCAAGAATAAATTTTAGGTGAAAAATTGGAAAAGAAAGATAAAATATATATTGCAGGACATAATGGACTTGTGGGTTCAGCTATTTTAAGGAAATTACAAGCAGAGGGATTTGAAAATATAATTACAAAAAGCTCCTCTGAGTTAAATTTATGCAATCAAGCTGAAACAGAAACTTTCTTTGAACAAGAAAAACCTGACTATGTAATCCTTGCCGCCGCAAAAGTTGGTGGGATTATTGCTAATTCAACATATCCGGCAGAATTTATATACGATAATCTTATGATATCAACAAACGTTATTCACGCCAGTTATAAATATGGCGTAAAAAAACTTTTAAATCTTGGCTCAAGCTGCATATATCCAAGACTTGCCCCTCAACCGATGAAAGAAGATTGCCTTTTAACTTCTGAACTTGAAAAAACAAACGAAGCCTATGCTGTTGCAAAAATTGCAGCAATAAAATTATGCAAATACTATAATGAACAGTACGGAACTAATTTTATTTCAGTAATGCCAACTAATCAATACGGAATTGGTGACAATTACAATATGGAAACAGCGCATTTACTTCCAATGCTTTTAAGACGTTTTCATCTGGCAAAATTACTTAAATCAGGCGATTTTGACGCAATTAAAAAAGATTTAGCAAAATATAATTTAGGCTGGGGATTAGACGAAAAAATAAATATGGAAGACAACAATTCTATTATTTACGCTTTGTCACAGATTGGAGCTTATCCCGATAAAGTTGTTGTATGGGGTGACGGCTCTCCTTATAGGGAAATGATGCATTCAGAAGATTTAGCAGATGCATGTTTTTATTTAATGCAGAATAAAGATTATAAAGATATCGGGGAACTTGTTAATATAACAGACGGAACAGATATTCAATTAAAAAATTTAATTGAAATGGTTAAAGATATTGTAGGATTTGATGGAGAATTGACTTGGGATAAATCAAAACCAAATGGAACTCCAAGAAAATTAATGGATGCAACAAAAATTAAATCTCTTGGTTGGAGTCCAAAAATTTCTCTTAAAGAAGGTATTACCAAATACTACAAACATTACATAAGCACAGTTCAATGTTAAGAAAATAGCCAGAATATATTTACCCTCTTGCATGAAAATTTTTATGAGAATATAATATAAGAAGCCGAATAAATCTTTAGAAAGGAATAGTAAAATGAAAAACGGAATTCACCCGGATTATAAAAAAACAACTATTAAGTGTGTTTGCGGAAATGAAATAGAAACAGGCTCTATTGAGGAAGGAATTACAGTTGAAATTTGCAATAACTGTCATCCTTTTTATACAGGTCAACAAAAGATTCTTGACTCAGAAGGCAGAGTTGAAAGATTCAACAAACGCTACGGAGAAAAAAAATAATCCAAAAATCTTAAAACAAAAAAAGGTGTTTATAAACACCTTTTTTTGTTTTAAATTAAAAACTTACCATCTTTATATATCAAAATATCATCAGCGTATATTTCACCGCCTTCTTTCATGTTTTTAATTATATCCCAATGTAATCCTGATGTATTTTTTCCACCTGTTTCAGGATAAGATGCGCCTACTGCCATATGAATAGACCCACCAATTTTTTCATCGAATAAGATATTACCTGTAACATCCTGAATCATTTCATTGGTTCCTATAGCTATTTCACCGACTAACCTTGAACCATCATCCATATCAAGCATTGAATTCAAAAATTCTTCACCTTTTTCTGCATGTGCTTCAACAACTTTTCCATTTTGAAGTTTTAAATGAATTTTATGAGCTTCATTTCCCCTGTATATTGCAGGAAAATCAAAATATATTTCACCATTTGCACTATCCTCAACAGGAGATGTAAAAACTTCTCCATCAGGATAATTATTTAATCCTGAACAACTTATCCATTTTCTTCCTTTTGTTGAAAATGTAATATTAGTTTTTTCGCCGGTAATTCTTATTGTGCTGACTTTATCTAAATAATCACACCATTTTTTCTGCTCTTTATCCATTTCACGAAGTCTTGCAACCGGATTTTCTAAATCCAAAAAACAAGCCCTAAATAAGAATTCACTATATTCATCAATTGACATTTTGGCTTCCTGTGCAAGTCCATGGGTTGGAACATCTGCTATAACCCAACTTGCCTCTCCTTTTGCAGAACGGGAAAGCAAAAGTTCAGATAATTCTCTTGTCGCTTTAGAACGGCGAGCTAATTTAGTTTTATCTGCTCTTGCCATATTTTTCACATTTAAAGGAGCACCTATGGAAATATATTTATCAACTTTTTCATACTCCATTTTAGAAATAGGGTCAATATAATCAAGCTGTTCATCACTTGCATATTTAATAAAAATGTCTGACATATCACAAATAGATGTCCTTAAAATGGGATTTGCTCCTTTTTCAAGAACCTTTTTGTAAACAGCTTTAACTAAATTTTCTGCCATAGGACTAGATGCTCTTATAATAACTAAATCACCCTTTTGGACATTTGTTGAATAATCAACAAGTACAGAGGCGTATTTTTCCCAAACATCAAGCATTATCTATTCTCCATCTTCTAAAATTCTAAATCCGCTTTTGCAACATTTTAATGTTACTCCTCTTTTTGAAGATTCTACAAACTCAATCATTTTTTCAACATATTTATTCATAGAAATTGTTTTCTTAATTTGCTCAATTGCTTGTGATGTATTGTATTTGTCTGAAATAAGATACTTAAAAGCTTCTTTAATAGCAGTTCTTTCTTCTTGAGAAACTCCACGGCGTTTAAGAGCAACAACATTAATTCCCTGAGGATATGCCGGACGTCCATCATTTTTTGAATAAGGTAAAACATCCTGACGAGCCGCAGAAAAACCACTTATAATTGCCATTTCTCCAATTCTGATATTTTGATGGAATACACTCATTCCACCAATAAATGCTCCAAAACCGACATGAATATGTCCGCCCAATGTTACCAAATTAGCTAAAATAACTTCATCCTCTAATTTGCAGTTATGAGCAACATGAGCCCCAACCATAAGAAGGCATTTGTCACCAACCCTTGTAGTCATGTCACCACAATTAGCCGCTCTGTTTATTGTAACATTTTCTTTAATAAGGCAATTTGCACCAACAATTGCTTTTGTAGGTTCTCCTTTATATCCTAAATCTTGCGGAGCGGTTCCTATACTTGAAAAAGGATTAATAACAGTATTTTCTCCTATTTCACAATGTTCTAAATATGAACTGGCAAGAATTTTTACACCGCTTGCTAATTTAACATTTTCTCCGATTACAACATTTGGTCCTATTTCAACATCGTTTGCAATTTGTGCCGAATTGTGTATTATTGCCGTTTTATTAATCATTTAATTCACTCTTTCTTATTATTTCATAGCAACAGTCATATCTGCTTCTACAACAATTTTTCCGTCTACATATCCTACTGCATGACTTTTTCCTATAGGACCTTTTAATTTTACCAGTTCTATTTCCATTTCAAATTTATCTCCCGGTCTTACAATACTTCTAAACCTAACATTATCCATACTTGCAAATAAAGGTGTTTTACCTTTATATTCATCAAGAGTCAATAATAATGGAGCAGAACATTGAGCCATTGCCTCAATCTGCAAAACTCCAGGCATAACAGGATTCCCCGGGTAGTGGCCTTGGAAAAACGCTTCATTCATTGATACATTTTTATATCCTTTAACATATTTTCCCGGAACACATTCTGTAATTTTATCAACCAATAAAAATGGATACCTATGCGGAATCATATCCATGATTTGCATAATGTCCATGCTTAATTTTTCTTCTGACATCTTATTCTCCTTTTATAATTTTACAAATTTTTCTTTTAACATTTTTGCAGCTTTAACATGAACCGCATGGCCTGCTTCTTTTACTATTATTTGAGCTTTCAAATTAAGAGGGTTTATTCCTGAAAGATATAAATCACCGATTAAATCTAATATTTTATGTTTAATAGGTTCAAATTCACTTCTTAATTCTGTAGTATAAGTATTACCATCAAGACCTACAGTATTTTCGTATGTTACACCTCTTGCGAAACCGAATAATTGATACTTTTTCAAATCTTTTAAAAATCCGAAAGTTCTTGCCTCAATTATTTCTTGCATGTTTTTCTTATCTAAAGATATCCATTTATTGCTTAAATCAGGATGAGCATAATTTACAGCATATGTTATATTCAAATCATCATCAGGTAAAATAACCAAATAAGTTTTTTCATTTAAATAATAAATGGGTTCTCTTACGGAATAATAATCTTTTCTGTTTTTTTGTTTTTCAATGCCTGCTTGTTTAAAAAGATCTACCCATTTTTTTGCACTCCCGTCTAAAATAGGCATTTCTGTTTTAGAAACATGGACATCCAAAGAATCTATCCCACAAAAAGCACAAGCAGCACTAAAATGTTCAGTAAGCATTATTTTACTTTTTTTATGACGTAATTCTACACAATGGTTTGTAGAATGAACATTATCTACATCAAGCACTATTGGCTCAAAAGAATCCTCTATAAAAAATCTTATCCCGCTTTCATTAGAAGGCAAGATTCTAACACAGCTTTGTCTGTTTTTCATCAAGCTGTTGCCTGTTACTTCTATTTCTTCAAGAATTGTCGTCACTAGTCTTTGCTTTCATTTTCAAATGTACTTAAAAACGGTTCATATTTTTTGAATTTTTTAATCAATTCCCCTGCATCTTTTATAGTCTTGAGTTGACGAATAAAATCCTTTCTTGGCATTGCAGGTGTTCCGATTATTATTGATTTTTCAGGAAAACTTTTTGTAACTCCGGCAGACGGTCCTACAATAGAATCATTTCCTATACTTATATGATCAGCTAATCCTGCCTGCCCGGCAATTACAACTCTATCACCAATCACGCAGCTACCGGCAATACCAACTTGAGAAACTATCATGCAACCTTTGCCGATTTTGCAATTATGACCTATCATTACCTGATCATCGATTTTAGTATCTTCACCTATAATTGTATTTTCTATTGTTCCTCTGTCAATAGTAGTATTTGCACCTATTTCGACATTATCATGAATTTCAACAGAACCGATAGAAGGGATTTTAAAAATCTTTTGCTCAACATTCTCTTCTTTGATTGAACCTTCTTTTCTTGCTTGTTCAATATTATCTGGGTTTTCAGTAACAAAGCTAAAACCATCGGCACCTAAACTTACGCCATGATGTAAAATGACTTTATTTCCGATAATTACTCTATCTCCAATATTAATTCCCGCATGGAAAAAACAATTTTTTCCTATCTTGGATTTGCTTCCTACATAAGAATTAGCCATAATTTTTGTATTGTCACCTACTTTAACATCTCGTGAAAGGACAACATTAGGTCCGATTGAGACATTTTGTCCTAATTCTACTGTAGAATGAACTACAGCTGAAGGATGGACTCCTGTTTCTGTTTCAGGTTCCGTATAAAACATATGTAGTAATTTCATCATTGCTAAACGAGGTCTTTCAACTTCAATTGTTGTAATACCATCAAGTCCAACACCTAATGGAACAAGAGCTGCTTTTGCTTTACTTTTGGTTAGGTTTTCAATTTCTTCTTCTCCAAGGGCTAAAGCCAGGGTATTCTCATCTGCAAGCAATGGAGGAGCTATTTGTTTAATCTTAGGATTCTCTACTTTATTGAGTAATCCTCCGACAACTCCGCATATTTCCTCTATTGTATATTCTCTCATTTTATATCTCCTAATTGTTTTCTATTTTCTGATTTTAATACGAATTTGAATAAAATTCAAATTATTAAGAGTTACTATTTCTCATTACTTTAATTGTATTTGTTGTGGATTTGCCTTCAACAAAATCAATAAATTCTATTTTTCCACCATTTTTAATAACAATATCAGCTTCAGGAAGCGTTTCAACAGAATAGTCTGCTCCTTTTGTATGTACATTCGGTTTTATCTCATTTAACAATGCCTCAGGTGAATCTTCATCAAATAAAACAACATAATCCACACAAGAAAGAGCACATAAAATTTCAGCTCTATCCTCTTCATTATTAATCGGCCTGCCTTCACCCTTAATAGATTTAACAGATTTATCCGAATTTAAAAGAACAATAGAATAATCACCAAAGGTTTTTGTTTTTTGCAAATAACGAACATGCCCTACATGCAAAATATCAAAACAACCGTTTGTTGTGACAATTGTTTTTCCATCCTCTTGTATTTTGCTTACAAGGGTTTTTATATCAGCTCTTTTTACTAATTTACCCATTATTATTCCTTGTTTTGAATCTATCATAAAAAAACCGTTAAAACAAGAAATAATACAAAATTAACTAATAATATTAAACTTCACTTTTTCTGCTGCCGGTAAAAATCCAACTGTTTTTTTCAAAAAATTAATGCCGTCATTTGCTTTCATGACCATATTAGCCCAAGCATCTACAATAACAGCATTCTCACCCCAAGTTTGAGGATTATCTATGTTCGCATTATTTTTCATAGCTATAACAGGAAAAATATGATTTGATTTTTGTTTGCCTAAATTATCTGTAATCACCATCTCAACCTTTTTCGCACTTTTGCCCTGAATCCTTAAGGAATTAATAATAACATCCGTTCTATGACCACAATCTGCAATATTATATTTTTTTATTGCACTTTTTAACGCAGAAATATAATCGGATTGAGTATAGGCTTTCTCATATACATCTGCCTTTAATGAAGTTAACTTAGAAAATAATTTCTTACAAACTTCAGCCATTTCTTCTTTAATTTTAGGATTAGACTCTTTCAATAATCTTAATTGAGCCATAGAATGAGATTCAACATTAGGAAAAGTCTTGTTAAACGATTCCAAAACTTTTTTCCCTAGCTTTATATTTTCACTTAAATAATTAACTTTAGCAATCAAAACTAAAACCTTCAACTAACAATCACTTAATATAAATAAAACAATACAAATAAAATAATTGCTATAAAATTTATTCATTAAAAGATTTTTTTATTTAAATCAGCTTTTCTTATCCTGATATTTTCAGGTGTTATCTCAACTAATTCATCTTCAGCAATATACTCTAAACTATCTTCAAGTGACATATTTTTAGGTGATTGTAATGTAACCATAACATCTGCTGTTGCTGTTCTCATATTAGTTAATTTCTTAGTTTTGCAAATGTTAACTGCAATGTCCTGAGGGCGATTGCCTTCTCCTATAATCATACCTCTGTATACTTTTGTTTTTGGGGTTATAAAGAATACTCCCCTATCCTCAAATTGAGCTAAAGCATAAGGAATAGCCTCACCCTGTTCAAGAGAAATTATTGATCCGCTTCTCTGTTTAGGGATTTCACCTGCAAACAGCTTGTAGTCTTCAAATGTATGATACATAATACCATCACCGCGCGTCATACGAATAAATTCGGTTCTGAATCCTATTAAACCACGTGCAGGAATTATAAATTTTAAATGTGTCCTTCCGCTTGTAACACTCATTTCAAGCATTTCGGCTTTTCTTTGAGATAATCTGTCAATACAGCTTCCTGCATACTCTTCCGGAACATCAATAATTAAATTTTCAAAAGGTTCATGCTGTTTTCCTTCAATAGTTTTGAATATAACTTCAGGTTTCGAAACCTGAAATTCATAACCTTCTCTTCTCATTGTTTCAATTAAAATGCCTAAATGGAGTTCTCCACGACCGCTTACTTTGAAAGAATCCGTGCTGTCTGTATCTTCAACTTTTAAGCTGACATTCTTTTCGAGTTCTGAATATAATCTTTTTCTTAATTGTCTTGAAGTTACAAATTTTCCTTCAGTACCTGCAAAAGGACTATCATTAACAGAAAAGTTCATTTGTAAAGTAGGTTCGTCAATTTTTATTAAAGGAAGAGCGACAGGGTCTGATAATGGGCAAATGGTTTCACCGATTTGAATGTCTGAAAACCCGGCAACACCAACGATATCACCTGCTTCGGCTTCTTCTATTTCGACCCTGCCTAAATCCTTAAATCCATATAATTTAGTAATTTTTCCTCTCTCCTGAGTTCCATCTGCTTTCATTACGCAAACTTGATCTTGAGATTTTATAATTCCGTTTTTTACTCTTCCGATAACTATTCGTCCCACATACTCGTTATAATCAAGAGTTGTGGCTTGAAATTGAAGAGGTTTTGAAACATCCCCGCTTGGAGCTTCTATATTTTCCAATATACAATCCAAAAGAGGTGTTATATCTTTTCTTTCATCATCTAAATCTTTAATTGCAAATCCCATTAAGCTGCTCGCAAAAATAAAAGGAAAGTCAATTAAATCTTCTCTATTTGTTAATTCTGTAAATAAATCAAATACTTTATCCAAAGCGGTTAAAGGCTCTGCACCTGTTCTGTCAATTTTATTTATAACAACTATTATTTTTATACCAAGCTCTAATGCTTTTGATAAAACGAATCTTGTTTGAGGCATAGGACCTTCTGCCGCATCTACAATAAGTAAAGCACCATCAACCATACCTAAAACACGCTCAACTTCACCACCAAAATCAGCGTGGCCGGGAGTGTCTACAACATTGATTTTATAATCGTTATAATTTATCGAAATATTTTTCGATAATATAGTGATTCCCCGTTCTCTTTCCAAATCATTACTGTCAAGAACGCATTTTTCCACAACTTGATTTTCTCTAAAAACTCCACCCTGCTTAAGCATACAATCAACAAGAGTCGTTTTTCCATGGTCAACGTGCGCTATTATAGCTATATTTCTTAATTTTTTATCTGTATTTTGCATTTTTCCCAAGTCTTACTACATATATAGTATAAGTGTAAAATCTACACTTATATCTTAGCAATAAAGTTTTAAAAAGTAAAGAGCTAAAAATACAATTTTGCACTTATTACTTTGATTTATAAATTTCAAAAAGTACTTAAATTTAATAGGAAATTTTATGATTTAGTTAATTCAAAAGGCAAATGGGCAACTCTTTGTGTTTCTTCATCAATAATCCCACGTTTTAATTCTTGATAAGATGCACTTTTAGAATTAAACATTTTTCGCAAATATTCATAAGAAATTTTAGGATCACAACTATCGCCACAAGTAAATAAGTCAACTGCAGCATATCCTAATTCGGGCCATGTATGAATTGCTAAGTGACTTTCCGAGATGATGACAACGCCACTTACACCGTAAGGGTTAAACATATGAAAGCATTTCTGAACGATTGTTGCTCCGCATTCAAGAGCTGCTTCTGTCATCAATTTTTCTACCATAGAAATATTATTTAATATATTAGGGTCACACTCAAAAAATTCAGCTAAAACGTGTTGACCAAGGTGTATCTGTTTTTTTCCGTTTTTGTTCACAGTTGTGAAAGGTGTTGTTATTTCCAATTCATGAGCCTCCTTATGGGGTTACTACATATAACCCGAAAACTTTTTAGTGACAATTTACATAATACAATAAAAAACTGAATTTTTGTAATTATTAACTTTAACTCGAAAAAAATTAATAATTTTTAACAAAAATATACTCAATTTTAAGCTATAACTAATCATCTAAAAAATGTATTTTATTAATTTTTGTTAATTATAATTTTCCAGATTTTTGTTATAAAATCAATATATGAACAAAATATTAGTAATTGATGATGATAATTCAATAAATGAACTTATAAAAATTAACCTCGAGCTTGCCGGATACAAGGTTATTCAAGCTTTTGACGGGATAAAAGGGTTTGCACTTGCAAAACAGGAACTTCCTAATGCAATAATTCTGGATGTAATGATGCCTGAAGTTGACGGTTACACCGTTGCCCAAAGAATAAGACAAAATGATTTAACAAAAAATATACCTATTTTAATGCTGACAGCACTTTCACAACTTAATGACAAAGTTAAAGGTTTTGATATAGGTGTAGATGATTATCTTGTTAAGCCATTTGAAATGGAAGAACTAAAAGTTAGGATAAGAGCTTTATTAAAGCGTTCAAGACAGATTCCGGAATCTATTGCAACAAAAGAATTATTAACAGTAAAAGAAATTACCTTATTGCCTGAAACTTATTCGGTTAAAATAAATGACAAAGTTGCAAAATTAACTCCGATAGAATTTGATATATTTAATTTATTGTTTCAAAACCATGGAAATATGGTTTCCTCATCAAAACTGCTAAGCGATATCTGGGGTTACTCTCCGGATGACGAAATTGAAACAATAAGAGTACACATAAGACATTTGAGAACCAAAATAGATAAAATAGCTGAAGGCAAAAAATATATAGAAACAATTTATGGCGGAGGCTATAAACTAAATATTTAATTGTAAAATATTTTTAATATGCTCTGTAAATTATAACAAAAAATATTTTGTTCATATTTTCAACCAATTATGAAAATACATAACTTAGAGAATATTAAATATAGTAATCAGATATTTATTTTTAATGATTTAAAGACAACAAATCCTGTTATTAATAAAGTTCCATATGCAGAGTTCTACAAACAAGCTTATTATCATCCTGTTTCTTTTAAACGCTTAGAAAAAGAAATTACTCAAAAATCTTTTGACCTTGCACAAAAATATGTGAACAAAATTCATAAACAAATTAAAGATCCTATTTTTAGCTCTTTTGACTCAGATAAACTTGAAGGGATTCAATACGGAATAGAAGTTTTTAAAGGTCTTTCAATTAATCAAATAAAATTATTAACCAGTAACTTGAATGAGTTTTTAATAATGAGGGGCTGCAGCCATAGATGTTCAAGCTGTGCAGCAAATGCAGTTCCTCAGCATTTTAAGAAAGATTCTAATATTATAAGCTCTATGACTAAAGAAGACTTTGATTCCTTTGTTGACGGAATAAGTGAATTGAACCAAAGATTAGGTATAAACACTTTAGAATCTTATATTTTATCAGTCAAAAAACTTTTCCATGATGGAGACTGCATGGAAATTGAAATGAAAGATAAAAATGGAAATATTTATGACTTTATGGATACAACACAATTATTACAAAGTAAACTCAAACTTAAAGGTTATTTTGATTCGGTCGGCTGGAATCCAAAAAGTGAAAAATATCAAAGGCGAGCAGAAAAATTTATAAAATATTTTAAAGAAAATAATAAGCAATTTGATCAAATTGCAATTTCAGTAAATCCGTTTGACGGAATTTTAGAAAAAGCAAACTTATACAAGAAAGAAGGAAATGTAAAAAAAGCATTAGAATATAAAAATATTTATACGGATAGAATAGCTAACGCTATATTTACTTTTACTCCTGTTATTAAAGAAAATAATTTTGGTTTTTTAACAAGAATGAAATCAAATAATCCTCTATATGACAAGCACATGTTATATAGTCTTATAAGTGATATTGTAAGAAAATTAGAGAATTTGTATAATCAAGACTTATTATCAAAACAACACCACATCAAAGAACAATCCCAAATTGATAATAATATGAAGATTATTATAAAAAAAATAAACGAAAATTTTGAAGATATCGGAAAAATTGGAAGAGCAAAAGAACTTTTTGCATCAGGGGAAGAAGATATGACCCCTTTTGGTCAAATAACAAAAGAAAGAGATCTTTTAACAAAAGTTATAGATGATAATAAACTAAACTTATGTGTGGATTCGAATGGAAAAGTGTATATATCTAATTATAACTTCTTCTTACCGACAAATATACAACTAAATTTTTCAACAAAAAACAAAAATACGATTCCTCTTGGAGAACACGTAAGCAAAACAAGTGAACTATTTATAAAAAATCATTGGAAAGAGCTTTTTGACTAAACAATAAATTCCTTATTGATTTTTAAGGTTTATATAATAAAGTAATAATAATGGATGCAACAAATAAAACTTCAATTAAAAATATAATACAAGCAATGGGATTGGTCTTTGGAGATATCGGAACCAGCCCTATTTATACTCTTACAGTAATATTTTTAACTACACCTATAACTCAACAAAATATTATAAGTATACTTTCGTTAATAGTTTGGAGTTTATTTTTGATAGTTACCTGTCAATATACTTGGCTTGCAATGAGCTTAAGCAAGAGGGGCGAAGGCGGAACTATTGTATTAAATGAAATTTTAAAAAAACTTTTAAGAAATTACCGATCTGTTGCCTTCTTTTCTTTTCTTACATATATAGGAATATCATTACTTATAGGCGACAGTGTAATAACACCGGCAATAAGTATATTATCCGCGGTTGAAGGTTTAAGATTCATTCCGCATATGGGGCATATTCCTCAATTCGCGATTATTGCAATAACTTTAATCATAACTATAATTTTATTTTCTGTACAAAAAAAAGGAACTGAAAGAATATCAAAAATTTTTGGACCTATTATGTTAATATGGTTTTTTTCTCTAGGAGCATCAGGACTTAGTGCCTTAATAAAGGATCCTTTTGTATTGCAAGCATTTAATCCATTGCATGGTATAAATTTTATATTCCATAATGGATTAGCAGGATTTTTTGTTTTATCAGAGGTAATTCTTTGTGTTACAGGAGCGGAAGCTTTATATGCTGATATGGGGCATCTTGGAAGAAAACCAATAGTTTATGCCTGGTATATTGTTTTTTGCGTATTAGTTATAAATTATTTAGGACAAGGTGCGTTTTTATTCTCTCATCCGGACATTAAAAATATATTATTTTCCATGATTGTAACTCAGGCAAAATTTCTATATATTCCATTTTTAATAGTCAGCCTTATGGCTACAATAATCGCATCACAAGCAATGATTAGCGGATTATACGCCATTATTTATCAGGCAATTAATACAAGAATACTTCCAATGTTTAAAGTTGATTATACTTCTGAAAAAATAAATTCTCAAATTTACATAGGAACAGCTAATTGGTTTTTATTAGCTTTTGTTGTTTTTGTAATTTTATTATTTAAAGAATCCGCTAACCTTGCCTCTGCTTACGGATTTGCAGTCACAGCAACATTTAATATAACAATTACTCTAATCAGCACTATATTTTTCTTAAGAAAGAAGTTTTTTCACTTTATCTTTACACTTGGGTTAGCGCTTATTGATATATCGTTTTCACTCGCAGCATTTTCGAAACTTCCGACCGGTGCTTACTGGTCATTAATAATAGCTTCTATTCCATTATCTTTAATTATATTATATATAGAAGGTCAAAAAGCCATGTATAAAGCTATTAGCCTAATGGACAAAGAAACTTTTATAGAAGAATATGAAAAATTATATGAAGATGTTAATAAAATAGATGGAACAGCTTTGTTTTTTGCAAGAGGTATTCAAAAAGTACCGCCTTATATTGTTCAAACTATGTTTATAAACAACATTATCTATAAAGAAAATATTTTTGTGCAAATTAATAAAACAAATGAGGCTTTTGGTCTACATTATGACTTAGATGAAGTTTCTGATGGATTAAAAGTCTTAAGTATTTATGTAGGCTATATGGAAGTTTTTAGACTTGAAAAAGTTTTAAAAGTTCTTGAAATAAAAGAAAGAGCAATTTTTTACGGTATTGAAGATATTGAAACAAATAATTTCTTCTGGCATATTTTTGCAATTATTAAAAAAGTAACACCACCTTTTGTAAGCTTTTACAAACTCCCTGCAAACAAAATCCATGGAGTAATTACTCCAATTAAATTATAATTTACTCCAAAGTTTAATTAGTTTATTACACTAAAAGCTATAGTTTTTTATTTTTCTAGTTATAAAATATAAACAATTGCAATTTAAAAAAGATTGCAATAATTAATTATTAATAAGGAGATTTAAACTATGAAAAAAGTATTACTAACCTTGGGTAGTTTTATTGTATTAGCATTTAGTGCTCAGTCAAGCTTTGCAGCTTGTCCTTGTCAACCGGCATGTCCTTGCGCATTACCTGCCCCTACATATAGTATAATTACCCCATGCGCACAACCTTGTCCTGCATGTCCTGTGGATCCTTGCTGTGATTCTTGTTGTGACCCTTGCTGTGACCCTTGTCCTGCATGCCCTGTGGATTCTTGCTGTGATCCTTGCTGTGATGGATGTCGTAAGAAATGTAGCTGGTGGAAATTTTGGGAAAACAAAAATTGTTGCACTAAATGTGATCCATGCAACAAATGCAATGATTGCTGTGATTAATATATCTTAAGTAATTTCTGTATAAAAGTAAATGGAAGGTAGTGTAAAAATATACACTACCTTCTGTCTATACTCCAAATGTGCAATATATATTTACCCATAAATATTAGCAATGTAGCTATAGTTTTTTATTTATATGTAGGTAGAATGAAAATATAGTAAAAGTTTGGGAAAAACGTAGAGTAGTAAAACTACAAAGTTAATAATATAGAAGGAGAATTTTATTATGAAAAAAACATTAGTAGCTTTGTTTACCTTAGTAGCATTGTCAATAGGTATTCAAACATCATTTGCAGCTTGTCCTTGCTCAAACCCATGTGATCCTTGTGATCCTTGTGCAAAACCTTGTGACCCTTGTGCAAAAGCTTGTGAACCTTGCGGTTGTTGTGAAGAATGGTTGGATTGCAAGTGTTTGGAAAACTATTTTTGTAAAATTGGCTTAAATGAATGCCAAAAGGATGAAGCAAGAAAGGCTGTTGAAGAATTTAAATGCAAAACTCAATGTCTAAGAGGTAAAGACTGCAAATGTGAGACAAAGTGTGAATGCCGCACATATAGAAAAGCCCTCAGGGACTTAGACTGCAAAATGAAATTAATCATTACAAAATGTCAAAAAGATGATTACAAATGCGTAAGAAAAGAAATCAAAAAAGAGGTAAAATGCTGCCACAAATGCTTAATTAATCCATTTAAACGTTGCAAATGTGCATGCAAATAATTTTGATAAAATAAAAAGAAGAGGGAATTGAATTAAAAAAGACAATATATTAATTATATTGTCTTTTTTAATTCAAAAATAATTTTATCCATTAATAAATTCCAATTATCATTTTCTTGTTGTTTTTTAAAAATTTTAACACTATCATACCAAGGAGTAGTATCTTCATCTAAAAACCATCTCCATTCAGAAAATCTATTAAGCAGTACAAATGTTTTTTTACCCATTGCTCCTGCCAGGTTAAATACTGAATTATCACTTGTAATAAATATGTCGATATTTTCCATTGCTGCTGCAGTATCAGAAAAATCATTGAAAGTTTTTCCTAAATTTACTATTTCTATACCTTTAGGAATTTTCTCTATTTCTGAAGGAGAAAAATCCTTTTGGAAAGAATAAACTTTAATATTTTCCATCCTTGCCAATGGATAAAAATACCTTAAAGGAACATTTCTGCGTTTATTACCCAAGACCATACCCTTCCAGGTAATACCGATTTTAAAACAGTTGTTATTAAAAAAATTTTTTTTATAATGATTTACTTTCTTTTTATCAGCCTTAATATACCCCGAGCTAAAGGGGAAATCGCCCATTTCGATTTTTAATACATAAAGTAAGCTCAAAAGCGGAATATGATAATCGAAAAATAATTCTTTTACAGATTGGGAATTTTTAACTATCTCAATATCTTTAAAATTCATTTTGAACAAATCAAATAATTCGTCCTGAACCCTAAAAATAATTTTTTTAACTAATGGCTTAACTCTTGATAAATACCGAACAAATTGTATTGAATCCCCAAAACCTTGTTCACACTGAACCAATAACACTTTGTCTTTTATTGATTGACCATCCCATCTTTTTGCCTCAAAATCAGGATAATCTGTACATCCGTAAGTTTTTTGAAAACGGTATTCATAATATTTCCAACCTTCTTTAAAATCACCTGTCTTAATTTTTTGGCAAGCATATGCAACATAATCATCAGCTAATTTATCTTTATTTAACAATCTATCAAAATATTTAAAAGCTTCTTGAAATTTTTCCATTTTAAAGTAAACAAAAGCTAAATTTCTTAACGTTAAAGAATAGTTAGGATCAAGCTTCAGTGCTTTTCTAAAATATTTCTCTTGTTCTTCTAAATAATCACTCTCATCAACTTTTTCATATAAATGTCCTATTCTATTGTACATAATAACACTATGCGGATTTATTTCGATATATTTTTTATAATATTCGATTGCTTCTGCAAATTTACCTTCCTTTGCAAGCAAATCTCCACATATTCTTAATTCATTAAGAATATTATCAGTATCATTAGACATTAATTTATCCTATTTGTTCGGAAAGATCAGAAGCAACTTTATGCATAAGTTCATCCCAAGCATCTGTCTCTTTTTCTATTCTATAAACTTTTACATTTTTATACCAAGGCGTTTCATCCCCATCAGAGAACCATCGCCAGTCAGAATTGAAATTTAATAATAAAGATGTTTTTACACCCATTGCCCCTGCAAGGTTAAACGTTCCATTATCACAACTAATAACGAAATCTAAATTTGCAATAGCAGCTGCCGTATCTGAAAAAGTATTAAAGTTTCTACCAAGCTTAATAATTTCTATGTCCATAGGCAATTTATCTAATTCTTCAACTGTAAAACTTTTCTGCAAAGAATATAATTGTACATTTTTAAGTCTTCCTAATGGCAAAAAAGTTTCCAGAGGAATATCACGTTCTCTATTTCCATATGAAGCACCACGCCATGAAATACCAATTTTTATCTTGTCGTTGTCAAAATAATCTTTTTTATATTGTTTAATTTTTTCAGGAATAGCCTTTATATATCCATCTGTAAAAGGAATGTCCTCAACTGTAGCCTGTAATCTGTATGGCAAACTCATTAATGGAATATGACAATCGAAATCTATACTATCCAATGGAGTTGAATTTTTAATTATTTCAATTCCATCAAAATTAGATTTAAATAAATCTACAAGTTCATTTCGAACTCTAAAAAGTATTTTTTTTGCTTGTGGCTGCAATAATTTTATATATCGTGAAAATTGAATAATGTCTCCAAATCCTTGTTCACACTGGATCAACAATGTTTTTTCACTAATATCTTCACCCTTCCATTTTGGTTTTGGCATTTTTGGATATTCTGTAAAATCTTTTTCTTTTGAGAACCTATATTCATAATATTTCCAACCTTCTTTAAAATTCTTAAGTTGGATATTTAAGCATGCGTAAGCAAAGAAATTATCCATAGTTGCGCCAAGATCAAAAATCTTTTTATAACAATTTAGAGCATCATCATATCTTTTTAAAACAGGATAAATTAAAACAAGGTGATTATAAGCTTGAACAAATGTCGGGTCTACTTCTATTGCTTTTTCAAAATAATTTATCTGTTTATCTATAGTTTTATACCTATCTAATTTCTCATAGGAGTGACCGGCAAGGCAATATACTATAGCTAAATTTCTCTTATTTTCATGTTCTTTTTCAAGATATTTCTCATAAAAATATATTGCTTTCTCATAGTTACATATTTTATCTCTATAAATATCACCAATTTGCACTAGGAGATCAACATTATCAGGATTTATTCCAACAGCCATTTCTAAAAAACCCACTGCGGAAACATATGATTTTAATTCAATTAAACAATCCGATATTTTTATACAAATAGTTTCATCTAAACCACAATATACTATGTTTTTATAAAATGAAAGAGCTTCTTCATATTCTTGCATTTCAAACTTTTCATCACCAAGTTTTTTTGAAATATCTATAATATAAACTCGAGTTTCTGTAATTTGTTGCTGTAATATATTTAAAAAACTTTGATTATCAGGAGCGGTTCTATCTAAACTTTTGAATATAATATCATAATATTTTATTGCTTCTTCAAAATCATTTAATGCTTTTTCATATTTTTTATCCTGATAATTAAGCATCCCAAGGTCATTATACATTATGGATAATTGTTTAATTCCTTCAAAATTCATTTGAATTGTTTTTTGTGTTTCTGTTTTTTCCATGCAACCGCCTTTTATTATTATTTATAATTACATTATAGTAATATTATTAAATATTGCAACCATATAAAAAGATTAAAAAAAACTTACTTAATTATAAATTAATATAGTTGAGAGAAACTATTTTGCAAAGATTCAAGCGCATCAGACGGAAGTTTATCAAGACCGCCTTTTTCTGTTTCTCTCGATTTTATAAAATCGATTCTATCTTGCAGTCTTTTTTTTAATTCTTCTTTATATTCATAATTGTCTAAACTTGTATCAAAACCATCTATTGACATTATTTCGATATCTGAGAAATTACCCCACTTTATAAATTCGGCTTTTCCTTCTACAATAGATTCAATTATACCTAATGTATCACTTGGTTGAACTTTTTTACCCATAAAGTCACCTGTGTTCAAAATATAACAATCAACTCCATCATCAAAAAGTTGTTTGAATCTTGAATAATCCATTTCCAAAGGATATACCCTAAATGGATTTGCATAAGGTTCAACAACCAAAGCGTTTGGATCAATACCTTCGGCAAGTCTTTCCGCTGAGGTTCTTTTTGTTGCCAAAGTTGCTCCCATAGAAGCAGCCAGAGAAGACTCTGATAACTTTAAAACAGGAGGCAAAGTAGGATCCTTCATTAACCAAAAAATTGCATCGATAGGTTCATTAATTCTGTCAACTCTGTTTGGCGACCAAAGCTTTGATTTTACAGCTCTTCCGTTACCATTTCTTATATCTTCCATAATTGAATAAAGTTTAGAATCTTTACCCTGAACCACACCGTTATTTTGCTGTGTGATTATGTACTTGTTATCATCACATTCAAGAGGATAATCTTGTGTTTTATCAAAATAAGCAGGCTCTAATGCTATTGAGTATTTATCATGCACATTTATTATGAAAGCATCATCGTGCAAAACGGTAATACTATACTTATTATCATGTTTTGCGTGTGTTATTGTAGATTTCCCAGAGCCTGAAAGTCCAAATACAGCAACTTGAAAAGACTTTTGCTCTTTCTTTTTGCCTATATTATATCTTTTCATTCCGCCATGACATGATGCATAGCCGTTTCTTGCAGCGGCACCCCATGCAAGAGTTAAGGTTCCTTTTTTATGTTCTCCGAAATATCGCATTCCTAATATTGCAGCACAATTAAACTTAGGGTCAAAAAATGTTAAACCATAAGGAAAGTCTGGATGAGTCCAATCCGGATCTGAAAATACAAAAATATCACCTTCATTGATTTTTCTTGATTTCTTATACATTTTTTCATATTGTTTAGTTATATATTGAAAATTTAACATCCATGAATAGGCAACATTCTCAAAGCCCTCAGGAATTAATAAATGTGCTTTTATCATAAAATCTTCATCTAATCCGACAAAAACTTGTGATTTATACATTTTTTTATATCTTGTCTGATAAACAGCTTCTCGAATTATAGGAAGTAAATCAGAAACATTACAATTTGGTTCGCCAACAATTTTTCTTGCGGCAGCACAACGTCCAACAACAGTTCCATCATTAAATAATAATTGATTAGCCCCTTTAAACAAACCTATTTTTTCAGGTTTATAAACAGGCATTCCTGTTAACTCTACAGTTCCCGGGCTGTTTTTTGCCAATGTATATGCATGGGTAACATCTTCTATTTTTTTTACATTATTTCCATAAAAGGGAGCTGTTATTGTTGCTCTGAGCGCTGATGTAATTGACTTAAGTTCAAAAGAATTATTTAAAAAATCAATAGTTGCCATTTATTTCTCCTACAAATTATAATCTAAATAATTATGCCATTTTAATTTATCTATGTCAAAATATAGAAAGTTTTTTTACAATAGTAACAACTACTTTCGGGTCAAGGGCTTTAGGTAAAATATTTGTAATCGATAAATCTTCATCATTGATTAAAGAAGCAATAGCTATTGCACACTCAAGTTTAATTTTATCAGTAATTTTTTGGATTCTATTATCTATTAATCCTCTAAAAAGTCCCGGAAAAGCAAGAGAGTTATTTATTTGATTATCAAAATCGCTTCTTCCTGTTGCAATTAAAAAAGCACCTGCTGCTTTTGCTTCATCCGGCATAATTTCAGGTGTCGGATTTGCTAAAGCAAAAATAATAGGTTTTTCTGACATTCTCTTAATAAAATCTGCTCTTAAAACTCCTGCTGTTGAAAGACCTATAAAAACATCTGCATCTTTAAGTGCATCTTCTAAGGAACCCGTTATTCTCTTTTTATTTGTAATTTTAGCAAGTTCTTCCAAATGAGTTTCATTCTCCGGATTTGAGCAAACAATGCCTTTTCTGTTTGTATGAATAATATTTGAAGCGCCGGCGGCTAATAATAACTTCGAAACTGCTTGAGCTGCAGCGCCGGCGCCTGAAATCACAATTTTTATTTCTTCTATTTTCTTTCTTGCTACACTCAGAGCATTTAAAAGTGCTGCTAAAACAACTATAGCTGTCCCATGTTGATCATCATGAAATACTGGAATATCGAGAGAATTAACGAGTTTATTCTCAATATCAAAACATCTTGGGGCAGAAATATCTTCAAGGTTGATACCGGAAAAAGAATTTTTTAAAGCTTTTACAATTTTTACTATATCTTCTGAATCCTGAGTTTTTAAGCACAATGGAACTGCATTTACCCCTCCCAAAGATTTAAACAATACAGCTTTTCCTTCCATAACAGGAAGTCCCGCTTCTGCACCAATATTTCCAAATCCTAAAACAGCAGAACCATCCGTAACAATAGCGACAGGTTTTTCGTGAACTTCTTCAGATAAGAGACTTTCTAAGACTCCACCGGCTTTTTCTCTTAAAACAAGTGATTGCTCTTCAAAACTTCCTGCCAATTGATTAATATCAAACTGAAAAATTCCTTTTGAAAAAGGTTTAAAAAATTCCATAATATCAACACCGGATTTTTTTAAAACAGGTATTTCAACATTAAAATCTAAATCAGCAATTTCATCTTTAATTAATGTCAAATCAATTCCGCAAAAAGCAGGATAAATATTTTCAACAATAATTTTAATTAAATCCTTATCAGAAACTTCGAACGGAAAAGCATCAATATTTAAAGTATTTTTTAAAAATATTGCCCGTTTTAATGATTGTTCATAATCAAAAGATAAAACTGCAACTGAATTTTCTCTGTTTGTATACATGTAGGAAAGACCATCATTCTCTTTGATTTTCATACATGCATAACCTACACCTGGAGTGTAAATTAATGATAATACATCCAAGCTGTCAAGTTTAATTTTTGGTACATATTCTATTGAATTAAATATCATAAAGTAATTTTAGCAAGAAAAATTTATTTTGTAACAAAAAAATTAATAATTAGCAAAAAATTAAATTCTTGAGTTTTAAATAAACAGTTAAAAAAGGAATAATAAATAAATGAAAATAAACAGTATTAAATCCCCTTCGCATAACAATAAATCATTTGGACAACTTCAAAAAACAACTCCAAAAGTAATGAACTTTATTGTCAATAAAACATTGAATAATGATATTGAAGCTCTTCAACGGTTGAAAAAATGCTTAAAAGAAGTCAAAGAAACGCAAAAAGATAATAATTTATTTCATATAAGGATAATTAAAGGAGTAGATGTATTTAAAGGCGAATTTCAGCCTGTAGTTGAAGTCTTTGATAACCTTGGCTGTGTCTTCGGACAATTTCACAAAGGTTTATACGAAAATGCAAATAATAAATACGTCTTGCCGGCAGCCTTAGATAATGCATGTGATTTTGCTTCAAGCCTTGCCGATGAATTTTCAGTATAATAATTTCAATTGTGTAATTTTTTCATTTTTCAAAAATGATTTTCGATGAAATGAAGTTGTTCCATATTTTTCTATTGCATCTAAATGCTCCCTTGTTAAATATCCAGCATTTTTTTTCCAGTTATATTGAGGGAATTTCTCATCAAGCTGTTCCATGTATTTGTCTCTAGTTACTTTTGCCAAAATACTTGCAGCAGCTATACTTGCTGACTTTGAGTCTCCTTTAATAATAAATTTTTGTGGATAAGTAAATCCTTTTATTAATTTATTTCCATCAACTAAAGTTAAAATGTTTTCTGAACTTAGCTTGGATATTACGTTTTCTACAGCGAGTTTCATTGCTTTTAAAGAAGCATTCAATATATTTATTCTTTCAATTTCTTCCACTTCTACACAAACTGTAGAGTTAATAGTATTTTCTAAAATAATATCGTATAATTCTTCACGCTTTTTTTTGGAAAGTTTTTTAGAATCATTTAGAAAGGATAATTGTTCAACTAATTTTTCGTTTATTTCATGAAAACATACTGCACTTGCAAAAACACCACCGGCTCCCGGGCCTCTACCGGCTTCATCAGTACCGATTATAAAACTGATATCAAATTCTTTATCAAATTCGAATAAATTATTCAATTTCATCAAGAATAAATTTCCCCATTTTTCCATCTCTAAAATCACACAGTAAAAATGTTGAAGTACGTTCAATATCAGGCTGAGCACCTTTTATAATCCAATTGCGGTTCTTAGCAATATTTTGAATCGTTAAGTCTTCATTTTCATGAATATTATAATAATTTCTTACTTTTGTTTCATATTTTTTTGCCAAAATAAGTAATAGTTCTTTTGCAACAGCTTCTCTTTCATAAGCATTTTCAGAAACAGAATTGACAAAAGCCAATTTTTGAGCACGAATCTGGTTGTCTTGTTTCATAGGAATAATTCCGGGAGTATCAAGCAAATCTAATTTAGGATTAACCTTTACCCATTGTTGTTGTCTTGTTACTCCTGCTTTTGCTCCGGTTTTTGTTTTGGATGTTCTTGTTAATTTATTAATAACACTTGATTTTCCCACATTTGGCATTCCTACAACCATTACACGTGCAGGGCGGCGCAAAAGGCCTTTAGACATAAGCTTTTGAATACGCGGTTCGCTCAATTCAATCGTCTTAGAAATTATTTTATTTAAGTCTTTTGAATTTTTTGCATCAGAAGTCAAAACAGGAGATTTAAATTTTTCTTCTATTATATCAACCCAGTTTTTAAGCTCTTGTTCAGGTACCAAATCAGATTTGTTAATTAAAATTAGGCGAGGTTTTTCGCCTAATAATTTTTCTATGTTACCGTAACAACTGCTCAATGGGATTCTTGCGTCTAAAACTTCAATAACAACATCTACAAGATTTATTTGCTCTTTAAGTTTTTTCTCCGCTTTTGCAATATGTCCGGGATACCAATGAATGTGCTGATGAATAACTTGTTGTTTTTCTTCGCAATTTTCATTATTCATAACAGCCTCTTAAATGCAAAATAAAGAAACTACTTTATTTATTATCTTTCGATTTTTTCTTTAATACGTGTTGCTTTACCGGAAAGTTCTCTTAAATAGTATAATTTAGCACGTCTAACATCACCACGTTTAAGAACAGAGATTTTTTCAACTCTTGGAGAATAAACTGCAAAAACTCTTTCTACTCCAACACCTTGGAATATTTTTCTTACAGTAATAGTTTTATTAACTCCGCTTCCGCGTTTTTTAATAATAGTTCCCTCGAATGCTTGGGTTCTTTCTTTGTTTCCTTCGATAATTCTGACAAAAACTTTTACTGTATCTCCCGGATTCAATTCCGGAAGTTCTTTATTTAAATATTCTTTTTCTAAGTTTTCAATAACAGGATTCATTTTTACCCTTTCTCGGACAACCAGACTATTTGTCAAGTATCCTTATATATTTCTTATAGTGTAACTGCATTTATTTTATTGTAAAAATAATTCAAAATCAACAGGGGATTAAGAATTGTGACGAGGGGCAGTACTAATTAAACTTTTGCAAAAATTTTTTAATAATACTCGTCTTCATCATCTTCATAAGAATTTAAACCGTCAAAGTCATTTAGGAATTCTTCGTCTAAATCTTCTTCATCTTCTAATGATTCAGCTTCTTCTTTATCTTTAATCATCTCTAAACGTTTTTTATCGTTTAAAACACTTGCGACATTCATCATAGCAAGAGAATTCAAAGTAGCACGCAGTTGAGCACTTCTGTCAACAAATTGTGATCCATATTGGGATTGTTCTTCTTCACCTGTTGGAATTTCTCCATATTCAGTGCCCGGTCCCATTTTATCGTCCTGAGTATTTGCAGCCGTACCTGATATATCACCGCTTTTAAAATTAAAAGCGCCGCCTATTCCGAAAAATCCTGCTGAACGATTGTCTACCACTTGCTCTGTCCTTTATTTTTTTTAACTCGTGACCTTTATTTAATACAGTCTTCTCTCACTTTAACAGACTGCCCTGATATACAAAACCTCCAAAAGACTTATTTTGCTAATTAACAAAATAAATATAAAAAACTGTTACATTTGTTATAATTATTTAATTGTTTTAAATTACATTCTTCTTGCCAGAATTTTGGGCATAACTTTTTTAGATTTTTCAGCCCAAACCATTACGATATTAACAATATTTTCACAACATTTATTCATATCTCTAATCGGCAAAAATTCACATTTTGAATGAAAATTCTGCCCGCCTGCACCTAAATTTGGTGTCAAAAGCCCCTTTAAAGAAAGATCCGAACCGTCTGTTCCTCCTCTTATTGCTTTTAGTTTAGGAATTAAGCCTGAACGTAAAATTCCTTCTTTTGTATATTTAAGTAATTCAGGAAATTCTTTAATTTTGTCACCCATATTCCTATATCTTGGTTTTGGATCAATTTCAGCTTTGCAATGATATTTTTCTTCTGTTTGTTTTAGAAGGCTTTTTAAATACTCAATTCTCTTAAGTTCTTTTTGATAGTTATGGTCTCTTACAACCATATTCATTATTGTTAAAGAAGGGTCTCCAACAATTTTTTCTACAAAATAATAACCTTGTTTACCTTCTGTGTTTCTTGGTTTTTGGCTTAGCGGAAGTTTTGTCATAAACCAAGTCGCAGCTTCTATTGAATCAATTTGTCCGCTTGCTTTTGCATAACCTAAGTGAGTATTTTTGCCATGTATTGTGACAACAGGGTTAAAAGCATTAAATGATTCATTTTCAATTACTTCAGGCAAATCTCCGTCAACTGTGTAAGCAAAATCAGCACCGAATTTTTTTATATCAAAATGTTCTGTTCCCATGCCTGTTTCTTCATCAGGAGTAAATGCTATTCTTAATTTAGGGTGTTTCAATTCCGGGTGCTCTTTAAAAATTTTAAGAGCTTCAAGAATCTCTGCAATTCCAGCTTTATCATCTGCACCTAAAAGAGTTGTGCCATCCGATGTTATAATTTTTTGACCTATATATGCCTCCAACTGGTTGGCAGGAATCGTTGCTCCTTCTTTTAAAACAATATCTCCACCTTCGTAGTTTTGAATCTGTGGTTTTACACCATTACTTGGCGCATCAGGGCTTGTGTCCATATGGGCTAAAAAACCTATTACAGGAGATTCCCCAATATTACTTTCAAGAGTCGCGGTTAAAATTGAATGTTTATCCAGTTCTATATCCTTAAGTCCTATCTGCTCAAGTTCTTTTTTCAAAAATTTTGCAACATCTTTTTGACCGTCTGTACTTGGTGTTCTTGTTTCGGCTAATTCTTCATTTGAGCCTGAATCTATTTTAGCAAGTTTAATAAATGTATCTACAACTCTGTTTTCGTTGATTAATTGTGCAACATTTACAGGAATTGACTTTATACCACTAAAATTAAGATTGCTTCCTGTTCTTCTAACTCTAGATCCTGTATTAAAATTTACTCTCATTTTTATTTTTTCTTTTAATTCTTATACTCAAGTATTTTAAAAACGATAAATTAATATTTTGTTAGTTTGTAAATATTTTTTTACAATTTAATTACACCTTGGCGCAGGATTTTTATACTACTCCCATCTACTAATACAACCGTTGATTCTAAACCCTTTGCTTTAAAATCAAAATCAGGTATAACAAAGTCACACTTATGACCAATACATTCAAAGGCTTGTTCATAAGTCTTTGCAGAAGGTTCTTGAGATAAATTTGCACTCGTAGTTGCAAGAACATGTCCTTCTATTGATTCACAAATTTCTTTAAAAACCTCATTATTTGGAACTCTTATTCCGACGGTATTAAATCCTGATGTAATATAATCAGGTGTTTTTTCTGATTTTTCTAAAACAAGGGTTAATGCTCCGGGGAAATATTTATTAATTAATTCTTCAGATTTAAAGTTTATTTCTTTTAGATAAGGCTTTAAGTTATCAATCTCATTTGACATTAAAATCAATGGTTTTTTTGCTTCTCTTTTTTTAATTTCGTATATTTTTTTAACAGCTTTTTCTGAACTCGGCAGGCAGCCCAAGCCCCATACAGTATCAGTTACAAAAGCTATTACACCATCGTTTTTTAAAATGTTTTTTATTTGATTTTTAATATCTGCTTTTAAGTGCATTTATACAAACCTTTACCACTTTTTAAAAACAAAAAACACAGCAAGTAAAATTAATAAAAAACCTACCACATAATTCCATTTTAAACTCTCTTTTAAGTAAAAAATAGAAAATAAAGCAAAAACAACCAATGTAATTACTTCCTGAATTGTTTTAAGCTGTGCCGCTTCAAAATATTGATGTCCAATTCTGTTAGCCGGAACTTGAAAGCAATATTCAAACAAAGCTATTCCCCAACTAATTAAAATTACAATCCAAAGTGCAGAATTCCTAAATTTTAAATGTCCATACCAGGCAAATGTCATAAAGACATTAGATATAGTTAATAAAAGTATTGGAGTGAAACTTCTCAGCATAATGAAATTATATTACAAATTAAATTTTTGTTTAATTTTTCCTAAAAATCTTTCTTTTAATTCAAGTGCATATTCCATTTTTAATACAAGATTTAAATATGCATACAAACCAAAACATAATAAACCAATAAGAATTATTTTTGCTAATTCAAAAGTTTTTAGCGGCAGATAAACATTATTATTAAACCATATACTTGCAATATAACATACAATAAATGTTATCAAGCCTGCAAATAACATTTTAAATAAATTTCCAAAAAGTTCTTTGTAGCGCAATTTAATCTTTTTTCTTAAAAGAACCGCCAATATAGTAGCATTAAATAAAGTTACAATAGAAGTTGAAAGTGTAATCCCGCCAATTCCGTTACCTAAAACAAGTTTTGTAACAAGTAACCAATTTAAAAAGAATTTTAAGACAATTGAGCACAATGCAGTTAAAAAAGGAGTTGCTGAATCATTAAAAGAATAATAAACTCTTGTCAATGAATCTCTAAATACATAAGGAAGCATCGAAAAAGATAAGTACAGTAAAGCCTGTGTGACCATAAAAGCGGCTTTATCATCAAATTGCCCTCTTTCAAAAATTAATTTAATTCCATCATATCCTAAAACCCAAACACCAATTACCATCGGCAGAGCTATAAAAAACAATACTCCAACACCTTTGTTAAAATATCTTTTTACACCATTATAATCTTCTTGTGCAACCAATTTTGCAAAAATAGGAAAAAGCGGGACAAGAAAAGCTGTGCTTAATATTCCAACAGGAAACTGAAAAATTCTGTTTGAATAACCGATTGAAGTCCATGCGCCAGCAACTAAGGAAGAAGCAAAAAACATATCTACATATACATAAATTTGACCTATTGTAGAACTTAAAATTGCAGGAAAAAGCAGCTCACATATGTGCTTAAAATGAATATTTGAAAAATCAAAATTTGGCTTAAGCCTAAATCCTAATTGCCTAATTTTTGGAATCTGATAAACAAACTGGCACATTGCCCCTATTGTTGTTGCCCAAGCTAAAATAGCTCCTGTGTTATCATATTTTGCTAATGTAATCATTGCAATAATAACAACACTCATCAAAACAGGCGAAATGTTCGGAAGCATAAATTCACGATAACTTATTAAAATTCCATAATAAATTCCAACAATACCTCCTACAATCAAAATGGGGGACATTATTTTTAAATGCATACTGGCAAGAGAAATTAATTCCTGATTACTTCCTGCAATAATAAATTTCATTATTTGATCAGAAAAAATAAAACAAAAAACAGCAAATACGCAAAAGAAAATAAAAGTAGCCGTAAGAAAAGTATTAAATAAACTATTTACTTCTTTATTAGCTTTTTCTTTTAGTGAAGGAATGATTTTTGAAAAGACAGCAACAGTTGCACTGTGAAAAGGGCCGCCTACACCTCCTAGCAATACAATAGCAAGCGCCGGTAATTGATATGCATAAAAATAAGCATCAGAAACAATAGATGCTCCATAACAATTTGCTATTACAACATCCCTTATAAAACCTATAATTTTACTTATAATTGTAACTGCCGCAATTAACCATGCTGCTTTTAAAAGACTTGGTCCTTTATTATCTTCATTATTAGAAATTGTATTCTCCGACATCCTTTTCTACCAATTCTATATATAACCTGATTGCTTTATTATTTTCATTTTCCGGAAACATAAAAATAATATTATTTTTTCCTTTTTTAATATAACTTGATATATCGATTCTATTCATTCTATGTAGAGGCACAACGTTATTTGCCAACTCAAAAGAAACTATCCTTCCATTAATATTAGCACTAAAACTTTTAAGATTATACTTATTATCAACAATCAAAAAAGCTTTATTAGCAGGAGCATAAAATTCCTGAGAAACTGTTGTTTGTTTCTCATCATTACAGGAATTTTCAAATAATACAATAGGAATTGTAGAAATTGTGATTCCTGTATAATAACGCTTTAAGATTTTATCAAAAGTTTTGTGGAGTGATGTTGCCATAAAACCTGCACCATATTGACTCATTCCAACTCCATGTCCATAACCTCCTCCATATATAACTATTTTGCTAAGTTTCTTATTTATGTCGTATAAATTTTCAAAAACTATATTAGCACTTGGAAGAGCTTTTCCATCTTTTTTGATAGTTCTTCTTATGACAAGTTCTTTGCTTACATGCCAGTTTCCTTTATCTGATATAATTTCAAGCTCCATTACCTTACCTGAAACTCCTCTTTTGTTGACTTTAATTTCTTTAAGCTCTCCCAGTATCTCTCCTTCTTTAAATTCAGGTCTCACAAAGCCGGTTTTAGATTGAGTAAACAAAGTTTTAGCTAAAACTTGTTCTAATTCTTCTCTGGTAAAATCTCTTTGCCAACGATAATAAGGTGATTTCATATCATAAGAATCAGGATATGACATATAAAATAAACGAGCTTCTTCCTCCCGATTCAACGGAACAACACTTAATATATCCGGAAATCCTTTTAAATAAGGTTTTGGCTTAGCTGGAAATATCTTCCCGTCAGAGAAAGTATTTTCATAATTTTCTGTGTAACCACCTGCTGTTGAACAATACTGCGCTAATATCAAATCCCACCCGTAAAGTGCCACCAATCCGGAAGTTTCTTCAACTGCCTGATTAGAAAGAGGCATTTCTGTATTAGCACCGTAATAAACCTGACTTGCTACTGAATCGTCCACATCAAATTCTTTATAAGCTCTTGTTCTGGGCATTAAAACATAATTTCTTGCTGCAACTGCTTGTGCTTTTAAGGCTTCTAGTCCGAATTTTACGGGCATTTCATTTGGGACAACACCTTTTAAATAATTTTGCAAGTCAAGAACATTTATTAAAAAAAACTGACAATCATTTTTTGGTATAAGCTCTAAAACACCATGATAAAGAGCTTGTTTAGCGTTTCTTTTTAAATTTTCTACACCTAAAAGTCCGTAACGAGAGTCAAATACTAAAGTTCCTTCAATATTTTTTTGAATTATTTTATTATTAACGATTACTTCAAAGTTTTTAGAATTATATTTGATTTTTACAACATCGGTTGGCTTAAATTTTGCTATCAGAGCTCTGGATTGTTTATCATATAAAGAATATTCCGCAGTAGCAACTATCGAAACCTCATTATAAACAAAAGATTTAAAATTGGAATCACTTATAGCCACTCTTACAAACTTCATGTTATCAGATACATTTTGCGCAAATGTTTTTGTTGCACTAAAAAATACAAATGTTAAAACAAATATAAAAAGAATTAGGGCACTATTTTTAAAATGTTTTCCAAATCTGCTTAACTTTTTAATTCCCACGTTGTGCCTTCTTTACTATCTTTCAATACTATACCAACTTCATCAAACACAATTCGGATTTTGTCAGCCAAGTTCCAATCCTTATCTTCTCTTGCCTTCTTTCTCAAAGCCAATATTTCATCCATACTGCTTATGCTTAATCCTAATTTCTCAGAAATTTTTTGTACTTTATCTTTTAATTCTTCTTCTGAAATTTCAATACTATCAAAGTTAAATCCTAAAACAGAAGATAATTTATATAACAAAGTTAAATTTTTAGAATCAGGTTCTTTGTTTAATTTGTTTGCTAAATCAAATAAAACAGCCAATCCTGCAGAAGTGTTTAAGTCTAAATCCATATATTCAACAAATTCTTTATATTTATCCATTTTGGTTATATCTAATTTATCATCAATATTAAAAGTTTTTCTTGCAGTATTAATGGCATTATAAAGTCTTTTTACACCTGATTTAGCTGATTCTAAAGCTTCATCGGAAAACTCTACAGGCATACGATAATGATTAGTTAATATAAAAAATCTTATTGTATTTGAATCATATATTTTCAACATATCATCAATTGTTAAAAAATTACCCAAAGATTTAGACATTTTTTCTTTATTGATAGTCACAAAACCATTATGTAGCCAATATTTAACAAACTGCTCGCCGTTTGCACATTCTGATTGAGCAATTTCGTTTTCGTGATGAGGAAAAATCAAATCAGCTCCACCTGCATGTATATCTATAGTATTTCCTAGATATTTTCTGCTCATTGCAGAACATTCAATATGCCATCCTGGGCGTCCAACACCCCATGGGCTTTTGTAGCCGAATTTTTCATCTTTTTTCCATAAAGCAAAATCCATAGGATTTTCTTTAATATTGGATTCTTCAACTCTTGCTCCTGCTTCGAGAGAATCCAAAGGCTGCTTTGAAAGAAAACCATATTTATCAAAACTTTTTACTCTGAAATATACATCTCCATCAGCCTCATAAGCAAAGCCCTTTTCAATAAGCTGTTTATTCATCGCAATCATTTCACCTAGGGTTTTTGTTGCAAAAGGCTCTATGTCCGGCGGGCAAATGTTTAATTTTTTCATGCTTTGTGAAAATGCATCATAATATCTTTTTGCAATTTCGTCAGGAGAAACTCCTTCATCATGAGCCTTTTTAAGAATCTTATCGTCTACATCAGTTACATTTCGGCAATAAGTGACGTCATAACCCTTAAATTTCAAATACCTGTATAAAACATCCCAAGTTATATAACAGCGAGCATGACCTAAATGAGCATTGTCATAAACCGTAGGGCCGCAAACATACATTTTAACTTTGTTACCTTCTAAAGGGATAAAATCTTCTGTTATTTGAGAATATGAATTATAAAGCTTCACTTTAAAATCTTTCTGTATTTATATTTTAATAAAAATATTTTACAACAAAAAGACCTTTATACAACTAGCTTTTCATGTAATCTAAACGTTTTCTTTTAATCCCAGTTTCTCATATACATCAAAGTGTTTTGGAGTATAGTTTTTTAAATAATCTATAGCTTCTTGAGGTGTTTTAGCCACAAAACACAATTCTCTTGCATCTTTTGCCGCAAAATTTTGATTAACTATATTATCGAAAAATTTTAATAAATCATCATAAAAACTATTTGTATTAAGAATTACAATAGCTTTATCACTGTAGCCTAACTGTTTTTGGACAATCATTTCAGAAAGTTCTTCTAAAGTACCCAAACCGCCGGCAAGAGCAATTACAGCATCAGAAATTTCATCCATCTTATCTTTTCTGCTTCGCATACATTTTGTTATAAATAATTCATCACAATCAGGATTTCCTACTCCTATTTTATGAAGTTTTTCAGGTAAAACTCCAAAGACTTTTCCTCCGGTTTCCATCACTGCAGAGGCATTTGCCCACATAGCACCTAATGTTCCGCCGCCATAAACTAAATTAAAACCGTTTTTACCCATCAAAAGCCCTAATTCTCTTGCAACTTTATAATAAATTTGATCTAATGAATTACTTGAAGATGAATAAACGCAAATATTTTTTATGGAATTATTCAAATTTACCCCCGATTAGGTAATAATAAGAACAATATGTTCCGTATCCTTTATTACTGCAATCTTTTTTTAAGACATAAGGATCAATTCCCATTCCTATAGGATTAATATCATCTTTTAAAACATTTATACCAAAAATGTCATGTCCCCATTTATTTGGCTTTGCTATACCGTTGATATCAAAAACAATAATCGCACAAGGTAAATTATTTTTACAATTATCATTAAACCACTTTAAAGCAACAATTTCACCTACACTTGTATTATAAAACTCTGAAAAATAATATTTACTTGCCGGTGATATCTTATCACCGTTCATGTAATATTGAACATATTTTGAATCAAGTTTAGAAGTTATTCTTAAATAAGGTTTTATAACATCTAAAAGTATTTTTTTCTTAGCATTATAACCTTCAGCACTACTAAATTTATTATTTAATTCACTATCCTGTTGTGCTTTTATAACAGAAAAAATATACTCTAATTCATTATATTTTAATGTCCATTTTGAAATAAGCTTTGCTTGTCTTGTAGATTCAAGATTTTTGGGTAAAACAAAAAAAGTAACACCTAATATAAGAAGAAAAACCATAACTACTTCTACAATAGTAAAACCCTTTTTACACATATATTTACTCTCCTTTAAATCAAGCCAAATCTAAACGTTTTTTTTCTTCAATTAATTTATCATAAATCCATTCAGGAACAAAGTTTTTTCCAAGAATAATTTGCCCATTCATTAAATTAGGTGCATGAAAATCTGAGCCACCTGTAACTATAAGTCCCAATTCTTCTGCAATTGAAGAAAAATATTCAACAATAGCCGGCGAATGTTTTCTGTGATAAGCTTCGACTCCTCTTAAACCGTAATGCATTAAGTCTTCGATTAACTCTTTCGCATTCTCCAAGTCATGTGGGTGAGCAATAACCGGTATCCCTCCGGCATCATAAATTATTTCAACAGCCTCATGAGGAGATACTGTTTTTCTTTGAACGTATACTGAAGAATTATCATTTATATATTTAGCATACGCTTCTATTACACTTGCTGTTCCGCCTACATTTGTAATTGCTTTTGCAATATGGGGACGACCTATACTACCACCATGGGCAACCTGACTTGTAATATTATCATATTTTATGTTTATTCCTTCTTTTTTATTCAGTAATGTGATAATTTCTTTTGTTTGCTTAATACGGGCTTGTTGCTGAGATTTAATTAACTCTTTAAAATCCGAATTTTTGGTATTCATAAAATACCCTAAAATATGAATTTCAGTATTTTGGTAAATTGTATTAATCTCTACTCCTTGAATAATTTTAACTGTTTTTTTACCTTCATTTTCCAGTTGTTTAGTATAATTTTGGGCAATTTCGTAAGATAAGATATTGTCATGATCCGTCAGTGCAATTACATCTAAACCAACTTCTACAGCAGCATCAACAATCTTCTCAGGTGAGAATACCCCATCTGAGTAATTAGTATGAATATGCAAATCTGTTTTCACCTTGTTACCTCCTGATAATTTATTTCTGACAAAAATCTTTTTATATCAAGCGATTTACCGGTTTCAGCATCAATTATAACCTCAACTGCATTGATTTGAATAACTTTTGATGCGGGAATCTCATATCTTTCTGGTAAACCTGTTGACAAGCGTTTTAGGGATGTTTTATATTCCATTCCGATTACACTGTCAACTGCACCGCAAAATCCTACATCAGTTATATAAGCCATACCATTTATAATTTTTTCATCCGCTGTCTGAACATGTGTATGCGTTCCAAAAAAGGCACTAACACCAAGTTCAGAACAAAATTTGGCAAAACAAACTTTTTCGGCTGTAGCCTCTGCATGAAAATCAATTATAATATTAGGCGTAATTTTTTTTATTTTTTTAACTTCTTTTTTAATGATTTCCCATGGAGAATCAATCGGATGCATAAAGGTTCTTCCTAATAAATTTATTACTGCAATTTTACTATCCTTAACATCAAAAATTCTTACTCCTTTACCTTTAGATCTTTTAGGATAATTTAAAGGTCTGATAAGTTTATCTGCTTCATCAATATATTTAAAAATTTCTTTTTTGTCCCAAATATGATTTCCTGAAGTTAAACAATTAAATCCGTAATCACAAATTTCATTATAGTTTTTCTTAGTTAAACCAAAGCCATGAGAAGCATTTTCAACATTTACAATAGAAAAATCAGGAGAAGAATCCTCCTGTTTCATTTTTTTAAGAATATCTCCTACGGCTTTTCGTCCAAGCCGCCCTACGACATCACCGAAAAATACTATTTTTAATTTATTTGTCATGGTTTCCTTAAAATAAAAATGCAAAAAGTTAAATAGATAAGCACCTTTTGCCTTTTGCATTTTACACTTTGTATTTGCTACTTAGCTATTTCAGTTGTTCTAAATTCTCTGACAACTGTTACTCTTATCTGTCCGGGATATTCCATTTCATCTTCAATTCTTTTTGCAACATCACGGGCAAGTTTTTGAGATGCTAAATCATCAAAACGCTCAGACTCAACAATAACTCTTACTTCACGTCCTGCTTGAACTGCGAATGACTGTTTAATACCTTCGTAACTATTTACAATTTCTTCAATTTTTTGAAGACGCTTAATATAAATCTCTAAAGTATCACGTCTTGCTCCGGGTCTTCCTGCAGAAATTGCATCAGCCATTTTTACCAATACAGCTTCTATTGTATTAGCCGTAACATCATCATGATGTGCTTCAATTGCATGTATTATTTCTTCTTTTTCTCCATATCTTCTGGCAATTTCTACACCAAGCTGAATATGTGTTCCTTCTTGGGTTTGATCAACGGCTTTTCCAATATCATGTAAAAGTCCTGCCCTTTTTGATATATAAACATTAGCTCCAAGCTCTGATGCTAACATACCTGCAATGTGACCAACTTCGAGTGAATGTTTAAGAACATTTTGTCCATAACTTGTTCTGTAATATAATCTACCTAAAGTTTTCAGCAATTCACGATTTAGTCCCATAATATTCATATCTAAAGCAGCATTTTCACCCTCTTCAAATATTTTTTTCTCGATTTCTTCTCTGGCTTTATCAACCATTTCTTCAATACGAACAGGGTGGATACGACCGTCTGTAATCAATTTTTCCAGTGCAAGTTTAGCAATTTCTCTTCTTACGGGATCAAAACTTGATAGAACAACTGCTTCAGGTGTATCATCGATAATTAAATCCACACCTGTTAGGGTTTCTAAAGTTCTTATATTTCTGCCTTCACGACCGATTATACGACCTTTCATTTCATCATTTGGAAGTGCAACTACTGAAACAGTTGATTCTACAACCTGCTCAATCATACAACGCTGCATTGTCGTTGAAAGGATTTCTTTTGACTTTTCAAGAGCATCTTCTTTAATTTTTGCCTCATTTTCACGAATTAATTGCATTTGTTCTTGTGCCAAATCATGTTTTAATTGGTCTAAAAGCATATTTTTTGCATCTTCTGCGGATAAACCGGAAATTCTTTCAAGTTCTGTTGTTTGTTTTTGAACCAAATCCGCTAAGTAATCTTCTTTTTCTAAAAGTTCATCAAGTTTTTTCTGCATTTGGCTTTCTTTATCAGTTGCTTCTTGAATTTTATCTTCAAGCATATCTTCTTTTTTAGCTAACTTGTCTTCAACTCTTGCAATTTCTTGACGTCTTTCTCTTACTTCCTCATTTAGTTTTTCTTGTTCTCTTTGAAGTGCTTCTTTTGCTGCAATCATTGCTTCTTTTTTTAAAAGTTGCTCTTTTTCACTTAAATCCGCTTGTGATTTTTGAGTTTGTTGAGAAAGATTTTTAAATTTATTAATTTGAACAATAACAACAGCAGAAAGTACAACTACAAGAACGATTAATAAAATTAATGGTAAATTCATAATAAGTTAATACCTCGTTCATTCCAATTTTTATAAATACACACAACACTCGACATTGTTGCCAATTCGAGTTTATTATTAATTATGAGTAATCAATATTTATTGCATATATTTCCAAAAAAATTTTTCCTACTACATCTGTGAAAATTTTATCATACTTTTAATATTTTGTATAGTTTTTTCTATATTTGTTAATGTTATAATCTTTACAAAACAAAGAAAGGAGTGCACATGGAAATTAAGGTTTTAAATGCAAATTTACATGAACAAAGCTGTGATGTATTAGTAGTAGGTTTATACCAAAAGACGGAAGTCCTTAGCGGAATTATAGCATCTGTTGATGAAAAATTAGAAAACATTATTACAGATTTTGTCATAAAAAAAGATAAATTTGAGGCAAAGTTTGGATCAACTTATCTATTACAAACTTACGCAAAAATACCTGCCAACAAAATTCTTATAGTAGGTCTGGGAGAAAAAGATAAATTTACATTAAATAAATTAAGAGAATTAAGTGCAAAGATAATTAAAAAAGCCTTATCCATTAAAGCAAAAAAGATTTGTATTGATTTAGGCAAACTTGAATTTGAATTAGAAAAAACTGCTCAAGCTGTCACAGAAGGAGCTTCAATAGGAGACTATGCTTTTGATAAATATAAAACGAAAAAAGATGATAATAATGTAAAAGTCGAAGAATTTATTCTGGTAGAAAAAGAACAGGATAAAATTTCAAAATTAAATACGGGAGTAGAAAAAGGTATAAAATTAGCAAAAGCAATGTCTTTTGCAAGAAATTTAGCCAACGAACCGGCGCAATATGCAACACCTTCGAAATTAGCAGAAATTGCTAAAAAAATTGATGGAATAAAAACTAAAATATACGAAAAAGATGATATAGAAAACATGGGAATGGGAGCCTTTTTAGCAGTAAGTAAAGGAAGTGCAGAGTTTCCAAAGTTTATCCATATGAAATACACTCCGTCACACCCTAAGAAAAAAATTGCTCTAATCGGAAAAGGTATTACTTTTGATAGTGGCGGTCTCGATTTAAAACCTGCATCATCAATGTTAAATATGAAAGATGATATGTCAGGAGCTGCTTGTATTTTAGGAGTAATGAACTGTCTAAAACAATTTAATCCTGAAGTTGAAGTGCATGGACTTATTGCTGCATGTGAAAATATGCCAAGTGGAATAGCTTATAAACCAGGTGATATTTTAACAGCAAAAAACAAAAAAACTATCGAAATTGATAATACAGACGCCGAAGGCAGATTAACCCTTGCAGATGCACTTTGCTACGCTTGTGAACTAGGCGTCGATGAAGTAATTGATATAGCAACACTTACAGGTGCTTGTATGGTCGCACTTGGAACACAAGCAGCTGGGATTATGGGTAACAGTCAGGAATTAATAGAAAAAATTATTAAAACAGGTGAAGAAAGCGGCGAAAGATTTTGGCAATTACCAATGTATGAAGAATACTTTGATGGTTTAAAAAGTGATATTGCTGATATGAAAAATACAGGTGGGCGCTGGGGTGGAGCTTCTGCTGCAGGTGTTTTTCTAAAAGAATTTGTAACAGATAAAGTTTCTTGGGTTCACTTAGATATTGCCGGTACAGCATTTTTAGAAAAACCTCAAAAAGAATTAATAAAAGGCGCCACTGGAATTGGTGTTAGAACATTAATAAACTATATTTTATCTACTTAATAATTTATTTACTTTTTCAAGGGCGCAAATTTTAATAAAAATTTGCGCCCTTGAATATGCAATATTTTCTTGCTAAAATTTAGTAATTAGAGGTAATAAACAAGACCGAAAAAATTAGCCGAAAGGGAGAGAAATGAGAAGAGTATTATTATGTATAATGGATGGTTGGGGAATTAACAATAATCCTAATATAGATAAATATGATGCAACAAAGCTTGCACCACCTATTAATGTCGAAAAATTAAAGTCAGAAGGCAAATGGACAAGAATTCATGCTGATAGTGAATACGTAGGACTTCCTAACGGACAAATGGGAAATTCTGAAGTAGGTCACTTAAACTTAGGCGCAGGAAGAGTTGTTTATCAAGAATTAACAAAAATAAATAAAAGCATAAGAGAAGGTGGTTTTTTCAAAAATGAAAAATTTCTTGAAGCTTTTGAACATGCAAAAAAAAATAATTCTTCAGTTCACTTAATGGGATTAATTTCAGAAGGCGGAGTTCATTCTTCAATGGACCATATTTATGCATTAATAAAATTAGCAGCCGAGCAGAATTTTAAAAATTTATACGTACACGCTTTTTTAGATGGAAGAGATACTCCGCCGAGAAGCGCTTGCAAATATTTAGAAAAAATTGAAGCCGAATTAAAGAAATACAATTTACCTCCTATAGCTACAGTGTGCGGACGTTACTGGGCTATGGACAGAGATAATCGATGGGATAGGGTTGAAAAAGCTTATAACTGCCTACTTTTAGGGGAGGGTGAAAAAGCATCTTCAGCAACTGAGGGGGTACAAAATTCTTACAACAAAAATGAAAATGACGAATTTGTTCAACCAACCGTAATTGGCGATGAAAATTCAAGAATTAAAGATAATGATTCAATAATTTTCTTCAATTTCCGTCCGGACAGAGCAAGAGAGATAACAAAAGCTATTAAGTTTATCAGCTTTAAAGGTTTTGAAAGAAAAGAAGTCAGAAAAAATATTTATTATGTCACTATGACACAATATGACGAAACTTTTGATTTCCCTATCGCTTTTCCTCCGCAAAGATTAGTAAACATTTTGGGTGATATTCTTGATAAAAAAGGGGTTAAACAATTTAGAACAGCAGAAACAGAAAAATATGCACATGTAACATTTTTCTTTAACGGCGGTGTAGAAGAACCTAAAAAACTTGAGACAAGAGTATTAGTAGCTTCTCCTAAAGTTGCAACTTATGATTTACAACCGGAAATGAGTGCTTATGAGGTTTGCAAAAAAGTTTTAGAAGCTGAAGAAAATCCCGACTACGGATTTATCCTTGTAAATTTTGCTAATCCTGACATGGTAGGGCATACCGGAGATTTGGCTGCTGCTACAAAAGCTTGTCATGTTGTTGATGAATGTGTTGGAAAAATAGCGCAAAAAGCTAAGGAAATAGGTATTACAATGCTTTTAACAGCAGATCATGGAAATGCCGAAGTTATGGCAGATGAAGCAGGTGCAGTTCATACAGCACATACAACAAACGAAGTTCCTTTTGTTGTTATAAATGCTGACAAAAATATTGAACTTCGAGAAGAAGGAGCCCTTTGTGATGTTGCGCCAACTATACTTAAAATAATGGGAATTGAAAAACCTGAAGAAATGACGGGTGAATCATTAATTAAATAACTATATTTTACTTTTATAATGTCATTTTATTTAATATCTACCTTGAAAACGGGATTGTATATGTTTTTTTTTCCTGATATAATTAACAAATTAAAATTTAAATATACCAGATAATAAGGATATAAATGACAACAGAAGAAAAAACAAAAGGTTTAAATATAGACCTATCATTTAAAAAGAATAATGTTGATGAATTGTTTTTCAATTTAAGTGAAAACCCTGATGGATTTAAGAACAAAGATTTTAGATATACTCTCAGCTTAATTTATCAAATTATAGAAGATGAATTTAAAGATATTTTCATAAGCCCTAATGCTCCTGTCAGAAATACTAATTTTTACCTTATTAATAAAAATAACAATTTATCATTTTTCGTAACTCCAACAAATAATTTCCAGTTTTATTTGAAGTCTAAAGGTTCACTTTTCAGATATTCTTCTCAAGTTGTCAACAACGAACAAGGGTATGTTATGCCATTGGATATAGTTTTGGACTACTTTGGCGGATTTGGAGAGATAATTGATTTTGAATCATTATCACATACTTTTATTTATTTAAACAAATTAACTCAGTTTGTAATGAAGTTAATTGAAAAACTATATTTTATTCCGACAATTAAAACAAGGGGTTCAATGTTTAGAATAGTTTATGAACCTATTATTCAAAATAATCAGCTTGCAAGAATTATAAACCAATTTGAAGAACATCTTCCAAAAGATTTATTCATCGAAGGTGAACCTCCAAAAAATTTCGTGGATGAATTTATAAGGAGTTACTTAAACTATGTTATATACAAGTTCTTAGGGATTAAATCATACAAATTTAAAAATATAAAATCCGGTCACTATTTAATTAAAGACTTAGAACAAAAATCTTTATTAAAAGGTCAAGACATAGCAGAAAATTTTTCTCAATGGTTTGACGAACTTTATTTAGGGAAATATGATGTAATTCCATTCTTTAAAATAAACACTGTTAAAGATGAACTGTTTGAGCTCAAAATTCACATTAAAAACAGAAAAACAAATGAAAATGTACTAATTGACGATCTATATATCAAAGAAGAAGTCTTTGGAGCTAATTCTTCTGATATCTCAAAAATTGTAGAAAAACAATTAAATTATGCCGTAAGGTACATGCCAGAACTTGAAACACTTTTTGAAGACGAAAAAAATCTATCACTCTCTTTAAATTTAAATGAAGTCTACAAAGTAATCACTCAAACTGCTTATTACCTTCAAAAAGCACAGATAGAAGTAATTTTACCTGATGAATTAACAAATATAATAATTCCTAGAGCTTCAATTAACGCAAAAGTAAAAGCTTCACGCTCAGACGATTTAGCAGATATTTTAAACAACAAAACTACAGGAAGTATATCATTAGAAAACATTTTGGACTTTTCTTACGAAGTTTCTATTGGAGATGAGAAAATTTCTATGGAGGAATTTGAAAAATTATCCGCAGAAAACAATGGTCTAATAAAATACAAAGATAAATATGTTTTAATTGATAAAGATGACAGTAAAAAATTATTTGAACAAATTTTAAAAGCAAATCATACAAAATTAACACGACTAGAATTGCTTCATGCCGCAATGTCAGGTCAGATAGAACAATATGATTTTGATTATGACGAAGCCTTTGCTAATATAGTGAAAGATTTTAATAAACCAATTGAAGTTGAGACACCGAATGATTTAAAAGGAGAATTAAGACCTTATCAAAAAACAGGATTAAAATGGCTATGGACAAATATTTCAAAAGGTTTTGGATGTTGTATGGCAGATGATATGGGTTTAGGGAAAACTATTCAAGTACTAAGCCTTATTCTTAAAATGAAAGAAGAAAACAAACTTAAAAATCCTGTTCTTGTTGTTTGTCCAACAACTTTAATGGGCAATTGGATGAAAGAACTTGAAATGTTTGCTCCAAGTATAAAAGCTGCCATATATCACGGCAGTGAAAGACAACTTGATTTAAAGAATGATATTATATTAACTACATACGCAATTATGAGAATAGATATAGAAGACTTAAAAAAAGATTCTTGGTCTATGGTTATTGTAGATGAAGCACAAAATATTAAAAATCCTGACACCGCTCAAACTTTAGCTATAAAATCGCTTAAATCTGACATAAAAATAGCAATGACAGGTACTCCTGTAGAAAATAGGTTAACAGAGCTATGGAGTATTTTCGATTTTATAAATCGAGGATATTTAGGATCTTTAAGAGAATTTCAAAAAAGTTATGCCATACCGATTGAAAAATTTAAAGAAATGTCAAGGGCAAATAAGCTAAAAATGTCTGTTTCACCTTTTGTTTTAAGAAGACTAAAAACAGATAAAAATGTTATATCAGATCTTCCTGAAAAACTTGTTCTTAATGATTATTGTTATTTATCAAAACCACAAGCTGTTCTTTATGAAAAAACACTAAATGAAATGATGGAAAAAATCAGTGGCTTTACAGGTGTCAACAGACGTGGAAACATCTTCAAATTAATTACGGCACTAAAACAAATTTGTAATCACCCTTATCAATTCTTAAAAGCAGGAGAAATGAGTAAAGAACTTTCAGGTAAGATGGAAAAATGCGTTTCACTTGTCCAAAATATTATAGATAACGGTGAGAAAACACTAATTTTTACACAATACAAAGAAATGGGTGATATTCTTTGCCAAATATTAAACGATGAATGCAATATAACACCGTCATTTTTCCATGGTTCATTAAATATTAACCAGCGTGAAAAAATAATTGATGATTTTCAAAGCAATGAAGAAACAAAAGTTATGATACTTTCATTAAAAGCGGGTGGAACGGGTTTAAACCTTACAAGTGCAACAAATGTCATACACTATGACTTATGGTGGAATCCTGCAGTTGAAGACCAAGCTACAGACAGAACATATCGTATAGGACAAGAAAAAAACGTTATGGTACACAGACTTGTAACATTAGGAACTTTCGAAGAAAAAATTGATGAAATGTTAAAAAGCAAGAAAGATCTTGCAAATATGGCCGTTTACGAAGGTGAAAAAATTATCACAGAACTTTCAGACGAAGAAATTTATGAAATTTTCACATTATCTGCAGGTTAATACTAAACTTATTAGTATTAATTTATTTTTTCTTCTTCAATACCCGCAGGTGTTGCCATAGGGACAGGAGCTAAAACAGGTTGTAGCTTTTTATCATTTTTTGATTGAACTGTTGAGTTTGATGCATTTTGATTAGAAGGTATTGATTCATCATCAACATCTTCTGCGTTTTGATCATCAGCTTTTTCGTCATCATCATATTTTTTATTACTTGAATAATTTTTCAATGTAATTTCAGGATAATCGAAATCAGAAGCACCATAAGGTTGAGTTGCGACATGCATCACTTCTTTCCAGATTAGTGCTGGTACAGTTCCTCCCGTTATTTTACCATTTTTAGTATTATCATCATTTCCTACCCATATACCGGTAACAACATCCGGTGTATAACCAAAAAAGCTTGCATCTTTTGAATCGTTTGTAGTTCCGGTTTTACCTGCCGCCGGTTTACCTATATTTGCTGCAATACCTGTACCGCTTTTTATAACTGTTTTTAACATAGCAGTTATTGTTGCGGCTGTATTCACATCCATAACTTTCGAGGCTTTTGCCTTTGGTGCTTGATAAATTACTTTTCCTCTTGATGTCTCAATCCTTTCAACGGCATAAGGCTCTACTTTGTAACCTCCGTTTGCAAAAGCACCATAAGCTCTTGTCATTTCGAATAATTTTACACCGTTTGAACCCAGAGCAATTGTGTAATCATATTCTAAAGGAGTAGAAATACCCAAAACTCTTGCCATTTGAATAACTGCACGAACCCCTGTTGATTGAATCAATCTTGCCGCACAAACATTCGAAGAAATCATTAAAGCTTTATAAGCAGGGATTTTTCCTCTATACTTATTATGATAATTTTTAGGAGACCAATCGCCAGCGGTAAAAGGCTCGTCATCAATTAAATCATTCGGTCCTAAACCTTTTTCAACAGCAGTTGCGTAAATAAAAGGTTTAAAAGCGGATCCGGGAGGTCTGATTGATTGTGTAACTCTATCATATTGACTTTTTGCATAATTTTTACCACCCGCATATGCTAAAATACGCCCATCTATAGGACTAAATGAGAATAATGCAGCTTGTTGTTTATCTCCTCTTAATCCCCATGCATTCATTGTGTTTATTATTGCTTCATTAGCTTTTTGCTGTGTTTTATAATCAATTGTTGTAATTACTTTATACCCGCCTTGAGAAATTTCTACTTCATCAAATCCTAATTTCTCAAGTTCTTTCATAACATAATCACAAAAATAAGGTGCTTTATTTAGCGTATAAATTTCAGGAAGAGGATTTAATTTTAACTTTTCGTCACAGGCCTGGTTGTATTGACTTTTCGTAATAAACCTCATTTTATACATTCTTTTTAAAACTTTATTGCGGCGTTTTATAGACAGTTCTTTGTCATTAAAAGGAGAATAAACAGAAGGTGCCTGAGGCAAACCTGCCAAAAGTGCACATTCGGCAAGAGTTAAATCTTTTAAATGTTTATTAAAATAAATTTGTGAAGCGCCCTCAACACCATATGCTCCAGAGCCTAAATACACGTTATTTAAATACATTTCAAGAATTTTTGATTTAGGTATTGTTTTTTCTATACGAACAGCAACAATTAATTCTTTAATCTTTCTTGTGAAAGTCTTTTCATTTGATAAAAATAAAATCCTTGCCAATTGTTGAGTTATTGTACTTGCTCCTTGAACAACTCTTCCTGCAACTAAATTTGCAAAAGTAGAACGAACAAGTCCCGATAAATCAAATCCTTTATGATGATAAAAGTTTTTATCTTCTGTAGCTATTATAGCATTTTGAAGGTCTTGAGGAATTTGTTCTAAATCAACCTTTGAAAAAGTAAAGGCGGTAAAGGTTTTTATAACTTCATCATCGTTTGAATAAAATTTAGTAACGATGTTAGGTTTAAATTCACCTAAATTTTGTATGGGTGGCAGTGATATTAGATATAAATTAAATGCCACTACAGCTGCTAAAATAATAGAAATAAAAAACACTATTGCATTTGCTGTTTCTGGATTGACAGTCTTTTTAGGTTTTTTTATTCTCTTTGGAACTTTAAATTCGCTCATTATTTTTCTTATCCTGTGTTAATATAATAGTAGCAGATAAATATTAACATGGAAGTAATTTGTAAAGTATGATTAATATCCTAATTAATGCCTTTAATGAACTTAAATCCTACTTTGTTACTGAAAAAACAGTTTATGAAGTAACAGGCGAATGCAGAAAATGCGGAAAATGTTGCAATTATATGTATAGCTTTGATACCTATACCGAAAAAGAATTTAAATTTATGCAAATACTTTTTCCACCCTATAAAAGATTTTATATAAAAGGAAAAGATGAAGAAGGAAACTTTATTTTTGCCTGTAAATACGTTACAAAAGAAGGTTTATGCAGTGTTTATAATAAAAGACTAAAAATGTGTAAAGTTTATCCTCGCAAAAGATTATTATACCCTGCAAAATTACATGAAGGTTGTGGATATAAGGTTATTAAAAAAGATTTTAAAGACTACCTAAAACAATAAAAACATTCAATTTATGAGACATTCTTTAATAAAAATTTAATAATTAAATATATTTAGTAGCTTTTATATTTTACTTGTATTACAATGGTAAAGTTACACAAATAAGAAAGAAAAAAATGAACAACAACTATGAAATTCAACAATTAGAATGTGTTGAGTGTGGAAAATCGTTTGTATTCTCTACAGAAGATCAAGAATTTTACGCAAAAAAAGGTTACTCTTCCCCAAAAAGATGCCCGGACTGTCGTGCAAAACGTAAGGCACAGAATAACAACCGTGGCGGATACAGAGAAAGAAGATATTAATTAATTTTAACTAATTAATTCTAAACAACGCAAATCTGGAATAGTTAAACTTATTGTTTTATGCTATTCTGAGTTTGCGTTGTTTGCATTGCAACATTAATTTTTATCCATAAAGACAATAGAAATTAACAATTGTTTAATTCATAACAACTTTATGAAAATATTTTTTGACAATAATTCAAAAATAAAGAAAATAATAATAATTCTAATAATTTTATTTATATTTATCGGGTTATATATATACGGTAATATATTTTATGTAATTATACGATTTAACGAAATCGGTGCACTTACTAAAAATATGAGTGTATACTATAACGGTTTTAAAATTGGAAAAATTGTCAAAATATCTCCGGATAAAACTTTTAAAAATATACTCGTAAGAGTTAACTTAATTCATAAAAAAATAGATTTACCGCAAAATACTATAGCAAAAGTAGAAAATTTTCCTAACGGCGAATTATATTTGCAATTTGTATATCCGGAAAGTCCTTCATTAAAAATAATTAAAAGTGGAGACATTCTTGAGGGAATTGCCCCTTATAGTATGGAACAATTTATGTTAGGACAAAATATTTCCGGTGTAAGTGATATAGTTTCTCTTCATGTTATAAATGCATTAAAAGCTACTGAAGTTGCGAATCAGGAAATGCAAGCATTTTTTAAACATACTTCAAAACTTATAGAAGAAAACAGTAAAGCAATAAGCACATCAACAAATAATATTGCGACAATGACCAAAAATCTTGCACAAATGGCAGAAAACCTTAATAAAACATCTAAGAAAATAAATAATGCTCTGGACGAAACAACACTTAAAAGCACTACTTTGAATATAAAGGATTCAACAGAAAATTTAAAAAATACAACTGAATTTATATCCAAAGCTACAGAAGATATTGATAAAACAATGAAAAAACTTGATGATACTATATTTCAAGCAAGTGAAACTGCGCAAAATTTAAATTCTATTTCAAGCGGTTTAAAAATATCTCTTAGTCAAAGATTTGCAGGAATGAGGATAATGTTTGGAACCCCGATTAAACAAAAAAATAATTATAAAAATGCATGTAATTAATTTATTTTCCATTTATTTTTTATATTCCTAAGCGTACCATCATATTGTATTTCACTTATTATTCTATTGACATTGTTCTTTAAAGAATTTGTTTTCATTGACTTCTTAAAGGCAATTCCATAAGGTTCTTTAGTTAATCTTTCAGGAAGCATTTTATAATTATTATTATCCATAACAAGCCCTTGCAAAAGAGAATCATCTGTGGTTATTGCATCTGCATAATTTTCCTTAAAAGCGTTTATTGCGTCCGAATTATTAATATATCCCTGAATAAGAGCATTTGGAACAAAACGTCGTATATTTTTTTCTCCGGTTGTCCCAAGTATTACTATTACTTTTTTATTAATCAAATCATATATAGATTCTATTTTACTGTCTTTCTTTACACATATCACCTGTCCTGCAACAAAATAAGGCTTAGAAAAATTAACAAATCTTTTTCTTTCGGAAGTTATAGTCATAGTAGAGATAACCATATCTACATCTTCTGTTATTGCCGCTTTTATTCTGTCTTGCGGAGTTATATCTTTGAATATAATTTTGTTACTGCTACCTAATATTCTATTTGCGATTTCCTTTGCCAAATCAACTTCCATACCTTTAATTTGACCATCTGAATCTTTGAATCCGAATGGTTTTGAATCAAAAGATATACCTACAATCATTTTATCCTTTTGAATAATATCTTGATATAAATCCGATTTGCTTTTTATATTTGAACAACCGCTTAAAGCAAAAATTAAAGTTATAAGAATTAAAGGTAATAAAAAATTTTTTATCATAAAACTCCTGTATTTTTAGAATACAAGAAAACAAAAAAATTACATTAATAATAAGTCTAAGAAACTATTCCAATTATTATTATGTTCTGAAATTATACAATTACTATAATAAATACCTTTTATTTTAATTTTATAATAAAATAATATCTATATAACTAAAAGGAGGGTATAATGTATCAAGTTTATATTATAGACGAAACAGCTTTCGATCCTAAAAAATTAATAGGCGAATTTAGCGATATAGATAATGCACGTATAAGATTGCAAAAAGAACTTTCAAGAAATAGTGAAACTAAATATATAATAGAAGAAACTACAGGACATGTGGATAATTATGGTGAGCTGATATCTACAGTAATCGAAGAAAATTAGTTTATTAAATTAAATTTTCTCTTGCTGCTTTAACTGAAAGTTGCACTCTGTCTTTTACTTCAAATTTTTCCAGAATTGATGAAACATGAGCTTTTACAGTATGCATACTTATAAAAAGCTCTTTTGCTATTTCATTATTACTTTTACCTAATGCCACGAGTTTTAATATTTCGTATTCTCTACTTGTAAGCGTCCTTTGAACTTTGTTATATTTCTTTAAAATAAGTTCTTGAAAAGCATAATTCTTAAAAAATAGCTCATCTAATATAGGATTTTTAGGTATTCTATAATTTAATTCGGATTTTGATAATTGAAAATCTGCATAAATATTTGCTACAATAGAATTAAGCATAATATATAATAAATATTTTGCTGAATTACTGCTTTTATCAGAAATAATTCTAACACTACTAATTTTTTTGAAAAATTCTCCTTCTTCTAATTTTAATTTTTTTGAAATATTTTTAACATTATTTTTACTTAATTTTTCTGTTAGAAACTGACCACATAAAACACTTGCAAAATATTTACCGTCTAAAATAACAGGTACAATAAAATTTGTTAATCCTGCATGACATTCATAATTTAAAACACTGCCAATTTTTATTGCTTCTTTTTCCCAATAGTTATGGCATTCATAGCACAGTTTTATACATGATTTATCTTTTCTAATATATTTATCACAAAAATCAGTAGCATTACTAGGCTTGGTTAGGTATTCACCATTTCTTATACTTATAAGCGTCATATTTAAAGATAATGCGAAACAATCCTGTATATTTTGCAGGAAATTCAAATCAATTATCTCATGTAGTTCTCTCAATTTGTTGATTTTGTCATACCCAACATTTAAACCAGCACATTTAGTTAATTAATAATATATTATTTAGTACCTTCCAAACTAAGTTATTAATATAGGCTAAAAACCTTTAAAATAATATTCCCCAACTGGCTAGTTAATATTATAGTAAAGAATTTGCATATTTTTTAAAGAAAAGCTACAATTAATATTGGCAGAACGTTCAAAGGCAATAATATGACAAGTAAAAATCCAACATTAGACAAAAATCTTGACCCGATATCAAGATATAATCCAAGGTTAAAACAAAAATTACTGGATCTGCCTTATTTAACAAATGATATTCAGCTTGTAGAAACACATTTAAAAGAACCTAATCTTAAATATAACGATTTGTTCCTGCATTCACAAGAAGGTGCAGAAAAAGAAGCAAAAGATTTATTTGCAAAATCTAATGATAGTAATATTTCTACTCACTTTATCCTTGGAATCGGTCTTGGACACTTGTTTAAAGAATTTTGCGATTACTCCAAAGGAAAAATCATTTTATATGAATCTAACCTTGAAATTTTAAGAGTAACTTTAGAACTTGTTGACTTATCAAAAGAATTATCTAAACCAAATGTTAAAGTTGTATCTGATTACAAAGAACTTAAAGAAGCTTTTACTTCTTTATACGAATATAAAACTAACATTGGTTTTTCCATTTTAAATTCTTATAGAACTCTGTACGGAGAAGAAGCACAAAAAATTCTTACTCAAATAGAGTTATATAACGGCACTTCTTATGTTGATTATAAGAGCTTAAAAGAAAAGGGATTTAAACACCTCGAAACATTAATAAATAATATTCCATATATCATAGATACCAAACCATTATATAATTTTAAAGATATATATAAAGATAAAACAGCTTTAATTATCTCAGCAGGTCCAACCTTGGATTTAAATATAGAAACAATAAAGAAAAACAGGGATAAAGTTATAATTTTTTGTGTAGGAACAGCTATAAAAGCTTTAATAAAAAATAATATAACACCTGATTTTTTAAATATTATTGAGGTTGGGGATTTTTCAGGACAACTTAGAGGGCTTGATTTATCAAATATTGATATGGTTTTAGAGCCATCAACAAATAATTCTTTTTACAAAGTAAAGTCAAAAAAGAAATTTATCTTCCCGCCTATTGGAAGTCCATGGTGTCAATACTGGGGAAAGCTTTTTAATACTAATATATCTCCTTATATTACAAAGGGAACTGTTTCTTTTCAAGCTCTGGAAAGTGCAAAGATGTTAGGGTGTAAAAAACTTGTTCTTGTCGGACAGGATTTAGCGTTTGTTAACAATGCTTGTTACAGCAAGGGCGCATCATATTCTGAACTTGTTTTTGAGCTAAATCCTAAAACCGGAAAGCCGGAATATAAAATTAATGATTATGAAAGCTATATTAAGTCTTTTGTGCCTGATGGAGTTGATATAAATGAATCTTGGTGTAAAGAGTTGGCACAGAAAAAAATAGATTCTTTTAATGAAAATCTGATTTATATTAAAGGAATTAAAGGAGATATGATTCCGACAGAAGCCGGTTATGCTATGTTTATAGACTTTTTTAAAGAATTTGCCGATTTAAATCAAAATTTGGAACTGATAAATACTTCTATGATTGGTGCCCAAATTGACGGTTTTTCAAATATTCCTTTAGAAAAAGTTCTGGAAAATACTGAAACATTAGAAAAAAAAGAGTTTATATCCGAATTTAACTTTAACGAAATTGACATTATTGAAAAACTGAAAGCTGATTTAGTAAAATTAAACGAAATAAATGAATATATTGAAAAAGCAGTATTATTACTATCAAAATATGAAAAAGAAATTACACTAAGAAAAATTATAACAGAAGAAGCTATTAAAATTCATATAAATATCGCACAGATATATGATAAGTTGTCTATGGACTATTATAAAAATTTTGAAATTTACAATATAATTGTTTTCGGTGAACATATTGAAATACAACATCTATTTAAACAAATAAATAATTTTCCAAAAGAAGAAAAAATAAATAAAATGCACTCTGCATTAAAAGAATACTTTTATAATGCACAGGAAAAAATTCCTGTTATAAAAGAAAAAATACAAAACGCTTTAAATAAATTAAGAACAAACGGCTAAGCAGTCCGGACACAATTCCAAAATTCTTTGTAATCCTTTAATATGATTGATTTGTGTATAAGCTTGAAATAATTCAAAAGCAAATCTGCGAGTATGTTCATGACCATTAAACCGGTTATATTCGGGAAATTGTTTTTCAAGTGCAACATAAAAGCTTAATTCAGAAATCCCATGCCTTAGATGAAAACGTCTTGCATTTTCAATATACCATAGCCCACCGGAATGTCTTCTGTAGACACCCATAACTTCATCGCTAAATCCAATCTCACCTACTTGTGCATGAAGTAAATGTATAAACCAATCACCAGGCATTATGCAATCAGGGAAGAGCTCGATTTTTTCGGGTGCATTAAGACGCCATCTATACATGACCGAATTTGTCTGAATAAAGTTTTTTTGCAGTAATGAAACCAAATCAAGCTTTTTTACATGGTTAAATTCATCTTTAAAATCGGGAAATATACAATCAGGGTTAGAATTATCTTCATAAATAACTTTTACTGGGTGAAAATGAATCGAATAAGTAGGATTTTTGTCTAAAAAATCAACCTGCTTTTGCAATTTATTTTCATCAGTCCAATAGTCATCTCCTTCGCACATTGAAACATATTCACCCTGAACTCTTGGAAAATTAAAATATTTATCTCCGCTTTTTCCTTGCTTAAATTGATTTTGGACTTGATATATAGGTTTTATTATCTCCGGATATTTATTTTCGTATTCCCTTATTATATCGGCTGTTGAATCTGTCGATGCATCATCGTGTATTAAAACTTCAAATGGGAAATTGGTTTTTTGCATAACAAAACCATCAAGAGTTTGTTTTATAAATTTCTCGTGATTATAAGCTAGACAACAAACAGAAACTTTTATTTTAGACATTTATAAACCAATTAATAATTTAACGTTAATTAAATTTTATCATAAAACTTATTTTTTAACTAATAATTCAGTTATATATTAGTAGGCAGAAGAATATTTAAAAGTTTGATGTATAATTATTATAAAGAAAGGTGGTCACTTTGATTAATGTAACAAAAACTTTCTTGCCTCCTATAGAAGAATATAAAAAATATATTGAAAAAATTTGGCAAAGTGCATGGTTAACCAATCAAGGTTCTTTTTTATCTGAATTAGAGCAAAAATTAAAGTCCTTTCTCAATGTAAGCAACCTTCAATATGTTACAAACGGAACTATTGCCCTACAATTGGCTTTAAAAGTTTTTGATATTGAAGAAGGTGAAATTATTACAACTCCTTTTTCTTATGTTGCAACAACTTCTTCTATAATTTGGGAGAGATGTACACCCGTTTTTGTTGATATCGAGCCGGATAATTTTACTATTGACACACAAAAAATAGAAGAAAAAATTACTCCAAAAACAAAGGCCATAATGCCTGTACATGTTTTTGGATATGCTTGTGGTATTGAAAAAATAGAAGAAATTGCCCAAAAACATAATTTAAAAGTAATATACGATGGCGCACATGCTTTTGGGTCAATATATAAAGGCAAATCATTGTTATCTTATGGTGATATTTCAACATGTTCTTTTCATGCTACAAAATTATTTCATACAGTTGAAGGCGGCGCCTGTATACTTAAAGACCCATCATTAATCCAAAAACTTGATTTATTAAAACATTTTGGACATTACGGAGACGATCATATATCATTAGGAATAAATGCAAAACAATCAGAATTTCATGCGGCTATGGGGCTTTGTATTTTACCTTATATAAAAGATATTATTGAAAAAAGAAAAGAAATTTCTCAAATTTATGATAATTTAATTGATAAAAAATTAATACATCCTAAAAAGCAAGAATTTTTAGATTATAATTATTCTTACTATCCGGTTGTCTTCCAAAATGAATGTCAAATGTTAAAAGTGTTCGAAGAATTAAAAAAAGAAAATATCTATCCGAGAAGATATTTTTACCCAAGCTTAAATAAATTACCTTACGTTAAAGGTGAAAGTTGTCCGGTATCAGAAGATATTTCTATTAGAATAGCTTGCCTTCCCTTATACAAAGAGCTAAATGTAAAAGATGTTGAGAAGATTTCAAAAATAATATTAAAAAACATATAAAGAGGATAATATTAAAAATGAATATAAATAAAATCTTAGAACATAAAGAAAATTGTTTTGGTTGTAATGCTTGTTCTAATATTTGCCCAACAGAAGCAATAAAAATGATTGCGGATGAAGAAGGTTTTTTATACCCGCAAATTAATAGTGAAAAATGTAATGAATGCGGTTTGTGCTACAAAACATGTCCTTGTGTTAATAACTCCGATAAATTTATTAACAATACTAATAAACCTTCTTGTTATGCCCTTACAGCGAATGATGAAATATTATCAAAAAGCTCTTCGGGTGGTGCTTTTTCTTTATTTGCAAATTGGATATTAGAACAAGGCGGTTATGTATGTGCTGCCGCGTATGATTCAAAAGGAATGGTCGAACATATAATTATAAATAATAGCGAGGACCTTGATAAATTAAGAGGATCTAAATATGTTCAATCAGACATGAATACCATACACAGACAAATTAAAATCTTATTAAAAGATAACAAAAAAGTTTTATTTTGTGGAACTCCTTGTCAAGTTGCAGGTTTAAATAATTTTATAGGTAAAGATAAAAATTTATATACGATTGATTTAATATGCCATGGTGTACCTACCCCAAAAGCTTTTGAGATATATTTAAAAGAAACAATAGGCGAAGATTTTTTTCTTGATACTAACTTTAGAGAAAAAATTTTACCCTGGGAAAATTTACATATAATTACTAAAACAAAGTCAGGCAAAGAATATAGTAAACTATGTTATAAAGATGATTTTTTTCAAGCATTTTTAAACAATATATATTTAAGACCATCTTGCGGTTATTGTCCTTATGCCGAAATAAAAAGACAAGGAGATTTAACAATAGGGGATTTTTGGGGTATTGAAAAAATAGATACTAAAATATACAATCCAAAAGGAAATTCCATTGTTTTGCTTAATAATAAACTAGGAGAAAAATTATTTAATTCTATAAAAAGAAAAGCAACTAATTATAAGAAATTTTCTTTAAAAACTGCTTTAGACGGTAATTTGACCTTAAGGGAATCATTCAAACATCATCCTAATCGTAAAGCTTTTTTCAGATTGATTAATCAGGGTAAATCCTTTAAAGAAGCTGTTGATTATTGCACAAAAAACAAATACGATTGTGCTTTAATGGGTGTATGGGCATATAAAAACTATGGAGCATCTCTTACTGTTTATGCACTTCAGGAAGCAGTTAAGGGTTTAGGTTATATTCCTAAAGTCGTCAATTTTTACGACCCTGAAAAAGCACAATATCCAGGTTCATTCTCAGAATCCTTTGCAAATAAATATTTAGATTTGACAGAACCTAAAGAAAAGATTAAAGATTTACACAGTTTAAATTGGGAGACTCAAACCTTTATTGTAGGCTCTGATTGTCAATGGAATCCATCTTTTATGGAAAGAGAATTAATACAGTTTTTATCCTTTTGTTCTCCTGAAAAGAAAAAAATATCCTATGCAACAAGCTTTGGGTCTTATGATATTGAATATACTCCTCAAGATGAATATCAGATAAGGTACTATTTGCAAAAATTTGACAAAATTTCTGTAAGAGAAAAAGAAGCAGTAGAATTTTGCAAAAACAGATTTAATGTAGAGGCTTATCATTGTATTGATCCTGTATTTTTGCAAGATAAAACGTTTTATGAACAAATGGGCGAAAATTCAAAATTAAATATGAAAGAAAAATTTATTTTAGACTATAAATTATTTAAAAATAGCTCTAAAACACAAATTTTAAACGAATACCTTTCTGATAAATTTAATCTTAATGTATTTTCTATTTCTCACGAAGATTCTTTTAAAGTCGAAGATTGGCTCTATTTAATAAAAAATTGTGAACTTTTAGTCACACATTCTTTTCATGGAATGTGTTTTGCTCTTATTTTTAATAAACCTTTTGTCGTATATGAAGTTCCGAATTTCGATAAGCAAAGATATTCTTCTGTTTTATCTACGTTTGGTTTAGAAAATAGATTATTAACAAGCCTTGATGATATTAATAATAAGCCTGAAATACTTGAACCTATAAATTGGAATAGTGTTAACTCAATATTACAGGACGAAAAAAATCGCTGTATAAAGTGGTTAAAAGAAGCCTTGGAGGCAGAAAAAGATTTTTCTAAAATAAAATCTGAAGATGCTTTCTTCAAACTTTTTAGAGACAAAATAGCATTGCTAGAATCGAAAATAATTGATAAAGACCAGTTAAAAGATATTATTAATGATAAAAAAATAAGAAAAAAATTTTTACAATATAAAATACTCAAAAATATTACTATAGGAAAAATAAAAACAATTTTTGAAAAAAAATATAATATTTATAAAGAAAAAATTATTAATAATAATAAATTTATTAATTAAAAAATAATTATATATCTCTTATTATCTGTTTTTCCATAGATAAATTATTTTTTATGAAAATTGCAACAGCGTTTGACCTGTTTTGTGCTCTTATTTTAATATAAATTTTTCTTATGTATGCTTCTGTTGTTCTTACAGATATCTTTAACCTTTGAGAAATTTCTTTGTTTAATAATCCCATAGAAATGAGTGTCATAATTTCTGATTCTCGTTTAGTTAGTTTAATTTTATTTTCAGTCAATGTTGATTCACCTTAATTTCGTAAGTATTATAAGCTAAAACTATTAAAAATTAAAGTCCGTATTTTTACTTAGTTGGCAATAACAATCATTTTTTTTAATTAATTTTATTTATAATTATTCAGACCAGCTGCATTGGCAAATATTTAAATCTTTGCATTGTTTCGAATCTCCACTTAAACAAAACCAATTACTACATGGTTCAAAAAATTGATTTTCTTGCTTATCAATCTTATCATTTATATTTTTTAGCTCTTTAATTTCTCTTTTAGGGTTAATTTTATTTTTTAACCATAAAAAAAGATTTATTGGAACACACAAAATATCAAGAACAACAAGAGGTATAAAGTAATTATGTTTAATAATGAATTTAGTCAGAAATAAAGGTTTTGTTGAATTATTTAAATTTAAAAGAACATAATTTGTATAATTACTTATAGTTTTATATATAAGCAAATCTAACCTATCTTTAGAATACTGTTGGTAAAGAAGCATGTGCTTGGTATAGTGTGATACTCTATAAAGGGCATTTGAACCTGAATACAAACCCTCACCTGTTTGTTGATATACACTCATGATTTTATCTATGTAATACATATCTCCTTTTTCAAGCAACATAAGCATCTGCGTCGAATCAAATAAATATAATCTTGGACAAGGACTAAAGTCAATACATTCTGTCCTGACTATTCTGGAAGACATATGAGTATTAATGCAAATTCTATGTTTTGTACCAAGATCGGAATATTTATGAATTCCTTCTTTCAAAAAAGAAGAGTACTTCCATTTTTTTCTGACAAGGATTTTGTCATTTAGGTTTTGTGCAAGAGTCTGGTGAGAACAAAAACTGCATTCTGGATGTTTCTCCAATATATCTACTTGTAGTTGAAACTTATTATCATCACAACAATAATCATCCCCTTCAATATACATGTAATATTTTGTCTCAATATTATCATAGGATCTTTTCGCATTTAATACATCTCCAAGATTCTTTTCATTTTGTAAAAAAATAACTTTATTAGGATATTTTTTTGCATAATCTTCGCAGATTTTACCTGTATTATCTGTTGAACAATCATCAAAAATTCTTATAATATAATTAAAATCGGTCTTTTGTGAGATTAAAGATTCAAGACATTTTGTAATATACTTTTCCTGATTATATGTAACAACATTTATTGTTAATAATTTATCTTTTGGCATAAACCAGCATATCCTTTTCTAATTTCTTTTAATTTTTCAATACACAAATTAACATTATCAAACGGTAATGTTTCAATTATTTCATCATCTAATTCCCACCATTTAAGTTCTAATAAATCATTGATAGTTTTTTCATCAAACCTGTATCTAATAACTTTAGCCGGAACTCCTCCAACAATAGCATAAGGAGGAACATCTTTTGTAACGACCGCCCCTGCACCAATTACAGCCCCGTCTCCGATTACAACACCGTCTAAAATTATAACATTGCAGCCAATCCATACATCATTTCCGACTTTTACGGGTTTATTTCCCTCAAATTTTAATAGCTTTTCTTTTGGTAATAATAAATTAGTTTCAATATGAGTAGGTTGAACATATTGAAATATATGTGTGGACAACCAGTTTGTCGGATGATTGGTTGTCCCTATCTCAACATTCCATGATATTGAACAAAAAGACCCGACTTCTGTATCCTTATGCCATACTTTTAAATTCCCCCAAAAAGAATGTTTGCCGAATTTAAGTGGACTAGTATGCCAAATAGATGCCGGCGGAGTATACAAAAATAAATTCTGCACTCTTTTTTTAACATCTTTCATAATGATAAAAGAAGTTAAAAATTTTACTATAAAATTATGAATTTTAATTTTTATTTCTTTTTTCAATCTTAATATCCTTTTCTTTTTAAACTATATTTAAATATATCATTTAAATGAGGATTCTGCGGGTTAAGAGGGCAACAATCCATACAATAAGAAAAATCAGAATCCAGTGCTTTTTTTCTCATATTACAAAATATTGGTTGGTTTAATACTTCTGCCCAGTTAATAGTATCATTTTTTATAAAATCTTTTATATTAAGCATAGGTCTTTTCATCCAGCCGCATAAATCAAGTCTTCCGCTTGCAAATAAATCAATCATTTTAAAGGGTGCCATACATATATTTTTCTTTATAGAGCCGTCAGATAATAACTTATCTATTGTATATAAAAACGGAGAATAATCTTCTTCTATCGATAAAGGTTTTTTACCTATAGTTTTTTTCAAAGCTTCTCTTTCTTCATATTCTTTTATCATATCTCTCTCTTTAACAAGTTCTAATAAATCTGCAAATTCTTTTTTTAACTCTTCAATAGGAATTGATTCAATTTCTGATTGTAATCTTTGGGTACAATTCATAGGCAACCACAATCTAAAGTAAACCATATAACGTCTTGCCAATAATCTTTCGATTTTCATAAGAAGTCTAAGTGCGTTGTCCATAATTTCAGGATTTTTAAATCCTTTTCCGTCTGCAGATGATTCTCTTGTATCAAAATAAAACATAATACCTTTGCAGCGCCACTTTAAAGACATTTTTACAAAATCATAAACATCTGCTGCACTTGTCGAATTAACAACCATTGCAATGGATGTAGCATACTTTAAACCTACAGATTCTTGCTCTTTTATTAAATTTTGAATATTTGTTGTAAGTTTTTTATAAGCTTCGGCTCCACCTTCTTTCCAGCAAGATTTTGTATAAATTTCAGGAGTTGCGGCATTTACCGAGAAATGAGCAGCGAACATGTGTTTTGCAGCTAATTTTTGCCATTTTTCGTTATATAATAATCCGTTACTTTCAGTAAAAATATTTATATGAGGGTAATTTTCTGCTATGAATTTTGTATAATTATAGCCCTCTTTTGCATAAGTAATTTCACCCCCGCCCATTGCAATATATTTTAACCTATTATATAAAGGTTTACAGTATTCATAAAATATTTTTGGATCTAAAGAAGCGTTTTGTTCTTCTTCTGACCAGTATTGCTGATAACAAAACTCACACTTGCAGTTACATTGATGAGTTAATCTGATTCTCATAACGCCATCTTCCAAATCAGCCAAATAATCTGTATACATTAGAGGTAGTTCTTGTTCTACTGGCATTTTATTCTCCTTATAATTCATTTGTTCCTATTTTTATTGCAGGGTTTCCCTGCATATAGCACTTATCTTTACATCCTTTATATATAGCACTTAAAGGTGCTATTTTATTTTCATTTCCTATCTTAGCATTAGGAAGTATAACAGACATTGTTCCTATAGTGTTTAAGTCTTTTATAATAGAATTACCCAAAAAATGCACATGAGGCGCTATAAAATTAAAACTGCCTATCTGAACATCATGTCCTGAGTTTGTAAAACCATTAAAATAATTCCCGTCTCCTATTTTTACATTACAAGAAAAATAACAGTCCACCGTTATAACATTTCCTTCGCCTATTTCACATGAGTCATCTATATATGCTTCCGGATGTATTAAATTAAAGAGTTTTACTTTTTTTTCTTTAAGTTTTAAAAAAGCTTTTTTTCTTAAATATGGATCTCCAAGCCCTATTATTACATAATCATCTTCTTGATAATTATACTCATCATCTGTTGTCAAAAAATAACTGCTTAATTCTTTCAAATCCGCCTGATAACCTTCAAAACTTAAAAACCCCTTAAATCTAATATTTTTATGAACTTTCATAACCGCTTTTAAATTCATAAAACATTCTCTGGAAGATCCTGAATTTCCTATTATGATTATATTTTTAGTATCATTCGACAAGTATTAATCCTCCATGATTTCTCTTTAAAATTATCCTTATCAACACCTTTACATATTAGCACGAATTGCTGACTTTATCAGATTATTATAAATATCCGCCATCCAAAATATAGTTTTGTCCTGTAATCCATCTTGCTTCATCTGAAACAAGAAAAGTAATAATAGCTGCTATATCAGATGGTTTTCCTATTCCAAGAGGATATTGATCAATGTTTGTTCCTATTGTCTGTAAATTTTTATAATACATTGGTGTTTCAACATAAGCCGGAGATACACAATTTACCCTTATTCCTTTTGAAGCTAATTCTTTACTTATAGATTTTGCCGATGCAATAAGTGCTGCTTTAGATGCTGCATATATTGTTTGTCCTTTTTCAGGTTGGACAGCCGCTGTAGAAGCAACAAAAGTTATCGAAGCATTAGAACCTGAATTAACTCTTCTGTCAGCAAAACCTTTTGCTAAAAAAACAGGAGCAAAGTAATTAATATCAAATATTTTTTTACTTTTTTCTTCATCCAGAACTTGTAAAGCGTTTGGAAAATCCTGACCTGCTATACAAATTAATCCTCTAATTTTTCCATATTTATCTTTTAATGATTTAACCCAATTAGCTAAATCATTTATATTTTCTGTTAATTCTTTCTGTTCAATAAGAATATTTTCATTATATTTAGATAATGTCTTTGTTTCTTGCAGTTTTTCTATAGAACGTCCTGTTGCTATAACTTTAGCTCCAAGTTCATTTAATTTTAATGCAACATTTTGACCTATTCCTGAACTTGCGCCAGTTACTAAAAAAATATCATCTTGATTAAATTTTTCCATAATTATAATCCCACTTTTTTTGCAATATCCTCAACTGTTTTCATTGCCTTAAAATCATTAAATGTTGTTTTAATCTCAAAATTTGCATCCAAAAAAGCTATTGTAGCCATCATAGCAAGAGAATCCCATTCTGCAAGAGAATCCAGTACTGTGTCAAAAGTTAATTCATCTTCCATTTGTAAAACATCTTGCATTTTTTCTAAAAATTCGATTCTTTCCATTTTTATTCTCCTTTAAATTGTTTTATCCAATATTCAATTTGTTCTTCTCTTGTCATCATATCTTTTGGTGTTTTATAAAATTTTATACCGCCATTGTATACATTTTTAAAATTTATAATTGCACTTGACCAGGTTAAACCTACTCCAAAAGCTGATAATAAAATTTTATCCGTAACTCTATCTTTTAATTTATCACAAATTACTGTAGCAACAGAATTCGTCGAATTGTTGCCATATTTAGAGAAAGTTTCTGTAGATGTTTTTTCCGGCGGAATATTTGCTTTCATTGCAACAGCCTCAACTATTTGTTTGTTTGCCTGATGAATAGCAAAAAAATCTATTTGTTCTTTTGAAATATTTGAATATTCCAGCAACTCATTTATATTTTTAGGACCAACCTCTAATGTAAAATTAAAAACATCAACTCCACGTATTATCGTGTCACTGAGATGCCAAACATTTCCATTATCGTCTACTAACTCCTTACAAGTATCAATATCAGGTTGTAATCTTCTCGCAGTAGCAGGAGCAATAATTTTATCCCAACTTTTCCCGTCTGTTCCAACGGAAAAATATGATAAATTTTCTTCTTCTGAAAATTCAATTAAAGTTGCAGAAGCTGCATCGCCAAAGAGTTGATTTACAAGACGATTTTTTACACTTGAATGTGTACTTGGAGTATCACCTGCTAAGAGTAATATTTTTTTAACACTTCTGCTTTCAATAAGTGAATGAGCAAGCCAGAGACCGTAAACATAACCTGAACATCCTTGATTTATATCCAAAGTAGCACATTTTTTATTAAGCGAAAGTCTGCCATGAAGAATGCACGAAGATGCCGGCATTAAATAATCTGGGCTTTGATTAACCAAAACAAGAGCATCAATTTCATCTTTATCAATATTCATTTCTTTTATTAAATTATTAGCAGCTTCCTCGCATAAATCAACTACTGTTACACCCTTATCTACAATATACCTTCTGCCATATCCTACAATTTTTTTTGCTCTGTTTAATTTTTTTTCATCATTATCAAAGTATTGAATTTCATCTTCAATATCTATGTACTTTTCAGGAACTACTGTTGCTATTGCTTTTACTTTTACATGTTTGAATGTTGAATTGGACAAACTAAACCTCCTTTTTATAAACTTCAGGTTTAAGACAAACTACATTGTCAAATTCCATCTGACAAGCACCCCAAGAAAGACCAATACCAAAACCTTGCAAAACAACTTGTTTTTTTATCTGTTTAAAGCTTTCTGACAAGGCTCCGCATATAACTCCGGGTATAGAAGCAGAATTTTGATTCCCAAATTGTGCAAATAATTTTGAAGGAGCTTTTTCAAGATTTATTTTTGCTTTTTTTATAATTGTTTCAACAATGTACACATTTGCTTGGTGCATTAAGAAATAATCAATTTCTTCTTTCTTTTTATTTGAAAATTCCAAAATCTCATCTAAAATTTTTGGTTGCTCTGTCAGTGTGAAATTAAAAATATCAAAACCATTCATATAAATATTTTCATCAGATCTAATATTTCCATCTTTATCAGGTTTCTCCTGTCTGGTCTCTTCAGTAGAAGGATTTCTGTATGCTCCAGCCGGTTGATACATTTTTTCAACACCCTCACCATCTGATTTAAGTATAAAAAAAGATTCTTTAGCTTTTTCATCAAAATCAATTATTGTTGCACTGCCAGCATCCCCGAATAATGGAGCTTCTGTACGATCTTTTATATTTGCGGATTTACTTAAAGTATCTCCTGCAACAAGTAGAATCCTTTTTAATCCGCTATTTAGCATCATAAAAGAAAGCCAAAGACCATAAACATAACCGGAACATCCCATCTCGATATCTATAGCAATTGTTGTTTTATTTAAATTTAATTTTTTATGTAAAACATGAGCATTTCCGGGCATATAATAATCAGGAGTCTGTGTAACAGAAATAATTGCATCAATCGAATCTATAGAAATCGATAATTTTTTAAATAAAGAAATGCAAGCTTTCTCACATAAATCACAAGTTGTTGTTTCAGGATCTGACCAATAACGATAATCAAAACCTATTGTTTTTTTAAGTCTTTCCAGCTGTATTTTATCATTATTATAATATAGCGGTTCATCATCAATCTGTCTTTTATTTTCACCAACAACGATTGAAACTCCTTTAATTTTTGCATTATTTAATATTGATTTTGCCATATTTATCTTTCTTGAACAAGTTCAATTAAAGTCATATTAGGTAACATTAGAAAACAAATTTTTTCAAAATACTCGGCTTGCGTAATTGGAACAACAACTAAAGCTTTTGTTTCTTTAACTAACACTTCCAAATCTTGTTCAATATTTTTTGTTTCATATGCAAAATGATAAAATTTAGTTCCTTTTTTTAAATAAGGATTAAGCGGACCGTCAGAATCTAAGTTTTCCAATAATTCAAGACAAGGCTGATTTTGTGAATCTATAAAAACGCCTTTAATTTTTTGGATTTTATCCTCAAATGTCTCGCTTATTTTTTTATAGCCTAAATTTTTAAAAACACTGAATTCCTTTTCAATATCTTTAGAAGCTACACCTATATGATGCAATTTTAGATTCATTTTTTTTCCTGATTTTACTTACAAAAATAAGTACAATGATAAACTCTTACATTATTATTTACCTTACACGCAGATAATAACATATATAATGCACTAAATCAAATATAAATCGTTTTGAACTATTTTTATTTAACAATTTGTAAATTAAATACTGGGGCAATAATAAACTTGGTAAATCTCTTTAGATTTTAATTTTGCATGTCCGCCCCTGATTGGTGAAAATAAAAGTCCTGCACCAAAAAAACAACAACCTACATAAACAAGAGGATAAAGCCAAATTGCTCTATTAGCACCATGTTTTTTTAAACTGGCACCCTCCAAAATAAATTCTTCTTTATTAGAAGCATTAACAATAAATTTTTCGATAATTAAATCTGCAGGAACCCCCATGATTTCGTTCATTGAAACAGTTTCAACACGACCTGTTACATTTGTTCCTTTATGTATAAATACTTTGTTTCCTACTTTAACATCTTCTGCTACTTTAAAATAAATTATTTGCCCCTCTTCAAGATTTTTTTTTGTTGTGTATTCTTGTTCTGTTTTTAACTTAACAGGAATTCTTCTTGTAGGGTCTATATCATACTCATTATTTTTGATTTTTATCTCATCCTGTCTTTGAACAAGAGATTTTTCCGCAAAAATATCTTTTATTTCACTCTTGCCATTAGGTGAATTTTTAAAATCTTTTTCAATCATTTTTTTTTCAACAAGATTATCTTCTATAGGAGTGTATTTTTCAACTTTTAGCGTATAAGATTTATTTTTTAAAGTTGAATTTACAAAATCATCTTGTATAGGCGTTGGAGTTGTTGTTTCAATTGATAAATCGTTTGATTTCAATGTTTTTTCAATAAAATAATCCTGCCCAAGTTCTTCTGCAAAAACAGAAAGCCCTGTTAATTGTACACATAAAAAAATAATAATAACTTTTCTTATATTTAAGTTATTCATATTTAATTTTTATTTTCCTTCCGGATTTGTTTGAAACTGGATGCTCAACAGCTTCTTGTAATTTTAAACGGTTTTCTCGTGAATTAAGTAAGAAATTTTGATAATAAATATTGTTTTTATATTCATTATTAGCTAAATAAATTGGGTACTTTTTATAAATATATTCATAAAGATAAGCCATTCTTTTTGAAGTTAAAGGATGAGATAAACCTGAATCAGAAGAAAGTTGACCAAATGTTTTATTAAAAACAACAATTATTGCAAGTGGATTGTAACCAGCTTTAACCATATAATCAACAGCTCTTTTATCAGCCTTTATTTCATATTTTTTAGGGGCTAATGTAACTAAAAGAGGATAAAATGCTCCATTACATGGTGCTTCATAAGAATCGATAAGGTGGCTTATTTCATGGCTTAAAATAGCTGCATATTCATCATCGGACTCAAGAAAAGGAGTTATTCCTTTATCCAAAAAAATAGCTTTATCATAGTATCTTGCACAAGCGTTAATATTTTTATTTTCATAATTATAATAAAAAACTATTCTTTTATCTATCCTATTTGAATTAAGAATCTTAAAACCAATATTGCTTAAATATTTTTGTCCTTGAACTGCCTCATTAAAATTATAAATTTCTTCTAACGCAAAAGCAGAACCAGTTACACTTAGAAAAACCCATAAAGTAATCAAAATCTTTTTCATAGTTGTCCCTCCTGTTTTAAATTTTATTTAAAATAAGATTATTAACAAGTATTTGTAATCATATATTAAGTTAGAAATTTTATTTTAATAAGCTAAAGCTCAGTAACTAATTGAAAAAATAGAAAGCTTATCTCAGTTTTAGATAGAAAGAAATACCCCCGATTGGATTCGAACCAACGACGCACAGCTTAGGACGCTATCGCTCTATCCATCTGAGCTACGGGGGCATAATTTATATGTTTTCTGACAAAAAACAGCAAAACTTATAAATTCTATTCAGATTTTAACATAAATTATAAATATTTTTAAAATAATTTTATTAAATATCACAAATAAAGTCTTATGCTTTTTTCCATGTTCGTTATAAAATAAATTAATATCAAATTTGTTTTCATTCAAATAAAATATATTTTAAGGGTAGAAAAGGAGAAGAATATGAAAAAAAAGTTCATCAAACTATTTTTAGGTTTTGTTGCTTGTACTGCATTATTGAATTTTAGTATTCAACAGGCAAATGCACAACAAACAAAAATTTTTCCTGATGTTCCACTAGATCATTGGGCTGCAGCCCAAATTAAAGAATTGTCGCAAAAAGGTATTATAGTTGGTTACCCTGATGGAACATTTAAACCCGATAATAACGTTACAAGAGCAGAATTTGCATCTATGGCCATCTGGGCCTTAGGTCAAGAACATACAACTGTAGCTCAACCAGTTAATTTTACTGATATAACTGTTGATTATTGGGCATATGATATGATTCAAAGAGCTTTATACTTTGAGCTTATTTCCTGTCCGCCTGAAGGAGCACCTTTTAGACCTGATGATTCCGTCTCGCATGGCGAAGCTGTATCTGTCATAGTTAATGCTCTGACAACAGAAAATATAAGTGTATTAAAAGCAAAAGAAGTTTTAAGAAATTATACTGATTTGGCTACTACTCTCGAGCAGTTTTTGATACCTGCCGGTAAAGCTGAAATTTTGAATATGAATGTACATATTCCCAATACTCCTCTAGCCCTTAATTCAGAAATACCTGCAACAAGAGCAGAAGTTGCTGTTTTATTGAAAAACATGATGGAACAGGCAAAACTTAATCCAAATAAAAAATTGGCAGAAGCCATGCGTAAAAAAATCGGTGAAGGATTTGTAATACCGGGATCATTTGTTCAAGGTTCAATAGGAACAATCCCCGCAGGATGTATTATTCCTATTCAGGTTAGCTCTGAATTAAGTTCGCAAACTTCCAACTGTGGTCAAATATATATGGCTAAAGCGCCTCAGAACTATGTCACTAAAGACAAATACATCTTAGTGTATAAAGATTCTGATTTACAAGGACGTTTGCTTGACGTTAGACCGGGAAAATTATTCCTAAAAAATGGTGTTTTGGTTCTTCAAAATGAAACAATGACAACATTAAATGAACAAAGAGTTTCTCTTAACGCTGTAGGAAATGTAACAAAAAACAAAAATTGGTTTGTAGCCCTACTAAGAAAAATATTTAAAGGCGAAAAAATTAAGGTTCTTCCTAACGGAACTGTTTATGTTAAATTACTTCAACCTATGCAAATAGATTTAACTAACGGTTGGGTTATTGAATAAAAATATAAAAATATAAAAATTTATATACTAAAGGAACGACAAAATTCATTTTGCCGCCCCTTTAGTACTATTGTTTATTTAAAATTTCGCTTATTAAAGATTGCAATTCATCTTGATTAAATTGATTTTTAATCATATATTTTCTTACACCAAGAGTAATTGCCTTATTTTGTATATCTTCATCAATAATTGAACTTAACATGATAAACGGTATATCAGCATACAGTTCATCTGTTTTTAATTTTTCAAGAAATTCTATACCGTTCATTTCGGGCATTTCAAAATCACTTATAATAACATCAAAGTGAATATTTTTCATTTTTTCAAAAGCTTCTATTGGATTTTCTGCTGTTTCAATAATATAACCTGCCTTTGATAGGATATTTTTTTCCAAAGTCCTTGTTGTAGAAGAATCATCTACCAGTAAAATTTTATAATTTGAAGTTAAAAATTTTTTATTTTGATTTTGCTTTATTTGTGTTTTTAAATAATTTGTAGCTTTTATAATATCTGAAACATTTAATATCAGACATATTTCACCGGAAATTAAAGTTGTGATTCCTGATATATTTTTTAGTTTATAAAAAGGCGCAGAAAGTTTTTTATGGACAATTTCCTGTTCACCTACTAATTTATCTATGCAAAGAGCAATTATTTTGTTGTTGCTTTCAATAATAAGTATTGTTTTCTTGTCTTTTTTGGAATCAATTTTAGGTAAATTTAAAATATCGGATAAATCATATAAAAGAATTGTTTCCCCATTAAAAAGTATACTTCTTTTGTTTGTTCCTATAATTATTTCTTCTTCACTTTTTCTAAGAACTGTATTAATAGACTCTATAGGTATGGCAAAAGTTTGATTGGAAGATTTAACAAGAAAAACATTTAAAATTGACATTGTGGTCGGTAATTCTATTTGAACACAACAACCCTTGTTCAATTCAGAGATTACACTAACTTTACCGTTAAGCTGAGATATTTTCGATTGAACAACATCAAGTCCGATTCCCCGTCCAGAGATATTCGTAATTTCATCACCGGTTGAAAATCCGGGTGCAAATATAATATTTGTTATTTGCTCATTACTCATAGAATTAATTTCGTCTTGAGTTAAAAATCCTTTTTGCAAAGCTTTTTCTTTCAGCTTAGTAATATTAATCCCTCTGCCATCATCTTTTATCTCGATTAAGACTTTATTATTCAATTGTTTTGCATTAAGGATGATTTTACCTACAGGATTTTTCCCTAACATAACTCTTTCTTCAGGTGTCTCGATTCCATGGTCTATTGCATTTCTTATAATATGAATCAAAGGTGTTTTTATCTCTTCAATTATTTTTTTGTCTGTACTTGTTTCACTTCCTATAATTTCAAATTCGATTTTTTTATTTTTTTCCTGAGCAATATCTCTAACCATCCTTCCAAAAAGATGGAAAACTGTTGCAAGAGGTAAAACACGAATATTTTTAATCATGTTTGTTAAATTATCTACAACCAAATGCGTTTTAGTATCATCTTCTTGAATTGTTCTATAAAGATTTAAAAGATTATAAGAAATTTTTTGAGCATTTCTGTTATTCTCACTAAACAAATTTAATAATTGTTTAGTTAAAAATAAATTTGAATTCTCGTTATATTGAGATTGGGTATATTTTTTTTCATAATATTTCAAATAATTTAAAACTTTAGATATATTTTTTTGCCATTCTTCAACATCCGAACTTATTTTATTCAATTCATGCAAATGCTTTTTTGTTTTAATTTTAGTGATTGTAAGCTCATTTACCTGATTAACTAAATTATCCAGTTTAGATGACTCTACACGCAAAGTCTTAATTAAGTTTGTATTGAAAACTTCTGAAAAATCAGTTATTTGCTTACTCTTATCTTCTTTAGGGTTAATAAATATTTCAACATCTGTTTTTTCTTTATTGAAATCTAAAATTTGCTGTACTATTTCCAATCGTTGAAAAATAAGAACTTTATCTCCCATTTCACCCTTATTTTTAATTATGTTGTCACAATAATCCAACCCCTGACTTAAAACTGAGACAACTTCTTCATTAATTTGTATTTCATTTTTTATTGCAAAATTAAGTATTTCTATAATTTTTTGCAAGATAGTCTTAACATCGTTATTTTCACATTCAGATTCGTATAAAGTCAAAGATTTTTTAATTTCTGCTATTGATCCCCCGCTTTGCAATATATTATTCAGCTTTAACCTTATACTTTCTAAGTCGTATACCTCTATGATTTCATCAGTAAATGCAATATCCGAATCTAAATCCTGCATATCTTCTGTGTTTGATTCTTGAATAAATATTTCAACATTCGGTTTTATTTCTTCAAAAACTTTTTCTTCTGATATTTTATCAAAAGCTATTGAATAATAATCAACTAATTCAACGTTATGCAATTCAAAAATTGAAGCTAATTTATCAATAATTTCATTTAGTATTTGCTGAATTTCTTCTGTTTCTGATGTTGTTAAATTATTAGATGCTTTTTTAATAAACTCAAGTTTAAATTTTATATTTTCAAGTGAGTTTTTAATCTCGTAATGACCTGCTCCTTTAAAAATTTCAAATAATTCTGTTGTAGCAGATAATAATTTATCTATTTGGTCTTCATTTTTATTTGCTTCTATTTTCATTAAACAAACAAGGCACTGAGGTAATAATTCGTTAATTTTACTAATATTATTTAAAAATAATTCTAAATTAAAATCTTCTTGTAAATTTTTGGGGTCAGCCTCTTTAGAATAATTATATATGTTATCTAAAATTGCTATTTGTTTCGTTATTTCTTCACTATAAACATCTTGACCTTTGCTTATTGATTTTTGTATTAACTCAGATAAAAAGTCTACCGTTTTATAAAGAATGTCTACTACTTTTGAATTTAGTAAAATTTTATTTTCTTTTGCCAATCCCAATACATCTTCCATTTTATGGGCCAATGTTTGAACGTTATTTAACCCGATCATTCGAGATGCGCCTTTAAGTGAATGTGCATCTCTAAAAAGCAAAGTAATAGCATCTTTATTATTTGGGTTTTTTTCTAGATCCAAAATATTATTATTTAATCTGGAAATAATTTCTTCTGATTCTACCTGAAATATTTTAAATATTTCATCAATCATTTCATCTGAAAAATCCATATAAAATCCTGTTAATTTATTTCATCTTTGAATGAATCCGAGATTATATTAAGAGAAGTTATATTTTTAACTTTTTCTTCCAATATAATTAAAGATTCTTTTAAGCCTGCTTCTAATAAAGTTATTGCAGTATTTACAGAAACAGATAAAGTTTCTTGACCTTGAACTTCGGTAGAAATTTTTTCGGAAGATATTTTAACATCTCCTATAAGATTAATTAAAGATTCAATATTTTTATTAATATTATCTGCTAACTCTACACCCAATTCTATTTCTTTTGAACCTTCTTCTGTCGCCATAACTGTAGAATTTGTAGCTTGCTGAATATTTCTTATTAAAGAAGTTATTTTAGTTGTTGCCTGTTTAGATTGGTCTGCAAGTTTTCTTATTTCACCTGCTACTACAGAAAAACCTTTTCCGTTTTCACCTGCACGTGCAGCTTCAACAGCAGCATTTAGAGCCAACATATTAGTTTGCTCCGCAATATCTTCAATTAAATATATTGTTTCTCCTATTTGTTGGGTATGTTCCGATAATTCTAAAATAAGTTCCGCTATAATTTGAATTTTTTGCCTCAAAATAAACATTTTTTCAATATTAGCTTTAACTGATTCTTGCTCTTTTTCAGAGAAATCCAATGACTGGTTAACTTTAACCGAAACATTTTGAGAATTTTGCTTTGTATCTTTTAATGCCTGAATAAGCTCTTGAGATGTTAGTAAAGTGTTTTCGACTATTTTATAATTCTCTTCTATACCTTCTTTTTGCTTATTTGAAAGTTCGATTATTTCTTGAGTTGTTTTTGATGTATCAGATATTTTAACATCTATACTTTTAACTAAAGATTTATCCACCCATTTTCTTGTAACTTCGTATTGAACAGAATATAAAATTAATAATAAACTGATTATAACAGCATCATATCTGCCTAATTTAGAAAACAATCCGGCTAATAAAATCAAACCAACAAAAATAACCATTAGTAATATATCTAAAACTGCTTTTATCCTAAATTTGTTACCTAAACTTATCTGTAAATCTTTTTTCATAAAAAATCCCTTCACTTTTGTTTTTTATTTACCATTATAAATATAAATGATATTTTAATAATCATAGATTTGTAGTATAATTATTGTATTATAAATATTAAAAATGAAGGGGAAATTAATAAGAATGCCTCACAAAATTTTACTTATAGATGATAGTAAAACTCAACTGGAAGCTCTTAAACTTCAGTTTTTAAAAGCCGGATTTGAAATAGAAACAGCACAAGACGGAAGTGAAGGTTATAAAAAAGTATTTGAAACAGCTCCTGATTTAATTTTGTCAGATATTATCATGCCGAATCTTAATGGATTTCAGTTATGCAGACTTTTAAAAAATAATGAAGCAACAAAAGAAATACCAATAATTCTTTTAACTGTTTTAGATAAAAAAATAGACAAATTTTGGGGTAATAAGTCCGGTGCTGATAAATTTATATCAAAAACAGCCACCCATCAAGAAATTGAAGAATCTGTAAAAAAACTTATTGGGATTAATCCTGTATCACAAGAATATAAAACACAGTTAGGTAATAACATAATAAGTGATGAAACAGTACAAAATCAAATTAATATCGTACTTGATGATTTACTTATGAATTCAACTTTTTTAAATGAATTTAGGGATTTAGGAGAATTTCTATCTCACGAGAGGGCATTAATAGAAAAAACTTTTGAACTGCTAAATTCTTTTGTAGACTATAATATCGCAGGTTTATTTTTAAATAATCCTGATAAAAATGAAAAAAATATTTTGTATTTTGATTTAAACAAAAGCTCTGTTTCAGGTTTTGTCATAGAAAAGGTTAAAAGAGAATTCTTTTCTAACATGCCTGATATTTCAAGTTTTTCAGTAAGGGATTTTGGACACGAAATAATTAAAGAAACTGTAGAAAACGATCAATTAATTTTAAATTCTGAAGAATTCAAAACAAAACACATATTGCCTCTTGTTTTTAATAATAAACTTTTAGGTGGAATTTGTTTTTATAATAAAGATGAATGTAATTACAGTGAATTTAAATTTTACAAAACCATGGTAAGCGAGCTTGGAATACTTTTAAGAATGAGATATTTATATTCTGAAAGTGAATATTTATCAGTAACAGATGGGCTTACAGGGTTATATAACCGCAGACATTTTGAAATCAATATTGAACGTGAATTTTTACGTGTAAGGCGCTACAAGGCAGAGTTAAGTTTAGCAATGATTGATATTGATCACTTTAAAAATATAAATGATACTTATGGTCATCAATTTGGCGATTTTGTTTTAAGGGAAATATCAGATATTATAGTTGAATCTTTTAGAAAAACTGATATGATATATAGATACGGGGGTGAAGAAATAGCGGTTGTTTTAACTGAAACATCTCTTGAAAATGCAACTATTCCTTTAGAAAGACTTAGAGAAAAAATTTCTCAACACGATTTTGTATATAATGGTCAAAAGATAAGAGCAACAATTAGTATAGGTGTAAGTCAATTTACGACAGAAACTAAAAATCAACAAGAACTTATTAAATGTTCTGATAGCGCTCTTTATAAAGCAAAACAAGACGGTAGAAATAAATTGGTAGCTTTTGTACATGAACAATCTCACAATATCATATAATAATATAGCAGAAAGCAATGAAAGCCTTTATTTGTATTTTAAACTCGGCGAAAATAAATATGCGGTAAATGTTAAAAATGTCAGTGAAATCATGAAACTTCCATTGTTAAATTACCCACAGAAGCTTCCCAATAATATTATAGGATTACTAAATTATAATGATTTTACTATAAATATTTTAGATTTAAGATTCTATCTAAATATAAAAGTAACTCCATATAATATATCAAATCAACTTTTGATAGTTAATACAGATGAAACTCTTTTTGGACTAATTGTTGATAAAGTTGAAGATATTTTCACATTAGATCAATCAAAAATTGAAAACTTTCCCTCCTCAAGTGAGGAAAAAATTATAGATTTTTTATATAAAGAAGAAAATGAAACAATATCTGTAATAAATTTGGTTTCACTTGAAAATATAATTAGAAACGGTACTGAATCATCAAATATTGATATTCCTTCTCTTTTTCCTAAAGATGATGATTCCCAGTACGAATTTATGCAGCGAAATTTAATTTTACAAGATAAATTTAATACCAACTTGGCAACAAATGTTTTTTCCCAAGATAAATTTATATCTTTTTTACTCGGTGAAAACACTTATTGTATAAATTTAGAATATATAAAAGAATTTTTAAAAGGGGTTAATATAACAAAAATACCATGTAATTTTAACTATATATCAGGAGTAATTTTTTTAAAAGGAGACTTTGTTACAATAATAGATTCAAAAAAATTTTTTGGGCTAAATACTCAAGAAGAATCACAAAATTATAATTCGGATGAAACTAAAAATAACGTAATAATAATTGAAATATCAGAATACAAAATAGGTTTTCTTGTTGATGAAATTTTTAATATAATAAATATTTCCGAAGAATTAATTAAAGCAAATTCAATGCCACAAGACAAATATATTCTAAGTGAAGTTATACTTGAAGATAAACTGTATTCAATACTGGATATTAAAAATATTTTAGCGGATGAAAGATTTTTTATAGAAGAATAATTAAATACTTATTCAATTTTTTTTAAAATATCATCCGAAATATCAAAGTTCGAATAAACATTTTGAACATCATCATGTTCCTCAATTTTTTCCAGTAATTTTAGAATTTGAACTGCAATTTTTTCATCCGTAATTTCTATATTATTTTCGGGAAGTCTTGTCAATTCAGCATTATTACTTTTAAAACCTTCTTTTTCAAGATCTTCTACAATTTTTTGAAAATTCTCAACTGAAGTTATAACTTTATAATATTCATTATCCTCATCAGGCTCTTGAATATCCTCTGCACCAAGTTCAATAGCAATTTCAAATAACTTTTCAAAATTAACTGTATCATCAAAATTAACGATGCCTACCGGCTTGAACATCCATCCAACACAACCGTTTTCACCTAAATTACCATTATATTTAGTAAAATAGCTCCTGATATCTCCTGCTGTTCTGTTTCTATTATCTGTCATTGCCTCAATAAAGATTGCAACGCCACCTGCTCCATATCCTTCATATGTCAATTCTTCATAGTTATCTCCGGAGCCCATTCCGGCACCTTTTTCAATGGCACGTTTAATGTTATCTGCCGGAAGCCCTGCCGCTTTTGCCCTATCTACTGCAGTTCTTAACCTGAAATTTGCATTAATATCTGACCCGCCAAGCCTTGCTGATACCATTAATTCTCTTGAATATTTTTGAAACACAACGGCGCGAGCCGAATCAATTTTTGCTTTTTTACGTTTAATCGTTGCCCATTTAGAATGTCCTGACATATGTTTTCCTTGTATGTTTTTATTTGCTTAACTTTAATTTTTTTTAATTATACTTTGAAAAGTATTGTTTGTAAAACTTAAAAAATAATTTCCATTTCACATTTATCACAATTAAATTTTAGATTATATTTTTTGTTTTTTTCATCAATTAAATAAAGTTTTTTAGAGGATTTACACAAATTAAAAGCATATTTTAAACAATGCCTGCAAGTCATAATAGTTTTATTAACAAATTTATCCGAGCTCGAACACTTATTGCTTTCTAATGCCGGTTCAATAACCTTACAACCATGTTTTTCATAAAATTCTTTGGCTTCTTTGTTTAAAATGTTACCTGTAAAATCTATTTCTTTTTGAGGATAAGTTACATTTTGTTTATTTTCAAGATTACAAGAATTATTTTTATAATTCTTTAGCCTTTCTAGTTCAAGTTTTTCCAATAGTTTTCTTCTTAATTCATTCAATTTTGATAAAGGTAAAAAAGGTAATTTATTTGTTTTTAGTTTTACGCTTTCTGTAAAAAATATACTTTCGCCTGATTTGCTAAGCTGATTTATTATATTTTCTTTCATTTTTTCAGGATTTTGGGCTAATTCACTAAAATTATAATCAATCTCAACAAAGAAACCTTCTTCATCTGTTGCCTTTATATTCCCCATGCTAAAATCAATCTTTATGGGCAATTTTCTACATGTATTTGAGTTATTTAATTTTTTTTCAAATTCAGAATCAAAGTTTCGATAAAGCTTTATTCCTATTTTAATCTCATTTACTTTATTAGGATAAATTTTGTTATTTTCAACTTTATTAACAAGAAATCCTTTCAGTTTATTATTATCAAAAAAACACAAACCGTCTTGCGGATGAATTTTAATATCAGAATCAATTATAAAAAAATTTCCTTTAATTTCTTTAATTTCACCAATATATTTACCGACGGATTTTGGTGTTTCGAAATTATAACATTTTTTTCTCCCGTTAAGAAAATAATCACTAAATCCACGATTAAAGCTTTTTTCTATATCAGGTTCAAAATCAAAAATAATTCTGCCTGAAGATGTTTTTTTATACCCTAATTCATCAATTAATTTACGATAATAAGCAACAACATTTTTTACATAATGAATATCCTTAAGACGACCTTCTATCTTAAAAGAAGTTACTCCTGCTTCTATCAATTCTTTTATATAATTTGAAGCGTTAAAATCTTTTAAGCATAATAAATATTTATCTTTTGCAATAAAATTACCTTGCTCATCAACTAAAGAATATTTTTTTCTGCATGGCTGTGCGCATTCACCTTTATTTGCAGAACGCCCGCCAATAGCATAACTTAAATAACATTGTCCGCTATATGAAACACATAAAGCACCATGCACAAAGGCTTCCAGCTCTATATCTACTTGATCTTTAATTTCTTTAATTTGATTAATTGAAAGTTCTCTGGCTAAAATAACTCTTGAAAAACCAATATTGGCTAAAAATTTTACCTTTTCAGCGTCTCTGTTATTACATTGAGTACTTGCATGAATACAAATTTTTTCAATATTTTTAATAGATTCAAGCAACCCCATATCCTGGATTATAATTGCATCAATATTAATTTTTGACAGTTCAATAATAAGTTTTTTGGCTTCTTCTAACTCAGAATCATTTAAAATTGTATTAACTGCCACATGAATTTTTACATTAAATTTATGTGCATATTCAACCACTTCTTTAATGTCTTCTATAGAATTTAAAGCACCTTTTCTTGCACCAAAATTACTTGCACCAATGTAAACTGCATCAGCACCATAATCAATAGCAGCTTTTGCGCACAATTTATCCTTTGCGGGAGCAAGTAATTCAATCACAATAAAACCTCCAGCAATTATTATACCCCATATAATAATTAAGTGTAAATTCAACAATCTAATTTTTTGAAAAGCTCACAAAAGAAAGACTTTGTTTTTAAAAAATTACCTTTAAGAAATTATCTTAAGTTTTCAAATTCAAAATTAACGTCTTTCGGTCCAAATTTTGATTTTGATTTGTTATCGGAACCCAAATAAACAATTGCTGAATTATTTGGTTGGGCACTGTTAATATTATGGCTGAAAGTTTTACCAGGTAATGAATTAGTATTAACCCAAGCATTTTTTGTTTTATCTTTGCATCCCACAGTAACTAATCCAGCGAATAAAAACAATGCGAAAACGATAACAAGAGTTTTTACTTTAGAAGTACACATCTTACTATCCTTGAAAATTGGAAGACCCTAAAAATCGGACCTTTTTTAGGCTCCAACATCTATTATAATTATAACTCTATTTTTAAAAAATACTAGGGGTAACAAAATTAAATTTATTTAAAACAAATTTATTAATTGTTAACAATTGTTACATTAAGCATTCAAAAGTCTAAAGTTGTAATAAAAAATACCGATTAATATAGTACGAACAAATTGGGGTTACGAAATCAATTAGGGATAAAGGTCAAAGAAAATGAGTTTAAGTGTATCTTATAATCAAATAAATAGCGGAATAGATACAGCAGCTTTGAAAGAAGTTACAAAACAAATCTTTCAAAGAGCTAACTCTCAAAATTCTGTTCTTGCAAAAGCTGATCTTACTAAATTTAACAGAGTAAATATCGGAACAGACCTTTACGGAAATAAAGTTGATGCTTCAACTGCTAACCAAATTGCAATGACCAAAATAGGTATGCAAGTTAACTTAAGCGAAAATGCTGTTAATTGTTTAAAATATCTAAATAGTGAAGCTTCTAAATCAATTTTTAAAACTGTTGACGGTAAAGTAGTAATTCCTGAAACAAAAGAAATAGCACAAAAACAAAATGTTGTTAAATTACCTACTTTTGGAAAATTGGTTGAAACCGCAGATTTAGATTCTAATAAAAATGGTTCTAATCCTTTCTATAAAGGAGAATTATTAAACTCACAAAAAAAAGAAGAAAAAAATATTGAAGAATCATTAAACATATTCGCATAATAATTTTAGTTTTTAAGTATAGCAAAAAGCAGAGTATTAATACTCTGCTTTTTGCTATTACTCAATTTAAGAACACTTAAATTAAGAAATGTTAAGTAATTTTTTAAAAGTATATACTTTGTACGCAATTTTTAAATACAAAATAACTTTATATAAATACGAGGACAGTAAAACAAAATTAAAAGGAGAACACATATGGCAAGAGTTTTGATTTCCATGCCGGAAAGATTTTTAGACGAAATTGATACAGTAGCAGGAAACGAAAATCGTTCACGTTCAGAATTAATCAGAGAAGCATTAAGAACTTATATTCATAAAAATCAAGTAAGAAGTAATCCATTGGCAACAAAAAATGCAACAATATTGGATGCGCTATTAGACTAATTGAGGAATTAATAAAACAAATTTTGGGGAAAAGGAAAAATAAAGAAAAGAAAAAGATTTAAGCGGCGATAAGCCGCTTTTTTATTTTCAGAAATCTATTTATTAGTTACAACCAATATTTTCTTTTATAATGTCAGATATCCATGGAATATAGCTGTATTGTCCCTGAAAACTAGTAAAAACAAGATAAATGATAAGAGAAAACATAAATGTCTGAATAACAGAAATGCCTAGTATGATAGGAGCATTTAAGTAGAATGTAAACTGTAATACAATTTGATTTATACCTGGGATTACACTTAAAATATTCATAACTAAGCCTAAAAAAGCACTAAGTAGGAAAAATGCTATTGATATAAATATTGATTGAAAAATATGATATTTAAGATAAGGTCTGACCGTATTTTTCGTAAAAATTCCTAAAAGCAGCCAAAAAAACCCAACAAATCCTGATGTGACATAACTCAATGAAGCAATTATTTTCTCAATTAATAATGGCTCATTTTGCGAATATCTGTTTTGCATAATTATTTTCCTTTATTATCAATATAATCATCTAATACTTGCAAATAAATCAATTTATACTCATCATTATCATCAGCCATTTTTATAGCATCTCTGTATGAAACTAAAGCTTCTTCTATATTGCCTAACATATAATAAACATTACCTGTTAAAAGGTGTGCTTTATCATTTCTATAATTAAATTTTAATATATTGGCATATTGTTCTTTTGCTTCTGTATATTGGCGAAGATCAAAATATAAATTACCCAAAAGCATATAAGCTTCTTCTGCTTTCGGATTTTCATCTATAGCTTTTTCATATAGGGAAATTGCTTTTTCAAAGTTTTTAAATTCAGTTTGCGAAATAGCGTAAGAAATATATACATTATAATTACTTCCTGAAGCTTCCAAAGCTTTTTCATAATAATCAAAAGCTTCATCTTTTTTATTCATAGCGGTAAGAGCCTTTCCAAGATAAACGTTAACTTCTTTGTTATCAGGATAAAGCTCTGAAATCTTTTTATACCTTAAAATCGCTTTCTCATATTCACCAAACTGCAAATAAATATTTCCAAGTCCGATATTTGCCAATAAATCTTCAGAATCCATTGTAAGTACTCGTTTATAGTACATTTCTGCTTCTACAAAATTTTCCATTTCTGTAAATAATTGTGCCATTGAATTGTAAATATCCTGAGTAGGAGACTGCAAATCAAGTGCACGATTATATGAAGATAAAGCTTTTGGGTAATTTTTTAATTCAGCATACACATTTCCTATATTATAAAATATTGCATAATTTAAAGGATCTAATTCTTCAGCTCTTTTATAATAAGAAAAAGCCTTTCTATAATCTTTATTATAAAACCATAAACTACCAATATTAATAAGTGCAGAAATATCCTTCGGATTTATTTCTAACAAACTTTCATAAGTAGAAATCATACTATCAAATTTTGAATCCATACCATATAAATTTGCAAGTTCATGATAATGTTCAATATTTTTAGGTTCTTTGGCTATTGCCAAAATTGTCTCTTGAATTTTTATAGCAATTTCTTTATTGTCCATTTTTTTATTTTATATCATATTTTTTTTTTACGCAAATAATTACAAATTTGTAATCAAAAATCTATATTTTTATGTGTTATAATAAATAATAAATAAGGAATGTAAGAGAAATGGCTGTAAAAAAAATTGTAAAATACGGTACACCATCACTTCGTGAGCCGTCAAAGGAAGTCCATAAAGTTTCAAAAAAAATAAAAGAGTTGGTCAAAGATTTGCTTGACACTTTATATGCAAAAAACGGAGTAGGTCTTGCTGCTCCTCAAATAGGAGAAAATTACAGGATTTTTGTTATAGATACATCATCAGGTGATGAAGCTTTAAATCCTATTGTTTTTATAAACCCTAAAATAATAAAAAAATCAGGTGGATTTATTAGTAATGAAGGTTGCTTAAGCTTTCCTGATGTATATACAGATGTAAGAAGATATAAAAATATAATGGTTAAAGCTCTTGACAGTAACGGTAAGCCTTTTGTAATTGAAGCGAAAGACGCTAGCCTTCTTGTAAAAGCAATTCAGCACGAAAATGACCATTTAGATGGTATTTTATTTGTGGATCATGCAACAAATCGATTTGAAGTGGAAAAAGAATTAGAGAAACATAATTTGCCTCATCTTGAAGTGGAAAAATTACTTGAAGAAAAAGATATTGAGGAAGAAATTAAAAAAGAATTATCTAAGGGGAAAAAATGATAAAAGTTGTATTTTTTGCAACTCCAAAAATAGCTTTAAAATCATTAGATTATCTTACAAAATCAGAAAATATAGAAGTTATGGCAATTGTAACTCAACCTGATAAACCAACAGGCAGAGGATATAAAGTGATTCCTTGTCCTGTTAAACAATATGCTTTAGAAAATAAAATTCCTGTTTTTCAACCTTCTTCTATTAAAAAAGATTCATATGTACAAGAAGAATTAAAAAAATTAAATCCTGATTTTTTCATTACTTTTGCTTTCGGACAAATTTTATCAAAAGAAGTTTTAACAATCCCGAAATACGCAACTATAAACCTCCATGCGTCTTTATTACCTCTATATAGAGGAGCAAATCCTATTCAAATGGCTTTAATAAACGGTGATAAAAAAACCGGAATTTGTACAATGGTTACAGAAGAAGGATTAGATTGCGGAGCAATATGTCTTACAGATGAAATTGAAATTACAGAAAACATGAATTATGAAGAGCTTTTTGAACTGATAGCTCAAAAAGCTCCTAAACTTATCGAAATAACTTTACTAAATATCCAAAACGGTGTTTTAAGACCTATCGAACAGTCTTGTGAAAATATTTCATATGCTCACAAAATAAAAAAAGAAGATGCTCAAATTGATTGGACAAAAACAGCAAGAGAAATTCATAATTTGGTCAGAGGATTATATAAAGCCCCTTCTGCTCACTGTTTTTTTAGAGGTAAGTTAATAAAAATAATTGAAACAAGAGTATTAGATGAAGAAATTCCTGAAGGTTTTGTGGGTAAAGTAGGAGAAATTACCAGAATTACTAAAGAAGGATTAGAAGTTGCAACTGTTAAAGGTCTTTTATTAATAACGAAAATAAAACCCGAAGGAAAAAGTGAAATAATGGCAAAGAATTGGGCAAACGGAGCAAAACTTTGTATAGGAGATGGATTTAAATGATTTCTAAAGGTATAAGAGGTGCAATAACTGTAGAACAAAATTCTTCACAAGCAATTAAAGAAGCTACAATAGAACTTCTAAATGAACTCATTGCAAAGAATAATATAAAAAAAGAATTTATATCTCATGTAATTTTTACTTTAACAGAAGACTTAAATGCAAGTTTTCCGGCAAAATATGCTCGAGAGAACCTTGATTGGAAGGAAGTTGCAATGATGTGTTTTAATGAATTAAATGTTCCGGAGTCACTAAAAATGTGCTTGAGGGTTCTTATAGTTTTAAATTGTGAAGAAGACTTTTTACCGGAATTTGTTTATCTAAAAAATGCAAAAATTTTAAGGAAATAAACATTAAATAATTATTAGACTTTTATGAATTTGTCCTTAAAATAAAACGATGCTATACTGTAGTCATGGCTTTTTTATGAAAAGTTAATTAATAAAACAGAATTGGCGGAAGATTTGAGGGTTTACTCTATGAAAAAAAGTTATGTTTGTAATATTTTATTATCAATGTTTTTTATTTTGAACGCTAATTTTGCCAGTGCGATAATTTTAGATAAGCCTCCTGTTCCTAAAAATAATGCTTTAAACAATAAAAAAAATCAAAAAAATACTCCCCCATCAGATTCCCCGGTAAATCCTTTATATCCATCCAAATATACAACTACATATATTAGTGAAATTAAAAATATTTATAATTGTTCAGCAAAAGACGAAGTATTTATGGTAGCACTTGATATGCTTAAAGGAACTAATGGTCAATTTTCAAGAGATGCCATTTTAGGTAATAATTTAACAAAGAAACCTATCAAAGTTGAGTTTAAGAATTTGGGTTTAATCAACACAAAATATGCTAATTATGATGCATTAGGCTGGAAAAGAGGTAAAAATTTATACATATATGTAAGTGATAAGCATAGCTCCTCACCTGCAATAGCTCTTGCAGCTTTAATATCGCATGAAGCTCTGCATCAAGATGAATATAATTCTCTTACAGAAGAAACTTATGCATGGACAATGGAAGCTGCAGTTTGGAGTGAATTGCTTGAATTATATCCTGAATATGAATTAAATATGGATTCGCTTGTACAAAGAGAAAATACTTTAAAAAAAATATTTGAAAGAGGCAACCATACAAGCAAATATATTAAAAAAACAGTATATTCAAACGAAGGATATCAAAACTTACCTGAAACGTCCCCTGGATTTGAAAATCTATAAAATATTTTAAAACCTGATACTATTTTTTGACCATAAGGCTATTGAAAAAAAGTGTAAATTGTTATTAAATAATAGTGAAAGAAGAGTTACAAATTAAAATGAAAAAACAAGTTCTTTTATTTATTTTATTAATAATAATACTTTTTGGTTTCAACAAAATTTTGATGGGAGATTTTATTTCTATTTCATCAGTTGTTGATACGGGTAATCTGATAAATAAAGAAAAAGTCAAATCCCAAAAGCTATTTGACAATACTTGGAACATTATAAAGAATAATTTTTATGATGAAAAGTTAAATAACCAGAATTGGAATAGATGGAAAAAACATTATGCAGGAAAAATTGAAACTGATGAAGATGCAAATGTAGCAATAAATACAATGTTAGAAAGCCTTGATGATCCTTATTCAAGATATTTGGATAAAAAAAGTTATTCCGACCAAAATATATCTATTAATTCTAAAATTAGTGGCATAGGTGTAAATATCTCTACTATAGGAGGAAAAACCTATGTTGTAAGTGTCATAGAAGATACACCTGCCTTTGTAGCCGGACTCAAGGAAGGTGACATTATATTGAAAGTAAACGGGAAAAATATTTCAGGAATGAAAACTTCAGAAGTCGCAGATATAGTAAGAGGTCCCGAAAATACCATTGTAGAAATTACTTTAATAAGAAATAAAAAAAGTATTACTAAAAAAATTATACGAAAAGAAATAAAAATAAAAACAGTTAAAAGTTCTGTTGACAAAAATATAGGATATATACAAATTTTAAGTTTCATCGGAAATACAACATCAAATGAATTTTTAACAGCTCTTAAAAAAACAAATAAAACTGAAGGATTGATAATTGATTTAAGAGGGAATACCGGAGGATTACTTCCAAATGCTGTATTTATAGCAAATATGTTTATAGATAAGGGAAAAATAGTCAGTATTGTAGGAAGAAATGGATATAAAAGAAACATATATGCTCAAAACAATGATTATATAATCAATAAACCATTACTTATATTGGTTGACGGGAGTTCAGCCAGTGCCAGTGAAATACTATCAGGAGCACTTAAAGATTATCAAAAAGCAAAATTAGTGGGAACAAAAACCTTCGGTAAAGGAATGGTTCAAAAAATTATTCCTCTGCCAAATGAAACCGGATTAAATTTAACAATAGCAAAATATCTTACTCCATCAGGTTATGATATAAATAAAAAAGGGATTTCTCCCGATTTTGAAATTAAACTCAGTCAAAAAGAATTGAATTTTAAAAAAGATATTCAATTAGATACCGCAAAAAATATTTTAGCAAAAATTATTGATGAAAAACAAAAAAAATAATTTAAATACACAAAAAAAAGAGGCCTTTTTTGAGTGGGCCTCCGGAATGTAAATCTTTTTTCATTCCTCGTTAGTGTGAAGTGTAATGTGAAGTGTGAAGTGAAAGTTAGTAGTAATGTCCTCGTGTAAGATATATTTTTTGTTTTTTGTTTTTGATTCTCTATATTTATATAAAAACATTAGTATATAAATAATTGCTATTTTTTATATACTAGAGCTATAATTTAGTAATATTTCTTAATAATACTTCTTATTCGGTTAGAATTAGGCTAGAATAGTATTTACTAAAACTTGTAAAAAGATTCTGACAATACCCAAAGGAGTTATATGAAAATATTAATGTCAAATGACGATGGAATAATGGCAAACGGAATAAAAGTCTTATCAGAGACTTTGGCAACAGAACATGATGTATATGTTGTTGCGCCAGATAGAGAACGAAGCGCCGCAGGGCACTCTCTAACTCTGCATACCCCGTTAAGAGTCGAAGAACTTGAACCTAAAAATGGGATTAAAAGATGTTGGGTAACAACAGGAACTCCCGGAGATTGTGTAAAAATAGGAATTAATGCAATCTTAGAACCTCACGAAAGACCTGATATAGTTATAACCGGAATTAATCATGGCCCAAATTTAGGAGCAGATATTTTATATTCCGGAACGGTAAGTTGTGCAATGGAAGGAGCAATGCTTGACTGTCCCAGTATAGCAGTATCTTTAGCAAGTTTAAGATATGAATTAGATGATTTTAAATTTGCTGCACAATTTATAAAAGGTTTATTGCCAAAACTTAAGGAGTTTCAATTCCCTAAAAAAACCATTTTAAATGTAAATGTACCTGCTCTAGACCCTGAAGACATTGTAGGAGTCGCTATAACAGAGCTTGGAAGAAAAATGTTTACAGATACATATGAAAAAAGAGTAGACCCAAGAGGAAAAGTATATTACTGGCTTGCAGGAGAACTTATTAACGAACCTGAAGATGCACAAACAGACATAGCAGCAGTTAGAAATAATAAAGTTTCAATCACACCCGTTACATACGAAATGACAAGAAAAGGATTCATGGCTGAATTAAATTCTATACTTTGTGATGGAGATATGTGTAACTGGTACTAAATTTATTTGGCGGTATTATCTATATCTACAGTATGTTTAATAACAGCATTAGTCATTAATAACAAATAAGGATTAACTTCTGTTAGTTTAGACATGCTAACTTTTGCCTGATGCAAAGAATTTGAATCATTTTTATTTTCTTTTTGTTCAAAAGAAGTACTTGACTGTATTGAATGGTTTTTTGCTTCGATATTTATTCTTTTCAATAATTCTTCTTTCGGAAAATCATCAGAACAATTTATAAAAATATCAATAGAATTAATTCCTTTTAAGAGAAGCATTGCTTTTACATTTCCAAAATTTATTGTAGAAATTAATATTGTTACTATAGTTTCGGTACCATTTTCTTCACTTTCGGAGCTTTCTATTTCAAGTTCAAAATCAACACCTTCTTGTAAAGGAAGCCAAGGAAGGTAAAGCAACATAAAGCTTTTTAATATTTGACTTGGGTTTTCTTGAGAAGCAACAGCAACACTTGCATTAATAAGCTTTATTGTTTCTTTAAACTGTGATAAATCATTCATGCCTTGCTTTGAAGCATTTGACATAACTAAAATAAGCTTATTTATTGCTTCCTTTCCATTTTGTTGAATCAATTCGGCAATTAAATTAATATTAATATTTTTATTTAAGATTTTTGCTAATTCTTCTCCCTGAACAGTTTTATTTTGGACTGCTAATAAAACTTCTTGCATATCTTTGGGCAAATTCATTAAATCTTTTAAGTAAATTGAATTTTCAAATTTTGAAAGATTATTCATCCTTAAATTTGATAAAAAATTAAAATTATTTACAGTTAAAAAATTAGCACCCGGATGTCTAATAGAATTTTGAATAAAACCGCTTGATGAAGGAGGCAATGGTGAACCTTGCGGATTCGCACGCGCTGAAAATCCATTAACATTATGAAATGATTTGTTAATAAATCTGTTTATAAAATTACCTAAATTAAATTGATCCATATTAATATTATGCTGATTTTTTAGCAATTTGCAATATTTAAATAAGTTTATTAAGAAATTAATATCTTCATGATTTAAGACATACTTATGCAATCTTATTATTAGCTAAAGATGTGAACATCAAATATATTCAAAGGCATATCTTTGATTTAAATTATAATCCAGATTTATACAATATTTATTGGGAACTTTATAAACAGTCTACTAATGATGGACTTTATAATAGTAAATACAATAAATTGCTAAATCGATTGTATAACTCTATATAAAATCCTTTTGGTGACAATGGCACTTTTTAGTCATAAAAAAAGAGTCTCAAGATTTGCCTTGAAACTCTTTTATAGCTTTACGATTTGGTAATGGTTGCGGCAGAACTGTTCGGTTTGTATAAAGTCATTTTTTATCTTCCTGTAAATTACTTAATAAATTAATAAAAAAGTTCATTTAAACCAAATTAGTATAAACATAAAATTTTGTCCTTTTTAATTTTGTTTTCATACTGACAAAAACTAACTTTAGCTTTGGACCAATTATATAAAATTAAAGCAATTGAATAAATTTTATCATGAAAAAATTGCTAAATTAAATTTATAATATATGATAAATTTAGCAAAAAAAATCTTTTTAATGTTTTAGGATAATGTAAAAATTTTTATAAAAAAATAAAGGAGAACCTAATGATAAACATAACTGAAACTAATTCAACAAGATCAGTATATAGCAAAAACAGTGTAAAAAGCCAAAACAACTACAATGCAATTTTAAACAACCAAACTGATTCATTTAAGAACTCAAAACAAGTTCAGAATGTAAGTTTTAAAGGTAGTATAGGTACTTTTTTAACAAAAGTTTTCCATAAAAATAACCCCTATCGGTTAAGACTTTTAGAATTAAAAGCAGAAGCAAAAAAATTAAACGTTCCAACTTTTTCTTACCATGCAAACGATAAAAGTATATCCAAACTCGCAGATTGTTTAAAACTTCAAAAATTAAAAAATGAAGTATTATCTTTAGGTCAAAAAGTTAAAAAAGACGATAACTATAATACTCTTTTAAATAAAATTAAACTCGAAAGAGAATTAAAACCTGAAGCAAAAGTTTTAGGAGTAGAAATAAAAAATAATGACACCTATTATGATTTATTTAACAGAATAGATCTCGAAACAAATCTAAAACCTAAAGCGAAAGAACTTGGTATAGAAGTAACTGAAAACGACAGCGCCTTCTCTTTATACCAAAAAATCAAACTGGAGTCAGAGTTAAAGCCAAAAGCAAAAGAGTTAGGTATAGAAATAGAAAGTAACGAAACTTGTTACGGATTAGAAGAAAAAATAAATTACAAAATTTTGTCAACAGAAGTCGAAAAACAAGGCTTGGCTGTTGATATAGAAGACAACAGCGATTCTTTAAGAGCAAAACTAAAAGCAATAGAAAACGATGGCTTAACCCCGGAAAGACGTGAAGAATTAAGACTTTACGAAGAAGAACAAAGAGCGATAGCCAGCCTTTATTATTACAATTAAAACACTATTTTGCTTCTTTTTCTCTTATACATTTAAAAGTAACAAAATGTTTTTAAAAAAAATGAAAGTGCGTTTGCACCTTCCATGAAAATGGTTGCGGGAGCTGGATTTGAACCAACGACCTTCGGGTTATGAGGGCGCCCTAGGGACGCGGGTTTCAGCCCATAGAGCTTGCTGAAGTTTGCTCGTGTCAAGGGTTTTGAGAAGTGGACAAAAATTGAGCAAATTTATGAAAATTTGATCAAAAATTTAGTGTAGTGGACAAGAAATGGACAAGAATTTTGTATAAAAATTAGTCCTGAATCAAATTCACAGTTGTAAGATAAGAAAGGATAAAATTATGCCAAGAAAACCAGAGCCAAAATTCATAGTTAAATATGTTGAAAATGATCTTCCAATTGAAGAGCAAAAAATTATGTATGAAAAATTTATCAAACATCTTGTTAAGGTAGTAAAAGAGCAAGAAGAATTAGAGCAAAAAAAGAAAAAGCCTAAAAGTAAGAAGTTATAAATATCTAAATTACGTACTTTTACGGACTTTAAAAGTGTGCAAAATGTCTTTATACTTATATAAGCTGCACATTAAATTTTGAATAATGATTCAATTCTTTCCGGCGAGCACGCTGCTTCCGGCTGTGAAAAGTCATTATAAAGACAATAATCACTAACAACCGTCTTTAATGACTTTATTTTTGCATTTGTTAAATCTAACAAATAGCTTTCGGAATGGAGTTCATAATTAGTTCCGTAAGCTGTAGGGTCACTGTCAAAAGCAGGTAAGATAGCATCTCTTTGAATAGCTCGGTATTTCAAAAACTCAGCCCTATCTTTTTGAAATGCATCGACAAAATTTTTATCTGCTTTGAAATTTTTAATAATTTTATTGCAAACATCATTGTAAAGCTTATCTAACTTTGCCAAACGATTACTTGAATAATTTAACATATCTGCTTGTGTCGGATAATAGGGGTCATCAGCTCGTGGTTCAAGATTATTCGGCTTTGAAGCTCCAAAGGCAATAATAGAAAAGTTAAAGACCAACAAACATATTAATAATAAATTACGAATCATTTTCATAAAAGCAAATATATCACAAAAAATATTTATTGAATATTAGACAGGAAGGAGAAAAATGTCAAAAGAAACTTTTAAAAAAGCACTTAATTTTTTGTATCCCTCAGAAGGTGGCTTCTCAAATAATAAAAATGATAAAGGTGGACCAACGAATATGGGAGTGACTCAAGCCACATACAATTATTACTGTAGAAAGCATAACTTGCCTGCAAAAAATGTAAAATATATTACTAGAGATGAAGCCACAAAAGTTTATTACGATGAATACTGGAAAGGCTCTGGAGCTGATAAAATTTCAGAAACAAATCCTAAAATGGCTGTTGCAGTATTTGATACTGCTGTTTTACATGGACCGGCTACAGCCCAAAACTATTATAAAAAAAGTAATGGAGACTTAAATAAATTTTTAGAAATTAGAAAGCAAAGCTATGACAAGATAGTTGCCAAAGATCCTAATCAAAAAGAATTTTATAATGGTTGGAATAATAGAGTAAATAATTTAAAAAATTATCTAAATAAAACTGATTTTAAATCATCTTCTGATAATTCTCAAAATACGACACTAAAAACAGGTGTTGAAGTTAATGTTGATAAAAATGGGAATAGACTTTTCACTCGTGAAGAAATAGGAAAAATGTCACCTGAAGAATTTGAACAAAATGAAAAAGCCATAATGAAACAAATGAAAGAACAAGGGATACCTACACAAGCTCAAGCGGATGCAAAAACGAAAGAAAGTTCTAATAGTGGTGGTTCAAAGTCCGGTGGCAATTCAAAAGCTAGTGGTGGTTCATCCTCCGGCGATGGGAATTGGGTAACAATCAATGGGCATCATGTATTGTTAGAAGATTAAGTTCAAGTATTATGAAGTACATCAACTCTATTAACAACTTGTTCATAAAATTTCTGGTTGAAGTTTATAGAAAATCCGTTGAGAAAGTGGAAAAAATAATATTTATTATTAAAGCTATATTATTACTTTTTTTGTAACAATATATTGCTGATCTTCACAAAAACATCATGACCTTGTATACTAGAAACATGGTTGATTTAAGGGGGATTTTTTTCAACTTGATGAAGGAAGTTATGCGAGTATTAATGAGTTAATATATACATAGGAGCAGTTGTATATGTTAATTTATGTTGTAAAATGGGTACACAAGAAGAAGAATTAAGCAATATTTAATAAAAACATTCTTTTATATAGATAGGAGAATAAGTGAAATTATGAAAATGAATAGAGAACAAAAAACTGAAACTCGCAAGGAAGTTGCTTGCAATTATGTAAGAGTTATTCCTAGAGACTATTTACAATATGGTAAAGATAAAAATATGGAATTGGCTGTTAGTGCAATAATAAACCACTTAGGACAGGCAAAAACTTATTCATAGGACTAAGTTAGCTTTTGATTTGTTCTAAATATTCTTTGTTAGAGGGTTCATTCAAAACCGATTCTGGTACGCTAGGAGTGTTAGTACCATAAAATAAGTTAAAAGCCAAAGATATAACTTCATTCAATATTCTTATCAAATTTATTTTTGTATCCAATATATAATCCAGTTCATTATACTCTTTTTTAAGTTCATCTGTTTTAGTTGTTGCTTCACGCCTAAAACAATTTATTTTGTTACTGGTTATACAAAAAACACCTCTGATTGCATTTCCATCAATAAATATTGGTAATGTAATTGCTGATTTATAATGTCTAGCGTCATCTGTTTTTGGGAATCTTGGCCCAAGTTGGACAGCTTTAATTTGTTCTTCTATATTGTCATGTATTAACTCTTGTTGCGTTCTTAGACAATGGCACACATGTCCATTGTCATTTAAGTGCCAAATTCGACCTGGTTTATATTTATGATGAATTTGTTTATCTTTTCCCCCAATTCCAAAGTCCCAAAGTAAATTATGTTCTCCATCATATAAATATACCGCAACTGAAAAATATTCGTCACAATCTTTTTCAAAAATAGACTGTATAGAAGTAAAGAAAACTTGATATATAATTGCAGTTAAAAAAGCTTTAAAACTTTCTTCATTTTCTTCACCTCGCTCATTACTGTGATAAAACATATTTAACAAATAAGTACTAAAATGAACCACATAACTTAAACAATTTAGCTGTCTAGATTCACTGGCAATTTTAGTCAATCTTTCTTTAAAAGATTTTAATTCATCTTCAATTTTTAATTTTTCAGCATATGTAACCATATGACTATCAGATTTAACTTTAAAAAATATTATTCCTATTTGCAGTAAAAATGAAACAATTAATAGTGTTATTGAAAGTCCTATAAGTTGTTGTTTATAAATAGTATTTGAGTTGTAAAGTAATGCTAATGCCGCAACTAAGAATGTTACCACAGCAGATAAAACTTGCAGTGATAGATTAATATAGTCGCCTCTGATTAATGATATCAAATTTTTAGTTTTCAATGTTTTTTGTCCCTATCTTTAAACATAATCCATGTTAAAGTCTTGTATAAAAAAAGTCAATCATGCTGCGATTTTTTAAAGTTTGTTTACATATTGAAATAAATATACAACTTATTGTTCACTAAATTGTATATTGCTTAATTTTATGGTTATTATATGTTACACTTTACTGTACAGGTGGTTTATTAATAACTCATATATTTTAAGTAAAAAAAGTTAAAATTCTAAAATGTATTAAAATAAGGATTGGACTGTTATTATGGCGAAAGTAAGAAACATCTCAAAATCAACTGAAGGGACCAAATTAAGAGGTAAAATTACAGAAACTGACTTAGAATATTCTATTTCAGAAGAGGGTAATCTTTTTATAATAAGAACTTTTGGTAGTGATGTTAGAAAAGAAGTTGGAAAAGCCTCTCAAGCAATTCATTTGGATAAGAATAAAGCAAGTGAGTTAGCAAATATTCTTAATGATTGGGTAAAATAGTTTTGAGCTTTTATAAAATTCATATATTAAAATAACATGTGATATCCTAGAACAAGGTTTAGAGCATGTTCCAATGTTATCGAGGATAAAGTTGATGTAAATAATGCTAGATTAAAATTATTTATAAATAATTTAGACAGAATAATGTTAGCTAATTTTTATTTCATTCAAAAATACTTGATGTAATGGTACAAGATTTAATGTTTCCAAGATTATAATTATACTCAATATTTGTAATATTATCAGGAATCCCTTTAATTGAATCTAGATTAGAAATGGGGTAAATTTGCACGTTAACTAATTTGAACTTTAAACTGTTTGCATCTATAGGAGAAACTCTTTTTCTTTCTTTTTCAATATTTAATTGGAAATTATAGGATTCTGAAAAAACAGAAATTTTCCGAATTTTATTTATAAATTCATTTAATGTCTCTCCAGCATTATTCTCTTCTATTTGAATTAATACTAAATAATTTTTATTAATGTCGCAATTATATAATTGTGAATGTTTTATTTTAACTATTTTTTCTTCTGATTTGATTGTTTTTATCTCAAAATTATTATTTGGACAAACAATATCATATTTATCTAAACTCCCACTTGTATGCCAAAATGTGGCAATTTTTTTATTATATTTGGAATATATGTGTTCAATAAATTTTAGTTCCCCAAATAAACCTATCAGATTTTTATACTGTTGTTCTTTTGGCAATTGGAACAATGTAATTAAAGAATAAAAGAATTTATCAAGATTGATTCTAATATTACTTGATGAATGGGCCATACATAAATTAACGAAACTATCTATGTTGTCGTCATTAATTGAACCCTTGTATTTTATTATATTATAGTAACCACTTTGAAACGTAGAATGATTCTTAACTGACTGCACGTAAATATTAGAATTAAATATTAAAAATTCAGTTTCAATATTATTCGTGCTTAAATGTTCGATGTTTTTTACCAAATAAATTAATTTACCTCGATGAATAAAAAAACCAGTAAAATCATTTATTTTAGTGATTAAAAAAAGTTCTTCACTTTCTATATTCGAATTATTAACAGCATTTCTTATTGTCTTAATCATATTAACCCTTTTTGAAATAAATCCCTTGTTTAGGTAGATAAAAGGCAAACATATACTGAATTAATTCTGGAAGAGGCTTAGCAGGTCCAGCATTTTTTTCTACTGGCATGATTTTATGCACTTGTATATTAATTCGATTTCTATCAATAATGACCGAACTATCTCCCTCATATATTACTTTATCCTTATCTTTGCTATCCGCACCTTGGTGTAATACTTTAATTCTCATACTATTAGGATATAAAGCACGTTCCCTAGGCTTATCTTTATCTTTTGCCATAATAATTAAAGGGATTTCTGTAATTTCATCTAAGTGTTTAATCAAAGAATTTTTGTCAAAAGGATTAATATCAAAAACCGCGTCAGTGCTTTTAATTAAATCAACAATTATATCTTTGCTTATTAGGCCATAATATGCAGATGTCCCGTTATCTCTTCTACCCTTTGAAGTTGGTTTTAAATTTATATTATTCATTAAGTTTTCAATCAACGAATTATTATTTGCTATTTGTTTTTTATCAAAAATACAATTTCTTTGCTTCAACCATAAATTAGTAAAGGAGATTTTTTCATATTTAACTACATTAGAACGAGTTGGTTTTTGCTTAGTGTTATTTGACTTTATTAGAATATCATCTATTGCAAATTCACCATTTTGCACAAAATTAAATTGCTCCCACAGGTCTAATTCTATTTCGGCTAGATTTGTAAATTCCTCACAGATATCTTCTGTCATAAAATTCTTACATATTTTTATATATGGAGAACGATATCCGAACCATCTTGCCCTTTGCAAATTGGTGTCCATATTTCCGCCATCATTTGGCCATCTTGTGAAATAAGTTGTAATAAGATGTTTAAAAGTAATCCCTCTTTGTAATAAATCACCACCAATGTATATTTTGTTATACCTTAATTTTTCATTTACTTGAGTATCATGTCCTTTAGCATTTTTCAGAATAATATAAATTTTGGTTACTATATCATTAATATCACTGAATAGATCAGTTATTGGATATTTATCGCAAATTTGATTATCAAAATATTGTTGATAACATTTTTCAAGTTCTTTATATCTAAGTACTAAATCTGGTTCATTATGAAGGATCAAATCTTTAAATGAATCAATATATCCTTTTACGCAAGTATATATATTCATATGAGGATCAGTATTTCTATATGAATGAATAATCATATCACTATATTCATTGTACTTATGATTAATTTTTCTTTTAATTGCACTTGCTAATATATAATAATTAATAGCATCTTTAATTGACTCAGGTAATTGCCCTTCATCAAGTTTAGTATGATCAGGATTTATTATTTCTGTTTTATCTTCCTCTAAATGAAAAACTTCTGCCCCACAATAACCATTCGCAGGACTTATTAATCTTATTGAATCAGGTATTAATTTACTGTATTCATTTAAAAAAATATTTGCTTGTGGTGTTGCTGTTACAGATAAATATAAAGGATCATTTAATATATTTTTTATTTCGCAAATTTCTTTATAGGTAGCAGATGCATCATTTTGTTTGTCACGAGATGTGTTCAAACTAGCTTGATCACCTTCATCATCTATTACAAAAGCATGTATGTCTTTGTTTAATTTTTTTAGTAATTTATTAATTTTTCTCATTGCATCGGGTCTTTTCATAGACACAAGAATAATAGGTTTTTTTCTTGAAATAAAACCGGAAACAATCTCACCATCTAGGTTCGCTAATGATGCTCTATCATCTGTTGAAAATATCACTGCATCATCATTTTCCCATGTTGGCTCTGTAGTTATTCCATATATATCTGCAAATCTATCTTTTGTTTGCTTTAGTAAAGATTTATCATATCCACCATAAATTATAACCATATTATAGCCATTATCAAAAGCAAGAGCGGTGAACATTTCAAGATTTGATGTTTTACCAGATTGAACTTTACCTACCAATAATACATTATTATTTTTAGATTGATCAAATAACTGTATTTGAGTTGATTTAAAAATTTGACTTACACTTTCTAATGTATTGGCTGCTCCTTCTTCCCCATAACTTATAATATGTTGTTTATTTATTATATTTGCAAACTTACCGATGTTTATAGAATTTTCATTGGTTAAAATTCTATTTTCCATTACATATTGTTCCATTAATCTTCCTCCATTTGAGCCAAAAATTTATTCATTTTATGTCTAATTGTGGCTGGTAAAACATATCCATCTTCATTAGAAGATATTTTTGCTTGTTGCTCAGCCATAATGAAAGCAATAACAAATTTTTCTAATACAATCTGAAAATCATTTTCATTTGAGTATGGCTTAAAAAAAGGATGGTTTATATTAATTAAAATATTTATGGTATCCTCATTTTCCTCTATATCAAACCAATAATCTCTTGAACCTATGGCCCAATTTATTACAAAATGCTTATTACAATAATTATTTATTTTTATATCATAAGTCCTGTTGTGTTCAATAACTTTAGTGGGTTCAGAGTTTTGAGGCTTTTGAACATTGTCTTTGTATTGTTCAAGATCAGTCATATCTTCATTTGAATCTTCACCATAATCTTCTATATCCTCAGCATCATCTTGTTCAATTAATTCACCATTGTCTGATAATTTACCAACAGATTTTGTTACTTCATCTTGAATTTTTTGAGACGTAGCTTTTGATAGATTGTCTTCTTGTATCCTATCCTTAACCGTAATAGCAGCTATTTCTATATATTCTTGGATGTTTTTTCTTAATTCTTCAACAAACGCATCTTCTAATCCATCATCCCAAACAAATCCATCTTTCGCCTGATTAACCGGGAAATCATTCATATTCAATTCACCAAATAATTTATGCGATCTTGTATCTTGAGCTTGTCCAAATATTTGTGATGGTTTATAGTTTTGATCAGGACCACCTATTACTACTCTATCCTGTCTAAATAGAGCAAAACCTGCCTTGATAAAACTACCGGGGTCCATTATCGCAACAAACCCATCAACACGATATTGTTTATTTTCAAAGTTTACAACAAAATCTACAGGTTTTTTCCATTCTTTTTCTCTAAATTTTAAAATAGGGAATGATTCAAATTGAATGATATTGTCATCAAACTGGATTTCTATATTTCGATTATTAATATCACGCCTATACATACTTGAGAGAAGTTCAATTATTTTACCTCTAGTCCTTGCCGCTGTTATTTTTTTTGTAACATTTTTGATTGTTATGGTTGTTCCGTGGCTTTGGGGATTAACTATTGTTCTACTGATTGTAATAGTATTATCATCACTTTCTTTTAGATATGGAATATCAACAGTTGCTTCATATTTATTTTCCGAACCATATTGTGTACTTGAAACATTCCAAATCTCTCCAAACCAAGAGGCGGCTGTTTTTAATCCCATCCCAAACTCATTGCGGCCGGTTTGATTTTCATTTTTAGCGTCCAGTAATATTGCGTCTTTAAACCTATCGATTTCCATTCCATACGCATTATCACTAATAACAAGAGTATTTGTTTCTATATCATAATTAATTTTAATTTTCAATTTTTCAAAATTAGGATTGCTTTTTAAAATTTGCTCATTAGAAATGTAGGATTGAGTTGAATTATCAACAAATTCTGCAATAGCATACCAAGCTTTATAATTTAAGCGTGAAAACACATTAAGAATGCTTGCTTTTGGTTGAATGTTAATATCGTAAGTATTATCATCTACTATATTAATAATATCTTGAGATTTAAAAAAATCTTTTAAATTAAGCAAAACACTCTTGTTCATATCTTCCAAATTCCACAACTTTCCCCTTGGTGACTTTTCTTTTTTCAAAATTAAATAATTTTTCTGCAAGGATTTTTAAAATTCTTACATTTACTGAATTCCCTAATTGTTGGTACATTTGTTTATGTGTTCCTGTGAATATATAATCCCTATTGAAGCTTTGCAAATTAGCAGCTTCTCTTGGTGTTATTTTTCTAAAGTGATTTTTATTTTGATCCCATATTATAGGTGTATTTACCATTGCAACTAGAGATGGATAATAATTAGGCCTTTTAACTCTGATCCCTGATTGCCTAACTTGTATAATGGTTTGACGTATATCATCACAGTCTGTTCCGCAGTTCCATTCGAATTTTTGATAAAGTTTTGTCCGACTAAGCATATCGTATTTTTTAATCCATTTATCAATAAATTTTCTATTTTTTAAATAAAGTTGTCTGTTGTTATCCACATATTTCTTTTTCCAGCTTGGCATTGAGGAATAATGTACAACTCTTCTAAACTTCTTTTCATCGTCAATGTCTAAACCGAAAGAATTGATCCAAATCGGGAAGCCTATAATTTTAATTTTAGTTTTTATACGAAACTCATCCCACGCTTTTATCATTAATTCACATTCTTTAGAAACTATGTAATCATCTGGAACATTTGTTTCAAGGATTGACCATGCATCACCTAGTTTGCAATTATTTTTATTAATATAATTTCCTATATCCAAATCTGATTTATGAATATAACCATTTGTTAAGATTTTTTCATCACGGATATCTTTTCTTATTCCTAAGATATATACCCTTTCTCTGATTTGTGGGATTCCAAAATTAGATGGAGATAAAATAATCGGATCTTCTGTTATGAAGAAATTCCGTTTCATTAATTGTTTTTTTATTTCATCCCAATACTCAGGTCTATCCGCAAGATTTCTTACATTTTCAAGAATTAAAAACTTGATTTCAGGATGTTTATCTATAATTTCCAAAATTGAATAAAACAATTTACCTTTATCTTCATCTGCAAAACCTTTTCGTTCTCCGGCCTTACTAAAAGATTGGCAAGGAAAGCCAGCACAAAGAACTTCAAAAGGAGCAATGTCATTAGGATCTATCTCACGAATATCTCCAAACATTTTTGTATTTGGAAAATTTTTTTTATAAGTTTCAATACAAGCCTGATTAATTTCTGAAGCCATGACACATGTGCCTCCTAAATCACTCATAGCTTGGTGGAATCCGCCAATTCCCGCAAACAGGTCAATAAATTTAAACTTTTTCATATTATAATATCTTGTCCTAGCCTAAATAGTTCATTTAACTATTACCATGAAAGATTATTGAGATAAATAGAATATGAAGATATTTTTTAATTTATTGAATATTTATAGCCAGTTGGATAGTATAAATTTAATTTTTTAAGTATTTTTTATAATTTCTAAGAAAGTTTTGTTACGAGATTCTGCTTCTTTATATATTGTTTCGGTTGAAATTATATATACGTGCCCATCGACTCTGTTATTATTCTTATCTTCCAAATTATTGTTGTAATAGTAAAAGAAAGGTGTGTCTCCTCTGGAAAACAAAGGCTGAACACCCCGTTGCCCTTTTAAGGCTCTACAAAATTCATCATCAATTTTTGTGATAATATACCCAAATACTCTTCGAATACCATCACAATCATTTAGAATAGCTTGCAAATTTCTATCTATTTCAAATAAAGCTGTTCCTTTTTGTAACACTCCGACATCAAGAGCCTTAAATTCAACAACAACAATATCTTTTAGGTCTTCAGTAACTTGTTCGTAGAAAATTGCTAAATCTGGTTCTTTATTATCATCCTCTGTATGCTCAGACAACGATAAAATCTGCTCTTTTATTTTTTTGATTTTTGTATCGCTAAAAGCATTAGTATATGACATAAATTTATCGTCTAATAACCAGACATTTGTATCATATTTGGAAAAAGATTCTTCATCTTTATTACTAATTTTACCCATTTGCATAAACAAATTGTGCAAATCTGACTCGGAAGAACCTTTGATTTCATGAAGCTTTTTTAAACCATCAATTATTTGCTCTCTATATATAAAATATTGTGCAAGTTCTCTTGCTGATATATCGTTAACTCTAGAAATATTTTTGAAGAATATTTTTGAATCAATATCTGCTTTTTCTAGCATTGTTCCAAAATCTTTACGAACTTTTATCTTTTCTGCTTCATATTTTTTTGTTGCTTTATCAATAACATCTTTAGGATTTTCGATTATAGATTTGTCTATCTTTTTAATATATTTGGCAAGATATGGATGGTCTTCAATACATCTTTCTATAGTTTTTTTGTTTTGCTCCTCTAGCTCCGGGTATCTTGTTAATAAAATATCTCTAATTTTTTGTTTTAAATAGTCATTAATTTTGGGTAACGGGATTGGATTGTCATTGCTGACATTGTTGTCTGATGGGTCAAAAATAAATTTATTACGTTCATTATTAACTCTTTCATCAAAATATTTTGAAGTTAAAAACATTGTAGCGGACGCTTTATCTGGTAAATCCTTAAATTCAAGATGTTTTGAAAATTTTAATACTGTACGTCCATCTGCACAATAAAAAAGTTTATGATTACTTTTTTTGTCCTCTTCAAAATCATAATATAAGTTAAATTCATATTTTTTATCGCCAATATTTTCTGTATCACTAATTGCAAATGACGTGGTACTCAATGAACCAAGGCTGCTACTATCGATATTCTTAATTTTATTATCTAATTTTAATTCTATTTTAAAATTCAAACTCTGTTCTTTTAACATAAGAAGTTTTACGAGTAAATGATTTTGTATATCGAGGTATAGTTCATTTAAATTAGCTTTAGCTCTTAAATCTTTAGGCTTCTCCTGATTTATCGATACATATTCTTGTGTAACATTTTTGAATTCAATTTTTGTTTGCTTTTGTTTACTAGTCGCAGAAATAGTTTTAATACTATCTTCGGAAAAACTCCTATTAAAAACAAAAGAAGTTAATTTACTGTCAAAATAACTTTCAATATTTATATCATTAAAAACTTTAAGCCAAGTAAATCTACCAACTCCTTTACACCCTAAATCTTGTTTGTTGGTTGATAAATATTCTAAAAAAGACTCTTTATTCTTTTGATTAAAGCCCTCTCCATCATCAATAATGGTAAACCCAGTAATCCTTTTATCTATTAATTTATTTTTTTCATCATGAATGTCTTCAAAATCAAAATCTATATAGACATTCTTAGCTTTTGCTTCAAATGAATTAACAATACATTCATACAAAGGTTGCAAAAAAGGAATTTCTTTATTAAATTGCCTCAAAATACTATCAATGGTTACTTTTAAATATTTTTGCTCTGTCAACGTTTGTTTATCCTTTTTATATAATTTTACAGCGATTATTTATTTGTTATTTTATCATAAAACTTTCTCTGATTAACTTTATATATTCTTATAATATGCACACTTAAATATTTCTGCTAGTAATTCACTTATATAAATAACATGTGATATTACAAACTCAATAAGCGCATGCCTGTCACGCATGCGCTGTTATTTAAAAGGGTAATAATTCTAGCTTATTAAAGACTTTGCAGTAATAAAAACCTTCTAGTGTTACTTTTTATTGTTAGCACTTATTATAAATGTCATTCCGGTGATAACAAAAAATATTCCTAAAGTGCGAGCTTCAAGGTCTTGCATAAAAACTCCGCCAATACCTAAAATTAGAAATATCCACCCAAAGCATAATTGAGGATTTGTATCAAATAAATCAGTAACTTTACTCAAAATATTAACAACGAATTTCATAAATGCTATTCCTTATAAATCAAATCCGCTTGGGATAACCGCATTAAACACTTGTGATTGAGAGATGGTTGCAGGTTCGCCGTATCTCCAACAACCAAACGGAATTAATATCACAAGCACTCCGATTATGCTCAAGAATATTGAGCTTGGTCTTTTGCTCTTGCCTGTCGCATCCATTGTGATTTGTACCTTGTGCTTCTTGTGGTTCACATCTACAAGCTGTCCGTCTCTGACTCTTATCATTCCTGCCCCGCCGTGGTGTGCGGTGTGCGTCGCTTTTTCAACATAGGCAATGCCCTGCGTCCCTTTTGTAAAAACCTTTTTATCTCCGACATAAACATCATCGGTAACAGTTATTGCAACTACATCGCCATCGTTCAATGAATCGCTGTTTACTGAGTTTGTAAGCATAACAGGGACACTTGTACCTGCAGGAATCTCTAAAGCGAATGCCAACCCTGCATTAAAATACAGAGTAAGCATTGCAAGTATAAATGATAAAATCTTTTTCATATCTTCTCCTTAGTAATCTTTGAGCACCTCAGGTCTGTTGTCGATTTCAAACTCCTTGCCTGTTTTTATGTTAATTAGCTTCACTTTTATGTAAGGCATTCTTGAGGCTGCAGGTCGCTTGTAACCTATCACCTTGATGTTTGTATCATCATTTGGCTGAATGGTTTCAGAGTTATTAGAGTTAGTTAAAAACTGCTGCAGCTCACTTTTAACAGGTGCATTCTCGTTATTAACCATTCCTATGCCAACAGGCATAAGCCCCAATGAAAGACCGAAAGTAAAGATTGCAAGCGTTCCTCCAAGAACATACATTGTTGCTGCTCCGGGTGTCATAATTCTTTCAACTGACTTGTAAGCTTGCTGTTCATTGAAGTTATTGTAAAAATCAATCCCTGTAATTTTTAGCTCGTCCTTAGAATTATTCTTGACAGTAAAAACATACCCTTCGTATTTCTTTTTAAGGTTACTGTTAAACGGCTGCTGTGCAAACTCAATCGATACCAACTTTGAATAATCTGTATTATCTGCAAGTTTCTGTCTGACCTCTTTCTTATTTGTATTCAAGAGTTCAATCTTAACCCCTTTGCCAAACATAGCAACTTTCTTATCTGCAAGCTCCTGATAATCTTTTGTGAACTTATCAAAAGCAGGTTTTAAATCCGCATCACTATAATAAATCGGGTTCATACCTTTGCCTTTAAGATGCCTTGCAATCAACTGTGTTGTTCTAAGTGAGGTATAACTTGAAGAACTGTATAACAAAGTATCGTTATTATCTTGTTTGAGCACTATTACATACTTTGGCAAGTAACTGCCTGCGTGCTTGGGCTCGACATAGTAAATATGGTTGTCGTCGTCCGACGTTATTATTGAATAATCTTTGTATCTAAAATAAGACTTAAGCTCTCGCTGCACATCTTTCACTTTTGCATTTTGAATGCTGTACAAAGGAAATTCCTCGGCAAAAGCTAAGCCTGTTTGAAAGAATAAAGTAAGCATTGCAAGTAAACTCGACATTAATTTTTTCATAAACTGCCTCCTTCAAGTTCTTGAGCTGTTTGTTTGCGTGCCTCTTGAGTGCGTGCTTTAAAGTTCTCAGCCTGTGCTTTAAGTTCAGGCAATTCTTTTGCTCGTTTAAGTTTTACACTGCTGTCATTAATCCCCCAAAGTACAAGCTGCTTTCTTTTCGCTGCTGCGTAATTTTTAGATAAGACGAGGTAGGAATCATTACCGCTCTGCTTTGTTGATATAGCAAAGTAATGATTGCCTCTTATCCTTGCTTTGCCATAATAGAATCCATCCCAAAAGGTCATTTGCACAGGGATAAAATAAAAATCCCCGTGATTATCATTGGCAATGACTTTATAGTTTTTGTTTGTGATTGTGCGTTTAACGTTTGCATTGACCGCCGACACTTTTGTATCAACTGCTTTGTAGTAGTAGTAATCATCTTTTGCACTGCACTTTGTTGCAGAGAAGATGAATAAACAAGCTATAAGCAGTAAGTTAAATCTTTTCATATTTCACCGCCTTTTTAATTACAAATATAACTGTTGCCCACTTTTGAGCAATTACCGTTGGGTCCGTAGATGGTATTGCCGACTTTGGTATACGTACCGTCAGGACCATAAGTCGTGTTGCCCACCTTTGTATAATTCCCGTGAGGCGTAAAGGTAGTATTGTCAACTCTTGTATAAGTTCCGTCAGGTCCAAAAGTAGTGTTTCCAACTTGTGTGTATGTTCCGCTTGGACCGTAAGTTACATTCCCTATTCTTGAATAGGTCTCAGCGTAGCATATAGAACTCGAGAAAAGTATTAGCCACATCACTATAAAAAATTTGTTTTTCATATTATCTCCTTATTATCAAACTTAGTAATAATTTATTATTATAAAAGAATTATAGCCTAATTAAGTGACAATTAGTATGTGTTACTCATTGTATCATACCATTAAAATTTTCTTATGAACACTAAGATTCTAGAAAATTTTGGAAAGCAAGTTAAAAAGCTCAGACTTGAGAAAGATTTATCCCAAGAAGAATTGGCTGAAAAGCTTAATGTACATAGAACTTATATGAGTTTTATTGAGAGAGGTCAACGTAGTCCGAGCCTGTTAACAATCTTTAAAATATCAAGAGCTCTTGGTATAAAACTACCTGAATTATTTGGTTTTGACAAATAGTCAAGCAGCCTTTTCTATTGACTGCAGGTTGGTGATATAGTTCACTGCTTCACTTGCGTATTTTGATGCTTTAAAGATATAGCTGTTATCATTCCGCAATTCCTTAAGCCAACCTTGCACATACGCTGCAGCGTTATCAATATTTGTTTTGATACCGAATTCAGCACACAAAAAAGATGCTCCTATTTCTGCTATCAATTCTTCAAGTGCTCTGTCTTTGACTTTCCTATCAAGCCTTGTCGGATGTAAGGTTGAGTGAATAACCTCATGTGCAAGAGTCTCATAATAATCCTCTTGACTCTTAAACTTAGAGTAAAAGGGCATATTAATAAAATCATCGGACGGGTCATAATAAGCAGCTTCGCCGCTGTTTCTTATGCGAATGCCAAGCCTTGCAACAAGTTCGTCAAACTCTTTTAGCGGTTTATAAGTAACTTCTTTTGACTCAAACTCTATACCATCGACCTGCGAATAGGCATTAAAAACATAATCGGTTTTGAAATAATTGCCGTGCACTTCAACGTCCTTACCTGTACGTTCGTCGGTCTCTGTTTTTGTAAAAGGACAACATACAACAATCGGCGTTCCTCTTTCACCTTTTCTCACCTTACCGCCAAGCTCGTTTGCTTGCCTGAAGCCTATCCAGTAATTACCTGTGTAGCCTTCATACATAGCACTAAGCCAAAGCATAATTAAATTGATGCCTTGATATTCCCTTCCTGTTTTATAATTAACAGGAATCAACTGCTTATCAAAAGGACAAGTCCAGGGGATTTGTCCTTGTTCAAGTGATTTGATAATCTTATCTGTAATGGTTGATCTTACATCTTGTTTCATTTGTTTCTCCTTTCTATTCGATTACTTCAACCCAATTAATACGGTAAGTTTCCCCGCAAGCTATACAAGTGTGAGTGATGCAAAAATCATCCTCATTCTTAACCTTGTAAAAACTATCCGGGGCATCTTCTTCAAACCCGCAATTAGGACAAAAGACATTGTCTACTTGCAGATAGCTTCTGCAGATTTTTGTTGATTTCAGCATAATTCACCTCTCACTGTTTGAATAAAAATACTTGTAGCAACTGTCCTTATTGAATCTTCATCCTGAAGAACAGTTATTTCTTTTTGAACTTCCTTTAAACAGAAGTCATAGAACTCGATATACTTCCTTGCTTTGTTACAAAGATTTGAATCAAGCTCATTCTTTGGACTTTGCGCATTGGCCGCCGGTTGATGGCTTGGCGCATTGCCATTGACTATTTTGTATTTGTCGTTGTCTTTGAGTAAGACAACCTTTTGGTTTTTGGCAAGAGAAGTCAAAGCCTGATCGTTGGGTTCGCCCCACTGTTTGATCTCTTCACCTGAATCAGTGACCAGCACAAGGTTAATCCTTTTGCCAAACCTTGTGTTGACTTCCCTTGATGGGAACTTAACCGTTGCATTTACTAAAGCACTCATAGGTAATCACCTCCTTATATTTTTGTGCCGTGTATCATTTTGATGCTGTAAAAATTTTCACAATCGCTTGAATAGCTTTCATCCAAGACATATTCAAGGCCGCTCTGAGAACAATCAGAGCCTTGTGAATCTGATAAATAAACTTCTTCCAAATACATTTGATGCTCCTTTCTATTTGCATACGAAAAAGGCCGACGATCGTCGGCCTGATAAATAAGAGACAGGACTAAGCAGAAATCTTTATAGTTCTACTGTCAACAAGTCTTTGTAAGTATCTCAAGTATTGAGGATACATAACTTCGCTATGATTGAAGATGAAGTTAACACGCTTGTTTTTGCTGTCATAGTTATCGATGCTTAAGCAAGAAATATAGTTGTTGTTCTGAAGCCAGTTTAAAATATTTCTCCAGCTATAAAACTTCCAGTTCTCAACTACCATTGACGTACGTGTAACTTCAAGTGAATTTAAAAAACATTCACCATAAACATAGCGGAATAAATTGAATTCCTTTTTCTGATTTGATTTTGAATAATCTGCCATAACAATTCTCCTTTTTTTAAGCTCAACTAAATTTGTTTGCAGGAAGAATGCATTACAAGTTCTTTGTGAAGCATGAACATTAGAACTTGTTAAGGTTACTTTTATTGCAAGGTGGAACCTTTGGAAGGCGTAAGCGTACCTTGCAATAAAAGTCCGGTGCATTATCATAGCAAACTTTTTGGTTGAGCTTTTTAAAAGGAGATAGGCTGATTGAAAAGAGAAAATTAGGAAATAAGCAAAGTTGGACTACCAATTTTGTTTATGTTTTAAAATCCTTAAAATGCAGACACTGCAATAGTTGTATGATGAAAAATGTTATTTTGGATGCGTTAGTTTGCCTTATATTGCCTTGTATCCATGGTTCCACTTAAAAAATAGAATATATTTTTCTTGAATAGTGTTACCAGCGTTAATGTTGATTTACCATATTCTTCAGGTATTTTGCAACTTTCCCTACTGTTAAAAACTCCTGAGTGTATGAAATATTACTGTTGACTTACTGTCTTTTATGCTTTCCGCTGTTCTATGGGTAGTAGAACCAAGGAAGATTATCTTGGACTAGGTAAAACTTGGAGGCAAGGATCCTTGGATGCATCACCTTGGACCAGCGTGCATGCCTGCCTCGGCCATCGACCGTCGACCTAGGATGAATCTATATCCGTGGATTGCTTTGTCAAGGATATTCAAAGCCTTTTCCAAGGGGGCGGGTCCTTTGGATCAAGGAATTCAACCCCCACCGCCTCTTTGCCCAGGGTGGGGGTCCTCTTTTCGGGGAAGGCAAAAAAAGCAAGGTGGGATTTCTAAGGTTAAAAAGTCTTACCAGATAAGGTCTTTAAAGATTTTTCGTACCGGCACTTCCTATATAATATTATAAGAGAGTAGAAGTACGAAAATCATCGGCGCGCTTTTTTATAATTCAAATATTCTGTAGCTATTTTATTGGAGATTTGTGCGATTTTTCTGATTCTGTCTCTGGTTGGTTTCTTTCCATCCGATGTAATCTTTTGATAAGCTTCTTCGCAACGCTCAAATCCTTCTTCTTTTGGCACTTTTAAATCCTTTCTTCTTTGCACTTCTTTCTCATTTGTCATCTCCTCAAAAGGTAGAATTTCAGAAAACTTAGTAATCACATCAACCTTGAAATCCATCGGTTCATCGGTAACAATGTAGACTATTGGAAATTGCTTTGACAACTGTATCTCACTTATCCCTTTTCTGTTTATACGACCAATTCCTTGTTTTACTTCTCTTATGAAAAATTTTCTTAGATAAGGATCATTCCTCCGATAAATAGCCATATTGGATTCAGGGTATGGAATCAGTTGAAAATCTTTATTTAATTCCGTTTGATCATTATTAAATCTTTTTAAAGTTTTTTGTATACTTTGTACTTGATGCGGGCTTAATGTATAACGACCAATTAAAATTAAAGTATTACATTCAGAAAAAATATTTGTACCTCTGTTTTCATGTCCCCAGTGCCCTATAATTATTCTTTCTTCAAGATTGATTTGCTTGACGAATTCTTTGAGTTCTTCAACTTTTTCAGAAAAAGTTATAATACCTATTTTGCCTTCTCTTGACTTACTAAGTTTCTTGATTAAACCTTTTATAGGTTCAAGGTTCTTAAAATAAGATCTGGAGACCATATTATCAACTATTTGATTAACCTTTGTTTTTCTTTTCTTTATACTAAAATCTACTATATTAATATTGAAGCCAAAATGTTTTAAATACTTTATTAAGTATTCATCGGGAGTTGCATCTAATATTATTAGCTGAGTAATAGAAAATTTTTTATATGCATTTATAATATTTGTCCAAATCGGATTAATAATATTTAATACATATTCTTGCAGCCCATTGTGATTCCTGATATAAATGCCATTCTCAGGCTTTTTAAAAAATCTAAATAGTTCTTCTAGAAAGTTGAACGGAATTTCTTTACTTGCATCTTTCAATAAATCATTTTTATTATTTTTTTTAACTTTTTGATTGAACGTTAATTTACTATATATTTCAATCTTTAATCTTTTTTGAACTTGTTGTATAAAATCTATAGTCAGTCTGCTCTTGTTAGCCTTCTTAAGAGTATCCATTAATAAATCCTGCGTTTCATAAATATTCTTACCCTCAACATTTTCCTTTTCAATACTTTGTAATATATTTATCAATTCATTTATGATTTCTATTAAACTGTGGATTTTTTGGGTATCCAGAAATGGTAAACATCCATAAACATAATGAAGAGTGTTAATAAGGTCTTTCTTTGTTATAACGATATTTTTTGTAAGAGGAAGATTATTTGTTCCTTCATCTAGAAAAACGATATCACCCTCTTCAACTTCATAGCTTTCAGGACTGCAAATTATTCCTTTAGCATTTTTGCTCATAAATCTAACCTTCTTAAATGTGCAGATTTCAGAGCAATTATTGCAAACGCAACCGGCTGTATATCCTTTTTTATAAAGTTCTTGAGCTTCTTTAAATTTTATGCAATTTTTTTCTTCTTTAAGACATCCTGTTTCTTTATGTAATACATCGCCTCTTCTCCCTTCGACAAGCATAAAGTCTTCAAAACCTTCATGTATAAAATTTCTTGGAGATTTAGTCAAAATTACAATTCTAGTTGTGTCTTTCCAAAAGCAAACATTTTTTATAAAATCTAGTAACATTTTTGCAGAATAAGATTTACCACTGGCTGTAGCTGAAATATCTATTATTATTGGTTGTTGTTCAGTTATAGAGGTACTATTTTCTGCAGCTTTTAGAAGGTCTTCAAAGCTAATATTCATAAATTCCTAACTCCTTTATAAAATAATTTAGTCTAGCCTTTGAAGCTTCTTCTCGCGTTCTATATTTTGCTTTGGCCGGTTTAGAATTAGATTTGAAAAAATCTTTAGCAAAAATTATTTTTTTATTTTTATAAAACCCGTGCAACAATTCATTATTTTCTAGGCGTTTTTCAAATTCTTCTTTAGTAATTTCAATATCAGTTTTAAAACAAGGCTTTTCTCTACCCAGTGAAATAGGTGAATTTATCAAATGCCTATACTCGCAATTCTGACAAGCATCTTTAGTCTCAAATATAAAACTATTGCACAATGTTGCGCCCGATAATTTTTGAGCTGAAGCAATTATTCTATCAGTTTCTTTTGGTTTATATCTTTTAGAATCTAATACACTGTATTCATGGCAAAGTTCTTCACCATTGGTGCAAAAACATAAAGTATTAAGACCAATAAGCCATAATTGATATGAAATTCTTGTCGGGAATTTAGCAAATAATTGCATGGCTTTGCATCGTTCAATAATTTTTATATGATCTGCATTTTTATTTTTACTTATGTTTTTAAATTGTCTTTCTACACTCTGAGTAGTTTTGTAATTAAATTTTGTCCAATCAAAGAAATCTCCGTCTAGATTGTAAAAATATTCTCCATCCGGATTTCCATAATAGAATCTTGCCGCATCCACGGCGACTTTATCTGATTTAAAAGTTTGCACTATATTTTGCATTAGATTTTTAAAGTCCTTTGCATCTAAATCAATTGCATATAAAAGCGGGAATATGACTCTAAATCTATCATAAGCCGGTTTCTCATCTTTAATTTTTTGATGGTTTCTTGTAGTTGTGATCAAGCAAATATAATCTTTAAAAATTTCTTTTGCTTCTTCTAAAGTCAAGCCTTCATCAAAATCTAGGATTATTATAGAATTGCCACCAAGATAATTTTTGCCCCTTCTGTGTCCGCCTTTAAAAAAGCAGGCAGAGTAAGCTAAATCGCTATTAACTATCTTATGTAACTCAGAAAAATATACCTCTTTTTTTGTATAACTTTTTTCATCATATAATAGCTTACCTGAGATATAATATTTATTTTTATTTATAGACAAGCTGACCAAAACATCCATTTAAATGCCTTCTTCCGTGTTTTGTTTAATTTGATCAAGTTCTTTTTTCATTTCTTTAAGAGCTTGAAAAAAGTCATTTACATTATTTGCAATTTCTGCACATTCCTCATCTGATAATTTTCTTCCAGCGAGCGGTTCCCAGTGCTTGCGAATTATTTCAATTTTACTCATTTTTCTTTCCTTTCTTTTGCTAAATAAACAATGCACCGGATTGAATCCAGGCAATCAACTTTGGTTTGATGAATAAAACTTTCCTCCCAAATTTGACATAAATGTCTTTAGGGAAGCTATTTCTTTTCTGCCCTCCAGAAATTCCTGAATTGCAGGTGTAAACATACAATGTTTTTGGACTTACCCTTAAAAACTCTGCTGCTTCCTTTAGAGTCATCAACTCTAGATCTTTCTCTTGTGTTTGATTAATCATGCTTTGTTCTCCTTTCTTTTTCCTGATTATGCTAATCATTGTAATGCCATGACCTGCAAACGCTTACGGGAGTCAAAAATGAATTTTGACTCCCGAATAAAGAAAATTTTTATTTAAAATATTATTTGTTGTTTAACCAAGGAATTGATTTAACAGTATCTTCCAGCTCTCTGTATAAAGTGTCAGGGGTAACATCTTTATACTTGTACATTTTTATTAAAGCATCGCAAGCTATATACCCTGAAACAGTTTCCTCAGTTTGTTCAAGCATGAATTTAGATAAAATGTAATCTTGCTTTTTATCAGGATCATTTTTTAATGCTTCTAAAAATTTTAAATCGCTGCTATATTTGGTAACGTCTTTTTTAAGATTTTCAAATTTACTTTTTAAAAATAAATAATGTTCAGCTAATTGTTCTAAATGAAAAGGATTACCAATCCCAAATTTTTTATTGCTCCCACCTCTGCCTTTTACATTTAGTCTTTTAAGGATTTTCTTTTCTATAGGCTTAATTAATTCTTTTCTAACAACCTGTGGATTAATTTTTGCTGTTTTTTCAAATAAATAGAAATGCTGATACAGAATATCAGCTTCTCTCAAAAGTTCCTGAAAAGAATCATTAAAGACCTCTTCTATATATTTTTTAACATATGCAACTTTAAATAAACTTTCGCTTTCAGAATCTTCAAAGAAACAGTTTAATTCCTTTTTTGGGACCTCTTGGACCATTGTTTTTATAAAGTTTTCCGAACTAAATTTACAGTTCATTACTTCTTGGCCATTTATATTGATATCAAATTTTGAGTCTTCCGATCCATCTAAAGGGATTTCTCCTAAATTAATCATGTTAAAACAATCTCGCATTTTAGCTTTTGAAAGCGCATCTTCCATTTTTTTAAGATTTTCCATGCCGGCCCCTTTACAAATTTGTATTTATATACTATAATTAGTATAGTTATTAGTTTAAATCAAACTATATTAATCACAAACAAATTATAGCAAAAACAAGCAAAGGAAAGCAACATGATTAAAAATAAGTTAACAGTTATTTTAGCAGACAGAGAAATAAGCATTAAACAGCTGGCTGAAAAAACCGGTATAAGATATGCTACTCTTTGGGCCTTTGCTAAAAATAAAACACAGAGTGCTGATTATCAAATGCTCGATACCCTTTGCAAAGAACTTGATGTTAAACCAGGCGACATTATAAAATACATTCCCTAAAAAAGAATAGGACAACGAACTATGACAGTTTATGAACAAAACGGCCGTTGGTATTACAAATTCCAAATACGCGGACGACGATTTCACAAATCTATCCCTGAAGCAACTTGTAAAAGAGATGCCGAAAAAGCTGAAGCTATTATTAGAGCAGAACTTTTGCACGGTAAATTTGATCTTGCGGAAAACAAAGGAGAAATGCTATTTTCTAAGCTTGCGGATGTGTATATGGAATACACAAAAGCTAACAATGCATCTTTTCAAACTTGTCTTTATAAAGCTAAACTATTTAAAGAATACTTCAAGAATAGAAAATTGTCAGAGATAACGCCGTTCGATGTTGAGAAATACAGAAAACAACGCCAATGCCAATTTAAAGATAAGGCCAAGAAGAAGCCTATAGCAAAGACTACTATCAATAGAGATGTTGAGATTCTTAGGAAGATGTTCAACATAGCTATAGATAATGGGTGGTATGATAAAAATCCTGCAGCTTCTAGGTTTGTCAAAAAGCTGAAGGAAGAAAACCACCTGGAAAGATTTTTATCCCCAGAAGAAGAGTTAAGGCTCTTTGAGGCTTGTGCTGGGGAACACGAATATATGAGAGACATATTAATATGTGCACTAAACACCGGCATGCGAAAAGGTGAAATCATAGGTTTAACCTGGGATTGCATAGATTTTAAAGAAGGATTTATCACCTTGCTTAGAACCAAAAGCGGAAAGAAAAGGAAGATTCCTATCAGTTCAGCCTTGAGGCCTGTACTCGAAAGCTTATATAAGAACAGAATTAGTAATTTTGTTTTCACAAGTCAATGGACAGGAAAGAATTATGCAGACTTCAAAAGGGCCTTTCCTTCAATTTGTAAGGCTGCGGATATTGAAGGGTTGCGCTTCCACGACCTGCGACACACGGCCGCAACAAGAATGGTTGCAGCGGGGATAGATCTAATAGTAGTGCAAGATATTCTAGGCCACGCGGATATTCATACGACAATGAGATATGCTCACCCTGTCCCAGAACGTAAGTTGCTGGCCGTTGAAGCTTTAGCTAACTTTGGAAAAAAGCAGGAAGAAGAGCGCGCGAATAACGTTATTCCATTCAGACAACGACAGGCATGAGCAGTAATACTCATTCAACTAATGTTCTAATAAAACTTGTGGTCCAAGTACAATTTTCTAAAATCCCACGCTTTACAATCTCAGGAGGGACTTCATTGTCTACTGCAAAATAATAAATAAGTATTATTATCAGTTTATCAATCATATCTTGCAATTCTTTAAAATTCAAATCATAAGGACTCTGTCCTTTGTTATGAGATAATTGATGTCTTAGATCTACAATTTTTTTGACATAATGTTCATCTATTTTTAATTTATACAAAAGTTCAGGCTCAAATTCTTCTAAAATAAATTTCTTTAAAATGCTTGTAAGAGAAACTTGGTTATTACAATTTGGAAGTTTTCCAACAAAAGCCTCTATTATATCGTTATTATCTATGTTTAATTTTGTTAATTCTTCGGCAATTTTCTTTTGCAACTTTTCTATAATTCCAGATTTTGGATCAATATAGTATTTTTGTTTTTTTATAGTTGCAAGACCTTCTACTGATTGAATTAATTCCAAATATTTCTCTTTTGATATTTTATTAAGCATGCAAAATCCATTAAAGAATAATTCTTTAGCTAAAGCTTTTATTTTATCATTGTTGTTAAACCAAGATTTTAAAATATTAGGAAGACAATCTTTAATTGAATGATAGGGCAATATCATCTCCAATGCTAAAAGGTCCTTATTAGCAAATTTTTCTTTCATATAATAAATATGGATATTTGTTTTATTATTTACTCCAATTAAGTAATTTATATTACACGGTCTACCAACCATAATTGATTTTATTATATTCCATTCATATATATAATCTAAAATATCCTTAAATGTAAAAGCTATATGAATAGATTCAAATTTTAAATGTATTTTTTGTTCATATTCTACGGGTTGTGATATACCATGACTCCAACTAGTTGAATAGAAATTAGATATTTTCAAATTATCATTAGCTTTTATCTCAAAATCCTTTTTAGGTTTTTGAACTTCAATAATTATATTTTCATTATTAGTGGTGATACCTGAAGTATTAGAATGTAACCATTTACTTGTATCTTCTTGATAGACAATAAAACTATCAAAATTTATATTATCTCTATAATCAAATGATTTGCCAACAAAACAATAGTTTGAAGCTAAATCCGTTGTATCATCTCTACCGCCAATAAAAAAACTATCTAATAAAGTTACAGGTTCTCCTGTCAAAAGTTGTCCATTTATAATGTCAAAACTATTTGCCTTTAATCCGCCTAAAAATGGAAGTAAGTCATGATCATGTCCATTCACAAACAATTTTAATTTAATTTCGTTGGGGGATAAAAATAAAATTCCAGCAGCAGTCTTATATTCATCATTAATTGGAATAAACCAGTGGCCTTTCAATTCGTATTCTTCACCCAAATTTAATGTTTCTGTTTTCATTATTCCTAATCTTTCAAACTTTTGTTTTTAATACACTACGAGTTAAAAATATCATTATATTGTTCAATGGCGAGAAACCAATTATCCTTCTCGGAATTATCAGGATACCGTTCATAATTAAAGTATGAAAGTTCTTGAATCTTTAACTCTTTATTAAATGGTTTTTCAATGAGCAATTTTGTTATAAATAATTCAAAATCATCAATGATAGACTCAATTAAATCTTTGTGAGTAGATATACTATAATAATTATGGACAATTTTATTTCTAAAAGAATAAATTTTTTCCCCAAGACTGCAATTTTTTTTATATAATTCTATTGGCAAATTATTTGATAATTTCTTTAATTTTTCTTCTATACTTTTTAATATAGCATCTTGCTTAATTCTTTCCATTAACATCTTTACACGTTGTTTTTCACTCAGCTTCGTTATTTTATCTTTTAAATCGTTAACCGTAATATTTTTTGTTGCAAAGGCCTCCACATGTTTTTTAAATTCTTCTTCATATATATTATCAATGTATTTTTCGATAATTTGATACAAGAGCATAAATCTAGCAAGATAATTTTCAACTATCACTAAATCTTTTTTGAATAAATTTTGTATGTATAAATCATTTTCCAAATCAGAACAGCATTTTTTTAACTTAAGCACAGACTTACTTTTTATAATTAGAAGTCTGTCTGGCTTGTAATGTAAGTCTGCAATTTGTGTGTTTAAATTATCAATATATAGATATTTTTTTTCATACAATACTGGCAAATAATTATATATACTAAAATTATTTTCAATAATTTTTTTACAAAGAATAAGAACTACTATGTCAGGAAATAAATCAGAAATTTGAACATTCTCTGTTGAAGGGTTATTTATTTGAATATCTAAATTTAATAATTTTTTATAACATACATATTTATATTTGTTAATTGAGTCTATTTTTTTTTGAGATGTTGAATCCTCTTTAAAATCATTTTCATCACAATCTAGTCTGGTGATAGGAAAGACAAAACCACTGGTTCTCTCATCGGAGTTAAGTTTGATAGAAAAAAGATCCTTTTGTGCATTCAAATTAAAATTCTTAAATAAAAATATTTCATACTCTGATAAATTGGGAGTTTCTACAATATCACTTGGACATAAAACATTATAAGAATAATTATCTTCTTCATCTTTCAGAAGAAATTTATTAAATGTTTTTTCATATTTATGATTAAGAGAAATATTACCTTTATCAGGATCTTTCAAGTATACCATTAATATGTTTCCCTATTATAACGCTGCATTGCGGAATCTACGGTTTTATTTAAGTTTAGGTAAGATTCAGATACCTGTTCTTTGCCAAACAAAGCTTTAAAAAATCCTTCAAAAAATAATCTTTGATCATTCCCTATCTTTTTTGCTCTAATTCGTACTTTATCTAAATTTATAATAAGAGTATCCAGTGCTACTGCAATATTGTCTCCTGTAATTTTTGGTATAATATGCGCAGTGAGCTCTTCAAAATTTTCAATAGTTTTTAATTCAATTAATTTACCTACAGCCGAACCAAAAGCTGTCATAACTTGTGATTTATTAAAAATATGCAAAGCATCTTTTCCAAATGGTTGTGCACTTAAATCTTCAGGTGTATTCTCATTTGGTGATGACCATCCCTTGCCAAGCTCACACATTTTTTTAACAAATTTATCATAAGCTAGAAGGTATTCTTTAAATAAGTCTTTTCCTTCTTGTTCCTTTGATAATTTTTCTAGACTTTTTATATTTTCAAGTATATCAAAACGATTCATAGTTAAATAATCTCTGTCAATATATGAATTAAATCCATCGACAATATCCTTAAATTTATACTGACCAGGGTCATTTGGTGCCTCATTATCAACTTCTTTTAATAGCCTAATGCCTTCACAATCTTCAATGTCTTGATCGATATAGTCAGAATATATTATTTCTATTTGATGTCTAGTGGACATAGGAGTTTGTCCAGTGTTTAAAGTTAACATTCTATATAAAATACCTAATTTATTTAACCCAGTATACAATTCAATTCTTAAAGGATATTCCTGAACCTTACTTAAAATATGGTCTTTTTTACTCAGTAATTCTGTTAAAAGGTCTTGTATTGTATATGTACGTTGTAATCCATCAAGGATTATAAGTTTATTTTTGTTTTGATTTATTAATTCAATAACTTTTTTATCTTCAAATTTTTCATCAATATAAGTTTCTAAAGCCAAAACTATTGGGGGGATAATACATCCCAACTTAAGATCTTCTTTTAGTAAGCTATATACTGTTGAAGAAGATTTTACTCTGTTTCTTTGGAATTCATTGTTCTCAAGTATATCTTTTGATAATGAATAATACTCCCCGAGAGAAATCTCAATAAGGATATTCCAAGCTTTTATTCTTGCATCGTATTTTTTAGTCAATATTTCCATTTTATAACCTCACCATTAGTACCTTGTTATTTATGATAACATAACATTACTTAATTATTAAAGAAAATGATCAATTTAAAACGAATTTGTATCCAAAAGTGGTCAAGAATATTGCGTTTTTTGCTCAATTTTTGTTGATTTTGCTGAACTTTTTCCAATTTCACAAAACAACAAAGTGGACAAAATGTGGACAAAACTCCAAAAAATCACTAAAAAAAGGGTCTAGCTAAATCGCTAAAACCCTTTTGTGGTAATGGTTGCGGGAGCTGGATTTGAACCAACGACCTTCGGGTTATGAGTGTGGTCTTTTTGTTTTATGTACCTTTATGTAGTTTAATATTTATAATGGTTTCGAGTATTTTGTAAGTTTTATAAAACTCGATAAAACTACACAAAATTACACAAGACTACACAAATATTACACAAAAGATTTTGCATTATTTTGACACAAATTTATTCAGCACCATCTAAGACAGCTTTTATATGTTTTATGGTTGCCATTTGCTGTTCAGGGGTAACGTAAACAGTCTTTGAGCCACTATCCTTGCATGTTACTTCATTCTTTGTAGTAGGAGCTTCGCCTAAACTATCTCTAATCAAAACAAAGGCTTTTAGATTACCATTAATAGCTGAATTAATCACTTCCATACATATTTTTTCAGCAGGTGTTAAACCTTCAGCATCTTCAATATAAAGCATTGAATCTAAAATCTTTTTGAAAGTAGCTTTTTTCCTGCGTGCTTCACCTGATTTTATACCACCGCTGGAGCCTCTTCTCTTTGCTTCCTCTTTGCTTAATTCGCCTTTTTGAATAGGTTTTAGATTTTTTGCATTTGCCATCAATCATACTCCCTGCAAAAATTAATCTGTATCGGCTCTGTATCTGTAAAAGTACAGTCAATAGCTTTACGTTTCGGGTAAACGTAATTTGCAAGCTCTTTGAGGATAACAATTTTTTGAACTACATCTATATCTGTATTATAGAGATTAATCATCTCTGAAACAGGATTAAACCCTAAAAAATCTTGTTCTAGGAGTTCTTTAATAGTCTTTGTTTTCTTGTTCGGCGTGCCTTTTAGCCTACC
>CAYMMX010000001.1:0-462340 GCA_964391675.1 uncultured Muribaculaceae bacterium | reverse complement strand
TTTTATTATATCGATTGGGCGATTTTTATGAAACTTTTTTTGAAGATGCTGAAATTATGTCAAGAGAACTTGAATTAACTCTCACAGGACGTGATGCCGGTTCTGTTTTAGGAAGAATTCCCCTTGCAGGCGTTCCGGCAAAAGCTATTGATAATTATTTGGAAAAACTTATTGAAAAAAATTATAAAGTTGCTATTTGTGAGCAACTGGAAGACCCTAAAGAAACAAAAGGAATTGTAAAAAGAGGTGTTGTAAGACTTGTTACAGCAGGAACACTAACAGAAAGTAATTTACTCAAACAAAACAGTAATAATTATATTTGTGCTTTGTATAAGAGTAATAAATCAGATTTATTTGGTTTTGCATATGCCGATATTTCAACGGGCGAATTTAAAACTACTCAGGCAGATTTAAATATGATTTCATCTGAACTCGCAAGGCTTCAGCCATCAGAAATTATAGCTCCGGGAATTCAGCAAAAGATTATGCCATTTCAAATTGTACCTGAAGAAAAAATTGATTTACCTATTGAGATTATAAATAACTATAATTGTTCAAAAGTTCCTTCAAATATATTTGAAACAAATTTTGCTATAAATAATTTAAAAACGGTTTTTAAGACTAATTCGCTTGAATCATTCGGATATGAAAATTACAAAGTCGGATTTCAGGCAGCAGGAGCCCTTGTGGCTTACATTTGGGAGACAATGAAAGAAAGTTTTCCTAAATTTGATAGAATTGAACCTTATGAATTGTCAGAATACGTTGTTATAGATGCAAATACTAGAAAAAATCTTGAATTAACAGAAACATTACGTGATAAAAACAAATACGGGTCTCTTATTTGGTCAATAGACAAAACCCAAACTAATATGGGCGCAAGACTTTTAAAATCATGGATTTGCCAACCATTAAAAAATACTGTTGAAATTACTCAAAGACAAAATATTATAGAAGAATTAATCTCAAATTTTGATATCAGAAATAGTTTGACTAATCTTTTAAGTAAAGTCTATGATATTCAAAGACTTTCAACAAGATTAAGCAATAATTCAGCAAATCCCAGAGATTTTTTAAGTTTAAAAAATACTTTATTTTTATTACCTGAAATTATTAAAATAATAGAAAATTTAGAAAATAATGTTTTTAATAGATTAAATGAATATGAAATTGAACTAAATGAATTTGCAGGCATAATTGATAGAACAATTTCGGAAGACGCACCTGCTATTATTAAAGACGGTGGAGTTATAAAATCAGGAGTAAGTGCTGAATTAGATTATTTTAATGATCTTCTGACAGGCGGCGAAAAATGGCTTAAAGAATTTGAAGAAAAAGAAAAAGAAAAAACCGGCTGTAAATTTTTAAAAGTAGGTTACAATAAAATTTTTGGATTTTTTATTGAAGTTACAAATTCAAACTTAAATCTTGTTCCAAGTAATTATGTAAGAAAACAAACGCTTACAAATGCAGAAAGATTCATCACAGAAGAACTTAAGAAACATGAAGATGACGTCTTATCAGCTCAATTTAAAGCACGGGAATTAGAAAATAAATTATTTAATGATTTAAAAGAATACTCAAAAGAATATGTAACCAAAATAAGAGAAGTTGCAGATTGTATAGCTAAAATAGATGTTTTAACTTCGCTTGCAACAATTGCTGTTGAAAATAATTATGTAAAGCCTATAGTTGATGAGAGTAATGATTTTATTGTTAAAAACGGCAGACATGCTGTTTTAGAAAAGATTTTACCTTTAGGAACTTATGTTTCTAATGATTTGGAACTTGCCTACGGAAATAACACAGATAAAACTGAATTTATGATTTTAACAGGTCCAAATATGGCTGGAAAATCAACCTTCATGCGTCAGAATGCATTAATAACAATTTTGGCACAAATTGGTTCGTATGTCCCTGCAGATTATGCAAAAATAGGCATTGTAGATAAAATATTTACCCGTGTCGGTGCAAGCGATGATTTAACACTGGGACAATCTACATTTATGGTAGAAATGATTGAAACAGCTCATATTTTAAATTCAGCAACAGAAAAAAGTTTAATCCTTTTAGACGAAATCGGTAGAGGGACAAGTACCTATGATGGTGTTGCAATTGCATGGTCTGTTGCAGAATTTATAGCTACAAAAATCAAGGCCAGATGTATTTTTGCCACACATTATCATGAATTAAATGTAATGACCAATACGTACCCTCAAATTAAGAATTACAGGATTACAATTTCAGAAGAAAATGGTGAAATTGAGTTTTTAAGAAAAATTGTTCAAGGCGGTGCAAGTAAAAGTTATGGTATTCAAGTTGCAAAAATGGCAGGTCTTCCAAGCAGTATAATTAACCGTTCACAAGATTTAATGAATAAAATGCAAAAAGATTTTTCAAACAATTTATCAACAAGGAAAAAAACAGAAAAGAAAGAACCTGAAATCCCACAGCTTAATTTGTTTAATTAAAATTACACGTAAACTACTGTTTGCCAACATCATAACCTCTGGTAACAAGAATTAAAGGTATCAATTTGTCAATATAAGGTATTCCTGTTGAAGCAAGAGCTAAAGGTAAATCATCCACATGAACTAAGAAATCTTTAACTCCAAGATTTCTTTCATATGGAATCTCCGGTTTGATTATATGCTTGTTTATTTTATTAGCAATGTAAGCTCCAGTATAAGCACCAATTCCGACACCTGTGAATACTGATATAAAAGTTCCTATTTTTTGAACAGATTTATGTGCATTTTTAGTTAATTTCTCATTTGCATTCTTTAATAAAGATAAAAATAACAACGGTAATGTTACATTGGATAACATTTGAAAAATTCCTTCTTTAGTTTTTTTCCAAACATTTTTTCCTTTATCCTCAATTACACTGCCGCTAAAACCTCCTAAAACAGATCCTGAAGCAATCATGAACAGATTTTTTGGATTAGAAAAGTCCGTTGTTAAAATTTTGGGAATAATATTTTTAACATTTTTAACAGAAGCAATTGCAATAACACTGGATATAGTTGTCCCAATCAAGCTTCCTATTAGTGCTCCCTTTTTAAATGATTTATCAGTTTGCTCAATACTGTCTGCATGTAAATTATCATTCGATTTAAAATTTACATTTTTATTATGTCTTGTATTAAATTTATCTTTGTAATTGGGGCAAAGACCATTTTTAATTGATGTAATTTTCATATTTCGATCCGGAATTAAATCAAATTTCAAAATTAGTTTAACTCTTAATGAATTTAATACAACATTAAATATATATGAATTTAATATTTAGAATAAATTATTTACAATTCGGTTCTTTAAGTTTTTGACAAGTTCATTTTTTTAATGTTTAATAGAAATAGTCTAGATTTGGGTATGAAAAGTGTATATAAAACAACTGGAAGTTGACAACTTTAAATCTTTTGCCAACAAAGTTGATATTCCTTTGCTTAAAGGGTTTACAACAATATCAGGACCAAACGGTTCAGGCAAAAGTAATATTATAGATAGTATTTTATTTGCTCTCGGGCTTTCTACATCAAGAACATTGAGGGCAGAAAAGCTTTTCCATCTTATTTCCACTCATACAAAAAGAAATGAAGCTATTGTAAAAGTAACTTTTAGTGAGATTGAAGACGGTGATGATTTTTCTGTAACAAGAAAAATTAAAAAGTCTTCTCAAGGTTATAACAGTGTATATTATATTAATGATAAGCCTGTGACATTAACAGAAATTCATACCTTATTGGAAAAATACAATATTACCCCAAACAGTTATAATGTAATGATGCAAGGTGATGTTACAAGCATCACAAACTGTTCTTCAACAGAAAGACGTAAAATTATTGATGAAATTGCAGGAATTGCAGATTTTGACAGAAGGATAGAACAAGCAACAAATGAACTTATGACTGTAGAACAACGTGTCGAAAAATCTTCTTTAATCTTGTCAGAAGTTGATACAAGACTTGAGCAATTAAAAGAAGAACGTGAAGTAGCACTTAAATACCAAAAAATAAAAGAAGAAAAAACTTCACTTGAAGGTCAAATTAATACCGTTAAGTTTTTTGATTTAAAAAGGAACCTTGAACAAGCGCACGCAAATATTCTTGATTTTACAAAAAAGAAAAAACAAGAAGAAGCTAAACACAAGGATTTAGAAGAAAGACTAGCTCTTATTAAATCTAAATATCAGGAAATTTCTAATCTGGTAAGAGAAAAAGGTGAAGCTCAACAAATAGAAATTAAAAAACAGGCAGAAGAAATTAAAGGCTCAATAGAAAGAAAATTATCCGCAATTAATTATTCAGACAAACAAATTCAAGATGGTTTAAAATCAATTGAAAATTCTAAAAACGGCATAGAAGTTCAAAAACAAAAAATAAAAGATACAGAATTAAAAATTCAACTTAAAAAAGATGAAATTAAAGGAATTGAAGAAAAAATTGCAAAAGAAAAAGCTGAATTAAAGAAAATTCTTGAAGAAATGACAGGTTTAAACCAAACTACCGATCAGCATATAGAAAAAAGAAATCAATTAAGAAAAGAACTGGAATCCTTTCAGGATAAAGAAAATGTTTTGATAAAAGAAAAACTTCCGCTTGAAAATGAACTTTCAAATCTTCAAAAAGACCTAACGGATTCCAAAGAACAAATAGAAAAATTAACAACTTTTAAAAAAAATTTCGGCTCAAATAAAGATCTTTTAGAAACTCAGGTTAATGAACTAAAAAAAGAAATGGATGATTTAAAAATTATTCAACAAAATGCCATGCACGATTTAGATACTACAAAGAATGAGGTTTCTGATTTAAACTACAATATCCAAATGGCTTATCGGAAAATTTCTACAATGGAAGCTCAAAAGATGGCTGCTGAAGAAGCAAATTTCGGACGTGCTATTGACACAGTCATTAATGCTAATTTAAAAGGTGTTCATGCTCCTTTAGTTAAGTTAGGAAAGGTAGATAAAGAATATTCTACAGCCTTAGAAATTGCAATCGGGGCAAGAATGACTCATGTTGTGGTTGATGATGAACATGTCGGGTCTGTTGCTATTGAACTTTTAAAATCATCAAATGCAGGACGGGCAACATTTATTCCTTTAAATAAAATTCAAAAAGCACCTTCTAAAATTGCATTACCAAAAGAAAAAGGGGTCGTTGATTATGCAATAAATCTTATTGATTTTGATGATAAATATCTAAATGCATTTTATTATGCGGTGGGCGATACTTTAGTTGTTGAAGATTTAGCTTGTGCTAAAAAATTGATGGGTAAATACAGAGTAGTAACTTTAGATGGAGAAATTATTGAAAAATCAGGTTCAATGACCGGTGGAACTGTCAAAAAATCAGGCTTAAAATTCAGCCAAAATGATGATGAAGAACTTGATAAGTTTAAAACTAAACTTAAAGACATGGAAAAACAGTCAGCTTCACTTGAAAATAAAAAATTATCTTTAGAAAAAAAACTTGATGATGTCAGAACTAATTATTCTAATACAATGACCGAGTACAATAAAGCTAATATTGAACTTTCAACACTTGTTAAAAACTCTGAAGAAAATGAAAAATTAATTAAAGAAAAAACAGAATTTATTAAAAACACTGAGCCAAAAATTGATGAAATATCCAAAAAATTAGACAAAATGGAAGAAAAACATGTCGAAATTAATGACAAAGTTACAAAGCTTCAAGAAGAAATAAAAAAAGTTGAAAAACTTATCAATGACGAAGATTTAAAAGATTTAAAAGAAAAAACTGAAGGTGTTGAATTTGAAATTAAACGTTTAGAAACAAACTTAAATAAGGCAAACAATGATATATCAGAATTTAGTCGGGAAATTGCATTTTTTCAAAATATAATTGAAACAAAAACAGAAGAAATAACAACTATCGGAAAAAATAACATATCATTAGAAAAAGATAAAGTTACTTATGCTAAAGAAATCGAAGAATTAAAAATTCAACTTGAAAAACTGGAAGAACAAATTGCACAAATAACAGAAAAATTAGGAGAACTTTTAAAACAGCGAGATGCCATCAACAATGAACTTTTAGAAATTGAAAAACAAAAACATATCCATTCCTCTGACATAGAAAGAATATCAGAGCAGATAGAATCTTTCAAAGCAAGACGTAGAGAACTTGAACCACAGTTGGAATCTGCTAAAGAAGACCTTCAAAAAACAGGGATAGAAATTAACAAACTTGAACCCGTTACTATATCAATTGATGAAATTACAGCTAAAATCTCCCGACTTGAAAAACGAATGGAAGATTTGGGGCTTGTAAATATGCGAGCAATTACTGCATATGATGAGGTTCTAGCACGTCAGAATGAATTAAAAACCCAAATAGATACATTATCATCTGAAAGAAAACAAATCTTGGAGAGAATGCAAGGGTATGAACAACTAAAAAAAGAAACATTTATGAAAACTTATAACAATATAAATGAAAATTTTAAAGATGTGTTCCATAAACTTTCAGATGGTGAAGGGACTCTCGTTCTAGAAAACGAAGATGATCCTTTATCTGGCGGGTTAACTATAGAAGCTCAACCAAGAGATAAGAAAAAACAACGCTTAGAAGGTATGTCAGGCGGTGAAAAATCCTTAACTGCTCTTGCTTTTGTTTTTGCGATTCAAAGATACATGCCTGCGCCATTTTATGCTTTTGATGAAGTAGACATGCACTTGGATGGTATTAATGTTGAAAAACTATCTGAGATGATTAAATATCAGGCTAAAGATACTCAATTTATAGTTGTATCACTTCGTAAGCCAATGATTGAATCAGCAAACAGAACTATCGGGGTTACTCAAAAAGAAAAAGGAATTACCAGAGTTACAGGTGTAAAACTTAGAGACTAAATATAAAACTACATAAACCACAGGATAAAATCATCAATCTTAAAGTTTATAATAAAATAAGGCAAAAATTTAAATTTACAGGTTTTAAAAAAAATACAATCATGGGATTAAAGAGATTAAGAAAGTAAAAGAGGAATGACAGAGGCAATTAATTACAATTCAGTAAAAATAAATATAGAAGAAAAACAGCTTGATAATGAGCTTAATTTTATTTCACTTAACCCTGTCTCACAAGAATTAGACGGTATTGAAATTCTTGTTTCAATGGCAAAAACAGGCAAAATAAATCCTTGGAATATCGATATTGTTGATATTACAGACAAGTATCTTGCTCAAATGTTTCAAATGAAAGCTCAAAATCTCAGATTAACAGGAAGAACTCTTTTATTTGCCGCAATATTACTTAAGTTAAAATCTAATATTCTAGAAAACATTAATATAAATGAATTTGAAGGGGTACAAGAAGAGGGTGAATTTGGAGATTTTGAATTAAGTGATGATTTTGAAGCTGATTATCATGAAGAATATAATACAAACAATGTGATATCTATCGATGAAGTTTTACAAAGGAGAACCAGTGTAAGGTTAAACAGAAATCGTGTTGTAACTTTAAAAGATTTAATCAGACAATTAGAATTTTATGAAATGATTGATAAAAAACAATCATTAAAAAATGCTCATGAAAGAGCAAAAAGAAGGGTTCGCTCTTACGCTAATTTATCGGCAGATGATATTGTTAATCTTGCACACGATGAATATATCGAGGATGGGGTTCAAAGGTTAAAAGAAAATTTAGAACAAATATTAAATAAAGAAAGCAGAGTAGAATTAACTGAATTAACACTGCTTGGCATGGATAAAATTGCAGCTTATATTTCACTACTGTTTTTATCTGCAGAGAGTAATTATGAGCTTGTTCAAGATGAATTTTATTCTGATTTATATGTTGTAAGAGGGAATGTATAATTTGGAACTACAAGAATTAAAGTCAAAAATTGAAGCAGTATTATTTACAACAGCAAAGGCTTTAAAGGTAAAAGAAATTGCTGATATTCTTAATGTTGATACAGATATTGCAGAAGAAGCATTGCTTGATCTTATTATGGATTACTCATCACGTGATGGTGCTTTAGAGATTGATGACGAAGATGGATACATTTTACAAGTAAAAATGGAACATATGGATATAGTGGAAAAACTTTGCCCCGTTGAACTAAAACCTGCTGTATTAAAAACGCTTACTGTAATTGCTTTAAAAGAACCTATTCGTCAATCATATCTTAAAGAGCTTAGGGGCTCAACGGCTTATGAACATATACCCGAACTTTTAGAAAAAGGTCTGATCTCAAAAACAAAAGATAAAAACGGCCGTTCTTTTAATATTAGAACTACTAAAAAATTTAATGAATATTTTAAACTTAAAGGTGATGCAAAAGCTTTAGCTAAAATTCTTGAAATAGATAAAGGTGTAAAAGATACTTCTTCATTAGAAACAGAAGAAGTTGACGTTTAATAATTAACTTTTGTAAAAAACATGATTTATTTTTAATTTTTTTGAGCAATAATTTTTTTCAGGGGTGTTTAAACTTCAGGAGAATTTTATGCAAATAAATCGTACAAATAATTCCATATCCCCAAATTTTAAAAGCAAAATTCCGGTAAGACTTTTAATAGACGGAAAACCTTCTGTTGATCAAAAAAACGTAAAAATGGCAATGCGCCAATTAACAGATATGCTTTTTAAATACAAAGGCGACCAAGAAACTGTAAGACTAAGCAGACAAATGTTTATTCATTATGATAAAGATTTTCATATGCCAAATCCCGGCGAAGATGTATGGACAATTATAAGAAAGAAATTTATTGATGGTGTTTCTTATATTTTTACCGGTAAACATGCTAAAGAATTAGATAATATAGCAAGAAAAATAGGTTCTGCAAAACATAAAGGTCTTGAAAATTACGGTACTACAAAAACTTTTGAAGCCGGTGCACATACCAAAGCTTATTTTGGCAAAATGCAGGATTTTATTAATAATAATAAAAAAGATGTTTTAAAAGATGCGAACGGAGAAGATTTAATTCTTACAATTAGCACCAAATCATCAGGAAAATACGGGAAACGCAGCTTTAAACTATTAATTGATTATATTGATTTTGATCCTATAAAAGATATTTTAAAAACTCAAAATCAAGTTAAAAAAACTCCTACAAAAACTTTATCAAAAACAATTGTGGATAAACAACTTGAACTGTTTAAATAATATGCGTAAAAAATTATTAATAAACTGTTTAATTTAATTTTTTTTTAAACTACAATTGACTGGTTGGGGGTAAATATTATTTCCAACAACAGATTATTTATGTTGTAAATAAAAAACAAAGTTTGGAGAATCGAATGTATAATGTTGCTATAATAGGCGCCGGACCTGCAGGAATTTTTACTGCACTTGAAATAGTTAAACTTAAACCTGACTGGAAAGTTGTTTTAGTTGAAAAAGGTAAAAAAATAGAAAAAAGAAAATGTTTTTTGCGTGAAGGCCAAAAAATTTGTGTCGGATGCAAAAAATGCGGACTTTTATGTGGTTGGGGCGGAGCAGGAGCTTTTTCTGACGGTAAATTAACGCTTACTCCTGATGTTGGGGGCCATTTGATTGACTACATTTCAAGAAACGAAGTAGAAGAATTAATTGATTATGCAGATAAACTCTATTTAGATTTTGGAGCAACCGAAGTAGTCCATGGAACAAACAAAGAAGAATATGCAAAATTAGCTCACCAAGCTACATTGGCTGAACTTAAATTAGTATATTCCCCTGTAAGACACTTAGGTACAGAAAGAAGCCTTGATGTGTTAAAAAATATGCAAGATTACTTAACCGAAAAAATTACAATATTATATGATGATGCTGTAGATAAATTGATTGTAGAAAATGAACAAGCAAAAGGCTTTACAACAAAAAGCGGAAAGAATATTACTGCAGAATATATTGTAATAGCACCAGGCAGAGAAGGTGCCGATTGGCTAACATCAGAGTTTGCTGAAAATAAGATAGGCATGGTAAGTAATGCCGTTGATATCGGAGTCAGAGTTGAGCTTCCTGCTCCTGTATTTGAACCTATTACCGAAAAATTATATGAATCTAAATTGATTTATAATTCGCCAACTTTTGGAGATGAAGTAAGAACTTTTTGCATGAATCCAAATGGTGAAGTCGTAAGTGAAAATTATAACGGAATTTTAACAGTAAACGGTCACAGTTATGCAACAAGAAAAACAGCAAATACAAATTTTGCACTTCTTGTTTCAGAAAAGTTCACTGAACCGTTTAAAGAACCTATTGCATACGGTCAGCATGTCGCAAGACTTGCAAATATGCTGGCAGGTGGTGTCCTTGTTCAAAGATTTGGAGACTTGCTTGACGGCAGACGTTCAACTCCTGACAGAATAAAATCAAGTACAATTACTCCGACTTTGTCTTCAGCAACACCAGGAGATTTAAGTTTAGTTCTTCCCTATAGACAACTTTTAAGTATAATAGAAATGCTTTATGCTCTTGATAAAGTTGCTCCTGGTACAGCTTCAAGGTATACCCTTCTTTATGGGGTTGAAGTTAAATTCTATTCTGCAAGAGTTAAACTAACAAATGAACTTGAAACAGAAGGTGTTAAAAACTTATTTACTATAGGTGACGGCGCAGGTGTAACAAGAGGTTTAATACAAGCATCAGCATCTGGTGTTCATGTTGCAAGAACAATTTGTGCAAGATAATAAAATATTTAAAAAGGCTTTATAAACATTTTGACTTAAATAACACTGTTATGGTATAATTCTGCCATGAATAAGATTAGTTTAACTACTCAAAATCGATTAATTTTGACGGGGCTTATTTCAAGCACACTGCTTATTATTTTAATTGCAGTTTTAGCTAGTATTAATATACAAAACAAGTTAAACGAAGGATATCAAAATTTCGGCAAGATTATATCAAAAACTCTCGGTACGGAAAGTGCTGACATAATTAAAGATATTCCTGAATTTGAAAAGTATGATAAATTAAGAGAACATACTCAAGCTATCTTAAATAGTAATGATGATATTTCATTTATTGAATTTACAAATAATACCGGCGATATAATCTATTCAAGTAAAGAAGACTTTAAAGACAGGGTCCAAAATTCCAAAATAGCTGTAAGTTCTCCAATGATTGTAAAGAAACAGGGTAAAACCTATGCCGTAGGTTCTGTAATGGTAGGGCTTTCAGGCAAAATAATTAATCAAATTTCAGGAACAACTAGAGCTTCTTTGTTGTTTGTTTTTGTTGTTGCATGGGTTGTTTTTGCTTTTGTAATTTTAGTAAATACATATTTAATTACCAGAGAATTAAGAATGCTGCATCATGGGGTAAAGAAAATATCTACAGGAGCTTTTGGATATAAAATTCAAGGTAAAGGGGTAAGCTCTGAAGTCAAAGAACTTTTTGATGCATTTAATGATATGTCAAATCGTTTACATTTATATGAAGAACAAAATATTGAACAGTTAACTTTAGAAAAGAATAAACTCGAAGGAATATTGATGAGTATTGCAAATGGCGTTGTTGTATGCGATAACTTTGATAATATTGTTTTGGTTAATAATCAGGCACAAAAGCTTTTAGAAGTAAACGAAAGTGAATTATTAAATACGAAAATTCAACTTTTCTGTGATTCGGATGGAGAACTTTGTTTTAAAGAAAAAATAGAACAATTTAAAGATACTCCTCTTGATATTATGGAAACAAAACCTCTTGATTTTAATATTAAAGTTGACAATAGAGTCATTAAAGCTGTTATGTCTCCCATGTTTTCAAGAAACAAAGATTATGTCGGGTACATTATTGTCCTGATTGATGTTACAAAAGAAACAGAAATGGATAAAATAAGAGGACATTTTATTTCAAATGTTTCTCATGAACTTCGTACTCCGGTTACTGTTTTAAGAAGCTACATTGATACTTTATATAATTTTGGAAACGATTTTGATTATAATACTCAAAAAGAATTTATCGGGGTAATGAATGAAGAAATTATCAGATTAAATCGTCTTGTTAATGATATATTAGATTTTTCCAGACTTGAATCTAATAACGTCAGATTGGAAAAAATTCAACAAAATATAGTTACAATAATAGAAAATTGTGTAAATTCAATGCATGTTTTAGCTCAGGAAAGAAATTTAACTTTTTCTATAATGAAAGAGCCTGAATTACCGGATGTATTCTTAAATGAAGATAGCATAGAACGTGCACTAAAAAATCTTCTGTCAAATGCTATAAAATATTCACCTGAAAACGGCAGAATAAAAATTAGAGCAGAAAGAGCAAGGGTTGGTGAATTTGTAGAAGTAAGCATAGAAGATCAAGGATCAGGCATAGAAGAAGAATATCAGAATAAAATATTTGAAAGATTTTTTAGAATTGAAAATGATACCCACACAATAAAAGGAACAGGTTTAGGATTACATTTAGTTAAAATTTCGGTAGAAAAACATCATGGAGGTCAGGTATTCGTTCAATCAAAAATAAATGAAGGATCTACATTCGGATTCAGATTACCGATAAATCCTCCAAAACCTATTGAAGATGAACAAGAACATCCACCAATTAATCATCTGGAAATAAATTCTCAAATTTCTGATTCAGAAGAATTACCTCCGCCTCCCGAAGAAGACTTGTGGGAAGTTACTCTTGAAAAAAGAGAAGTTTAATATTCCTAATTTGGTATACTTGCATCCTGACAGAATATTATAAATATTCCTTCTCCTTTTTTAGCCTTGTATTGAAGACCTTTTGAAATAAGAGCAGTTAAAAGCCCTACTCCGCAACCTGCAGGAATCCCGGCAGCAAGTCCTACTCCTATTTTTGTAGGTGAGGGAATAAATCCAAAGCCTATACCTGCCCCTGTTCCTATTATTCCAAATGTTACGGTAGATAAGAAAATCTTCCCTGTCGTCATCCATGGACCTTCTTTTAGAGAATAATCTTTTGTAAAAGGCTTGGCACAAATTTGAATAGCTCTTCCGTCAGGCAAAACAATGCATTTAAAAACTAAATTAACTCTGGCATTTTTATTAAACCACTTAGGTTGCTGTACTCTTGTTATTTCTGCAACAACTTTTGTGCATGCAGGAAGAATTAAAGACCCTTCCTTTGTATAAAGAGCTTCAGGGATAGTAAAATTTATTACATCTCCGCTACAAGCTTTTTTAGAATAAAATTTACAATCAAAAGTAACAGCCATAACATTGTTTGCACAAATTATTTTTCTATAATTTGTAATATTTACCGTATTAACAGGAGCTTTTTTAGTTACCTCCAAATGTTCCTGACAAAGAATTTTTTCCGAACAAGAACATCCTGAAGTTGCAGCAAACGCAGGAATAACATTCAAACCAAAAAGACAATAAATAATAAAAGTTGCTATAAATTTTTTCATGCTAACACTCCTTTATATTTTTTGTTCACATTATAAAGCACAATTTTATGTTTGTAAAGATAGCTAAAATTTGTACTAATTTGGTAGTATTAAAAGTTTAAGGTAAAATAGTTATAAGAGCATCATGGAGGAATAATGAAAAAATTAACCAGCACGAAAATAATAGCAACAATAGGTCCAAGCGCTGAAACAAAAGAAAAAATAAAGGCACTTGCAAAAGCAGGTGTAACAATGTTCAGATTAAACTCTTCACATGGGAATGAAGAAGTTCATTTAAAACGTCTTAATTATATAAGAGAAGTAGAAAAAGAATTAGGATACCCTATCCCTACTCTTTTAGATTTACAAGGTCCTAAAATCAGAGTTGGATTATTGGATGAATCTATCGAATTAATAAAAGATTCCATTGTTAAATTCAGACATCAAGAAAAATATGAAAACGGAATTATTCCTGTTGATTACAAAGGCATTGCCAAAGACGTAAGTATCGGTGAAAAAATAATGCTTGATGATGGTAAATTGGTTTTAGAAGTTGTAAAAATTGAAGGTGATATAATAAACGCAAAAGTTTTGTGTGGCGGACTTTTAAAGCAAAGAAAAGGAATTAATATTCCGGGTTCTCAAGGAAGCCTTAACGTTTTAACGGAAAGAGACAAAGAATTTGTAAAATTTGCAATTGCAAATGAAATTGATTATTTGGGATTATCTTTCGTAAGAGATGCCAAAGACGTTATGGAATTAAGAGAATTAATTAAACAAAATAACGGGAAAATAAAAGTAATTTCAAAAATAGAAAAACCTCAAGCACTTAGAAATATTGATGAAATCATAATAAAATCTTCAGGAATTATGGTTGCAAGAGGAGATTTAGGGATTGAAATTTCACCGGAAAAAGTACCGGTGGTTCAAAAAGAAATTATTAAAAAAGCGAATGCTCAAAGAAAAGTTGTAATAGTTGCTACACAAATGTTAGAATCAATGATTGAGCAGCCTATCCCAACACGTGCAGAAGCCTCTGACGTTGCAAATGCTATTCTTGACGGAACAGATGCAATAATGTTATCAGGAGAAACTGCCGCTGGAAAATATCCTGTAGAAGCAGTAAAAATGATGAAATCTATAGCCGATAACGTTGAAAGCAGTGAGGTAATGATTCATAATCACTATCCACAAGATGTAATTGATGAATGCAAAGATGATTCGATTGCAATATGTACAGCGATTATAGAAATGGTTGAAAAAATTAATGTTAAAGCTATTTTAGCCCTTACAGCTAGTGGCTATACGCCCAAATTACTTTCAAAAGCAAAACCAAGTGTTCCGATTTTAACTTTTTGTCCAAGCTATAGAAATACTCGCAGAATGGTTTTATATAGCAACGTTTACCCAATGGAAATGGATTTAGAAGGCGGGATGAATCAAACAACACTTGAAGTTATAGATAAATATTTAATAGAAAATTTTGGTTTTAAAGAAGGAGATAAAGTAATTTTTACAGGTGCTTTACCTGATTTATTAATTGGAAAAACAAACTTTATTAAACTTCACGAAATTGGAGTTAAATAGTTTAATATCGGCAAGCATTTTTATACAATTATAAGTTAAGAAATAAATTTTTTATTTTATAAGTTTTGTATGTTTGAAAATATTATTATTTCTTGATAAGATTATCCTAATTAAATTAATTTATTTTCAAAGAGGATGTTTGTATGAAAAGTGATCAAGTTAAAAAAGGTATAGCAAGAGCCCCTCACAGAGGACTTTTATATGCTGCTGGCGTTAGTAAAGAAGGGATGAAGAAACCTTTTATAGGAATTGCAAGTTCCTTTTCCGATTTAGTTCCGGGACATGTCGGAATGAGAGATTTGGAAAGACAAATAGAAAAGGGTATTCATTCAGCTGGTGGACAGGCTTTTATTTTTGGCACGCCTGCAATTTGTGATGGTATTGCAATGGGGCACAGTGGAATGAGGTATTCTCTTCCATCTCGTGATTTAATCGCAGATTGTGTTGAAAGTGTCGCTGCTGCTCACCAATTAGACGGAATTGTATTACTTTCAAATTGTGATAAAATAACACCCGGAATGATTTTGGCTGCTTTAAGGTTAAACATTCCTACGATTATGGTTACAGCCGGACCAATGTTAGATGGTTGTTCCAAAGGTGAAAAACTAACTATGATTAAAGGCTCTTTTGAAGCTATCGGCAAATATAGAGCAGGTGAAATTACAGAGGAAAGATTATATGAAATGGAAGAAGCATCTTGCCCTTCTATAGGTTCTTGCCAGGGGCTTTATACAGCAAATACAATGGCATGTTTAACAGAAGTTATGGGTTTAAGTTTACCATATAGTGCTACTGCAGCTGCAGTTTCTGCACTTAAAAAACGTATTGCTTTTGAAAGCGGGATTGCAGTAATGGAAGCTTTAAAGAAAAATATTTTGCCAAAAGATTTAATCACCCGAGATTCAATAAGAAATGCAATTATAATGGATTTAGCACTTGGCGGATCAACAAATTCTGTATTACATTTGCTTGCAATTGCAAATCAGGCCGGTGTTAATATATCATTAAATGATTTTGACGAATTAAGTTTTAAAATTCCACAAATTATTAAACTAGATCCTTCAGCTTCTGCTACAATGACTGATTTAAATAATGCCGGTGCCATTCCGGGTGCTATTAAAACTATTTTTGGCAACACTCCTGAGTTTAAAAACACAAAAAATGTTTTAGGCATGTCAATTAAAGAAATTGCACAGAAAGCTTGGGTTGATGAGGAAGTTGTTAAACCTTTTGACAAACCTATAACTTCAAATCCGGGTCTTGGGATTTTAAAAGGGAATTTAGCACCTGAAGGTGCTGTAATAAAAATTTCGGGTGTGGATGAAAGTGTTTTTGAATTTGAAGGTAATGCAAATCCTTTCAACAGTGAAGAAGAAGCGATGAACGCAATCGAAAAAGATAAAGTAAACGCAGGAGATGTAGTTATCATAAGATACGAAGGCCCCAAAGGCGGTCCCGGAATGAGAGAAATGTTAGCACCAACATCTTTACTTGTAGGAAAAGGTTTGGGTAAATCGGTTGCTCTAGTTACAGACGGAAGATTTTCCGGCGGAACAAGAGGTCTTTGCATAGGGCATATTTGCCCTGAGGCAGCTGAAGGTGGTATTTTGGCTTTAGTCAAAAAGGGTGATAAAATTAAAATAGATATAAATAAACGTATAATAGAACTTTTGGTCGATGAAGCTGAATTGACAAAAAGAAAATTAGAATTTAAACCAATTGAACCAAAAGAAAAATCCGGATATTTAGCAAGGTATTCCAAAACAGTTCAAAGTGCAAGTACTGGTGCAATTACAGGGGGATAAAGATTTTATCCTGATAATAAATGAAAAAACTAATTGATTATAAAGATGAAATACAAAAATGTTCAAAGTGCGGTTTGTGTCAATCAGTTTGTCCTGTTTATAAAATAACCGGAAATGATTGTGCTGTTTCTCGCGGAAAATTTATTATGCTCAATGGTATAATAAAATGCGATTTAAATTTGAACAAAAACATAGAAAAATATTTAGATATGTGTTTAAAATGTAATGCTTGCAAAGATTTTTGCCCAAGCGGTATTGATGCCAGAAAAATATTTATTACAGCAAAATCCGAATGTTTTAAAACCTCGTTTAAAGCAAATTTTATTAAAATTCTAAATTCTGAACTGTTTTTTAATTTAATAATGAAATCTATTAAAATTGGAGTAAGTCTTTTTAGATTTTTTAAATTAGACAAAGTTTTAAAAAAAATATATCCATTACTATTAAATTCAGGGTGGTTAGGTAAAAAAATCATCCTACTTAACGAATTTATTACTTTACCGTCTTATAATTTAAAACCGTTAACATCTTTGAATAATTTTTCAAAAGATTACACAGATAAAAGAAAAAATTTAAAAATAATTTATTTTAAAGGCTGTGTAAATGATTATATTAATCCTAAAATTCATATTTTAGCAGAAAATATACTAAAGCGAATGGGAATAAATATTATCCCAACAAGTTTTAATTGTTGCGGTGTACCCTTTTTGTCTGAAGGAAATATAGAACAATTTATAAAACAGGCAAAATTTAATTTATCACAGATTCCAGATGATATTGATTATTTTTTAACAGATTGTGCCAGCTGTCAAAATGCTTTTAAAGATTATGGAAGTTATCTTGAAGATAATGCCTTAATTAAAAAACTAAATAAAATTAATAAAAAATCCTTAAATATAATTGATTTTATTATTGAAAATATTGAATGTATTGAATTTAATGAAAAAAAAATATTTACTTTTCACAAGCCCTGTCATTTAGATAATATCAATTTTATTAATAAATTTTTAGATAAAGCAAAAAATATAGAATACATACAAATGGAAGAATTTAATAGTTGTTGCGGATTTGCCGGTATTTTTGCAATGAAAAATCCTAAAATATCTACAAAAATTTCTGTTAAAAAATGCCAAAATGCACTCAAAACGAAAGCTGATTATATATTAACGTCTTGTCCATCCTGTGTATTAGGAATTAGTCAAGGACTGATAGAATTAGACTCTTTAAATAAGGAAAAAAATACTGTTAAAACACTTAATTTTCTCGAATTTATTGCAGATGCGGAAAAAATTTGTTAAAAAATATTGCTAAATTAGGTGTTTGCAGTACTTTAAACCTATTTTTTAAGGCTTGTATAAAAACTTAACAAACCTCAAAAGCGTTATATATACACTATTTCAAGGTGATTGTTTTTATAAAGTTATGTAAAGAATGCTACTTTATATAGATGATTAAAGTGGGTAAAGATTAATAAAAGTGGTATAATGTTAGTGGAGACCTGCCTCACTGAAAAAGCAAGGAATTGAACAATGATATAGTGTATATATGATTATGATGGTGCAAACCTTCAAAGAAAGGATCAATATATGAATGACGTGCAATTTCACAGTGATCTGGACAGATTAATTGGAATTCTACCTGAAAAGGTAAAGAGGCACATAAACTACGAAAATATGAAAGACGTAATCGAAATCGTGTTGGATGTAAACAGATTACCTGAAATCCGACATTCCGGGGGGAAGATTGATTGTTTTGGCATTGAGCCGATAACGGGAGAAGATATATCTTATATTACTCAAAGAGTAGCAGAATTTACTTCTGATAACCGTTCAGGAATCCCCGGGACACTCCACAGAATAAGTGCAATAAGAAACAGACAAGGCAAAATTATAGGTCTTACTTGCAGAATCGGTAGAGTTGTAACGGGGACAATTGCATGTATAAAAGATTTTGTAACTCAAGGAAAAAGTATCTTATTCTTAGGGCGTCCGGGTGTTGGTAAAACAACAAAATTGAGAGAAATTTCAAGACTTATGGCAGATGAACTTAAAAAAAGAGTTATTGTTGTTGATACCTCAAATGAAATTGCAGGAGACGGTGATTATCCTCATCCGGCAATAGGTAAAGCTCGCCGTATGCAAGTTAGACAACCTGAATTTCAAAAAGATATTATGATTGAAGCTGTTGAAAATCATACACCGGAAGTTATTGTGGTTGACGAAATAGGAACAGAAGCCGAAGCCCAAGCTGCCAGAACAATAGCCGAACGTGGAGTTATGTTAATTGCTACGGCACATGGTAATACTCTTGAAAATTTAATTAAAAACCCTACATTATCTGATTTGGTAGGATCCATTCAATCAGTAACTCTAGGTGATGATGAAGCAAAACGCAGAGGCTGCCAAAAAACCGTCCTTGAAAGAGAAAAACAACCTACTTTCGACATAGTGATAGAAATTATTGACAGAGACACACTTGCAATTTATAAAGATACATCTGAAGCTGTTGACTACATTTTAAGAGGATGGCCTATAAGACCCGAAATAAGAAAAGTTGATCAAAAATATGAGGCAAAAGAGACAGAAACAATTACCGAGACAGTTTCATCAAAAATTACTTCAATTGAACAAAAAGTTTCTCATACCCCTTCTGAAAGTTTAAAATTCAGTTTTTCAAGAAGTGATTATGTAAATGAAGTAAAAAACTTCAAAAAGATTTATATTTATGCTGTTTCAAGAAGTATTGTGGAAAAAGTTATTGAAAGACTTGATTTAAATGCAGAAATAACAAGAAATGTTGAAGATGCAGATGTTGTAATTGCACACAAAAATTTTGCAAAAGGTGGAGCAAAAGTTCTAAGTGTAGCAAATGACTATAGAATTCAGGTTTTCTATGTAAAAACAAATTCAATGGCTCAAATTCAGAAAGTTATGAAAGAGGCTTTGGGTATTCATGAAAGCGCAGAAACTCTCCAAGGATACTATGATGATGCCGAACGAGCACTTGATGAAGCTAAAGCTGCAATAGCTAAAATTCTTGAAGGAGAAGAACACATAGAGCTAACTCCCCAGAACCAAAAGATAAGAAAATTACAGCACGAATTAATAGAACAACATAATTTAGTAAGCCAAAGTATTGGTGAAGGTGAGCAACGTCACTTAAGAATAGTTGGTGGAAAAGACTTTCACAAGAAGAATGTAAGCTAGATTATCAAAATAAAAACCAAAGCGCCGATTTTAATAAAAATCGGCGCTTTGGTTTTTAAGCTATAATTATAGTAAGAATTATTTTGCAGGGATAAAATGAAAAAAAGTATAATTGCATTAATAGACTGTGATTCATTTTTTGTTTCATGCGAGCAAGCCTTAAATGAGGATTTAAAAGATAAGGCAGTTTGTGTAATAAGCGGGGAAAGAGGTTGTGTTTTAGCTCGCTCAAAAGAAGCTAAAAAAATCGGAGTAAGAATGGGAATGCCATATTTTATGGCAAAAAAAGAATTTCCTGATGTAATTTATATTACCGGTGAATATTCTAATTATAAAAATTTTTCAAAAAAGGTTATGGAAATATTGAAAAACTTTAGCCCAACTGTTGAGATTTATTCCATAGACGAAGCCTTTATTGAATTATCCGGTTTAAAGCGAATGTATAAATTAAACTATTTTAAAATGGCAAAATCAATAAGAAAAAAAATTCAAGAAGACTTAGGAATAAATGTTTCTATAGGAATAAGTAAATCTAAGGTTCTGGCTAAGCTTGCCTGTGAAAAAGCAAAACCCGGAAAAGGTAATGGAATTTATTTAATAGGTCAATCTAAGATTTCAAAAGTTTTAAAATCAACTAAAATAGAAGAAATATGGGGAATTGGAAGAAAGACTGCAGTTGCACTTAATCGTTGGGGAATTTTGAATTGTAGCGAAATTATAAACAAGTCAGATGAATGGTTGAAAAACAAAATTGGCAAGCGTGGTATAGAATTAAAGCATGAATTGTTGGGTGAATATATTGATAAAGTTAATTCTAAACGAAAACCGCCTAAATCTATTCAAAACACCCGTTCATTTTCTGACTTTACAAGTGATTTGGCTTATATAAAAAATGCATTAAATATTCACATACATAATTCTTGTACTAAATTAAGGCATTTTAACGGAAAGTGTAAATCTGTCGGAGTAATGCTTAGAACTAAAGATTTTAGGGTTTTTTATGATAAGAAAAACCTTAAAAATTCTTCGGACTTTGAATTGGAAATTTCAGAATTAGCATTGAACTTACTTAATAATTTATATGATTCTAACACCGTATATCGCAGCTGCGGCGTAACTTTGGATGGTATAGATTATAATAAAGAGAGTCAACTGAATTTGTTTGAAAATAAAAGAAAAAATAATTACGATAAATTAGCTAAAGCTATTGATAAACTGGAAGAAAAATTTGGGAAAAATATTATTAAAACAGGTTTTACTAATGACAATATTTAGCAATATAAAGCTTTTATAAAGGACTGGATTAAATATTTTGACTGAGTATAATAAAAGTGTTATATTATATGTTGCGTTTTTAGCTTTTAAATAGAGGATTTTATATGCAAGAAGTTTTAAATAACCCGAGTAATTCAAGCAAAGAAATTAAAAAAATTAAATCAATAGATTTTAATTGTGATTTAGCTCAGGGTTTTGGTATATATAAAAATGAAAAAGAATTCGAGTTATTGGATTATGTAAGTTCTGTAAATATTGCGACAGGATTTCATACAGGAGATCCGATGACAATTAAAGATGCTTTATTAAGAGCTAAAGAAAAAAATGTCGTAATTGGTGCAAACATTGGATTTAATGACTTGTATGGTTTTGGAATGAGGATGGTTAATCTTACAGAAGATGAAACGGAAGCTTTAGTTATTTATCAAGTTGGCGCATTAATGTCATTTGCAAAAGCATATGGTTTAGAAGTTGAATATGTAAGAACACATGGAGCAATGTATCAAATGGCAAGTGAAAATTTCAATTTTTCCTGTGCAATTGCAAAGTCCATTAAAAAATGTTCACAGTGGCTTACTTATGTTGGTGCTTCCGGAGATATAATATCAAAAGTCGGAGATTATGTTCAGATTCCTATTGCAAAAGAAATAGATTTTAGCAAAGTTTATAATCCTGATGGAACAATAAATTATAAAGAACCCGAAATTAAAGATTTTGGTCTGCTTACAAGAAGACTCCAAAGATATATGCAGTATTCTCAAATTGATAATACATTAAAAGGAAATAGTTTTATTGATGCAAATACAATCCATTTCTCAAGTGAATCGCTTCAATTAATTAAAAAAGCAAGTGAACTAATAACACCTCAACCAATTAATTATACAAAAGTAGAAAGCTCGGGTTGGGTATAAAAACTTAGAGAAAAAGCAGGTATTAAAATGAAAAACTTATTTTCAAAAGATAATATAAAAATGCCAAAAGACGCAGGATGGCTAATTCCCGGTTTGCAGGTTAAAAGATGGTTTGCAATGATTTTTTTCGGTTCTTTGCTTATTCTTTTAGGCACAATGATTATATTTAACATGAGGCCGGTATTTTTCACAATGGAATTTATAAGGTATATAGCGGCAAAAGCACCATCAGGAATTGTCGGATTAATTGTAGCTTTTCTTGGTGGATATATGTTTTTTAAAGGATGGCAAAAAACAAACTTATCAATGTTGGATTTAAATGATGAAAAAGGAAAAGGCTCTGTTCTGGAAGCTTTGTATAGAAGAAGAAAACTAAACAGAGGACCTAAAATTGTTGCTGTAGGGGGTGGAACAGGTTTATCCATGTTGCTTAAGGGCATTAAAAAAATTACAAATAATGTAACCGCAATAGTAACTGTTGGAGACGATGGAGGAAGTTCCGGACGATTAAGAGAAGAAATGGGAGTCTTGCCTCCGGGAGATATAAGAAACTGTATTGCTGCATTGGCAGATGATGAAGATTTGGTAACAAAATTATTTCAATACAGATTTAAAACAGGTGAAGGTCTTGAAGGACACAGCTTTGGAAATTTATTTTTAACTGCACTTTGTTCGATTACAGGTGATATGGTTCGTGCAGTTAAAGAATCCTCTAAAGTTTTATCTATCAGAGGAAGGGTTCTACCGTCAACCTTAGATGATATGAAACTTGTTGCAGAAATGGAAGATGGCAGAATTATCCATGGAGAATCAAACATACCGGAAGCAAAAGGAAAAGTTAAAAGATTATATACGGATCCTGAAAATTGCACACCGTTGGAAGATGTTATAAACGCAATAAAGGAAGCTGATTTAATAATTTTAGGACCAGGAAGCCTTTATACAAGTGTTATTCCTAACTTACTAATTAAAGAAATTTCTCATGAAATAGCAAAGTCTAATGCAAAGAAAATATATGTTTGCAATATAATGACACAACCGGGAGAAACAGATGACTACGCTGTCTCTGATCATATTAAAGCCATTCTTAAACACGCCAATGAAAATAAAGTAATGGAAGCTGTTTTAATTAACGACAATTTGCCTGAAAATTTAGCTGAAAAGTACAAATTAGCAAACTCTTTTCCTGTAAAATTAGACACAGAGAATGTTAAAAAACTTGATATAAGAATTGTTTCAAAAAAATTAATAGAAGACAGTAAAGAAGGTCTTGTAAGACATAGTTCCAACAGAGTCGCAAGAGCAATTTACCACTGGTATAGAAAACAACAAAACGGGATATAACGATTAAAAATGAAAAAAACAAGCATAAACACAATTAAAAAGCTTAAAGAACAAAATGAAAAAATAACAGCTTTAACAGCTTATGACTATTCAACTGCCAAATATCTTGATGAAACAGGTGTCGATATAATTATGGTTGGAGATTCTCTTGCTATGGTTGCATTGGGTTATGAAACAACTCATTCTGTAGGGATGGAAGAAATGCTTGTATTTACAAAAGCTGTTGCAAGAGGAACACAAAGAGCACTGATTATTACTGATATGCCCTTTATGAGTTACCATAGCGATATTTCAACGGCAATTAAAAATGCCGGAGAAATGATTAAAGCTGGTGCAAAAGCAATAAAACTTGAAGGTGGAGGCAAATATATATTAGAAGTTGTTGAAAGATGTGTTCAATCAGGAATTCCTGTGATGGGACATTTAGGCTTCACCCCTCAATTTTTAAATACAATTGGTGGATACAATATTCAAGGAAAATCATATGCTGCAACTTTAGAAATTCTTGAACAAGCAAAAAATCTCGAAAAAGCAGGAGTATTTGCTATTGTTTTAGAGATGGTTCCTGAAGAAAGTGCAAAATACATTACAAATAATCTTACTGTTCCTACCATTGGAATTGGGGCAGGGAGATATTGTTCAGGGCAAATTTTGGTTTCAGATGATATCTTTGGCAAATTTTCTGATTTTACTCCAAAATTTGCCCGCAAATATGGTGATTTAAGTTTATTAATAAAAAATTGTGCAAAACAATATGTAAAAGAAACCAAAAATGGAAAATTTCCTTCAGAAGAAGAAGTTTTTAAACTTCCCGAAGAAGAATTAAAACAGTTAAAATTAAGAGAGTCTGATAATATCAAAAATGGCATTGATTTATGTTAGAAACAAAAATAAATGAATTAAGAAAAAAAATTCAAATATGGAAAAAAGAAAATTTAAAAGTAGGTTTTGTTCCTACTATGGGTGCCCTGCATGAAGGTCACTTAAGTCTTATTGAAAAAAGCATTAAAACATGCGACAAAACAGTAGTTTCAGTATTTATAAACCCTATTCAATTTGGTCCTTCAGAAGACTTGGGGAAATACCCTAAAACTCTTGAAGAAGATTTGAACATGTGTAAAAATGCAGGAGTTGATATTGTTTTTGCTCCAACACCTAATGAAATGTATGGGGAAAATAATATTTTATCTAACGATTTTTTAACTTATGTTGTTCCTCCATTTTTTTATGCAAATAAACTTTGCGGAAAATCAAGAGTAGGCCATTTTGACGGAGTTTGCACAGTTGTTATGAAGTTTTTTAATATAATTCAACCTGATTGCGCATTTTTTGGGCAAAAAGATGCTCAACAATTAATTATTATCAAAAAAATGGTTAAGGATTTAAATATTCCGGTTGAAATCTTTTCTTGTCCTATAGTAAGAGATGAGAAAGGACTTGCATTAAGTTCAAGAAATAAATATTTATCAGAAAATGACAAAAAAGAAGCCCTTGTTCTTAATAAAATTCTTTCCAATATAAAATCATGCTATAATAAAGGTATTACAAGTGTTGAAGCTCTTAAAGAAACTTCTTTTGCATTTCTAAATGAAAACCATGAACTTGAATATTTAGAATTCGTAGATAAAGAAAGTTTTGAAAATAAAACTGTTGCTGATAATAATACTCTTGTATTAACGGCCATAAAAGTAAATAATGTGAGGTTAATCGATAATTGTCTGATAAAATAGGAAAAAAACTTTTTAAGCTCTTGTCCGATTTGTTGTCTTTTATTCAGATAACATTAATATTTCTTTCTCTTTTTACTATTTTCTACTGGATTTTTCAAATTGCAGGTTTAAAATTTATTGAACCTGTAGCTCCTCTTTTTGAATCGATAAAAGAAACTACTCATATTTTTTATCAAAGAACTGTTAATTTTGGTGATGCCGTAGTTGATTTTTCATTTCTGGTTGCTGCACTTTTTATGATATTTTGTTCCTGGCTAATTAATTTTATTATTGAGTATATTGAACTAACAGAAAAAAAATACGATAAATTAACATTAAAAATTAAGAAAAAAAAGGAAGAAGCATTTAATGCACAACTTGAAAAAGAATATTTAATGGAATCTAATAAAAATAATAAATTTTTGGTTTTAATAAAAATAAATCCAACAAATATGACAAAAGATAAATTTTATAACAGGAATCTAGATGAAGGCGTAAAAGAAAAAGAGAAAGAGGTATTGTTTAACCTTTTAGAAATTATAGATGAAGATTTCAATTGTAAGAAAAATATTATAGAAAATAGTGTTTTACTTGTTTTTAATGATTTTAATGTAATTGATAAAGTTTTGCAATCTATAGAATCTATTTTAGCAGAAATTAAGAATAAATATTTAGAAGAAAAGTGGGGTATAGAATATTCTGTAAGTATTGATGTATTTGAAAATGAAACAGAAATAGACTCTAAAATAATAAAGCTAAATAAATTAATTAAACTTGGTCTTATAAACGAAATAGTATGTTTGTCTTCCTTTAATGAAAAATACTCTTCCATGAGATTTAGAAAATACAGCCTTACAAGCGAAGGTTCTTACCAGATGGGAGAGGGAAATGAAGAAGTTTTTTGTATGAAAAGTTCAAAATAAGTTTACTTTAAAGTAGTAATTGTATTATAATAATTAAATAAAAGGTTTGTGAGAAAAATGAAAGAACAAAAAATAGCCGTAATAGGATGTGGGGTATGGGGCAGAAATATTGTCCGGAATTTTTACAACCTTAATGTTTTAGATACAGTTTGTGATATTGATGAAGAAAATTTAAAAAAAGTTACTCAAGACTATAATGGTATAAAAATAACAAAGGATTACAATGATATTATCAATAATCCTAATATAACAGGTGTTGCAGTTGTTACCCCAAGCCATACTCACTATAATTTAGTTAAATCTATGCTTTTAGCCGGTAAAAATGTATACGTGGAAAAACCTATCTCTACCGTAGCCGATGAAGCTAAAGATTTGACAAATCTTGCAAGTGAAAGAGATTTAATTCTTATGGTTGGGCATTTATTGCTTTATCATCCTGCAGTTAACAGGCTTAAAATGCTTATAGAAGAAGGTGCCCTTGGTGAAATTGTTTATGCACAAAGTGATAGATTAAATGTAAATTATTTTAAAAATGACAGAAGCGTAATGTGGGATTTAGCACCGCATGATGTATCAATGATTAGCTATGTAACAGGAAAAGAGCCCGTTAGAGTTATCTCTGCAATCGGTTGTTCTTCAGATAGAAATGAAATTATGGATATAACCCATATCGGAATAGAATTTGAAAATGGGATTGTAGGACACATTTCAGACAGCTGGATTACACCTAAAAAACATGTAACACTCTTAGTTAGGGGAACAAAAGCAACAGCTATACTAGATGATACAGTTATGGAGAATAAACTACAAATATTTGATAATTTTGCAGCAGGTCCTTCAACAGATATTAAATTGGATTATTTAGAAATTGAACCATTGAAGCTTGAGTGTCAACATTTTATAAGCTGTTGTGAAACAGGTAAAAAAGCCCGCTCTGACGGCGAAAACGGTTATAGTGTAGTCAAAATACTTGAAGAGGCAGAAAAAATAATGCTTGGTGAAAAAGTTAAAAAATTAGATGAAGTTAATTTTGCTTTATCAAGGTTAAAGAAATAAATTACAATACAACAATTAAAGTATAGCAGGGAAAAATGGCAAATTTTATAACGATTTTCAGAAATTTTTTAATATTTATAGCAGTATATTTACTATATAAACATAGTTCTGCAGCATATATATCTGCATTAATTTTAGTTATATTAGCATTTGCTCTTGACGGAGTTGACGGTTATATTGCAAGAAAATATAATGAAACTTCTAAGCTCGGTGCAATGCTTGACATTATGAGCGATAGAATAGCAGAAAATACATTATGGGTAGTTTTTGCAACACTTGGATGGATTTCCGTTGCTTTTCCGCTAATTTCGTTAACAAGAGGGTTTGTTGTAGATGGGATAAGAAGTGTTGCAATGGAACAAGGTTTTACAGCTTTTGGTGATGCAAGTATGCAAAGCAGTAAAATAGGTTCATTTATTTGTAGTTCAAAATTTGTAAGAATTTTTTATGCAGTAGTAAAAGTAATTGCCTTTATATTAATGATATTTGCTAAAATGCCGGGTTTAGACAAAGATATATCCGCATTTTTATACGCAATAGCATATATATCAGCCATATTCGCAATATTTTTCTGTGTAGCGAGAGGCCTACCTGTTGTTTTTGAAAGTAAAAAGTTATTTTTGCAAAAGGCTAAATAATCCGGAGAAGATAAAGTGAAAACTTTTAATATAGTATTATATGAACCGGAAATTCCTCAAAACACAGGTAATATTGCCAGATTATGTGCATGTACTGGAGCGAACTTATATTTGATCGGTAAACTTGGTTTTTCTTTATCTGATAAATATACTAAAAGAGCCGGATTAGATTATTGGGATAGTGTTAACATAAAAAAAGTTAACTCATTAGAGGAATTGAAAGTTGATAATAAAAATGCTACTTTTTATTATCTGACTACAAAAAGTAAAAAATCAATTTTTGATATTGAATTTAAAGAGGGTGATTTTTTGGTTTTTGGACCTGAAACCAGAGGAATCCCTGAAAAAATCCTTATGGATAATCAAAATTCATCTATTACAATACCAATGTTAGAAGGTCAAAGAAGCCTAAATCTTTCAAATTCTGTTTCAATTGTACTATATGAGGCAATAAGACAAAATGGAATATAGTGAAAAATATGTTAAAAAATTGCTTCCAAATCGGCCCAATAATTCTCATAAAGGAACATTTGGTAACGTTTTAAATATTGCAGGAAGTGAATTTTATACAGGAGCTGCTTATTTTTCAAGTATTGCCGCACTTAAAGTAGGATGCGGTAAAGTATCATTATCAAGCGCAGAAAATGTCTTAAAGACAGTTTCTGCGCTTAGTCCTGATTTAATTTTCATTCCTATTAATAAATTGGAGTGGAAAAATATTAATGAGAATTATGATGTATTTTCAATTGGCTGTGGACTTTCTAAGACAAAAAATGCACAAAGAATTTTTAACAAATTTATAAAATATTCTATGCAAATTAATAAACCTATAGTAATAGATGCAGATGGTTTAAATATTTTAAGTACGCTTGTTAATATTAAATTACCGATTAATACAATTCTTACCCCACATCCTAAAGAACTTTCAAGACTGCTAAAAGTTAGCTTAAATGAAATTTTGTCTAAACCCGATTTTTGGATTAAACAATGCTGTGAAAAGTATAATTGTACAACTATATTAAAATTACATAAAAGTTTGGTTGCAGATAATAAAGGGGCTTTTTATATAAATAATACCGGTAATTCGTCATTATCTCATGGCGGCAGCGGTGATATATTAACCGGAATGATAAGCGGTTTGTTAGCTCAAGGATTAAATACATTTGACGCAAGTTGTTTGGCGGTTTACCTGCATGGATTAGCCGGAGAGTTAGCAAGCAAAGATTTAACAGAGTATTCAGTACTTGCTTCTAATATTTTATCTTATATACCTAAGGCAATTCAAAATCTTTGATAGTATATTTAACTTGATTTAAAAATTTGATTTGATAAACTATACATAAGAATCTAAATATAAACGCACCCGTAGCCCAGCTGGCCTGTTGAACCTTTTACGAAGTAAAAATTCAGCAAGAGTAAAATTATAAACGCTCTATCCAGATGAGACGAGGTAAAATGAAAATTAAAATTAAATAAAAATGCGCCCGTAGCTCAGCTGGCCTGTTGAATCTTTTACGAAGTAAAAGTTCAACAAGAGTAAAATTATAAACGTTCTATCCAGATGAGACGAGACAAAATCAAAATTAAATAAAATGCGCCCGTAGCTCAGCTGGATAGAGCGTTTGGCTACGAACCAAAAGGTCGGGGGTTCGAATCCCTCCGGGCGTAATTATTACAAAAGAGCTCCAATGATATGGAGTTTTTTTGTAATAATTATATATTTTGCTTTGAAAACTACACCCTCACAGTGCAAGTGAAACAGGGAGACCATGGAACTTTTTTCAATTTAGTGATTTAGGTTTAAAAGCTCTTTTCCCTTCAGCTATGGGGGTTTTATGTGTTGATGCCGGTATGTCTAATCCTATCGTAGGCAGATTTTCTTCATATGCAGATGAATATTTGCAAAACAGGCTTGTAACAGGTTTATATTGTCACTCAGAATTCTTGAGTCAAAAGTTCAAAGAAGTAGAAAATTTTTGTTGGCATAATCTTTCTATAGAAGAGGTTTTGGGTAAAGATAAATACCCGGAAGTAACGGTTATGAAGCACGAATACAGTACATTTATTTCCAGATAACTGTTTTTAAAGGATTTCTTTTATCTTCATCCGATTGAGGCTTTAAGATCATTTATTTATACTGAGTCAGGACAATGCTCGTATTAGAAATTTAAAAGAACTAAAATCTAATCAATTATTGAATAATCATTTTAATTGTTAAAATATTATTACCATCTTCATATGTATAATTGATTTCATCCATATAATTTTTCACCATAAAAATCCCTAAGCCGCCTATTGGTCTGTCTTCTAGACTTAGTGTGATATCAGGGTCTACTTTTTCCAATGGATTATATGGCGTCCCTGTGTCAATAAATTTCATTTCAATTTGATTTTTATCTGTAATTTTAAAAATGACCTTAACATTACCTTCATTTGTTGGATAAGCATAATTTGCAACATTTGCAAATATTTCTTCAACGGCAATATTTAATTTAGTTTTATAAGAGTTTCCAATTTCTGCTTCATCACATTTTTTATCTAGCCAATCAATCAATTTTGCGTAATTATCAATATTAGCTTCAAGCAATATACTGTCATTGTTCACAAAACCTTTATAATTAAAAGCGAGCATAGTTATATCATCGGCTTGAGGCTCCTCATCAGCAAATGTATCAACATCAAATTTTATTTCTTTCAAAATAGTTTCTACGCTAATATCAGCATTAGCTATTGAATTTAATTTATCGATTAATCTTTTCTCTCCGTATAACTCTTGAGCTTCATTTTGGGCTTCTGTTATTCCATCCGTGTACAAGAAAATGCTGTCGTTTGAATCAAGTTGAACTTCACAGCTTGAATATTCAATTCCGTTCATTACACCTACAACCAAATTTGGTTTGCATGGAAAATATTCAAATTCGCCTTTTGCTCGTTTAATTAAAGGAGGATTGTGCCCAGCATTAACACAAACCATTTTTCCCGTGGAAAGTTCGAGCACGCATAGGAATAGTGTTACAAAAAAACCTTGTTTGTTTGTTTTGCATATTTGTTTATTAGCCTTTGTAATTGCTTCTTCAGGAGTTAAACCTGTTTTTGCCAAGTTTTTAATGATAGTTTTTGAAGTCATCATAAATAAAGCAGCAGGAATACCTTTGCCTGAAACATCTGCAACCAAAAATGCAAAATGATTCGGATCAATAAAGAAAAAGTCATAGAAGTCCCCGCCTACTTCTTTTGCAGTATCCATAGTCGCATATATTTCAAACTCGTCATGTTCAGGATATGGCGGAAAAACATTAGGTAGGGCTGAATGCTGAATAGATTTTGCAAGTTCAAGTTCTGCATCCAATCTTTTTGCTTCAGCTTCAATTGCTTGTTTAAGTGCATCAACTGTCATATTTATCCCTTCAGAGAGCATCTCAAATTCTTCTGAATTTTTAACATCAATTTTTTCGTCTAAGTCACCCTCTGTGATTTTACTCAAGGAGTTATTCACCTTATAAATTCCAGATATAACAACTTTTTGAAGTAAAACAAAAATCAAGAAGAAAATTACAGCAAACAAAATGAAATTAACAACTATTAAAGCGCTTACAACAGAATTTCTACTCAGGTACATTTCGCTTTCAGGCAAAATGCCGACTATTGTGTAATTGTTTTCAATGTCAGATAAACAAACATATTTTACGCCTTGAATATTTACTTTAAAAGGCTTATTAATCGTCTTTGAATATTTTATTATATCTTCTTCAATATCTTTTAATTGCTCGACATTGGTTATACCTGAAGAAATAATTTTATCGTTACTTATGATAATTATACTGCCTGATTTACCTATTCTAAACCCTTTGGAAATTGTTCTTATATCTGCAAGCTTCATTGCTTCTTCAAGTCTTTGAGGCTTAAAGCCTATTTCAATGATACCCGGAATTGAGATTCTTGCGACACCTGCGTATTGAAAAATCCCGTCTTTAGCCCCTCGTTGCATAGGATCTTGTACAAGTGAAAAGTTTGGATTTGTTATTGCTGCCATAAAAGGTTTGGTTTGTTCGGATGAGGCCATATCAAAACCTTTATATTTTTGAGGTATTGATGCAATTAAAATACCTTTTGAATTTGAGACATGTACTTCATCAACATCCAAAAATTCTTTTACTTTTTCCAGTTCTGCTTGGCTTGCGAGAATCTTAGGGTTATAATAAACCATTTTTGCAAAAAATTTAGCTTTAAGCAGTGCATCAGAATATGTTTGTTGTTTTATTTTTTTTAAATTATCCTGATTAACATCTAATTGATTTTTTACATCAGTAATTTTTAATTCTATCAGCCCCAACCCAACTTTCTGAGATTGATGAGTCTGAATCAAATAAGATGTTGCAAATGTTAATATAAATGCTGAAAATACTAGTAAAAATAGCCATTTAAGAAATATTTTTTGCAAGATTAAATCCTATTCTATTGTTAAAATATTGGTAAATCCTGTCATTGTAAATACGTCCATAACAGAAGGTATTACATTTATGAGCTTCATAGAACCTTGATTGCTCATTCTTTTTTGGAGTTCTAATATTACTCTAAGTCCAATACTTGAAATATAATCAATTTGTGAAAAATCAAGAACTAATTCTTTAATTTCTGCGACACTATCATCCAAACAATCATTTATTGTTGTTCCGTACTCAGTAGCTGTAATTGTATCAATTCGACCTTTTGCTTTTACCAACAATTGAGATTCGAGACATTCTGTTGTTATTTCCATTTTTCAACTCCTATAGCTTCCAATTTTTCAATTTTTATTTGCATTTTAGCATAAAAATCGTTAGGAAATCAAAATAAATTAAGTTTACAATCACATAAATCTGGTAATCTGTTATAATAACAAAAAAGGAGTAGAATACATGACTAATTTACAAAAAAAGTTTACAACTCTAATAATAATCATTGTTATCGTGGCGGCAGCGATATTTGCTCTTAATGCTGGGCCAATAAAAGTAGCCGCTTTGAAAAGTTTCAAGTCAGCTAATAACTTGGTTAAAGCTGTTAAAAAACGTATTATAACTCCAAATCAGGCCTGTAATTTTCTCAACGACTTAGATATGCCGACAAGAGATTATGAAAACACGGATATGCCTGGCCATTGGGGAAAATACGAGGCTGATTCTGACAAATTTATTTTAGAAACAAGGGATCCTGATAGGTTTTTAAATAATCTTTCTTACTCTGTTTTTGGTGATAAATACGTTGCAAAGGCTGTTGAATTAGACTTAAATGTTAATGATATAAGTTTTAGCTCAAATGCTGTTGGCGAATTCATAAAATATTCAGATTATTTGATGTATAAAGTAACCGGTAAGCACTTAACACCTCAGATGAAAAAAGCAATGCAGGCAAAAACTTTCGGCGAGTGGGTAATTGATGGTTATAAAATAAAATTAAAAAAGGAGACTTTCCCTGAAGAGAAACCTATAAAAGGCGTTGAATCGACTAGTGATTATGGTGCTTTTTCTCTGTCTTTTATTATTGAGCTATAATGGAGTACTTGAAATGGTAAAAAAATTCTTTTGACAATATTTACAATACTTATTTTCGGCATCGGTTACAATGGTTATCTTAATCTTCAAAAGCCAAATAAATATTTAATTCCTGTATGCCTCAATAATAAATGGGGACTTATTGACAAATCCGGAAGGCAAATAGTCTCTTTTAAATATTCAATTGTGAATTTTCAACTTTATATCATACCTAGATTACAAAGGCAAAAAGATGGAAAAGGATTTGATTTAAATATATTCAAGTAAATAAGCTCAAATAATTCAAATCTTAATAAAAATTTATGAATTACAATAATACAAAAATTAAAAATATGGTAAATTTATTATTTTCAAAACTCCATCTCTATGACATTTTTATCTTGTTATTAGTGTCTAATTACAAAAACATTAGTTATTATTTTCGTTTAACTATTATTGCGATAAGGTTCATAAATTTATCTGCTCCTGCTTCCATTGAAAGCCTGTCATTTGCAGAATATTCAACGTATTCATTATCGCAGGCAAGCCAATCTTTCCAGCATTCTTCAAAACCCTGCATTTCATGAATTGATTCGATTTCTATTTCGTCGGATTTACTCAAAAGCTCTTTCCACCAAGGTATAGAATGAAAAGTTTTTAAAATTTCGTCTTTAACTTTTGCCCAAGATAACATCATTTCGTCAGGAAGTATGCCGTTGAGTTCTTGTTTTACTCCCGGAAACGCTAACGCAATCGTTCCGCCTTTTTTGACAAGCGGTGCTAATTTATCCATATAATCAGGCTTGATTCCGAAGTAATGGTATGAATCTATGCTTACAATCGCATCAAAGTAGTCATCCGCATAAGGCAAATCCGCTGCATCTGCGTGTATCGGAATAATTTGGTTTTCCAAGCCCATTGATTTAAAGGTCTTGTAATTTTGGGTTGCATCAATCCATAAATCGGTTGCAAAAACTTGGACACTGAATTCTTTGGCGAGTAAGATTGAAGTTAAGCCTTTCCCGCAGCCTAAATCCAAAACCCGCATCCCTTTTTCGAGTTTGACGGATTGTAGAAGTTCCTCAAGCATTTTCATGCTGTTTGGACCCATTAAATTTTTATTGACGAATTTTTTGTCATATTTATTGCTTTTTATAAATTCCATTGTTTTTCTCCTTTGTTGTAATAATCTTGATTTTACAGAAAAACAGCACAAAATTTCGGTTATTTTATTGTCTGATAATCTGTAAAAATTTAAAAGTAAATCGCAGGCAAAATCATTTGTCTGTAGAAACGTTCGGTTAAGAACTTACTTTAAGATTATCTTACAATATCCATCAATTACCTTTTGCTTACTTTTTCAGTATAAACTATGGAGCTGAATTTATCAACCTTAAGATTTTTGTCTTTATATTTTTACAAAACTGCAAACTGCAAAATTTCACTCTCTTTTTTTGATATAATAATTTATCCGCCAATTTCAGCACTATCTTTTATACCTTAATTTAAACTTTAAAAGTGATAATAAGTTAACAATTAACTTATTGAAACGTAATAATCAATTAATAATATAATATTAATATTTCTTTCATGTTAAAGTAATAATATACAGACCCCAATAAGTTTCCTTTAATGTAATTTTCTTATGCTCTCTTACATTTTAGTTGTACAAGAGCATTTTACCAAAAAGAAAGAAAATTATGACAACATTAACTACCCCACAAGATGCTATGACATCTGAAATTACTTTGACTAACGATATTCCTGTTATTGCTCAAGGTTTTAGCGAGCTAGGTTTATCAGATAACATCTTAAAAGCTCTTTCTGATATGAACTTTATCGATCCGTCATCTATTCAAAAAGAAGCTATCCCTCAAGTTTTATCAGGAAATGATATTATTGCAAAAGCGCCTACAGGAAGTGGAAAAACCGCAGCATTTGCAATTCCTATAATCGAAAAACTTGATTTAGATTTTGAAAATAAATCAATTCAGGCACTTGTTTTATGTCCTACAAGAGAGCTTGCTATTCAAGTTCACAGAGAATTTGAAAAACTTACAAAATATTATGAAAATCTTTCCGTTGTCTCTGTTTACGGGGGACAAAATATCGAAAAACAGCTTAGTGCCTTAAAAAAAGAACCTCAAATTATAGTTGCCACTCCTGGCAGGTTAATGGACCACCTGAGACGTGGTTCAATAAAATTAAATCTTGCACACACAGTTGTACTTGATGAAGCAGATGAAATGCTTGATATGGGTTTTAGAGAAGATATTTATACAATACTTGATGAAACACCAATTAATCGTCAAACAATTTTATTTTCAGCAACTATGGCAAAAGATATTATGGAACTTACAAAAAAATTCCAAAAAAGTCCCAATATAGTTGATGTAACAGATAATCTTTTGAACACACCTGATATCGAACAGCAGTATTTTGAAGTTATCGAAAAAGATAAGATTGAACTTATAACAAGGCTTTTACACTTACACAACATTAATTTAGCTCTTATTTTCTGCAATACAAAAAGTAATGTTGATAAGGTCGTTGAAATTTTAAAAACTAAAGGTTATTTCTCTGATGCTATCCATGGAGACATGAATCAGGCACAGCGTGAAAAAGTTATGCGCGGATTTAGAAACGGCAGTGTAAAAATTCTTGTTGCAACTGATGTTGCAGGTAGAGGAATTGATGTAAAAAATATTGAAGCTGTGTTCAATTATGATTTACCAAGAGATGATGAAGATTATATTCATAGAATAGGTAGAACAGGTAGAGCAGGATCATCTGGAATATCCTTTACTTTCGTATCAAAGAAACAAGTGCAATCTTTAAGAAGAATTGAACGTGCAAATGGCATTCAAATTTATAAAAAAGACATTCCACAATTTGAAGAAATCCAAATTGCAAGAGTATCTAATTTTAAAAATAAAATTAAATCTATTATTAATGAAGATGATCTTTCAGAATACAGAGAAAATATTCAGGCAATGATTAATGACGGCGTGGATGCTGTTGATATTGCTTCAGCTTTATTAAAATTTTATATGTCAAAAGAAGGCAAAAAAATAAACAAGGATATAATCTTTGGAATACCTCAAGAAGAGAGTAATTACAATACTGGCAATAGAAGACAAGGTAAAAGAAATTTCAACGATAGAAAACAAAGAAAAAATAATAGACCTAACAATGATTTTCAGTCAAGGAAATTTGATAAAAGAAATAAGAAAAAATCTGATGAATCTATTTCTGTTAATGATATAATTATATCTGTTAGAGAAGATAAAAATAAAAAAAAGAAACCAACTGATAAAGCCTTTAATATAAGTAAGAATAAAGTTTCAAACAAGGGCTCGGAAATGACAAAATTTTTCAGCAACTTTAATAAAAAATCTAAGTCTAAATCTAATAGATAGAGTTTTAAAGAAAGCAGGATAATATGGAAGAGGCTAAAAATTATACTCCGGCAGAAGAATTTGCTAATGCCTTTACTCATGCAATTGGAGCAATGTTTGCCATATATGCAATAGTTATGCTTGCCGTAACTTCAACTACACCACTACAAAAAGCTACAACCGCTGTATATGGGGCAATGATGTTTATATTGTTTCAGTCTTCGACTTGCTATCATGCAATAACACATGAAAAAGCAAAAAGAGTTTTAAGAAAAATAGACCATTCAGCAATTTATTTAATGATTGCTGGTACTTACACACCAATATTGATGATGGTTGTAAGTTTTCCTCATTCGGTTGCGCTAATGTCTATGACTTGGTATATAGCAATTACAGGAATTGTTTTTTCTTGTATAACCTTGAAATTTAAACATTTATCAACGGGTTTGTACTTGTTAATGGGATGGTTAGGAATATTTTTTGCTTATAATATTTGGATAAAATTTTCACATACTGCAATATGGTTGCTACTTGGCGGAGGACTATGCTTTACACTCGGAAGCATATTTTATTTATCGAAAAGGAAATTTATGCATACCCTTTGGCATTTATGTGTTTTAGCCGGTGCAGTTTTACATTATTTCTGTATCTTAGAGTTATTAAAGAATTAAACGTTTATACCAAATTTTTTAATCAGAAAATGTTGCTGAAATTCTTTGTCAGATAGCAGAATTTAATAATTCAGGCGTTGCCTGATCTACTCACTTTACAATTTCTTTGCAACATAACCAAAACGTATTTATACGTAACAACTTTGTAACAAACAGCATAACTGACACAATTATTAAACTCAATTTGTATTATATATGTTATAGGTAAAGGTGTGTTTATGGACAATAATATTACAAAGCTTCAAAATATTCATAATCCCAGAACGAAAACCGTTCAGGGTTTTGATTATAATGGCAAAATTGTAAAGAAAACTTTACCCATCGAACAGGCAGACCAATTTAACGCATTAAAGAAAAAAAGAAATATAAATAGTGCATTAATAATGTTTTCAGTTCCTTTATTACCACTGACAGTATTAATAAATAAAAATGTAAAAAAAGCCTTAGGCAATAATGCCTTTGCAAAAATTCTTATTCCATCTACGATTATAGCAATGATTACAACGCTTATCGTAAATAAAGATGTTGCAGAAAAAATGGTAAGCACAATAAGCGAATAATTTTTTCATTTCTCCTATTAATACAATTTTTTATGTTGCAAGGTATAATTTTTGCACAAAACAAAAAACTTCAGAACTCTGAAACCATTGTGAAAAAAGTATTTCAAAAGCATTGTACAAAAAAACTCCCCAGGTTATCTTGGTCACTCGCATTTAACGGGTCTACGGATTTTCTTTTCACAAGCTCTGCTTGCTCCAAAGAAAACTCCTTCGCCCTCAGCTCGCTCCCGCTGAACTCTCACAACTGGTTCTCGCCCTAACCTATGGAACAATTTAGAAATAAAAAGAGAGCTTGAACTAAAGCCAATCTCTCTTTTTATAAAAAACTCCCCAGGTTGGACTCGAACCAACAACCTACCGGTTAACAGTAACAAGCGGGACGTGCCTTTTGACCGTATCATATGCCTTTTTGTATCGTTTGATTAGCTTTTGCAGAGTTTGATGTGTCGTTTGATGTTATTTGATGCAATCTAATATCATTTTCGTATGGGGTACGGTATAGGGTATTTTTGATTCAGGATTTATGTTTTTTGTTTTTTCGTTCATTCTGAATAGTTTTTAAATGATTATACTTTTCTTGAATATGTTTTTGAAAAGCCTTTCTATATCCTACAGGGGCGTTTAAAACTAATTTTTCCAAATATAATTCAATTTTATCTGCAATTACCTGTTGATGTTCATTTTGACAAAGAGTACTTATAAGAGAATTATAAAAACCTAAAAATAACTTTTCTCCAATAACATTACACATAGAAGTTGTAAAAATAAATTGTATTTCATTTTTAAAATGGATAAATTCAGGGGAAATTTGTATTAAAAAATCACCCAAAAGTGAGTAATCAGGATAAAGTGAGCAAATATTTTTTAATATTTCTCTAATCGCTCTATTTTTAACATCTGTTCTTATTTCACCATCTTGGTCGAGTTTAACTATAAAGGCAGTCATTACGCCAGCATGAGAATCAATAGTAAACCTTTTATGGCTAAATGAATTTAAAATTATGCTAAAATCTTCATAATTATCCATTAATGCATGATATAAATCATCTGCTGAGATAGGAACATATTGGCAATTTAACTTACATAGTTTCAATTTTACTTGATAATATTTCTCATAAGAAAGTATTTTTTGTTGATATAGATATTCTATAATACTTACTGTAGAAGTTGTTTTCACTCCAAATTCATCATATACTCTACTTAATATCCCATCAATACAAACAATAGTATCTTCATTCTGCATCCCAATTATTGCTTCATTAAAAAGTGATATTTTTTTAAATTGTTCATTTGCCCTTATTAAATTTAACCCTTTTTTTGAGGATGCATCAAAAGACAATCTAGGATAAATTGCTAAAACTGACTTAAGAAATTCATTGTATTTTTTATATAATTTAGGATTTGGCAGATATTGGGGGTTGCCTTCTTTAGTTCTACCGAGAGTACCTTCTTTTTTAGAGGCTGATTTCTGCTCATCAATATGAATTTTTATTTCTCTTTCTGTAAAATTAGATATATGTAAATTTAAAATTTCTTTAGCTTTTAAATCAATATCAAGTTCTTTCATTAAAAGCAAAGTCTCTATATCTATCAAGATTTTTTTCTTTCTATCAATAATAGAAATTTCTTTCTTAGAAATATCGTTATCACAAAGATTTATATTTATTTTTTCGTATGGATTTAATAACATATCAGAAAAAACTTCAATCCTACTTCTTGCACTAAAAAATGAATATAATAATTGTATTGGATATTTAAAATCAATATATCCGTTATAAATTTCTTTGAAATTTTCTTCCCTTTTTAAATCATTATCTAGAGGATTAAATTCTTCCATTGCTTTTTTTAAATCTTCAAATAGAGTCTCTTTTGAAATACTTATTTTATGCACAATATTTTTTTGAGTCAATTCGTCAATAACTTTATGGTATAAAGGTACAAAATTTGAAGGTGGTTTGGCATCTTCAGGTAAACTAAGAACCATACCAAATATTTGTTGCTTTATTTCTAATGAATCTGGACATTTTTCATAGGCTTCTTGTAAAATCTCAAATAAGGCTTTATAATTTTCTGTTTGATAATAAATCCCACTTTTAGATATAAAATATTTCACTTTATCTTCATCAACATATCTTAAATTTTCAATAACTTCTTCGGCTTTATCAAATTCTTTTTCATTAATATAAGCTAATGCCACATAATAAAGTAATGAATTTTCTTTTTTACCGCTTTCATATCTTTCAATAATAGACTTGTATGCATAATTACTTAAGTCAATAAATACATAAAGCTCTTGCACTTTAGAATGTTCTGGTTTGAATTCTGATAATTTATGCAATATTTCTAAGCAATCAGAATATTTTTTTGCATTAAGGAATTTTATTGCACAGCTTAGTCCTACTTCAAAGCTTTCTTCATTAGGGAATTTATTCCAATAATGTTCCACCATTTTTTCTTTTAAAGAATTTTGTTTGAAGAAGTCTAATCTTCCTGAAATCATAAGTATTGCCTCTGCGGGTAAATAAATATCATCTTGAATAATTTGATTTGCTAATTCTTTATATTTTTCCTCACAAAATTTATAAGCCTTTTGTTCATAACAAAAATCGAGAATTACTAATTTATTATTAAGCTCAAATTCATGATAATTATCTTTGTAATATAAGAACAACTCATCCCATTTTGTAACTTTATATAATGATATAATTTTTATTAATTCTAGTGAATTTATACCTGTTTTATCAATTAATTCCAAACATTCATGATATTTTTTTAACGCAAAATTAAGTATTATGTAGATGCCATGGTCATTAAAATCATCTATTAAATGTTTTTGATAAAGTTCATATGCTTCATTGAATTTTTTTAAAAGAAAATATAAAGTGCAAGCATTATTAATATCAAATCCATCTTTTAAAGTATCTTTATATAAATTCAATTCAGAAAGATATTTCTCGCCTATAGATAAATCTTTTTTTTGTGAATGTAAAATTGCTAACATAATTTTTAGAGCTAAGTTAATGGAATACGTATATTCAAAACCTAGAAGTTCTTCGATGAATTTAATTAAGTTATCAACCAGCTCTGTATTTAAGGACTCATTAATAACTGGTAAAACATCTATTTTATCATCATAAGTTATTCCAAAAGAAAATTGAATTCTTTTATTTTCAAAAATTTGAGAAAATTTCATGCGTGCTAATTCATATTTAGCCAATTTATGTGTCGGATTAGCATGTATATATTTTTCAGTATAACTGATAATTTCTTCATAAGGGGCAAGTTTTCTAGTCAGAATATTTGATTTTAATAAGTTATAATTTTCAATATCATTTTTATTTACCTCTAAATATTTTTCAGCTGCTTCAATATCATTTTTAACGTGAAAAAGTTCATAAAATTTAGCTTCTAAATAAAGAGAGGAAGTTTTATCATTAAATTGATTTACACAATCAATAACTTTATCCATCTGCCCTGTATTTAGGTAACACTTATACAAATTCGATATTGATTTATCATTTTCATTGAATACTTCAATAGCTTTTTTATAGGTAATTTCAGCATTATTATAATCACCCAAACTGAATTGACAATTTCCTTTATAATTTAACAATTCAGATTTTAATTTATTTGAAAAAATATTTTTTTTGTCATTTAATTTTGAATCAATATAATCAATACAAGACAGATGATGACATTTTTCAATAAACATTTTAATGTTTTTTATATTTTCATCTTCTTCAAAAGCTTTTTCTTCTATTTCGTAAATTAGAATATCTTGTTGTAATGATTTACTTCCGGTTTGCAAGTCTAGTAATATTTCTTTAATTTCTTTGTTATCTGACTTTAATTCTTCAATTCCTTTATCAATTTTATTAATACCAATTAAGGCATTTGTAAGCATACTCTTTAAAGCATTAAATTCATTTAATGATAAGCCTAAAACTTCAGTGGCAAATATTCTAAAATGTATGGCATCTTGCTTGCAAAATTCTAAAAATTTTTGTTTATAATTTTCTTCTAAAACTTTAACCCATAGGTCATAAAAATCATCTTCTATGTTTTCTTCAAATTGATTTTCAATATAATTTCTTAAAGATTTTTTTATAAAATTAAAACAATCTTGATTTGAAAATTGGTCAATAGATAAATTCTTTTTTGAAAAAATTAAATTTAATTTTATGTCATCCAAATCATAAAGATTTTTTAGTATTTCAGATTTAATTAAAAAAGGAGAATTTTCATTATCTAAAAATAATTCACAAGTTTTTTTAAAAGCAGATCTCAAAGGAGGATTCAAGCACTTCGTATATTTTTTGTATTCTTGTTGCGTTAATTTTGACCAACCTTTTGCTATCCCTTTCCCTGTTGCAATATTAAAGAGATTCCATCCTAATTTTGCAGCTATTGTCTCCAAAGTTACCATATTTAAAAAATCCCCTGTTATTAATTACAAGTCATGATACCATGAACAGCACTAAATTGGGTATTAGTTATCACTTTTAATGCCTAATGATAAAGACTAATTTAAGAAGCAAGGATGCTTTCTAGCGGAAGATTATTACTATGTAGATATAAAACATTCTACATATATTTAAAAGCATGGAATTTATTTATTTATGGTGTTATAATTGTTTTGTTTAAAAAAGCTGAGATGTTTTATGAATTTTTTTAATACAATTGAAGACCCAAATACAATTATTACAGCAATTGATAATTCTTTGAAATTTCCTGAAATACTAGATGTTTTAAAAGAAAAATATGACGGAGATATCAAACTTTTTATAAAATTAATTAATGAAGTTAATAGTTCGGCAGAGTTATTAAACAGGATTCGCTCTAATGAATTCGGGTCAGGTACTAGAATGTCCTTGCTTAAAATGTTTAGAAGATGTGTTTCACCCGTTCTAGATACAGAAACCACAAAAAAGATACAAAAAATATCAACAGAAAGCCTTGTCGAAAATTTTGGTTATACCTTTAAATCAATTGAAAAACTAAAAAAACAATTTTCAAATATTAGTGAAGATGCTTTGTCTGCCCTTGCTGCTCTTATTGGAGAATATGACAATAGAGGACAATCAGGATATGAATTGACGGAATTGTTTTTTACTTGGTTTGAAGAAGTTTTTAAGAATGATTTTATAATTGAAGGTCCGAGAGGGGCAGGAAGAGATATAGAGCTTTGTAACTTATTTAGCGACTTCAAGGGAAATTGTCCTTGCGATTTTGCGATTAAAAACAAAATTGATGGAAAAATTTTAGCCATAGGTTTCGCTCGTTATGATTCAACTAGAGGCGGTGCCCAGTCTGATGATAGAACTGGAGGTAATGCGAATAAAGTTGAAAAAGCACGTGCATTCTCAAACGAGACAGGACTTAATTTTAAAATTATTTTTCTATCCGATGGTCCAGGACTATCTCATAAAGACACATGGGAAGAATCCTGTTTGTTGGATGGAAGTTGGAATGATAATGTTAGGGTTACTACTTTAAAAACAGCCGGAAATAGAATTACTCTTGATTGGTTAAAAAGCTAAATTTGCATCATCAATTATTTGAATAATTTCATCTTGATATTCGGACAGAGACGAATCTATTATGAAATTGAAATCAGCATTATTTTTATTTGAATTTTTATTTTTTGTTAATTCTTTTAAAACATAATCACCCATTGGAGATAGTCCATTACTAAGTCTATTTAAAACTGTTTTTGCCGCAATAAAAGATTGGTCTATTCCAATCCATTTACGTCCAAGTTCATGTGCCGCATGGATTGTTGTTCCAGAACCGCAAAATGGGTCAATGACAATGTCATCAGGATTACTACTTGCTTGAACTATCATTTTAAGCATTTCAAAATTCTTTTCCGTTGGATAACCAGTTATGTTAATACTTTGATGATGAGCATCTCTATAGTTTGCCCAATAATCAGTCATAGTAATCATTTTATCTTTAGTCAAATACACTTTTCTTCTTGGATTTCCATTTTTAGACCAATGAATCTCACCTTTTTTATCCAATTCATCTAGCTTATCAGGAGTATATTGCCAATGTTTGCCGGGAGGAGGTAACATTCCATGCCATTCTGTTCCGGTTTTACCATGTCTTATGCCGGGAGCATGAACAGGAACAAGCTTATACTTCCCTTTTTTATCTTCTTTAGGATATTCTTTTTTAATCCAGTCCTCATCAGGAATTGTTCCTGGTTGATTCCATGTATATTTATTAGTTTTAGAATAAAATAGAATATAATCATTAAGATTTACATATTGATTTTTTGTATAATTTTTACTACTACATTTTCTTCTTGTTATTATATTGCGAAAATTATTTGCTCCAAAAATTTCATCCATAAGAATTTTCATATATGCAAGCATTTGATATCCAATGTGTATATATAGAGAGCCATCTTCGGTCAGTAATTCTCGCATTAAGATGAGCCTTCTTCTCATATATTCAATATAAGTAGCCGTTGGCATAATATCTTTATAAGCATGTTCTAAAGTTCTTGAACAAAACTCCATCCCTGTTCCGTAGGGTGGGTCTGCATAAATTAAATTTGCCTTTACTCCATTTTTAATCATATTATGCATTGCTAAAAGATTATCAGACAAAACAAAAGAATTTGGTGAAATATTTAAAACTCTTATAAAATCTTCATTTTTAAATGTTGCAAAATTAGATTTCATAGGTTTTAAAATATATTGTTCGGAGGCTTTTCCTGAATAATTTAATTCAATTTGCACATTTTTTTGAGGAAGTAACATATTTTCGTCACCGGAAACAGCTGCTATTAAAGCATCTTCACCAATTTTTTCTCTATCTTTTATCCCTGTAGCCATTTATCTCCCCAAGTAATTACAAAATTAATTAATTTTGTTCCTATTGTAACTTAATTTTTATTAAATAGCTAGTAATTTATAAGAAATATCAAAATAAAAATTTTATATATCAAAATTGATGCCTAAATGATATAAGCACCTATTATGTTTTAAAATCATTTATTATTTATTTACTAGATTTAGTTACTGGCGAGCCGTCTTTACTCGATACAACAGGGAATCCGCAAAATCTTTCCTGCCTGTTTGGGTCATCAGTAAGTTTTTTTGCACACTCAAAACAACAATTTTCACCGTCAGGGGAATAAAAATCGTTAAGTTCAGTTATTTGTTTTTTACAATAAAAACAATACTGTTCACTTTCCTGCAATTTTTTCCTATGATGGTCTCGGTCGATTTCTAACATGAGATAGCATAATTCCGCCAATTGCTTAATTCCTTCTTCATGAGAACATTCCTTAGTTGGCGGAACAAAAACAATTTCAAGTTTGTCAATCTTTTTCTTTTTTGTGCTTGTATGTTTTTTCATAACACATACCTCCTTTTCAAGCATGATTTTAAAACAAAGAGGCATAAAAGTATGGGCTTAAAAAATTCATTTTGAACTTTATTATTTTTAAATTTATAAAATGTATCCTGCGAGTGTTTATAATCATCCTGCAAAGCACGATTATTATATCGACATAGGTTTATATATCGATAGCAGTAATCTTCCGTTTAAAGGCATTCTTGCCCTGCTAAAGCAATTTTAAATAGTTATACCAAGCTTCTTTTTTACTTAAAAGTAGAAAAGAATTCTGCAATTGGAATTTCAAATCCTTTACATAAGGCTTCAACAGTTGACATCTTAATATCTCTTTGTGCATTTTCTGCATAAGCAACACAACTCTTGGATAATTCTGATTGCCACGCAAGTTTTTCTGCGGTTAAAGAATGCTCTTTCCTCAACTCCTTTATACGTTTTGCAATTTTCTCATTAATGTTCATAGTTAGTACCTCCATGTTGATACCTTTACTTTAATACCAAAGTAAGTTATAATAATTCACAACATTGGTATTAATATTGTGAATATAAAAATAAAGGAGGTTAAGATGTTTAAAATTGAAGAAAAGTTTAATTCTACAGAGGATTTGTACAAGTATTTGCTTAAGAATATTGATTTTATTGGTAAATCAATAGGGGTTCAAATTCAAGAACCGTTAAAAGATAATCCGTTCTGTATTACCGGAAAAGAAAAAATTACCGAAAGGAATATTTTATTTTTTGCATCAAAAAGTGAATTCCCTGAGAGCTTAGGGGAATTAATCGCGTTGGCGAGTGCGTTTGATGTTGATATTATTGTGTATTTACTTCCAAAAGTAAATGTTACCCGTCTTGAATCATTAAATTGGCTTCAAAAGATTTGTAATGAAGATACTCAATTCATTGTCGGCGAAGTGGATTTTTAGTTTTTATGATGAAATTTAAATCTATCCTTGCATTATAAAAATGCTCATCTTCTTTAATTTGAGGTTTCTTTTAACAATAAATATGTTCCTTTTAGAATTCCGTTAATAATTTGGTCATTTAATTCTTCTTGGGTTATATATTCAAATCCTGTTAGATTATTACTTTTATCTATAATCAAACAACCTCTACCTTCTCCCATTCTTTGAATAATTTCCGTTTTACATTTTTTATTAAATTTATCTGAATAAATTGTTCGACATATTGTTAAATCAATAATTAAATCATCAAGTTCAATCCAAGCATGACCTCCCCAATCTCCAGTTATAACAGCAGAATCGGTATTCGTATTATTTAATGAATAATCAATATTAAAAAGTAATTCATTTTTATAACTTAAAGAACCTGTTATAAGTTTTGGTTTCAAATTAAATTTTTCTAATTCTGCATATAACATTGCCGATAATTGCAAGCAAAGAAAAGGTCGTTTGGGTGTTAATTCTAAAATCATCTTGATTGCATCTATTAAAATTTGTTGATTAGTCATATTATTGTATCCTAGTCTTTAATTCCTTTTTCAAAATACCTCTATCTTGATAAATGTCATCTTTTTTCAATAAATAATGTGCAATTGAATGGCAGTTAGGGCATAAAACAATAAGTTCATCAATGGTTATCTTTGTCTCTCCTGTTAGGCTTAACGGAATAAGATGATGTGCTTCAATAATTTTATTATCATAATAAAAATCACATGCTTCACATTTATATTTAGCTCGTTCTTTTGCCTTTATTACAATTTCGCGGTTTCTTTTATATGTCAGGATTTTCCTTTCAATCATTTCACCGTCTCTAACTTCTTCAACTTGTGTTTTTTCCTGACCATCGAAAATTGTCGCTATGCCTGTTTCATGGACGATTGCTTCTGCCTGCAATAACTCCTCATCGCTTACTACCCAATTCAAACTTTGAGTAAAAATAGGATATTCAAGTTTAACTAAATTATCTTCAAAATAAGTTATATTTCCATAATTATTACTATTAGTATTGTCACATGCTAATGATGACATTGTTTTATAAGGACTTGTTGACCCAGCCAATTTTAGAATTTCTTGCCATTGTTGTTTATTAATATAAATATTTTTTTGGGTAAAAATTGATAATATACCAATTGCTTTAGAACAGATTTGTTCCGGGAATTTAACCCAATTCTCCAATTTCTTTCTCATTTCAGCTTTCATTGGCATTTCAAATCCTAATTCCAATGTTTGCCTCAAATCATCAACATCAATTCCTTTGGCTATACCAATCAAAAAATCTTCTAATGCTAATTTATTATTTGGGTGAATATTAAATAAAGCCTTATAATTTGCGGCAAAATCTTTTGCATGGTATGAAGTCAAATATTTTGGATATAGTATGTAAAAATACTTGTGATAAAATCGATAATATCTATCATTAGGAAAACTATCTTTAAATTTACTCCAATCACCATATTTTAAATAATTATTTAATTCTATAATTTGTTTTTTGACTTGTTCTGCAATTATAATTGCTTCGTCTTTTGTTATATCAACAGTTGTATTTACACCAACTACTTTCATCCAAGAATTTTTTGTATCAGAATAGTAAGTAGGAGCTTTTCCTGCGTGTCCAGTATAGATCCCCAAAATTACACTTTTTTCTTCAAGCCAGTAATTTAACCCTATTGTATCTTTATTAAATAAATTTTTAGTTGTATCTGGACTAGGAGCAAATAACAAAAATAAAAGGTCTTCTCCAGTACAATTAGCTATTATTTCAGGATTAAATTTTTTATAAAATTCTTGTTTTAATTCAATAACTTCATTTGTTGGATTTAGTTTTCCTTTATTTTTATATTCATTATACTTTTTTATTATTTCATTTTGCATATTCATGTCTTAATTCCCATAATAGAGCATAGCTACTCAAATTGAAAAGATTAATACTTTAATAAAATTAACCAAGTAACATACTTAAATGGTCTTTTTCCTCTGGAGTCATTTCAGCATTTTTCTCTAAAATATCAACAAGTCTTTCTTCGGTTAATCCAGTAATAGTAGAAACATTAAAATATGAATTATTACAACTTCTTTGTTTAAATAATCTTAAGTCATCTATTAACATTTGAACCTCCATTTGTAAGGTTGATATATCAACCAGCTAAACAAGTTTATCATATCATTTTTTCTTTTAAAAAGATTAAAAATATATTTTTATTAAGCGAAATAGCCCATACGGGTAATAAAGTAAGCTCGATACAATAATCGTCCGTTCTAGGGCATCAATACACAGTTAGAAGCAATTTTAAAATAACATCCGACTTTATTAAAAATTTAAATGGTTTAAATAGGCTAGAACCTAGACCAGTTGCAGAATATGGAACAAAAGTATTTGTTTAGAGTCTATATTAAGAAATATCAAAGACTTATTGGGGAACATTTTACTTCTAAATAAAAAGATAGTATCGTATTAAGACTGTGAATTATTAGTCTGAAAGCGAGGTGAAATGATGATTACAGGCAAAAAAATAGCTTACATTCGAGTAAGCACTGAGGAACAAAACGAAGCTCGGCAAGTCGAAGCTTTAAAACCGTATGAAATTGACAAAACTTTTATTGAAAAAATTAGTGCAAAAGATACAAACCGCCCTGAGTTTCAAAAAATGATGGAGTTCGTGAGGGAAGACGACACAATTTATATAAAAGACTTTTCCCGAATTGCCCGAAGCACAAAGGATTTACTCGATATAGTCGAAACATTGAATAAAAAAAGCGTTAAGCTCATTAGCCTAAAAGAAAACCTTGATACAACAACGCCAACAGGTAAATTGATGTTAACAATGATTGGGGCTATTTATGAATTTGAGCGAGCAAACCTTTTAGAACGGCAACGTGAGGGAATTGCGATTGCCAAGCGAGCGGGCAAATACAGGGGCAGAAAAGAAATTGCTCCGCCTGATAATTTTAGCGAAGTTTATCCGCTTTGGAAGAATCGAAGTATTACAGGCATTGAAGCAATGAAGCGGTTAAATTTAAAAACAAATACATTTTACAAGTTAGTGAAGAATTATAAATAAGGGGAATTATAAAATGGCAGGAACAGAAAATAAACCTAAAAGAAAAAAAAGACCGAACGGCGAGGGCGGTCTACGATTTAAAAACGGAAGATGGGAAGCAACACTTACAGTTGGATTTAAAAAAGACGGAACACAAGATTTTAAATATTTTTCATCTAAATCTCAGCAGGTTGCACTTAAAAAGTTAAATGATTTCAAAGAACAATTTAGAAAAGGACTTTCTTCTGACAATACACAAATCCGGCTCGAAGAATGGCTAGATAATTGGTACAACAATTATATTGTTGGAAAAGTCGGTGTAAAAACTCGTAGTGATTATGAAAGCAGTATCCGTTGCCACATTAAGCCAAAACTTGGCAAAATGAAATTAATTGAATTGAAAAATATGCATATTCAACGGTTTTACAATGACCTTTTAGAAAAAGGAAGCTTAAGAAAAGACGGCAAAGGACTTTCGCCAAAATCTGTACGAAATATCCATGTTGCACTTAATCAAGCATTGGAGCAAGCGGTAAACAACGATATTATTATGAAAAATCCTGCAAGAGGTATAAAATTGCCTGCCCCTGAAAAGAATACAAGAACAGCTTTGACCGAAGATGAAGAAAAAGCCTTGATAAAACATTGCTTTGACCACCCATGGGGGATGATTATATTACTGGCTCTGTTTTCAGGCATGAGACATGGTGAAATTTTAGGTCTAACTTGGGCGGATATTAATTTTGAGAAAAATTGTATCACAATAAACAAACAAGCAAGGCGTGAACAGAATTTCGATGAAAATATAAAGTCAAAAACCCTGCTTAAAATAAGCGACAAAACTAAAACTGAAAGCTCCAACCGTACAATTGCAATATCTCCCGCGATTATGGAAAAGCTGAAAGAATACAAAACCGCCCAAGATAAAACTAAAAAGAAATGGAAAGAAGCTTATAACGACTTGAATTTAGTCTTTTGCAGGGAAGATGGAAATATTGCAGACCAAAAAGCAGTCGGAACGTTTTTGAGCGATACGCTTGATAAAGCTGAAATCACCACTAAAATAACATTCCATGAGCTTCGGCATACCTTTGCCACAAGGGCGAGTGATTATAATTCAAATATTAAATCCGTTTCCTCAATCTTGGGACACGCTAACACAAATGTAACTCTAAATATTTATACTCATGATTCGCAGGAAGCTCAACAGGCGGTAATGCAAAATATGACCGACAAATTATTGTCAACGTAAAAACTAAATATCTTAATATTAAAAAGACATGTGATGAACACGTCTTTTTTATTGAAAATCTTTCTGTCTTGTTCCTTGTTTTCGATAAAAATTTGACCTTAGTATGTTTTGCCCTAATCGAATATTTATATGCTGAAATAGGCACTCATAAGTTTTTAGAATGGATTTTTATGCCCGCTTTAGCTTAACCCTATAAAATGATTATCCAAAACCCTCGATTTGCACAGTACGTCTACTTTTTGGTTGACTTCTGCAAGAAACCGTTTATGATACGAAGTATATCATTTTAGTGTTACAATAGAAAAATTTGAGTTGAATTAAGATATATACTTGAAATCCGCTATAAAAATTGTTATAATAAGAAAAAAGGAATTACGCCATTGAAAACAGCATCTTGTTAAAAAAAGCATATTCAGCTGAATAATTAAAGTCGGCTTATATTTTTATATGCTTTTTGAATTTGTCCTTATGGGACTATTTTGTATTGTTTAACATTTAACAGGAGACTAAAAATGACATTAATAAAAGTATCTGACTTAACTTTTTCTTATTTTTCAAGCAGTGAAAATATTTTCAAAAATGTTTCATTTGAAATTGATACTGATTGGAAACTTGGATTTATAGGAAGAAACGGACGCGGAAAAACTACCCTCCTTAATCTTTTGCTTGGAAAATTCAAATATGAAGGCAAAATAATTTCTCCTGTAAGTTTTAAATATTTCCCTCAAAACATTGAAGACAAAACCCAAGACACAATAAATCTAGCATATGGTTTAAATCCTTATCTGGAATTATGGCAACTTGAAAAAGAATTGTCTTTGCTTGATTTATCAGATGAAATTTTGTATAGATCGTTTAATACCTTATCAAATGGTGAACAAACAAAGTTCCTTTTGGCTATGTTATTTGTTAATGATAATCACGAATTTTTATTAATTGATGAACCCACAAATCATTTGGATGAAAACGCCAGAAAAATGGTATCAAAATATTTAAATTCCAAAAAAGGATTTATTCTTGTGTCTCATGACAGAATGCTTTTAGACACCTGCGTTGACCATATTTTATCAATTAATAAATCTGATATTGAAGTGCAAGGCGGCAACTTTTCTTCATGGTATTACAATAAGGAATTAAAAGACGGATTTGAGCTTACAGAGAATGAAAAGCTTAAAAAAGAAATAAAAAGGCTTAATCAATCAATGCAAAGAACTTCAAATTGGGCTCAACAGGTTGAAAAAAGTAAATACGGAAACGGTCCGGTCGACAGAGGTTATATAGGTCATAAATCTGCAAAAATGATGAAACGAGCAAAATCAACAGAAAATAGACAGAAAGCTTTATTTGAAGAAAAATCAAAACTTTTAAATGATGTTGAAGAAATATCTGATTTAAAAATTAATCCTTTAAAACACCATTCAAATAATCTCGTTTTATTTGAAGATGTGTCAATTTCTTATGACAATAAGCAAGTTTTTAAAAATATAAATTTCAGCATTAAAAATGGTGATAAAATTTCTATCAAAGGTAAAAATGGAAGCGGAAAATCAAGTATTTTAAAATTAATTTGCGGTGAAAATATAACTTATGCGGGCAATATGTATAAAGCAACTAATCTTATTATCTCATATGTTCCGCAAGACACATCTTTTTTGAATGGCAGTTTAAATAATTTTGTACAAAAAAACGATATTAATGAGACGCTTTTTAAGACAATTCTAAGAAAATTGGACTTTAGCAGAGACCATTTTGAAAAAGATATAAAAGAATTTAGTGCAGGGCAAAAAAAGAAAGTTTTGATTGCAAAAAGTCTTTGTGAGCAAGCACATTTATATATTTGGGATGAACCGCTGAATTATATTGATATATTTTCAAGAATCCAAATTGAAAAATTACTTTCAAAGTATGACATAACCTTGTTATTTGTAGAACACGATAAAACTTTTACAAATAATATTGCGACTCAAATCGTAAATATGGATTGATATAGATTCTTAATTTTTCTTGATATATCTGCATTTTGGTTGCCTTCTGCAAAAAATAGTTTATGATACTCATTATATCGTTTTTAGTGCTGAAAGGGGTGATTTATATGAGAAAAGAAACTATTGACAAAGTCCTAATAAGGATATTCGGGGCAATTTTTGGGTTGGGCATAGCTTTAACCGGATTATTGCTGTTTTTTGTCGGAATTATTTTTTGCACAACAGTTATAGGAATAATTGTGGGTGTTCCGATGATTTTTTGTAGTTTCGCGTTCGTTCCCGGAGGGATTGCCGGAGCTTTTGAAATGGCAATAAAAGGAAAAGCTGAGTTTAAGTTCCTTGATAAGATTAAAAAAGCATATACGGCTAAAATCGAAACTGAGCCTGAAACTAAAGATTTACGGGGAACATATACAATGTTCAAGCTTGATAACAGCTATATAAACAATTAGGGGGCAAAATGACTAAAATATTGGATAAAACAATTTTATTATTATATGGGTTGTTGCATTCCGCCTTTGGCGTTGCTTATTTAATTTGGGGTTTGTACTTCTATATTGATATGCCGCCAGTTATAAATAATGCCAGAGATTGGCTAATAAACAGCTTAGGAACTCAGTTTATGGTTGACGGGTTTTCCTCAACTTGTTTATTAATTGCAGGTGTCGGCTACTTTATAATCGGCATAATTATGACTAAGGAAATATTTAAGAATATTATTTTGAAAAAAAATTTATAATTCAGCTTAATAAAAAAACTATTATGTATTATCAGTACATAATAGTTTGTAGTTTTGACACCTCATTTTCATGTCCTCTCGCTTTTGGGATTAACCGAAATTTTTTATTTTATTTCCTAAACTTTTTGCCTTTAGTCAGGGGCTTGTAATTCTCTTCATACATGGCTTTGAAGTTATATTTAAGCAAGTTGTTCGGGCGGTTTTCGATAACGTATCGGATGAAGCCGGATTGTTTCATGGCATAAGCAAAGAAGCCGTCATCAATTCTGTGTTTATAAGCAATTTCCCGTTTGAACTTCTTATTGAGGTAATTTATGAGTTCTTGTCCGACTGTCTCGCCCGGATTTGCTTCAAGCAATATATGTAGATGCCAAGGCTCATCAAGTTTCTTTTTCGCGTTTAAATACGGCTTAGGAACTCTTATAAGACTGTTTCGTCCGGGTTTACCATTGTCGGCAAATTCATTATCGCCGTAGCGGAGATTAAGCTGGCTCAGCCCGATAAAAGCGTTGATGTAATAATCTTTGTTGTGTCTTCTGAGGTATTCAAGTTTTTCTTTGAGTGCGTCTGCAACTTTCAAAATTTCTTCCTGTGTCTCAAACATTCCTTTGTTATTTATGAAAAAAATTGACATCAATTTTGTTTTACGTTTGCACATTTTTATCACCTTTATAATATTTCGATTTGTGCAGTTCCAGCAGTACCGCAGTACCGAAAAGCTGAATAACCTTGATACTATTTGATTTCGGCTATTACTTCTCGGTACTGGTATAGACCTGCTGACCTGCTTTACATTTTATCTAATACGCATAAGTCCTCGTTATCCGTAATTTTTAGGATTAGGCAACGTTTTCTGACCCCGCCGACATAGATATTTTTTGTAACTTGGTCTTTTCCTGCAACAATCCTTTTGTCGTTTTTAGCATAAAGCAAGAGCTCTTTTTGAGTTGGCGGGTCTTCATGTTTCAACTGCCGATAGTACGTTGCAAATACATGATAAACCTTTTCAAAATGCATATATAGCAGATACGGGTTTTCGGTTATTTCATGCCGATTGTCAACGGTTTTTTCTTCACTGCTGTAAGCGTATTTATAGTCTCGGTCGTAAGCAATAGCTTTGTTTCGAGCTAAAATAGGCAAAGCCGTTATAAACTCGTCCCATGGGCTTGAGACTTTTAGAGCTTCGCCGTAATCTTTAATAAACTTTTCAATATTTTTAATTATAGCCTTGGGTGGGGCTTCTTCTGCGATATTCAGCAAAACCTGATACCCAGTGTATGCGATTGCAAGATTATTGACACACCTATCACCAAGGTCGGGATTTATTTTTTTTATGCATGTAATTTTTTCCTTAAAAATCTGCATAACATCAGCAGGCTTTTGCTTAACAATTGACGGAAGCAGAGCAGAAAGGTGATTTTTCCGAACTTCGTTAAAATCAATAACTTTGTCGAGCTTAAAATTCTGCTGTTCAAAATTACACAAAAGCAGCCGGTTTAAAATTTCCGGTCTCTGCGGAGGCTGAAAATTACTGCTCAAAATCAAAGTAGCATTTATTGTGGTTTTAATTTTTGCTATTTTATCACGAATTATACCCTGAAAAGCAGCTTTGATGAGACCTTCAAAATAGCCTTCGTTCAATGTTTTGCGGGAGATTTCGTCATAAATTATTGGCATGCAGATACAGCCGTCAAGCCGTTGCAGAATACTCAGAACGGTAGAATCCCCACTGTAGATAGAATCCTCATCAAATCCGAGTAAATAAGCTATATTATTGAGCAAATTCGTTTTCCCGGCACTGGTTGTTCCGTACAAGTATGCAACGGGAAAACCTTTTGTATGCTCGGTAAAATTGTCTTTAAATCGAGCCATTACCGCAATTCCCATAGTCAATAAAGGCTCTGCGGTGTTGCTGTAACCTTCATACGTAGTTTTTAAAAGCGTTTGGCTTAATTCTTTAGCTGATAAATCGCTCTTTTGGGTGACAGGGCGGAAATCCGCCCTATCGTCTAATGATATTTTTTCTATATTATTTTTATTTTCCATAATTCACCTCAATTTTCTAATTCTATTACTTGATTAGCCGTAAGATAAATATTTTTATCAACTATTAATCCCGGACGATTATATTTGTAAATTGTTTCGTAATTATCTTCTAAATACAGCTGATTTATAATTTTGTTGAAATCATCACTAGTCATTACATCAACAAAATTACCGGTCGGAGTAATATTTTTCCTAAAAGCTGAAAGACTTGATTTATCAGTCGCCGAAATTAATATGTGAGAAATATTACCTTTAAAATCGGTTATTTCAAATTCTACATCTTGCTTTTTTGCTCCGCCATCATCATATTTGAAAATTTTTATAATTTTAAAGGAATAATTCGTCAGAATTTTAAAATATGATTTACACCGATATTTAGCATCTAATACAGACCAAATTTTAATTATCATATTTTCATAAAAAAGATAATTGGTATAATATTCAACAGTATTTAAATCAACTGTTATTCCTAATAAATCATATTTATATTGATTAAGTTTATCTATTACTTGTGAAATTAAAGTTGCAGATGCACTGCCTATAAACCTAGCTGAAGATGTTTGATAAATATATTTTTCGGTTTTATAACTTATTTTTGATATTTCGTCATGTGAAAAATTATTTCGATTACATATAAAAATAACTCTAGTATATTCTTCATATAAAGTGTCAATCAGATTTAGAAGATTATCATCTTCTAAATCTAAAATAACCGCAATTGACATAAATGAACCGTGATAATACGTTTCATTTAAAGAATTTTCTGCATCTTCAGCAGATTTAAATAAATAAATATCTTGGATTTGCTCTGCCTGATTAAAAAATTTAATATTTTTCAATTCAGATAATTTTTTTTGCTGTAGATTGTTTTCGTTCATAATTACTGCCCTCCTTCATGGCTTTTTTTCTGCAAGTAAGCGTCCAGCTCACTTTTTAGTACCTTTTTTAACTTTTTACCGAGCGTTAAAGCCGGAAAATCTTTTGCCCTGAACAACGCGTAGGCAACGCTTTTGGAAATCCCCAAGTAATCGGAAACTTCCTTTGGGTTTAAAATTGATTTTGCAATCATTTTGCACCGTCCTTTCATGTTTAAGTAATAATCTTATATTTAGCTTGAAGACTACCTTTCCAGCTAAATACACCGACATTATTCTCCCGCCAGAGTTTAGGGGGCATAAAAAGAGGGCACTGAAAATAAAAGTCAGCAAAATAACACTTTCAGATATAAAAAATGAAAGCGAATGAAAGTAAAATGCAAGCCATTTTATAAATATTTTGCTCTGTTAAAATCTACATATTTATTTAAAATATATTTTTTGAGTTTTTTATCCTCTTTTAGAAAATTAAATTTGGGTTCAAGCAAGCCTTCTTTAATCTTTTTATTTATTCTGCTTGTCATTACTTGATATTTTATAATCGAAGAACTAAAAACCTTATTATAAACGGCAATACCATAAATAAAATAATATTCTGTACGTGAAAGCATTATTGATTTTTGCCCTAAAGAGATTTCAACATTTTTTGAATGTATAACATCTTCCGGATTATCTGAAAATCTTAAGCGTCTTCTTTTGGGTTTGTATAAATCGGATGAAATGTCTGATAATAAAAACTTTGATATTATGGAGAGTTCTTTTTTCAAGCTTATATTTACAGATAATATGTATTCTCCTTTTTTAAATTCATCTTCTAATGCGGAAACATTTTTTAACTTAATAAATTTCATTTTCTTATTAATTTTAATATATTTTTGGTCATTCAAGTATAATAATAATTCATATAATCGAAACTTTTTTAATTCAAAATCTTTTTGTAAAATTTCCTTTGCAAGAGAAAAATCTATTTCATCAAAGTTATAATTTAAGGTAAAACTTTTCCTATTTTCTTTTTGGGCAAGCTCTAAAATTAGTTTTGAAAAAAGTTGTATGTGTTCATCAAATGAATAATATTTTTTTTCCGCATGTGTAAGTTTATTTTCTTTAAATGCTTTAGCATATTCTTTAATAAATGGTTCTAATTTATGGTTATAAGTAGTAACTAACTCTATTGTATCTACTGTTTCTGCCGTTCCGTCTTTTTTATAGCATTCAGCAGAACACCAATTTTCTCCAATGCTTCCGCTAATCCTATTCTTTATTAAATCTGCTTTAATTTCGTTTTTCATTTTTGCTGCAAAAGTTTTTTTATATAATCTATAAGGGTCATAATCTCGAAAACATTCATTAAACAGCAAATATATAAGCAATTCTAAAGTTTTAGGGCGTAAATAATCCATATCGACTCCGGCATTTAAACATAATTGAATTTACGCCAAAACCTCATAAATATTCAACCCGCAACTATATTAACAACTTGGATAAATTTTTGCTGTACATCTATAGAAATAATCGCCTCTAATATCTTTTGCAGGCATGAGCAGGAGCTTTTGGGATGGTCGAGTACGAAACTACCACAGAGAACTCTCACGCCACATAAGCACCATCTATAGTAATTGATTAAAATAAAAAGTTTCTAAAATTCAAAAAATACCATCCAAAATGCCTGTCTTTACTGTCTTCTCAAATCAGGCTGTGGGCTTGTTCATGGTTTCTCTGAGGTTTCTACTTAATGTTAGCACTTGGATTATTTTTATAGTTTTTATAGGAAAATTTGGTTCTAACGTAAAAAACACCCTCCAAAACGACTTGATTTAATGTAATTTCAAATCAGACTTTGGGCTTACTCATGGTTGCTTAGAGACTTTTCCTCAGAATTAGCATTTGAATTATTTTTATAAATTTTTTTCAAATACCCCCCAAAACGGTTGTATTAATTGTAAAAATAGGTCAGACTTTGGTAATATACAGGCTGGCTCTGCGAAACGGACTATATTTTGTTTCAATATCTTTATTCCATTTTTTTAATTTTTTTTTGGAATGCTTTAAAACTTTTGTATCTTTTGATTAGATTTGATGCGGTCTTGCAGTATATTTTATTATCGCGGTATAGGGTACGGTAGCGGGTTTTTCATAAAAAATGGGTTTCGCCGAAAGGCTGAAAACCTTATAAATAAAAAACTCCCCAGGTTGGACTCGAACCAACAACCTACCGGTTAACAGCCGGTTGCTCCGCCATTGAGCTACTGAGGATTATATTATTCTATAATTGCTGAAACTACATGCAAACAAAGGTTATTATTTTAGCCTATGCTTTTAAGTAGTTCTTAAATTATCAAAGAATCTATATTTTATATTAACAAAAAAATTTTCTTTGTAAAGTCTTTTTTATCACTATATTTTCTTATTTATTGTTTATATTAGATAGTTTTACTAATTTTTCAAAATCTTTATGTTTTTCACATAAATCTTCAAAATTACCTGTATCAATTATTCTTCCCTGTTTTAAATATATTAATCTATCACAAGTTTTCAATGTTGATAGTCTATGCGCAATAGCAATTATTGTTTTTTCTCCTTTTAAATAGTTAAGAACCTGAGTTATTTCATTTTCTGTTTGCACATCCAATGAAGATGTTGCTTCATCTAAAATTATTATTTGAGGGTTTCTATACAAAATCCTTGCTATTGCCAATCTTTGTTTTTGGCCTTGTGAAAGTCCCGAAGATCCTAAAACTACTTTTGCATTTATTCCTTCTTCAAAGTTGCTTACAAAATCATATAACTGCGCCTTTTTTAATGCTTCAATAACTTTCTCATCATCAATATCTTCTTCTCTTAAACCAAAGGCAATATTTCTTTTGAAAGTTCCGTCTATAATATTTATTTGTTGGGGAACATATCCTATCAATTTTCTTAAAGCACCAAAACTAACATTATTAAGCTGCATACCGTCAACCAATATTTCTCCGCTATCAATCGGTAATAGCCCCATTAAAATATCTGCTAACGTGCTCTTTCCGGCCCCTGATAAACCTATTATTCCACAAAATTCACCTTTTTTAATTTCTAAATTTAATTCTTTTATAACAGGTTCTTTTTTGTATGTAAAATAAACATCCTTAAGCAAAATACTACTATTAAAATCTATTTCCAAATCGATTTCTTTTTCTACATAGTCAAATTTATATTTCTCATATTCTGCTATCATTGTTTTAACAAAATTTCTTGAAGTATTAATGACATTAATAGAAGTCTGAACTCTGTTTAACGCAGGCGCAATTCTAAATATAGAAGCAGCAAGAACAGCATAAGATGCTATCATCCAGGAAGTATTTTCTATATTTTGCAAAGATATAATTCCGCCAACGATAAACAAAGCAAAAACAACCAATATTTCTATAATATAAGGAGGTATTGATCCATAAAAATTTGTTTCGAAAAGAATATTAAAGTATTCATTTTGAACTTTAATATAATCATTATAAAAATTATTCTCGGCAGATAATATCTTAATTTCTTTTAGATTATTAATATTCTCCATTACACTCTGATTATATTCTGTTGATTTCTTCAAATATTTTTGAGCTATTTCTTCTGTTTTGTGTTTAAAAATTTTATTGTGAAGCGACATGCTAAATAAAACAAAAATACTTGCAATTAATGCTGCAAACAAAAATTTTGAAAAAAGTAATCCTAAAATCATTATAACAATTATTATATTTGTAATTAAATTCATTAGTCTGAATATAAACCCGTCAAGAGATTGATTTATTAAAAAACTTAAATTATAAATTTTTTCAGAAGGTGAAGTTTTGAGAGTGTTTTTAAAAGGTGAAAACATATAATAATACATGAATTTTTCACTTATTGATTTTTTCCAGTTATTTATAAATTTGTTTTGCAAATATAAGCTTCCCAACATAAAAATATTTTTTGCAATAAATAAAAAAGTAATCACTGCACCTAAAACAAATGCGCTTATTATTACATTGTGAATATGAAAAATTTTTACAAATTCAATATAATATTTTGAATAAATGATGCTCTCAGGTTTTACTATCAATAAAATGAATGGGTAAATAACAGCAATTCCAAGAAATTCAAAAAATCCCGTTATTAAAGATAACAATAAAAACCCAAAAAGCTTTAATCTACGGCCCTTTCCATAATATCTTATAAACTTGGTAAAATTTTCAATAAACATATGTTTAAATTTATCACAAAAAATATAATTGTTGTATAATATGAGTATCTAATCAAGTTACTTATTAATTAGATTTATAATAACTATTTATTAAAAAGGAGAAATATCATGTCAAATCCTGTATTTAATCAAAATATAGCCGAAAGAGAAAGAGTTTTAGACTCTGAGCCAATGACGATAAATGGAACAATAAACAAAACATTTATATTACTTGCAATTTTGTTGGCTTCAAGTTTAGTAGTATGGGACTTATTCTTTAAAGGATATTCTGATAAAGTAGCAATGCTTACTATGACAGGATTTATTGCAAGTATAATTTCTTTTATAGTAATTATTTTTAATAGAAAAGCAATGGCAATAGCTGTCCCGATTTATGCAGCATCTGAAGGTCTTTTGCTGGGCGGAATTTCTGCTATGTTTGAAAAAGCTTATCCGGGTATTGCAATACAAGCTATAGGTGCAACTTTTGCAGCATTATTTTCTTTGCTTTTTCTGTATCGGACAGGAATTATAAAATGCACTGATAAATTCAGAAGTGTTTTATTTATTTCTACACTTTCTATCGCAGGGATATATTTTGTTAACCTTATAGGTTCATTTTTTGGTTTACAAATTCCGCAAATCTTTACTTCAAGTACTATTGGTATAGGTTTTAGTATTGTTGTAGTATGTATAGCTGCTCTTAATTTAATAATTGATTTTGATTTTATTGAACGCGGGGCACAAAACATGCTCGGAAAAAGCTATGAATGGTACGGAGCTTTTGGATTATTAGTAACCCTTGTTTGGCTATATATAGAAATACTAAATCTTTTAGCAAAACTTAGAAACAGATAATATTAAATTTATGCTATAGAAATTCCATAAATGGGTTTTATATTTATTTCTTCAGATTTAACTTCATTAATAAAGTTATCGGTAATTTTTGTTATAGATTCTTTTAAGTTACTTATTGCTTCTTCTTCAGTTTTACCAAAACCTATCAAATTTTTTACCATACAATTAGCAATATATGTTTTATTTCTATTTGCTTTATAAATCATTGCCGGATATTCTATCATAATAAAACCTCAATATAACTCTTTTATAATTTATCGACAAGAAATTATTATGATTCAGCATCTTTTGAAAAAATCAATTATATGTATTATAATTTATTCATGATATAATTTTTCAAAGAATAAGAGGAATTATGAAAGTAAGCGTAAAAGTACCTGCCACAACCGCAAATTTTGGTTCAGGATTTGATTGTATAGGCATGGCTTTACCAATATATAATATAGTAACTATTGAAGAAACTGTGCTACCCGGCACAGGAATAGAAATAAACATCATATCTGAATCCGATAATGATGATGATTTTGCAATCGAACATATACCTAAAGATGAAAATAATATAATTTATAAGGCTGTGGAAATGCTTTATAACTCAATCGGACAATCTCCGAGTGAATTAAGAATAAACATAAAATCACAAATTCCTATTGCAAAAGGATTGGGTAGTTCCGCATCTATTATTGTAGGCGGACTTTTGGCAGCAAATGAATTACTAAACAAGCCGGCTGATGAAGCAGCGTTACTATCAATTGCAACTGAAGTAGAAGGTCATCCGGATAATGTCACTCCTGCAATAGTAGGCGGCCTGGTTTTAACCTCTTATGAAGATGATGGAAGCATTGTATACAGAAAACTTCCCTGGCCTGAAGAATGGCATTTAACACTTTGCATTCCGGATTATGAACTTGCAACAGATATATCCCGCTCAGTTCTTCCTGCTGAAGTACCAATGGAAGATGCTACGTTTAATTCAAGAAGAACCGCTATGTTTATAGAAGCTTTACATACCAAAGATGCACAATTAATGAAATTAGCACTTCAAGATAAACTTCATCAGCCATATAGAACAAAGCTTGTACCGGGATTACAAGATATTATCGATAATTTAAAACATGAAGAAAATGTAATCGGATGTGTTTTAAGTGGAGCAGGTCCATCCATATTGGTTGTTTCGCAAAGAAATAATTTAGATAAAATAAAATCAATAATCAGTGAAACTTGGGCTAATTATAATGTTAAAACAACCATTCGTACACTTAAAGTTGAAGAAAATGGCGCACACATACTTGAAAATGCTTAAAGTTTAACAAAATAAATTTTTTTTATTGATTAATTAGTCAAAATTTAACAAGGTATTAAATTTATTATTCTACTACCAAAAAGCAAAATGCCGATTGCTATACTTATAAATGTTGCAATCATAACACCACCAGCCGCAATATCCTTAGCCATTCCGACAAGTTTAGAATAACGGTTATGAAAAACAGCATCTAAAGTAAATTCTATAGCAGAATTCATCATTTCTGAAATTATAACCAACGCAATAGCAATTAAAAGTAAACAAAATTCTGCCGGAGTAAAGTTCAGGACTATAGCACATGCAATTGCGACAACTGCAATTGCAAAATGTATTCTTATATTTCTTTCACTTTTCAGTGCCAGTCTTATTCCTTTAAAAGAATTTTTGAAAGTTCCGGAAAATCCCGGTGCCTTATATTTCGACAATTTTGCTCCCCTTAATTTTGGTGAATACATAATCCACCAATCATTCCAGCTATCAATTAACTTCATGCCCGATACTCCTTATATTTAACAAAGCAGAGTTTTGAGCATTTATAATAAAAGTATACTCTTCCTCTGTTTGATGGTCAAATCCGAATAAATGCATAATGCCATGGCTTAGTAAAAAATATAATTCTTCGTCAAAAGAAATGCTTTTTTCTTTTGAATTTTCATATACTTTATCAAGTGAGATAATAATTTCTCCTAAATTTATTTCTCCATCAAAGATAAATTTTTCTTCACTGTCTGCAAATATTGCAAAAGTAATTATATCTGCGGGATAATCTTTTTGCCGATATTTTTTGTTTATTTCGTATGTTTTATTACTGCCACAATATAATATATCAAATGAAATGCTTTTAAATTTTTGTTGAAATAGACACGATTTTTTAAATATATTATTTTGACTTAAAAAATAATCCAAAATTTTTTTTGTTGCATCAAGAGCTTTTTTTTGATCAATAGTAATATCTTCATGTATATTTTCAGAAAAAATATTTTTATCAATATTAAGTTTTGTCATTTTGGTTATTACTCTGCTGTTCAAGTTCTTTTATTTTTTCATCTAATTCTTTATCAATAACTTTATCAGGCATATTAATTTTTGTTTTGTCAAGTTCTTGAACGATATCCTCATGATATCTAATTCTGTTATGCTGCATGCCTCTTAATATTCTGTTAAAGGTAGATGCTATAGTTTTAATGTCTTTTAGCGTTAAAGGACTGTCTGAAAGTTGTCCGTCATTAAGTCTTTCTACAATAATTTTATCGATAATTTTTTCTATATCTTCCGGTGTTGGTGTTTTTAGAGAACGAACAGCCGATTCAACAGCATCCGCAATCATTAAAATCGCTGTTTCTTTCATATTTGGCTTAGGGCCTGTATATCTAAATTGCTCTTCTTTTACGTTATCAGCACCTTCTTCAGCAATTGCCTGAGTATAAAAATAACTTGCCAAGCCTTCACCATGGTGTTGTAATATAAAATTATAAAGAATTGGAGGCAATCCGTATTCCTTAGCTAATTCAAATCCATCCTTGGGATGTGCCGTAATAACCATCTTACTTAGTCTTGGATTAAGTTTTGCATGAGGATTTTCTATACCAAAATAAGATTGATTTTCTACAAAAAATAACGGTCTTTTTAATTTTCCTATATCATGATAAAAAGCCCCAACTCTTGCTAATATAGGATTAGCTCCAACCGCTTCGGCTGCTGTTTCGCATAAATTCGACACCATCAAACTATGATGATAAGTTCCGGGGGCTTCAAATTGTAATCTTTTTAATAATGGTTGATTATGGTCAGCAAGTTCTGCAAGACCGTAAGGAGTAATTATCTTAAACATACTCTCTAATAATGGCAACAACCCTAAAACTATAACCCCGCTTAAAATTCCGTTTATAAATACTGTTACAGAATCTCTTACAATAAGTGTACTATCAATGTTTATCAAACATTTTGCCAAAGAATATATTGTTAAAACCAATATTAATGAAGAAACAGCAATTTCTATACCTGTTCTAATCAAATCAAAACGTCGGGAAAATTTTATTCTTGCTATCGAAACTGTTGATATTAAGTTAATAAGAATAAAAGTGCTTATAAATTGAGGATCATAGCCCATGGATACAGATAAAACAGCTAAAAGAATTGAAGACTCCATAAAGGCAATCCTTGGATTTGTAAAAACTGAAAGAATTATTATAAATGCAGGAAAAGGTAAAATATATGTAGAAAACTGTTGTGGAATAACCACCGCTATCAAAGATAAAACTATTGCCAATATTGCAGAAATAGTTAAATGATTTGAATCCAGATATTTTTTTTCAAAGGTTTTCATATAAACTAAATAAGATAAAGTAGCCAAAACTATAATAATAAATATCCCTAAAAATCCGCTATAATCAAGTTCAAAAACACTATAACCTGCTTTCGCCAAAGCATTTCTTTTTAATCTTGTTACAGGCTCTCCTTCAAAAAGGATTTTATCCCCTTTGTCAAAAGTAACTTCATAAGGTTTAATAGACTGGGCAGCATTATGTCTTGCCATCTCTGTTGCATTTTCATCTACAACTAAATTAGGTACAATTACTTGCTCTAAAAGAGAAACTATAACTGTTGTCTGATTTTTTGTAACACTTGGCCCAAGAGTTTTTTGTACAATTTTTCTTATATCACTTTTTTCATAATCTTTCTCTGAAATACCTATGCTGAGAATATTCCCAAGTGCCATTGTTGCTTTATCTAAAACTTGCAATAAAACATGTTCGTCTGTTTTTAAAAGATAATTTATAACATAATTTTTTTTGTAAAATTCCGGAACATCAATAAGCAATCTTAGTTCATCTTCTTTAACAGATATTGGAGTATCTTTTTTTCTTATTTGTAATATAGAACTTTCAAGTGTAGCTAAATTATTTCTTATAAAATCATCATTTGCGGCTGTAAAGATAGGTTCAACTTTTTGCGCTATTTCTTTTCTATGAATTTCTGTTTTATCAACATCAGTAACTGTGATTGTTTTTGGAGCAATAATGTCTTTTTTGCTTATTCCATTCTCGATTATGCTGTCCATAAAAAAACTTTTTGAAGAAATTATAAAGCTCATTATAATTGAAAAAGCAATAAAAGAAAAAATATTAATAAATTTTGAAGAAGAAAAAAAGCCAATTGAATTTTCTAAAAATTTTATTTGCATGAGGGGAAGATTCCTTTTTAATAATAGTTATTATATAACGGTTATAAATATTTGCAAGTGGCAAGATTGTCTCTTGATTCAATTATAACAAAGACAAATACCTTATTTTTCAAAAATGAAAACTTTATAGTGTATTAATTGAAATTCTTGTTTAAATATAAGATATTTAACAAATATTTTAAGTGTATCCGCACTCATTTTTGACAAACTAAGTGTCATTATTGGATATTTTTTATAATTTTTCTTATCTTTAAAAGGATTTAAATTATAGCTTTCATCCCAAATCAAAAATATTTTATGGCCTCTTTTCATTTTATTAATGATTTGTTCCAGAATATATTTTTCATATTTTTTATTTATTAAGTCTTTATCAAAAATATAATCTCTGAATGCCTCGTATTTATCATTTTTACTATTATCAAAAGCATAATTACTATATATAAAATCCTGTAACATGCTGTATTTTTGCCCGTTAAAGATAAGATATTTGTCAAAATCGTTTTTTCTCAGCGTTAATATTATAATATCATCATCGGTTATTCCATTTTTCATTATTATATCAGCTACAGGTTTTTGTCCTAAATCTCTATATCCTCTTACTGCACTTGTCGGAAAAGCTATTAAAAAGAAAAGGTTTATTATTAAAAGAATAGAAATAATAGTTTTAATTATTTTATTTTTATACGTACTTATTCCGATTGCTGCAACAAACAATAAAGGCATAACTGCCAAAATAGTATATCTTGTTAACATTCTAAGACCGCTGTGTAAACATAAAACAACTTCTAATATTAGAAATAAAACAGGAATCAAAAAAATAAATCTTGCAAATTTATCTTCTTTTATTCCCCGATAAATTGCATATAAAAAAATCAAGACAGGAAGATAAATAAAAATTACAGGTAATAAAGCAAGAGTAGGAATATAAATTACAGGATTATTATAAACCGCAATCAAGGCAGGTGAAAAATAATTTTGAAGAAGAACAAATAATGTAAAAATGTTACTTGTAAAAATCCAAGAAGCAGATTCATATTTATCTAAATTAAATAAAATGTAAAAAACAAACGGACAAGACAAAATAAACAAAATTAAATTTGATACTATAAAACTTTTAATTATTTTTTTATCTGTTTTCATAATATATATAAAAAAGATTATAAATTGAGCAAAAACATATAAAATACCAATGGTAAAAGTATATATTATTGCAAGGTTTGATAATACATATCCTATATTACATAAAAGATTATTTTTATTTTTTATTTTTGTAATAAAAAATAAACTCATAGAAGTCAACATTGCCAACATAATATAAAATTTAACTTCTTGAGAATAAAAAATAAGAACCGAATTGATTGCGGTTAAAAAAGCAAAAATATTTCCCGTTTTTTCATCCTTAGCTTCTTTACCTGTTAAAAAAGCAAAAATAATAGTTATAATTCCCATTAAAACGGAAAACAAACGGATAACAATATCATTATTTGAGAATATTTTCATCCAGATTGCTAAAAATATTTGATACAAAGGAAAATGCACATCAGATTGAACAGCTGCTTTGATTATTCCGAAAGGAAAACTTTCACAAGCCTGATTATACATAACCATTTCATTATGCCAAAACCCTGTTTGTTTATCTATGAATAATAATCTTAAAAATAAACTTAAAAAAACAATGCTTAAAAAAATTTTTTTCTGATTTGAAATTTTCATACATATAATGCTATCATAAAATCACATAAGAATTTAATCTATATTACTCAGGGGCATATCATGAAAGAAAAATTAAAAATAATACAAAATAATCTTATAGGTATATTGTTATTCTGTATTATATTAATTGGGTTTATACTAAGAATTATTAATATAAATCAACCTACAGGATTATGGTTGGACGAACTTTTTTCCTTATATGAAGCTCAGAAATCTTTTCCTTTTGAGATAGTAAAAACTCTTTCTCTTTTTGATATTCATGTTCCTTTTTACTATTTTATTTTACATTTTTGGATAAAACTATTTGGCAATCATGACATTGCCTTAAGGCTATTTTCTGTTTTTTTAGGAGTTTTAAATATACCTGTTATTTATTTAGCCGGAAAAGATTTAGATTCAAAAAAAACAGGTCTTATTGCCGCATTATTTATAGCAATTAATTCTTTTCTAATTTATTACTCTCAAGAAGTAAGGTTTTATGCATTAGCAACATTATTTTCAAGTTTATCAATATTATTTGTAATAAAAATAACAAAATTTCCTCAAAACAAATTTTTATACGGGTTAATGATAACAAATATAATGCTTACTTTTACTTTTACAATTGGTATTATTTTTGTTTTACTGGAAATATTTTTTCTTGCAATTTTTATACATAATGAAAAAAAGACTTTTTTAAAAAAGTTTTTATTAATAGAAATTATACCGTTTCTTTTATTTCTTTTATATTTTCCCGTTTTAAAAGCTCAAATGAGCATATGTAATGATATTTTTTTTGATCGTGTTTTAAATTGGCACACATTAATTTTGTATATGCAAAATTGGTTCTCTCCTTATATATTAGGACTATATTCAAACTTCAGTGATTATTTTACTATATTGAAACATAGCGAACCAAAGTTTTATTTATATATTTTTGCCCCGATATTAATAATGTTGACGGGAATAACTATTTCCATATTAAAAAATCATATTTGCAGAATAATCTTTTTAGCTGCAGCATCTTTTTTGATATTTGAATTTATTGCAACAAGTTTAGGTTATTTTAGAATTATTTGCCGTTATACGATAATAATTATTCCTTTACTTCTTTTAATAGGCGCCTATGGACTTACATCAATAAAAAAACGTTTTTTATCAAACGGTTTGATTAGTATTTTTGTATTTATTAATATTTTTTATATTTTTTTAAATAAAAACAGTATTTTAAAACAATATAGGGAATTAGGTTTTAATATTCCTGTAATTGAATTAAAACAAAACTTTAAACTTAATGAAAATGATATTGTAATTATGAGTGAAAATGGTGAATTATTTAAGCATTATTATAAATCTCAATACGGCAAAGTACTTGATTTTTCAACAAATAATATGCTAACCTCAGAAGATTTTTTAAGCAACAATCTATTACAAGAAATTTTTGCCAATAACTATAATTTTTTAAAACCTTATTTTATTAAAAATAAACCTTTTTATTCACTTAAAATATATATGAAAAATAACGTTATAAACCATTTAGAGAAGGATCGATATTTTATAATAATAAGGAATAAAACTGTTGTAAACAAAACAAATGAAGATCTTAGTAAAATATTTAAAGACAAAGAATTATATGAAAAAGAACATTTAATAAAACTTGTAGAAAATAAAATTTTAAACGATATAGAAAAAACAGCATTAGAAAATTATTCTTTAATTTCCACAATATATAAAGGTTCATGGGTTATAAAAGTTTATCAAAACCTGTAAATTTGTTTTTTAAATTGTTTGTTTTAAAATATAAACAAGCAGATTAACTTATTACTTATTAATTTTATTTTGTTAATTTGTATTTAATTAAAATATTATGAAAAAGATTAAAGACTTAAAAAAAGAAATTTTTTTAGCTTTACTGTTAAATTTAACAATATTAACAGCACTAATTTTTCGATGCATGCATATTGATTTCCCTTCCGGGCTTTGGTTAGATGAGCTTTGTTCTGCTCATATAGCAAATAAATCTTCAGTTATTGAAATGCTACAATGGTTGGTAAAATATGATGTTCATCCTCCTTTATATTTTATTACACTTCATTTTTGGATAAATTTATTGGGAGATAATGATTCTTCACTTAGGCTTCTTTCTGTTGTTTTTGGTTTATTAAATATACCTGTTATTTATTTAGCGGGAAAAGAGTTAGAATCAAAGCAGACAGGCCTTTTAGCAGCATTTTTTGTAGCAATAAATTCTTTTTTAATTTATTACTCACAAGAAGTAAGATTTTATGCATTAACTGCACTATTAGTATCATTATCAATTTTATTTTTAATAAAAACATTTAAAAAATTCAATAATAGAAACCTCATTTTACTAATGATTACAAATATATTAATTATTTTTACATATACAATAGGGGCTGTTTTTGTAGGTTTTGAAATATTAATATTTACATCTTTTCTTTTTATTAAAGATAAGAAAAAATCTCTTAAATTTTTATTAATACAAACATTTTTACCTTTTGGTTTATTTCTGGCATATTTTCCTGTTTTATCGGCACAACTTCAAAATAAGATTCATCAAATTACTTTTAGTACAAATTTTAATTTTTCAAACTTATACTTATATATGCAAAACTGGTTTTCACCATTTATCAGAGGAAGATATTTTAATTTCGAAAATTATTTCAATTATATAAACCTTAAAGATATAAATTTTTATATCTTTACTACTATTCCAATAATAATTGGGATAGTGGGATTAATAAAAGCTTTATTTAAAAAAAATATTGCCCAAATTATATTTTTAACAATATTCTTATTTATATCTTCTTTAATCTTAGTTTCGTTAACTGATAAACTTTGTATATTAAGTCGATATACAATCATAATTTTACCTTCTTTGCTACTTATAATGGCATATGGTCTAATATCATTAAAGAGCAATTTTATTAAATATTCTTTAATTTGTAGTTATATCTTTATAAATTTATTTTATATTTTATATGGGCAAGACAGTGTCCTAAAAATAATCAGAATTCGAGGATATAATATTCCTGTAGTTACTTTACAAAATAATTTTAATCTAAATTCTAATGATATAATTTTATTTACCGGCGGCGATTTTTTAAGAAGATATTTACCTTCAAATTATGGTGAATTATTATTTTTTTCAGGTTATGGTACACCTCCATTAACAGAAGAAAAACTTGAAAAACTTGAAAATAATAATTATAAATTTTTTAAAGATTATTTTATATCACAAAAACTCTTTCCGAGTACAAATCTCTACTTCAATAAAAATATTCTAAATGAATTAGAAAAAGAAAGATATTTTATTGTAATAAGAAATACAGGTTTGTTTGGTATTAATAAAGAAAGAATTAAAAAAATTACTGAAAATGAAAATGAATATTTGAAAAAGCCTCTCAAAATTCTTGTTATAAATAAATTTATTAATGATATAGAAGAACTTGCAAATCAGAATCTTAAATGTATATACATAGAAGAAATTGGGCCATGGTCTATAAAAACATACCAAAATATTTAGATAATGTTTTTAAATTGCTATTTATATAAAACTGGGATATAATCTGCTTAATATAATTAAACACTTAAAAAGGTCTGCATGGAAAAAAATATAAAATTTTCAAATAAAATTATTTTTTTCATTTTAATAATTATTTTTTTTGTTTCATTGATTTTAAGATTAATTCATATTACAGCACCAACCGGATTATGGTTTGATGAACTATTTTGCCTTATTTCTGTCAAAAAATCTTTTCCCTTTGGAATAATTGAAAATTTAATTTTACATGATGACCAAATGCCTTTGTATTATCTGATATTACATATTTGGATAAAAATATTCGGTGATAGTGACACTAATTTAAGATTATTCTCAGTAATTAGCGGAAGTTTAATTATTCCGATAATTTATTTAGCAGGAAAAGAACTTGATTCAAAAAAAACAGGAATCATTGCTGCAGCTTTTATAGCAATAAATTCATTTTTAATTTATTACTCTCAAGAAGTACGATTGTATTCTTTTTTGTCTCTCTTATCTGCTTTTACGCTTTTATTAATAATAAAAGCAATTAAAAATCCTAATATGAAAATTTTTATATTTTTAATGTTTTCAAATTTAGCTATTATTTTTACATATACAATCGGTATAGTTTTTGTGGGGCTCGAAATTTCTGTACTCGGAATTTATTTTTTTTATAATAATAAAAAACTGTTACCTAAGTTTTTATTATCTCAAATTATAATACCCGGCCTATTATTTTTAATTTATATTCCGTCATTAATAATACAAATTCGAACATTTCATGATTTTTGTCCTAAATTGTTATTTCATCCTTCAAATTTTATCTTATATATTCAAAACTGGTTTTCACCATACATTTTAGGGTTCTGCTCTAATTTTGATAATTATTTTAATATTCTTAAACAGCTTTTTAGTGCAAAATATATATTGCTGAATATTCCTGTTATTATAGGTATTTACGGAATTATAACAGGTGTTTTAAACAAAAAAGTATTTAAAATTATATTTGCAATATCTATATTATTTTTCTTATTTCAATTTATATCCGCATTAACAAGTAATATGTACCCTTTGACACGCTATACAATAATTCTAATTCCACCAATTTTATTGTTGGCTGCAGGAGGTCTTGTATCTATAAAAAACAAATTTATATCCGATTTTTTAATTACTTTATATATTGTAATTAATTTAGCATTTATTATAACAGATAAACAAAGCATATTAAAAAAATACAGGGATAATGGTTTAAATATTCCGCTAAATGCTCTGCAACAGGAAAATATTCCGTTATCATCGGATAATATAATATTTAACAGTTTAAGCGGAACTTTTTTTAAACGATACTGCTTGCCTCAATATGGTCAGGTAATAAATTTTTCTTTTTTTGATACTCCTATCTTAGATGAATATCTTTTAAGAAAATTTGAAGAAAAAAATTACCTTGCGTTTAAAGATTATTTTATAAATAAAAAAGTTTTTCCTTCCTCAAATGTTTTTTTTAATGAAAATATATATAAAAAACTTCCTAAAAACAATTATTTTATCCTCATGAGAAATATTGACACCTCTCCACTTAATGAAGAAAAAATAAAACTAATAGCAGAAAATTACGAATTCTACACTGAATTGGAAAAGAAAAGTTTGTTGTTTAATTTAGTAAACAACAAATTTATAAATGATATAGAAAAAATTGCTTCCGAAAAATATAAACTTAATTATATTATCAAACAAGGTTTTTGGATAATATATGTTTATCAAAATAACTAAACTTTTTTCAACTCGGATAAATTAGGATCTAAAAGCCTTCTTCCTACATTATCAAAATTGATTGAACATAAAGTTTTTGACCCGTAGGAAATGAGTTTTTCAACAGTACCTTTACCATACTTGGGATGCATAATAATATCTCCTTGTTCTACATGATCAGACTCTACTTGCGGTTCTATATCAGCTGAATATACGGGAACAATAGGAGTGGAAGACAAATTTGCAGGTAAAATATCAACAGCAGGAGGTTCTTGTTTTGGAATTTCCTGCTCATTTAAAACATCCGAAAAAGACTTATTTTCTTCTTCATTATCATATAAAAATTCTTGAGTTTGTATTTCTTCTTCTTGTACAATTTCTTCTTCATCCGAACTCTGTTCTATATCCATAACTGTATTCTCGCTAATTTCTTCAAAAGGAGGATTCATTGTAAATTTATCATCAATTTGGATGCTTTCATTCATATTACTAATATCAGGCATTTCTTCGTTTTCTTCTTGCGATAAAACATTTTGCTCTAATTCTTCTAATCCTATATCATCTATAAAATCCAAATCTTCTTCGCTAAATTCTTCCTGAGATTCGTCTAAAGAATCTATTTTGTTTTTTTTAGGAGGCATAAATATTTCATCAACATCTTTTTTAATTTCCTGGTCTAATAATTCTTCTTGAGAGATTTCGCTTGTTTTTTGAGATACCGTTAATAATACTTCTTTAATATTTTTTTCAAGTTTAACTATCATAGGCATGTTTTGGGTAGATTTTCCATATATTATAAATTCATGGGGATTTAGTTTATTTAAGAAATTATTATATATAGCAAAATCATTTTGTTGCTGAATAGGAGTAAAAAATATTAAATTCTTAGAAAGTTGTTTTAATTCATTTAAATATTTAAACGAATAAGGACAGATTACTGTTGAATAAACATTTTGTGAAGTGAAAATTTGTTTTAATAATTTTTTGTTAGAATTCATATCGTTTAAATGAACAAAAGCATAAACTTCATTCTTTAACTGGGATAAAATAGAATATGTATAAGCAATAACTTCTCTTTGAATTTGTTCATCAACTCTTGATAAATTAATTATGGTCGGATCAAAAGAATTTAGTGAATTTTTTAAAGAATCAAATTCTTCTTTGCTTTGAGCAAAAATACCTTCTTCATGATATTTTAACAGCCTATTTTTAAGTAAAAGAAGCTCTACAATATCAACCTCCTCATACTGTTGATCAACAACATTTTTAAAAGTTTCAAAAGGTATAAATTTTTCAGGCAAAGTTTTTACATAATTTTGAACTTCCAAGAAAACTTCCTGAATAAGAGCCTTTGTTTCAGCAGCAGCATCATCTAATCCGTTATATATAAAATTAATTGTTTCATAGTTTAAAGGTAATTTAAAATTTTCGCTGGCAATAATTTTTGTTGTTACACTTGGATGCGATAAATTGCATATATCCGAAAAATCTATACTTCCATTTAAATCAAATATCAAAACTTTTTTATTATTTGCAGCTAATTGCGCAGAAAGATTATATATTAAAATTTCAATATCTTCTTGATTTTCACAACATACAAGGGTTTTATTTTCCAAAAAATTTCTATCTAAATTCAATTTAACGTTTTGTTGAGCTAATTCTCCTAATAAGATAGGATTTTGAACAGGCAAAAGTTCTAAAAGTTCTTGAGAATTAATGGTTTCCACAAAACTTTTTACATCAGGAATAGCCCCATTATAATTTGAAATAACACCTTGTGAATCAAATGTAAAAAGCAGTTTTATTATAGCAAAATTTCCATGAATATTAGCTTCAAGATGAATTATTTGACCAATAAAAGATTGCGCTATATTTTTTACAACTGCAAAACCCGCTAAAAAAATTTTTTCGCGTTCAATATCATAATTTACCTTGACTAAATTATTCTTTACTTCAAATATTTGCATATTATCATAGTCCTTTGCAAAGCAATTATACAATAAAAAATCCAAAAATGAAAAATAACAAAAAAGCCTGTTTACATAGGATAATTATAAATATCTTTTAATGCGCCGACAAGGCAATATATTTTGTCAAACTTTTAAGTGATGTTAAGAATATGGTTAATTTTTTTATCATTTATTTGTAATTTAAAACAAAATAAAATAAAATAGTGTTGGGTATAGTCAGACAAAGAGGAAAAGAGGCGAAAAATGCCTGTACAAGAGCAAGAGAGAAAAATGCTTTCACCACAAGAAGTAAGAAATATTTTAAAAGCAGATAATCGTGAAATCGTAAAACTTTGCAAAAAAGTTTCTATCATACCTAAAAAAGATCATAGAGGGCAAACTTATTTCTCTTACGATGAGCTACAAATGTTAAAAAATGCCCAAAAACCTTCGGAAAAAGGTACTGCTTTAACTAAAGTGGAATCTCAACAAGTGGTTGAAAATTTACTTTCCTCTTTAAAATCTATGGAACAAAATATTACTGATTCTATGTCAAAAATCATAGATGAAAAACTTGATGGAATGGATGAAGTTGTTGTTGAATTGATTCGCTGTAAAACAGAAAATGAATCATTAAGACAAAAAATAAATGAATTAAATAAAGAAAATTATCATATAAAAAATACTATTAAATGTTTTAAACCTGTAGGATTAGGTTTTTACATTAAAAAATCAAATGATGATTTTTCACTTTAAAAAATATTAAATAATAAAGGGAAGAGGTAAGATATGGCTGTTAAAGAGACAGAAATAAATTCTGCTATTTCAGAAGAGAAAAATAAAGCTTTAAAATTAGCAATTGAAAAAATAGAAAAAGATTTTGGAAAAGGATCAATAATGAAGTTAGGAGATAAACCTGCTACAAACATTGATGTTATTCCAACAGGAGCTTTAGCATTAGATGTTGCCTTAGGTGTTGGCGGTATTCCAAGAGGAAGAATTGTTGAAATATACGGACCTGAAAGTTCAGGTAAAACCACTTTAGCACAACATATTGTTGCAGAATGCCAAAAAAGAGGTGGGATAGCCGCATTTGTTGACGCAGAACATGCCCTTGATCCTGAATATGCAAAAGCATTAGGTGTAAATATAGATAACTTGCTTATTTCTCAACCAGATACAGGAGAACAGGCACTTGATATTACAGAAGAACTTGTTCGTTCAGGTGCTGTTGACATAGTAGTTGTAGATTCAGTAGCCGCTCTTGTCCCAAAAGCTGAAATTGAAGGTTCTATGGAAGACCAACAAATGGGACTTCAAGCACGTTTAATGAGTAAGGCTTTAAGAAAGTTAACTGGTATTATAGGTAAAACAAATACAACCGTTATTTTTATAAACCAATTAAGAATGAAAATTGGTGTAATGTATGGAAACCCTGAAACAACAACAGGAGGTAATGCATTAAAGTATTACGCAAGCGTTAGAATGGAAATCAAAAGAACCGAAGGGCTTAAAAAAGATGCTGAAGATGTAGGAAATCATGTAAGAGTACGTGTTTTAAAAAACAAAGTTGCACCTCCATTCAGACAAGCGGAATTTGATATTATTTTTGGTAAAGGTATTTGCAAAACAGGAAACATTCTTGATGTCGCCGTGAACCTTGATATTGTTAAAAAAGCAGGTGCATGGTTTAGCTATAATGATGAAAAACTAGGACAAGGCCGGGATAAATCAAAAGAATTTTTAGAAGCAAATCCTGAAGTTTTAAATGAAATTGAAAAACTTGTCAGAGAAAAACTTTCCTAATAAACACCTTACTTAACAAAACTTTACAATTATTTTTAACTCGTTTTTTGTGAGATTTGATTTCAATTATTTAAAAAAACTTTTTTTTTATTAAAAAAATTTAAAAAGTTATCAGATTCCCCTCTCTATACCCTGTTTGACAAAAGCTAAAAACAAAAATACAATACTTTACTACAGCATATAATTAAGAATAGAGAGAGATTTAATTATGGATTCCAAAACTTTAGCAAAAATTTGTGCGCCATCAGTAGCCCTAATGAATAAATTAAAATACCCTGTAAAAATTGCATTGCTTGGTTCTTTAGTTTTATTAATGAGTGGATGTATCATTGGATTTTTATTAAATAATTTACAAACTCAAGCAAACTTTAGCAGTAAAGAAAATCAAGGTGTTGAATATATAAATTAACAAGCATAAGAGTTAAAAAATACCTTAATCAGCAACCTGTTTCAGTTGCAATTACGGTTATTGCCCTGCTTATACTTGGATATTTAGCTATAGGATTTTACTTATCACTAGTTGAATCTGTAACAAAAGTATCTGAAAAACTTTCAGATATAGCAGAAAACATAAATTCTACAACAAGTAAACTTGAAGTAGAAAGTGACAGATTAGCTTCTGATAATGAAGAACAATCGGCATCTATTCAAGAAACGGCGGCAACGCTTGAAGAAATGACTTCTATGGTAATGCAGAATACCGGCAATACAAAAACTGCAACATCTCTTGCCAATGAGGCAAAAAAAGCTGCAAAAGACGGTTCTGAAAATATGACTTCACTGACAGAATCTATGAATGAAATTAAAAAATCTTCTGATGAAATTTCAAAAATAATTAAAGTAATAGATGAAATCGCTTTTCAAACAAACATTCTAGCACTAAATGCGGCTGTTGAGGCAGCAAGAGCAGGTGATGCAGGTAAAGGTTTTGCCGTTGTTGCAGAAGAAGTAAGAAACTTAGCCCAAAGAAGTGCTCAAGCAGCAAGAGATACTTCTTTAATAATAGAAAGTAATATAACTTTATCACAAAGTGGTGTAAAAATTACAAATAAAACAAATGAAACACTACAGGAAATAAATAATCACGTTGAAAAAGTAAATGACATAATAAGCGAGGTTGCAGTTGCAACAGAAGAACAAAACACCGGCATAGGACAAATTAATACTGCCGTATCACAAATGACAATCGTAACACAAAACAATGTAAATGTGGCAATTGATAATGCAAATATAATAAAAGGTCTTTCAAATGATGTAGAACAAATGAAAAATATAATTAATGATCTTCTCTGCTTATTAAATACTCAATAAAATATATATTTGATACTACAATATAAAGGTTAATGAAAAGAATATGAAAAAGAGTTTTACTATTTGTGCACTTATTTTAGTGCTTACTTCCCTAAATCCGGCTTTTGCTGAAACAATAAAATCCAGATCTTTGAATCAAGTCAATCCTGAATTTAAGGACATATTTTTAAACAAAGAAGAGTCGTTAGAACCTTTAATTCCTCAAAATCTACTTATAGCTACTGAGACTTCTAATATTACAAATAAACAAACAGCAGAAGAACTCTATTTAGAAAATAAAATTGATAATTCATCAGAAGAAAAATCAAAAATTTTTAAGATATTTAATTTAAAAGGAGGGGTGGAAAAATCTATTCCTGATGCACAAGCTGAAAAAACTGTTATTAAAGAGTGGCTTAACGGTGATTATGCAACAGGAAAATGGTTTGGGACACGCCCTATTTTGGAAGAACATGGTTTAACTATAAATTCCAGTTTACTATATAGTCCATTTTTAAAAATAGGCAGTGGAGGTGCTGCAGGAGAAGGAAGCGGAAAAGGTTACAGTCTATTTAATTTAGGTATTACTTTAGATACAGAAAAGGCTGGATTATGGAAAGGTGGTACTTTTTATGCACTCTATCAGAGAAAAACAGGTTATGGTATCTCTGGAGCAAACGGGAATAATGGAGCCATGGGTGACTGGATGGGTATGGATGGTTGGGATTGGAGACAAATTAACCAAATAAGTGAATACTGGTACCAACAAAAGTTATTTGATAATAAATTAAGATTGAAATTCGGGAAGCAAGACGCTAATTGTGATTTTGCATTTTTAAACAGCGGTTGGGATTTTATGAACACAGCTTTTTCTGTAAATCCAACTATACCAATGCCAACATACCCCGATCAGTCACTAGGATTTGTAGTAGAAGTAAATCCTAAAGAATGGCTAAGTATAAGAAATGGTATATACAGCAAATATAATGTTCCTTTTAATATAACTGAAATTGAAGTTAAACCAATGATAAAAAAATTACCTAGCAGATATAGCATAGGGGCATGGGAAATGTCAAATAGTTCTGGTGTTGATGTTGCTCAATCCATAAATTATTCATCAGGAGATATTAATTACAATACTTATAACAGAAATTTTGGTGTATATGCTCAATTTGAACAAATGGTATACAAAGAAAATAAAAATGACGAAAATGATATGCAAGGACTTGTTGCTTTTGGTCAATTCGGTATGTCTCCTTCAAATAGAAATGATATGTCAAGATATGTCGGTGGAGGTTTACATTATTTAGGACCTATCCCCAAAAGAGATAAAGACAAAATAGGTATTGCAGTAGGAAGCGGTAATTTTGCTCCCAGATTGGGTGATTTAACAAGTCAAGTTGGTGATGAAACAGCCTTTGAAGCTTTTTACAGGATTCACATAACACCATGGTTTTATTTACAGCCGGACGTGCAATTTATATCAAGACCAAGCGGTTATTATGATAGCTCAATGGCAATAGGTTTACGTTCGGTTATAACTTTCTAGATAAAAACTATTAAAGGGCAAATTTGTAAAACAAATTTGCCCTTTTTATCATATGTAATACAAAATATCATTAATCAATATCTATAGGCTCTCTTAAAATACCTTTAATAGCTTCTCTTGCAGTAAATACAAGAGCTTCTGGCACATTTGATATTACGCAGAATTGTCTTAGAACATCAACCGTTCGTTTAAATATTCTGACAATATCACCTTCACCCATTTCTACTTGTGAAATGATAGTATCCCATTCGGCACCATTAACCCACATTTCTATCATTGCTGAATAATAAGAATTTATATACATCGGAGTTTCTATATTATTGTCTTTTTGTGCTTTATCTACGCTTCTTTTAATATTTTTAATTAAATTTAAAGTTTTTCTTGTAGCCTGAGAAATAGGAGTTTGAGGATAAATTTCTGCCCTAAGATCTTCTGTGGTAATTGCGCATATAACAGAAGCTAATTCAGCAGGAGTAAGATTTTCTAAAACATGAGATAGAATAATTTCTGAAATAAACAATTCGTTTTCTGCTCTTATTTGAGAAGCCATAACACCTTTATCTGTTGGATAATCTTCTTTTAAGTATTCAAAATCAATTAAAACTTGTCTATGTGCTAGAAAATTATTCCAAAAAATATCTTTTTCTCGTTCGATATCTTTTTCCAATTTTTTTTGTTTAATTTTATAACGTTCTAAAACTTCTAGTTCCTTCATGTGTTTTCTAAATAACTTACAATTATCACATTTATATGAATGCATTTTTTCAAGCATTTGTTTTGTCTTATTCCCAAAATCGCTTGCTTCGGGGCTTAAAGAACGCTTTTTGGTTCTTTCTTGTTTTTGTATGGTTTTAAAAATTCTTCTGTTTTCAACATATATTTCTCTAATTTTATTATAATCAAGCAAATCCTGATTTGTTAATTTATAATGACAAGTAAATTCCGTTAAATTATTAATAATTTTTTGATTTTCATCTTGAACTTTTAAAAGAGGGGTTAGCCTGGAATTCGCAGAAAAATATCCAAAACTTTTTAAAATAAGCTCTTTTGATTCTTCCAAAGAAAATCTTTGCAATAAATTTAAAACCATGGAATATCTAGGAGAGAATCTGCTCTCAAGAGGATTTGCTTCACTTAAAACAAGTTCTGCTACTTCCTCTGGCGTTTGAAAAGAGGTTCCGACAACCGTCACATAACCTACTTCATCCATACCGCGTCTGCCGGCACGACCGGACATTTGTAAAAATTCACTGGCTGTAAGTGTTCTATGCCCCGAATCTGTTCTTTTACTTATTGAACTTATAACAGTAGAACGAGCCGGCATATTAATCCCTGCAGCAAGTGTTTCTGTTGCGAATACAACCTTAATTAAACCTTCTTGAAATAGTTTTTCAATTAAAACCTTCCAGCCCGGCAAAAGACCTGCATGATGTGAAGCTACACCATTTAGAATATATTCTATGTGTTTATTTTTAGTCAAATAAGTATTTTCTTCTAAATATTCATCAACAATTTTTTTAATTCTTTTTTGCTCTTCAGGATTTACAAGTATTAAAGAAGAACATTTTTCCATTTGCTCGTCACATTTTTTTCTTGAAAACGTAAAATATATTGCAGGAAGCATTTCCTTAGCATGCAATGCTCTTATAATATCCTTCACAACACTTCTTTGAGGAGGTTTCCCTTTTCTGTAAAACTGCCTTTTTTCAGGCTTGATTTTTGAATTTAATTGACCGCTTGGAGTCAAAAGAGGTAAAACAGTATTTGGCTGAGAACTGTCAAAATAATAAAATCTTAACGGGACAGGACGAAAGTCTGTATTTACAAGTTCTGTTTTTGAATGAACAGTATTAATCCAATCCGTAAGTTGCTGAGCATTTGCAACTGTTGCAGAAAGTGCTACTAATTGTATGTTTGTAGGGCAATAAATTATGCTTTCTTCCCAAACAGTTCCCCGCTGCTCATCATTCATATAATGGACTTCATCAAGAATTACGTATTTTACATTTTTCATATTTTCGGTAACAGAACCAAAATTTGTACCGTATAACATATTTCTAAAAACTTCTGTCGTCATAACTACAATTTGAGCATCACGATTAATTGAAGTATCCCCTGTTAAAAGTCCGACATTATTTATTCCGTACTTGGATGAAAAATCTCCATATTTTTGGTTAGATAAAGCTTTTAGAGGTGTTGTATAAAAAACTCTTTTTCCATCTTGTAATGCTTTATGAATAGCATGTTCCGCTATAACTGTTTTACCCGCACCGGTTGGAGCGCAAACAACAACGCTTTTCCCATTATTAATATATTCACATGCTTCTTTTTGAAAGTCATCCAGTTCAAATGGGAATTTATACATCATATCATATCAAATCCGGTATACTGCCTTAGAATTTCAGGAATAATAATTGTTCCATCTTCTTGTTGAAAATTTTCTATAATAGCAGCAAAAGTTCTTCCAACAGCAAGTCCTGAACCATTTATTGTATGAACAAATCTTGTTTTGCCTGTCGTTTTTTCTTTATACCTGATATTAGCACGTCTTGCTTGATAATCACCAAAATTCGAACAACTTGAAATTTCCTTATACCCATTGTAAGAAGGCATATAAACCTCTAAGTCATAACATTTTTTTGCAGAAAATCCTATATCTGCAGTGCATAATTCTACTCTGCGATACGGGAGTTCCAGCATTTCAAGAACTTTCTCTGCATCTTTTGTCAATTTTAAATGTTCATCAGAACTTTGCTCCGGAGTTGTAAGCTTAACTAATTCAACTTTATTAAATTGATGAACTCTTATTAAACCTCTTGTATCCTTGCCGGCAGAACCTGCTTCTCTTCTAAAACAGGGAGTATATGCAGTCATATATTTAGGTAAGTCATCTTCATTTAATATTTCATCTTGATAAATATTTGTAACCGGAACCTCTGCCGTAGGAATTAAATATAAATCTTCATTTTCACATTTATACATATCTTCTGCAAATTTAGGAAGTTGCCCTGTCCCTGTCATAGCAGCAGAATTAACCAAAACAGGAGGTAAAATTTCTTCATAGCCATGTTCATTTGTATGAATATCTAAAAAGAAATTTATAATAGCACGCTCTAATTGTGCTCCTTTTCCTCTATACATAACAAATCTTGATTGAGAAAGTTTTACACCACGCTCAAAATCAACAAGGCCCTTTGTCTCAACTAAATCCCAGTGAGCTTTAAGCTCAAAATTTGCTTCTGTAGGCTCACCACAACCTGATACAATTTTATTGTCTTCTTCGGAAGTTCCAATAGGTGTTGTTTCATCGGGAGTATTTGGAATATGTAAAAGTAAAGATCTTTGTTTTTGGTCTAATTCTGCTTCTTTTTCTTCCAAGACTTTTATATCATCACCGATTTTTCTAACTTCTTCTTGAACAGATTCGGTATCTTGACCTTGTTTTTTCAGTTCACCGATTTTTTGCGATTCAGTTTTTCTTTTTGCACGAAGTTCATCTGCTTCAGTTTGAACAGCACGTCTTTGTTCATCAATTTTAATAACTTCATCAATTGATAAAGAAGCGTTTCTTCTTTTTAAAAGTTCATTGATTTTTTCAGGGTTTTCTCTAATTAATTTTATATCTAACATAATTTAACCTCTCAATACCAAATTATTGTATAAAAAATATAAATCTTTATCAAGATTTAAATAAAATCAATCTTATGGTCTATAAATTTAAACCTGCTGATTGATAACAATAAACAAAAAATAAAAGTATAATTCTATTGTAGGAATAGTGAGCTGACTGGGAATCTCCTAAATAAATCAAAATAAAGGGCGAAGAGGATATGTTAAACGGAGTTAATCTTAATGAGGAATTAAATAATACCAAACTGAGCGATCAACTCGGTGTTAACGGTATAGTTACAAATCCTATAAATAATCCATACAAAAATATTGACCGCAGTATGCTAATAGATGAAACGGCTATTTCTGATGAAGCGGTAAAACTATATGAAAAAGAACAAGATATTAATAAATTTAATTCATTAGCAATGTCAAATCCTGAAGATTTATCTCATGAAGAAATTATTAAAAATCTCTTTAATAACGGTGTTTCTGACCCTTTATCGGATGAATCTGTTGAAAAACTGGCAAGTAACAAAAAATTATTAAACGATTTATCTTTTTAATTTTGTGGAATTAATATTTTGTATTTAGTTGGTATAATTAAATTATGGCTGAAGAAGAAAGAACAAACTTATATCATGTTCAGGATAATAGTAATCTTGAAGATAATATTTTATCTGCGGCACGAAAATCCTATGTCCAGGGTAATTATAACGAAGCATTAAAATTATTTTTAGATGCTTCAAATAAAGTTGCAAATTCTGAAATTTTTGTTGATATTGGAAATTGTTATTATATGCTTAACGGACAAAAAGAAGCTCTTGAATATTGGAATAAAGCTATTGATTTAGATCCCAAGAATGCTAAAGCTTATACCAATTTAGGAAATTTACATTACAAAAATAATCAAATAGAAATGGCTATATCTTTTTGGCTTGTTGCTTTAATATCAAAACCGGAAGACTCAAAAACTTCATTAAACCTTGCTGTTGCGTTTGATAAAAAAGACATGCGATTTGAATCTATTAAATACTTTGAAAAATACATAAAATATGAAGAAGAGAAACATTCCGAAGAATATTTAAAAATTAAAAGTAATTTACAACATTGTTTTGACGTTGCGAGTGAATACCTAACTCTTGGCGTAAAACATCAATCAGAGGGGGATAACAAAACAGCTGCCGCATGCTATTTCAAATCTTTAGCAAACTACCCTAACTTATCAAAAACAAACCTTAATCTTGGTAGCATATTCTTTGAAGATAAGAATCTTGAACTTGCTATTAAGTATTGGAAAACTGCAGGGTATATTGATCCAAATTATGATAAAATATATTCTAATCTTGCAATATCTTATGATTTAATGAAAAAGTTCGATTATGCATACTGCTACTATTATCAGTATATGAATTTTAATATAAAAAACAAAGAAGAATATTACAAAACAAATAAAAGATTGCTAAAAATAAAACCTTATTTAAATAATCATAAAGAATTAATTGATGCCCATCTTACAAAAGCAAAAGATCATTTATCCAAAAATGAAATTTATGAAGCTATAGATGAATTTAGAAATTATTCTATTCTAAAACCTGAAGAAGCTAAAACTTATAAAGATTTAATTAAAAAACTTGAATCATATTTAAATCCTGAGTTAGAAATTATTGCAAATTGTTTTGAAATTGGTAATAATTTAATTAAGGAAGAAAAATTTTCAGAGGCAAAGCATTATTTTTGGAGGATAATGAAATTGTCATCGCCGCAATATCTTGAGTTTTCAAAAGCGAAAGCTAAATATTCTCAATGTGAAAAGGCGCAAGTCGGAATGATTTAATGTTTAAAAAATTTAAACGGTTTATATACACAAGAATTTTACGTAGAAAATATTACATAAAAGGTAATTGTTTAGGTTGCGGTAAATGTTGTAAAAAAATTTATGTAAAAACAAGTAATCATGTCATTCAAGATGAAAAAGAATTTGAAAAATTAAAATTTTTACATAGATTTTATACATATTTAACTGTAATCGGGAAAGACGAAACAGGTTTAATATTTTCATGTTCAAATTTAGATGAAAAAACAAATTTATGTAAAATTCATAAAAATCGTCCCGGGATTTGTAAACGTTATCCGCAAGAAGAATTGTTAACAATGGGTGGCGGACTTTCAGAAGACTGTGGATATAATTTTGTTCCTATAATTCCGTTTGCTGAAATTCTTAATAAAAAAATGAAAAATAAATAATTAAAAATACTTCTTTTAAATGTTGATTAAAAATATAAAATATGATTGTATAAAAAGAGTATTAAAATAACAGGTAAATATGAATATTTTATTTATACACAGAAGTTTTCCGGGGCAATTTAAATATTTGGCAGCAGCATTAACTCTAAATCCAAACAACCAAATTGTTTTCCTTACAGAAGATGATTCTAATCAAATTAAAGGTATAAATAAAATAATTTATAAGGTTAAAACAGATAATGATAAAATTTGCAATCATTATACAAAAAATTATGATACAGCTATAACAAGAGCAATAGAAACAGCCAATCAAGCAGAAATTTTAAAACAAAACGGCTTTAAACCTGATATCATATACGGATTTTCCGGTTGGGGTTCTTCTATGCTTATAAAAGAAGTTTTTCCCGATGTCCCTTTTATATGTTATTGTGAATGGTTTTTAAATCCCGAAGGTGCCAATTTAGGATTTGACGGTAACCCTTTAGGTCTAAAAGACAGAGCAAAATTAAGGTGTGACAATGCTCATGTATTAACAACTTTATCTCTGGCAGATGCAGGAATTGCTCCTACGCAATGGCAAAAAAACCAGTTTCCAAAAGAATTTCAGGATAAAATAAAAGTTATACATGACGGAGTTGATGTCGGTTTATTTGAACCTAACGAAAATGTTGAATTTTTAATAAAAGATAAAAACATAAAACTTACGAGAAAAGATGAAATTATAACATATGGTACAAGAGGACTTGAACCAACAAGAGGCTTCCCTCAATTTATGGAAGCTACCGCAATCCTGCTTAAAAAACGTCCTAATGCTCATTTTATAATTGCAGGAGATGACATTGTCTGCTATAGTTACAAAACAGAAGGAACTTACAAACAACAAATGTTAAAAAAATTTGACATTGATTTAAATAGAGTTCACTTTGTAGGAACTCTCGATTATAATGAATATGCAAAGTTCTTACAAGTATCTTCTTGTCATGTATACTTAACATATCCTTTTGTTCTTTCCTGGTCAATTCTTGACGCAATGTCAGCAGGATGCTGTATCGTAGGATCAAATACAGCACCGGTTACAGAAGTAATTGAAGATAATCATAACGGCTTGCTTTGTGATTTTTTTAATATAAGTCAACTTACAGAAAAGATTGAATATTCTCTTAATAATAAAGAATCTATCTGTAATCTTAGAAAAAATGCCAGAGATTTAATGTTAAATAAATACGATTTGATGGTAACTATACCGGAACAAATTAAATTCTTACAATCTTTTATTAACAAATGAGGTAAAAATGGCAATAAAACCGATTAATAACATATCTTTTTTAGGAAAAAAATTTATAAAAAGCAAAAATGATGAACCGATTACAAATTATCCTGAAAAAAATATACCTAAAACTCCTGATTCTTCCTCCTTAGGTCTTTCAAAAGTTTATTTAGACCAGATTAATGCATTAAAAACCGAAGCAGACATGTATGCAAATGATGTTGAGTATAGAAAAAATCTTATGGTTAACGCCGGATTAAATTCTAACGAATATTACAAATTAAGGTCAATAATAGGCTCTGATGAAATAAAGGTAATAATGAAAGAATTTAATGAAAATGAAAATTTTTATTCTGCTGGAGAAAAAGATATAAACATTAAAAATAAAACTATAAGGGCTAATTTGCATATTCACACATTAGCTTCAGACGGGGCTTTGACGGTAAAAAAACTTCTTGATAAGGCTGCCGGATATGCAAATGAAGTTGCTCAAAAGCCTGAAAATAAAAAGATGCCTTTTACCATTGCAATAACTGACCATGATACAACAGAAAGTGCAAAAGAAGCAATTAATATAATTCTAAAAGATCCCGTAAAATACAAAAATCTAAGAATTATTTTAGGAACAGAAATTACAACTTACAATAATATTGCACGTCAAATTGTAGATAAAGCTACAAACACGCATGTTCTTGTTTACGGAATTGATCCTAATGAAAAGACTTTTGATAATTTTATTAACGAAACAAAAAACAAAAAAAGCAAAATTGCCCAAAAAATGATAAATGAGGCAAACAAAATATATAAAAAAGTTTATGAAAAAAATAATGATTTATTTTCTTTAGACGAAGCTAAAAATTTCTTTAATCCCATAAACAAAAATATTCTTGGAATCTATAATTATATCAATACATACTTACAAACAAAAACTATCATCGAAGAAAGTGTAATAATAAATCCGGCTATAATGCGAAAACTCCATCAGAAGGGTTTATATTATGATACAAACGATATAATTAATGCAATGAAGGATTATTTCTATATCAAAGATAAAAATAATAAACCGCGACAACCAATGGATTTTGTATGTAAATATCTGTCAAAAGAAACCTCTATTCCATATAATGAAATTCAAAGTGCAATAATTAAAGGCCCTGAACAAGAAAAATTTAACCTGTTTAAATCTGAAATAGATTCGGGTCTTGAAAAATATAAAAGAACTTTTAAACCTCACTATAACTACATGCCGGCTTTAAAATCCGTCTATCTTGCAACAAAAAATCAAAAAAGTACTTTAATCGGCTTAGCCCATCCTCTTGATACAATAAACGAAATTGAAAATAAAAAAGATATAATCAGGTTTTTAAAAAGCTTATATGTACATTTTAGCCAGGTTTGCAAAGAAAAAGCTGTTTTTAGCGAAGTATATTACCAAAGTTACACAGAAAAATTAAATACTCTCAAAACTGATATTGATATAAAAAATCTTTTAAATATACTTAGCAAAAAATTAAGTTTATTTAAAACAGGCAGTGCAGATACTCATGGTTTGAATATTTTTAAAAGACATTTTTAAAATATTTAACAAGTTTATTACCCAAGTGTTTAAATATATTAGACTGGTGTTTAATTGCTCCAGATTATTTTAAATCTAATATTAAATTATAAAAAGAATTTAAAGACTAATCGGGGTAAAAATGCGGAGATTTTACATATCAGTTTTAATCTGTATTTTATTTTTTAACTCTCCGGCTGAAGCTTTTTTTTTAGGTAAAAAAGATTATAAACAAAATTTTCTTAATGACGCTTATAATGCAGCAAAAAAGAAAGATTATAAAAAAGCTTTTTATTCTTATGAAAAAGCAATGTATTATTATAAAAAAGACAAAAAAATAATCGAATCTTATGCGAAATTTTGTGAAAATGAAAGTTTTTATGATAAAGCAGAAGATTTATATGAGAAATTATATGTTTTAACCAAAGATTCTTCTTATTTATTTAAAAGTAATCTTTGCTCAATAAAAAACGGTAAAATTGCTGCTGATAAAATTCAAAAAATAATTAATGATAAAACTTTAACCATTTCTCAACAAAATGATCTTAGCAATGCTTTAATTAATCATTATGCTTACAAAAACAATTGGAAAAAAGTTAAAAAAACCTGTGATTCTTTAGCTAAAAATAAAATTAGCAAAGAAGCAATAATCAACTGTATCGTTGCCGGTGAAAAAATATCAGATAAAAAAAATAATTTAAATTATTATATAAGATATCATGAACTATATCCAAAAGATTCTGAAATAATAAACAAAATAATAAAATCTGCAGAAATTGAAAAAAAATATAAAATTCAAGAAAATTTTATTAAAAAATTATCTGAGATAAACCCTGAAGACAACGGCATAAAATACCAGCTAGCGGGATTTTACGAAAAACAAAAAGACTGGGCTAAAGCTTTTAAAATTTATGAATCATTAATGATTTCAGGAGATAAAAGCGAACATGTCACAAAAAGCCAAGCATATGTATTATCTCAATTATATCCAAAAGTTTCGACAGAATCACAAAATGTTTCGTATAAACCAAAACCTTTAAGTAAATTCAAAATAGCAGAAAAAAAATTTTATACCTCATGGCAAGAAAAAAATTATGAAAAAGCACAAATATATCTTCAAGAAATGTTAAAAGAACAACCGAATAATAAAAAACTTTTAAAACACAAAGTAGATATAGATGTCTTACAAAATAATTTCAATAATGCAATAATAACTTTTGAAAAAATAAAAACATCCTCTTTAAATGATACAAAGTTTCTGGCTTTTTTGTATTCGAAAACAAAAAATTATGCTAAAGCACTTGAAATAATTGAAGAAAAATTAAAAGAATATCCGAAAAATAAAATTCTATTAAATCTTGCTCTTGAGTATTCTCTGGCACAAAAAAACTGGGATAATGCCATTATATATAATGATAAATTACTTGCACTCGAACCTGAATCAGAAAATTTATTAAAAACAGGTGCTGACTTATATTCTATAAAAAAAGACTTTTCAAAAGCTATAAAGTATTACGAAAAACTTGTAAAACATTACCCTAAAATTGAATATAAGATGCAACTTGCAAACTTATATATGGCAAATCATGAATTTTCATCGGCAGAAACTGTTTTAGAAAATTTATATTATAAAAATCTAAATAATACAGATATAACAAAAGCTTACTTAAGTTCACTTTTAGCTCAACAAAAAACATATGATGCTTATAAAATAATAAGAGATAATAATCTTTTAAATACAAAAGAAGGTTATATAATTTTAGGTGATTTAAATTTAAAAAATGAAAAATATAATACAGCTGCAAACAATTATTTCAAAGCCCTTGAGATTGATCCAAAAGATGCTGATACAAAAAACAACTTGGCTTTTTGCTATAGAATGCTTGGATACATTACAGGAGCGGCTAATCTTTATAATGAAGTTTTATATTATGAGCCTGAAAATAAAGAAGCTAAATTAGGATTAGGTTCTTTAGAAATTGATAAAAAAAATTATAAAAAATCCAGAGAAATCTTTAAATCAATACTAAATGAACATCCTGATTACAAGCAGGCAAAAATTGCTATTGCTCATTCATATATTGCAAATAACGAAAAATTAAGCGCGCTGGAAATTCTTGACGAGCTTCCTGATAATGATGAAACAAAAATGATGAAAGCACAAATTTATTATGACTTTACTATGTATACAAATTCAAAAGAAACTATTAACCAAACAAATACAAAAAAAGCAAAAGAACTGAAATACCAAATTAAAAAAGATCAAGCAATAAATATTACACCCGTATATGGATTATTTGTATCAGAATTGGCAGATGCATTTAATTTAGATTATCAAAAATATGGCGTAAAAATGTCTCAAAATACTGATAACAATTCAAATGTATTTATGGAATATAACGTATACTGGTATACTTCCGGTTTTCCGTATTTTTTATCGAACGTAACCAACGAGTTTAAAGGCGGAATACAATCAAGGATAAACAAAAAACTTGAGTACAAAGCAGACATAGGAGTAAAAGCTTTTCAATTTGGCGGAGGATTAATTAATACAGATAGCTGGTTAAAATATTACTTCAATGATAAATTTAATTTAAAATTAGGCTTTTACAGAAACAATATAGAGCAATCATATCTTTCAGCGGTTGGTCAATATATTGACGGTAATTTTACCGGTAGAACAGCTGATAACAGATTATACTTAGAATTTAATGCAAATTTAGCGAAACAGTTTTATCTTTTTGGAAAAGGTTCTTACGGGGTAATAACCGCACAAAATTTAGCTACCAATCAATATACGGAAGGTATGCTTGGAATAGGAAGAAGAATATATGATAATCCAAAAAATAAGTGGGTACAAACAGCTAATTTTGATATTGTTTCATATAATTCAGCCTATCAGTATAATCTATTAAATATTTATAATAGTACGGGTGTATTATACGGTGGCTACTTTAGTCCATCATACTTTAATGCTACTACAGCAAATATAAAGGTAGAAGGAGAAATCAAAAACTGGCATATTAAATACTGCTTAAGCGGTTTTGCTGGTCCTCAAATATCAAGAAGTCCTGATTTTGTTAAACTTTCTTGGGGATTCTCTCCATACTTATCTTATGAAATTAATGATTATATCTCGCTTAATGCTTCATATATTTATTTCAATTTTGCAGATGTTCAAAGACATTATTTAACGTTTAATGCTATTTTTAGGAGGTTTTAAAACATGATAAAAATTAATATTATTATTTTATCCATATTAGCTATTATATTTATTTTCATTCAAACATTTAAAACTGCTGATACTACTGAATATCATTTTTGTCTTAAAAAAAATTATGAAATTTATAAGCGGGAATTTATGACAAAAGACGGAAGAATTCTTGATCCGCAAAGAAATAATATTACAACATCAGAAGGACAATCGTACTTAATTTTAAGGAGTTTGATTCTTAAAGATAAAGAAACCTTTGATTTAGCCTATAAGTGGACTAAAAATAATCTTCAAAGACCAGATAAATTATTTGCCTGGCTTTGGGGAAAAAATTCTGCCGGAGAATATAAAATTCTTGATGAAAATACAGCTTCCGATTCTGACGTAGATATTGCATTTGCACTTATAGTTGCTTATGAAATGTGGGATAATTACTATTATTTACAAGAAGCAATGCCTATTATAAATGCTATTTGGCAAAAAGAAACAAAAAAGATTGGTGATTATTTGGTTTTAATGCCGGGTGTTAAACAAACCCTAGATAATACAAAAATTGAAATTAATCCCTCATATTTTTCCCCATTTGCTTTTAGATTTTTTCAAAAATACGATTCATTACATGATTGGAATTATTTAATTGATTCCTCATACTTTTATTTAACAGAAGTGACTAAAAAAACACAAACACATTTACCTCCAAACTGGTTTTTAATTAAAAATGGTGAAATAGAATTGGAAAATTCTGAAAAAAGTGATTTTTCCTATGATGCCATTAGAGTTTTTCCGAGAATATATTTAGATTATGTTAATACCGGAGAAAAAAGAGCTATTCCTATTTTAAAAAAATCTGAATTTTTTAATAAAAAATGGAAAGAATCAAATAAATTTTACACAAATTATAAAGCTAATGGAGAATTAAGAGACAAAACTGAATATATAGGTTCAGTAACACTATTAACTCCTATTATAAGCATGTATGATTTTGATTTTGCCAATGAAATATATAAGACAAAACTTGATAAACTTTTCAATGATGAAAACTATTGGAACAATAAAAATGATTATTATGGAAAAAACTTAATATGGTTTGGATATTATCTATATAATAAAAATTCAAAAGAATTTAAAGAAATGAATAAGATGAAATTTTAAAAAAAAGAAGTAATAAGATGAACAAAAAAAGATATACTTCACTATATATATTTATTTTTTTCTCGGTGGTTTTTATAATCGGCGTAACATATGTTTCATGGCGATGGATGTATACACTCAACACCTTTACATCACCTTTTACAACATTCTGGTCATATTCTCTTTGTTTGGCAGAAATTTTGACATTAATTGTTTTTACAAATTTTGCATTAATTTTGTTAAAAACAAATAAATTGGAAAAAATCCTTCCAGATAATAAATTACAACAAGATTACTACAAAGATGTATTTCATAATACAGAACTGCTAACATTCAAAAATTATTGTCCCAGTGTTGATATTTTTGTATGTACACTTAATGAATCAATTGATTTACTTTCTACAACAATATCTGCCTGTAAAAATATCAATTATCCAAATCATAAAGTTTATGTTCTTGATGACGGAAGAAGAGAAGAAGTTAAGGAATTAACAGAATTATTAGAATGCAACTATATAACAAGACAAACAAATAAAGGCTTTAAAGCAGGAAATATAAATAATGCTCTTTTAAAAACTGATAGCGAAATTATTGTAATATTTGATGCAGACCACATTCCAGCATCGACATTTTTAAGAGAAACTGTTTATAATTTTATTGATGAGAAAATAGCACTTATACAAACTCCTCAGTATTTTTGTAACCCGGATGCTTTTCAAAAAAACCTCGAAATGCCTGATTATTTAGGCAATGAACAAGATATTTTTTATCGTATAGTAGAACCCTGCCTAAATGAATTTGATTCAGTTTTTTGCGGAGGTACAAACATTTTAATAAGAAGAAAACACTTAGCCTCAGTTGGTAATTTTCCTGAAAATACTATAACTGAGGATTCTTTACTTGGCTTAATGTTTCATGCAAAAGGTTATAAGGTTATTTATTATAATAGACCCATTGCAGTAGGACTTGCAGCTTCAAGTTTTGAAGAATACATAAAACAAAGATCAAGATGGGCCAAAGGAAATATTCAAATTCTTACTAATTTAAATAATTGGAAATATTATCTTAAATTAAATCATTCTCAAGCCTTCTTTTATTTAACAAGTGCTCTATATTTTTTAACTCCGGTTGCAAGGCTTATTTTTTTATTTGCTCCTGTTTTATTTTTGTTTTTTGATATATCACCGGTTTTAATACTTTTTTATCAAATAATAATATTTCAAATTTGTTATTTCGCATTAAAAATACTTTTTATAGTTAATTCTAAAATAAAAATAAATAACATTATATTTGCTGATGTTTATGATTTAGTAACTTCAATATTTACTATTGGAGGGATTTTTCAAATAATTTTTTTACCAGGAAAATTATCTAAAATTAAATTCTCCGTCACAAAAAAAGATACAAGTAAATCAGAAACAAATTATAAATACAAACTTACATTAATTATAATTTTCTTACTTCTTATTTTAGCTGAAATGCAAGGGATATACGACATTTTGTATTCTGAACCTTACAGCGTTTTAGCTATTATTGCCAATTTGTTTTGGAATACCATTAATATTATTGTTTTATATTTCGGGATTAAAGTAGTAAGCGAAAAAAAAGAAAAAAGAAATTATCAAAGAGTAAAAGTTGATGATAATCTTATAATAAAAAATAATAAAAAATCTACTATAAAAACTCATATTAATGATATTTCACGATCAGGTATCAGCTTAAGCTCTGATGATTTAAAAAATATCTCAGATAAAGATTTAAATATTGAAATAGATGGTGAAAATAATGAAATTGAAATACTCGATTGTCAGGAAAAAAATGAGGAATATGTTTGCAAAACTAAATTTAAAAAACCTATAACTTTAGAAAGACTAGCAAAAATATATATCTACAGATTAAATAAATTCGTAAAATTTGCTTATAAAAATCCTGATAAATGGGATGATTATTTTAAAAAAGATAAATAATTTTAAACATGTTTTAGATTATTTTTTTGACATTACTATTTTTGTAATTTCATCATCAGGTAAATCATTCCCCTGAGAAACGTCATCAGGATTTACATTTTTAATCCAAAGCCCGCGTCTTAATTTTCTGCTTGATAAAGTATTTTCAGCAGTACTAGTATATGTCATTGAATGTTTCGCTATAATTTCTCTTATTTCTTCTTTTGATTTTCCGTTATAACCGTCTATACCTGCTATATCAAAAAGTATTTCAAGATTTTTTCTCATTTCATAACCTAAAGACATCTTTTGACGTTCTTTTGGTCTTTTCTTCGTTTCTTTTGAACTTAATTGATGGCCTTTATAAGTATCATCAACTTTTGAATTTATTATCCCTGATTCTTCAAATTTTTTAATGTTATCTGAACCAATTTGTTTTTCAAGACTATAAATTAGTTCATCACTAAGATCATACTTATCAAAATAATTAACTAAATCCAGATTTTCTCTTCTGTATGAAGGATAAAATTTTACATTTGTATTAAAACCTTTTATTTCATGCAATGGTAAGTTTATATTTGGAACTTCAGGTTCACCGTTTTGAAATTGCAAAATTTGTCTTAATGTTAAAGGTTTAGATTTATCTTTCCTAAGCTTATTTAACATTCTGCAATCATATTCGAGTATAGACATTGTTCCTTTACAGTCAGAAAGTGCATCATGGGCATCTTCCATTGGCTTACAAAATAACCAATGGTATTGGAGCCCAAGTTTTTTAGATGCTCCTAAAAACGGATGGATTCTTTGATGTAAAATCTGAACATCTAAAACATCATACAAAGGTTTCTCTGAAACAATAGAGTTCATTTCATTTGATTGGTTAATATCTTTTTCACAACGAATCTCTCTGATAATTCTATTCAAAAGCGGGATATCAAACTTAACACCATTCCAGGTTATAATAACACCATTATTGTCATTTAGAATATTTCGTGCAAAATTATTTATCTCTTTTTCCATAGTAGGAGAGTTTTTAACCATTTCATCAGTAATTCCGTTCACAGAAGTAGCCTCTTCCGGAATATGGATTCCATCGGGATTAATCAACTGGTTATATTGCTTTGCAACTTTGCCTTTTTTCATAATTATTGCACCAAGTTGAACTATTTTATCTCTATCAATATGTGTACCTGTTGTTTCTGTATCAAATAAAACTCCGTTTAACGTAAAATTTCCTTTGTTATCAAAAACCGGTATATCTAAATGATTACATTGTTTAGGATCTTTAAGAATAACTCTGTTTTTGGCAAAAATTGTCTCTTTTGTTACGTTATCACTCAAAAAATGTAAAAGCGCTAAAGGAGAAGAAGAATTATCCGGATTATATTTTTTAACCCATTGAGTTGCAAAATCAGCTGTATCTTCTGGATTTTTTGCATATCCTTCCATTAATGCCAAGAAAAATCTATAAGCCGTTACTTTATCTTTTGAAGCTTTTGTTATATCTAATTTTTGTGAAACTAAATTTTCGTATGTTATCTTTTTTAAATCAATGTATTTGCCATCTTTTGAGAAAACTCCGCCCAATTTTGGGAACATGTTTTTTGCAGCTTTTTTAATAACTCTGGTTTCAAAAGTAACTCCGTTAAAAGAAACCGGATAATAAAAAACATTAGACACATTATTGTATTGAGGCATAGAAGGTTTTGCCAAACGATTTATGTTTTGAGCCTTAATAACTTTATTTTTACTTACTTGGTATTGAACAGGTAATATTTGCATTTTTAATCCTTATTAATTATTTGTTGGTGGAATATAAACAAGTTTTTTCTTATTTAATTCCTCAAATTCTGATTTTGAATATTCCCAATCTTTTATAAATTGCGGTTTAAAGACTTCATCAACAAACTCTTTAGAATCTACTACTATAGCAGATTCACAGTTACCTCTGGAATATTTTGCTTTTGAATTATGTCTTTCATATATATTGCCGTATTTTCCGGTTATTTTTCTTAAAATTGCGAGTGTTTCGCGACCTTCAGGCTCTTCATAATGATGCCTGACACCATTAATCTCAACTATTGCTTTATTTTTTATAAAAGTATACTTATTATTATCAAGAGTAAAAGAAACCTTTCCTGTTTCATTTAATTTATTGTATGCGGAATTAAGAATATGAATTCTTTTTTTAAGAGCTTCAAAACAAGATTGTGTACCATCCCAAACAACATTAGGAAGATGTAAAGTATCTTCAAATGTCTTAACTTCGTCAATTATTTCAAATATTCTATCATCAATATCTTTAGATGTAAGAGGAGTGTCTTTTCTAAACCCTTTACCAAGATTTTGCATCAAAGCTCTATCAGACCAATTCGGTGAACCGACAAATATCCTTTTATTATCAAAAACAGCCCACTTTCCATGCATGCGTTGATTTATTGTTTTATCTTCATTATATAATCTTATATCTAAACCTAAATCACGCATTTCAAAATAATCGTCTTTACAATAAGGAAAATCTGCTTCATGTATAATAAATTTTACATTTTCCTTTTTTAAATCCCCGGAAGATATTCTTTCTTTTAAAATTCCTTTAAATTCTTTATTGGTAAAATAGAAAAGTTCACCAAACATCTCTTTACTTGTTTTTATTTCATTTTTAAGGCGATTAAAAGCAGTTTCGCTCCCCGCTTTCCCGATTTCAGCATATTCAGCCGGTTTTGTATCTACAAATTCAATAGTTGGTTTTTTCATAGGATTACACGCAATTAAATCCAGTTTCCCTTTTTTATAGCGAGTTTGTGCCCATGGTGTAGCAAAAAATTCTTTCATAGCTTCATGATAAGATACGTTCTCAGGATTAATTTTTTTATCAATGCCTTTATATAATTTTTGTTCTTCTGCATTTAAAGGTCCGGCAACAAGTCTTTTTGTACCGATTCTATACCATGCGAATTCAAAGTTGTTATTAAAATCCTGCATTAATGTATCAATTTCAGAATTCTTTTTACCCTTTAATCTTTTCATAGCAAAGCAAAAGTCATGATTAGCTGCGGAATGCGTTCCGAAATTCATTCCCCCAATCATAGCCCTTAAACCATCTACAATATAATACTTGTCGTGATTAAGAATTGCATCTCTTGACGCCGGTACAACATCAATATCGTGTTTTTTTAAAAAAACTATCATTGCTTGATTATTATAATGTTTTTTTCTTCCTTCGGAATTTATATTCCATTTATGAACATCTAAAATAACCTGTATTTTCATTTTTGGATTTTCTTTTTTCTTGTTGATTAACGTTTCCAAAAGTTGTCTTTGTTCTTCATATCCAGGAACATTTTCCGCTCCTCTTGGCGCCCAATCTTGACCATCTACCGTAATATTTTGAAATTCAAACATTTTTAACTGAATAGATTTTTTTGCACTTTGAAAATCCTGAAGAGCTCTTTTAAATATTTGTTCACCATCCATTAAAGATGTTAATTCAACATTACCTATAGTCTTTGTAACACTCGGAACAGGAACAACTTTTGGTATATATTTTTTTGCACCTATCATTTCTTCAAAAGCATCTGCAGGTGCTACTCCTTTTCTATAACAATCAAGCAAAAATGTTTTAACATCTTTGAGATATAAATTCTTCAAAAAACCTTGTGCTTCTTGTTTTTTTAAAGGCTCTTTAAGTATTTGGCCGATGTGTTTATTTACTTCTGTCAATTTTGTGCCTCTTGCACCAAAACTAACTGTATCACATACATTACTACAAGCGGGGCTATTAATGTAGCTGTATCTCGATAAAGAGTTTACATGATTAAAATTATTGCAATTGTATTTATTATTATAAGGTAATACTTTACATGTAGTAAGCAACTTAACCTCAACCCAATTCAAATTCTAATCCCTTGAATTTATTATAGTTGTAGCATAGTGTAATCACAATAAGCATGTCAAAAGTTTAACAAAACTTCATGATAACTAATAAAATATATTATTCTTTATACAAGACCTTCACGAACTGCTTTTACAGCGGCCTGAACTCTATCATTCACGCACATCTTTTGTAAAATAGAACAAACATGGGCTTTTGCCGTATGTACACTAACTATAAGTTCTTTTGCAATTTCAGTATTACTTTTACCCATAACAAGATGTTTTAAAACTTCACATTCTCTTTCTGTTAAAGGGACTCTGCCTGAAGCTCCGGATTTTGACGGCAATATGCTTGTATTCTCAGGTTTTGGGAATGCATTAAGAGCAAGTTGTGCTACTTGAGGATCAATCCAACACACACCGTTTGAAACATCTCTTACAACATCTGCAAGTTTTACAGGATCTATGTCTTTTAGACAATACCCATGAGCACCTGAAGCCAATGCCGCTATAACTTCTTCTTCTCTGTCATGAGAGGTAAGTGCAATAATTTTTGTCTCGGGAAGCATTTCTTTAACCTTAATTGTTGCTTCAATACCATTCATTTCAGGCAATCCTAAGTCCATCAAAACCACATCCGGTTTAAATTTTTCTATAAGTTCTAATCCTGTTATGGCATTGTCGCATTCCGCAATTACATTAATATCTTTATTAGCATTTAAAGCACATCTTAAACCTACTCTGGTTAATTTAAAATCTTCTACTATTATTACATTTAATATTCTCTCATTTTTACTGCCCTCATTTTTTGAACTTGGTTTTTGTTTCGATGTGACAGTTTTTATTTCACTCATAGTGCTCTCCTGAAACTTAATTGGTAGACCTCATATCTATACGTTTTATCTGTTACTCTTCTGTCTTACTCTTTGATTAAATAATAGATTAGATGTGTTGTATATTACCCAATCAGGCGTCAAACAAAGACTAAATTAAATTGCCCAACCGGGTATATATAATTTGGAGCTATCTTGTATATATGCCTAAAAGCCTGTTTTTAAAACCTTTTATCACTATTTTGAGAAATGGGGATTTGTTAAGTTTTATAAAGAAAAACCGCTCACTGACTGCATTATCATGGCATGATATTCAATTAATTATGACCGGAATTCGATAAAAATATTTGTTTCATTAATTCTGAGTAAATATCAATATCGTTTTTAAAATTTTCAAGATTATTTATAAGTTGTTTAATCTCGACTATTATATTATCTTCTTTTACATTATTCATTAAACTTTATCCCTTAAATATAATTACATTCCATTGTTTTAATCGGCAAAAATCTTTCAATACTTCATATTTTATAAATATTTTGTAACAAAGATTAACAAAAATAAAAAGGATACAGACTATGTTTATTTAATATTTTCTATTTCTTTTCGTGATATTATTAAAAAAGAATTAATAAAAAGAGGGTTAAAAATGACAACACAAATTATAGAAGCCAAAAAAGGAAACATAACACCTGAGATGTTTGCAGTAGCAGAAAAAGAAGGTTTTACAAAAGAAGAAATCATACAAAAGATTGCCTCAGGAAGAGTTGTTATATTAAAAAACAATAGACGTGAAAATGTTGTCCCTACAGCAGTAGGTGAAGGCTGTTCGGTAAAAGTAAATGCCAATATAGGCACATCTTTAGAAAAATCGAATGTCAAAGAAGAATTAGATAAGGTTAAAATTATTGAATCTACCGGCGCTGACGTTTTAATGGATTTATCAACAGGTGACAATATAGACGAAACAAGAAGAGCAATTATTTCGTCGACAAAACTTCCATTAGGTACAGTTCCTATGTATCAAGCAGGTAAAGAAGCTATTGATATAAGCAAAACATTAGCCAAATTATCAAAAGACAAACTATTTGAAGATATTGAGAAACAATGTAAAGATGGAGTTGATTTCATAACTGTTCATTGTGGAGTTACAAAATTTGTGGTAGATCAGCTACAAAAGCAAGGTCGAATCATGGATATTGTTTCTCGCGGAGGCTCAATGCTTGCTTGCTGGATTAAGGCGACAGGCAATGAAAACCCCTTGTATGAATATTATGATGAATTATTAGACTTAGTAAAAGCATATGACTGTACATTATCTTTAGGTGACGGCTTAAGACCGGGTTGTATAGCTGATGCAGGCGATAGAGCACAAGTTGCAGAAACACTTGTTTTAGGAGAACTTACAAAGCGTGCAAGAGAAGCCGGTGTTCAGGCAATGATAGAAGGTCCTGGGCATGTTTCTTTAGATAAAATTCCTTCAATGATTGAAACAATAAAAGTATTAACGGATTATGCACCTTTATACGTTTTAGGACCACTTGTAACAGATATTGCTCCGGGATATGATCATATAACTTCAGCTATTGGTGGAACTTTAGCCGCTTATCATGGTGCCGATTTTTTATGTTACGTAACTCCTGCTGAACATCTTGGATTGCCTGATGTTAAACAAGTTAAAGAAGGAATTATCGCGTCAAAAATTGCAGCACATTCTGCAGATATTGCCAGAGGTAACAAAAATGCCATTCAAAAAGATTTAAATATGGCTATTGCCAGAAAAAATCTTGATTGGGTTGCACAAAAAGAATGTTCTATTGATAAATGCATATTCAATGAACTTGAGCTCGGTAAACCTTGTACAATGTGTGGTCAATACTGTAGTGTAAAAATCTTTAAAGAATATTTCTAGAGGTTTTAATCTTGGAAAATCCATTAGTCAGTATAATAATTCCCTGTTATAATCAGGGGAAATATTTACAAGAAGCAGTAAATTCTGTATTGGATTCAACTTATAAAAATATCGAAATCATTGTGATAAACGATGGGTCTTATCTGGATGTAGATTTCTTAAAATCTTTTTCGGCATTAAAAACAAGAATTATTCACCAAGAAAATCAGGGTGTAATTAATTCAAAAAATAAAGGAATCCTTGAAGCAAAAGGGAAATACATTTTATCACTTGATGCCGATGATAAAATTCATTGTGAATTTATTGAAAAAGCCGTTAAGGTATTTGAAAATAATAATAATATAGGTATGGTTTATTGTGATGCTGAATTTTTTGGCAATAAAACAAGAAGATGGAAGCTTGAAGAATATAAATTTCCTAATATTTTACACAAAAATGTTATTTTTAATTCGGCACTGTTTAAAAAAACCGATTGGGAAAAAATCGGAGGCTATAAAGCTGAAATGGAACTGGGTTGCGAGGATTGGGAATTATGGATTTCTTTTATAGAAAACGGGCTCACTCCGCATAAAATACCGGAAGTTCTTTTTTATTGCAGAAAAGAAGAAAATTTAAGAACTTACAATGCAACAAAACTTTTAACTTTTATTAAAATAAGAAAAAATATCATTAAATTACACAAAGATTTGTATAAAAAAAATATAACAAAAGTTTTATCTCCTATTTTATTTGAAATTTTTCGAAACAGTTTATTATGTTTATATAAAAACAAAGGGAATTTATTACAAAAATTTTTTAAAAAACTTTCTCAAAAACAGCTTAATTTCATTCAAAAAATAAAACTAGATAAAAAAATAAACAATTTTGATACATATGGATTAAATAAAGAACAAAGAGATAAAAAAATTATTGTTTCATTAACTTCTTATCCGGAAAGAATCTATGATATACATTTTTCAATTTATTCTCTCTTAAATCAGTCAATTAAACCTGATAAAGTTATTCTTTGGCTTGCAGAAGAAGAATTTCCCAACAGAGAAGCTGACTTGACCAAAGAAATTTTAAAACTGAAAGAAAACGGACTTAGCATTAAGTGGTGTTCAAAAAATTTAAAAGTTTACCAAAAATACATTCCCGCAATGCAAGAATTTCCCAATGAAATAATAATAACAGCTGATGATGATATTTATTATTCATTTAACTTTATAGAACATCTTTATAATGCTTTTTTAGAAAAGCCCGATTGTATTCACTGTCACAAAGCATATAAAATTAAATTCAGCAAAAATAAACAAATTTTGCCATATGAAGATTGGGATAAAAATATTAAAAACTCTAAGCCATCTTTTCTGAATTTTAATTTGGGCGTAGGAGGTGTTTTGTATCCACCAAAATGTTTATATGAAGATGCTTTTGATGAATCTTTATTTTTAAATTTATCTCCATCTGATGACGATGTTTGGGCTTGGGCAATGAGTGTTTTAAATAATACAAAAATTAATGTTGTCAAAAAAAATATTAATAACTTAACTATTGTAAATGCCAAAAGAGAAAAAGGATTAACAAAAGAAAAAACTCTTTATTTTAAAAACAAAGAGGGACAAAGCTTTAGGCAATTAAACAATATTTTATTACATTATCCTCCTTTACTTCCTAAATTAATAAAGTGTCTGGAGCAAGAAAATGATTGAAGAAAAGAAAATAAATCTTTTATTTGATGCATCAATAATATCGATAAACTTTGATTTAAAAAACAGCGGAAGATCGGGTATTTTTTGGGTTGCATACAACATATTAAAAGAGATGAATAAACGTAAAAATCTAAACATAAAGCTCTTTGACATAAATTATAATTATAAAAGATTAGAAGAATTTTTAAACGAATCTGGTTTTGAAAATTGCGAAATAATTAAAAATAACAGTAAAATTTTTTCTATATTATCAAACTTAATTTATATAAAGTATAACAGTAGAAAAACAAATGACAAAAAAACTCAAACTGTTTTTATGATGTTAAAAAGAACCTTTGTTAAAATTTTCATATTATTTCTTAAATATATTTATGAAAAAACTCCCTCAAAAAAAACTTTTGATAAAACCTTAATTGAAAATTTTAATATTTATTTTTCTCCTGTTTATAAAGCTCCTGATTTTATTTTTAAATGTAAAAAAATTAAAAAATATACTATGGTTTATGATTTAATTCCTACAATAATGCCGGGATATCATCCTAAAGCAATTAATTCCTCATGGTATACTGATTTATTAAATTCTATAAATAAAAATGACTATTATTTTGCAATTTCAGAAAATACAAGACAAGATTTTATTAAAAATATTAAAAATATTAATCCCGATAAAATTATTACAACTCTTTTAGCAGCAAATGAAAACTTTTATCAAAACAAGGATAAAGAAAAAAATATTGAAGTAAGAAAAAAATACAATATTCCTGTTGATAAAAAATATATTCTGAGTTTATGTACACTTGAGCCTCGTAAAAATTTGGTATTTGCAATAAAAAGCTTCATAGAACTTATTAAAAAGCATAATATTGATGATTTGGTTTTAGTTTTAAGCGGAGGGCATTGGAATACTTTTATCGGAAATTTAAATAAAGAAATAGAAAATTTTGGTCTTTATAAAGATAAAATAATTAAGACTGGTTATATTAAAGATGATGATTTAGCCTCGCTATACAGTAATGCTCTAATGTTTGTATACCCATCCTTATACGAAGGTTTTGGTTTGCCTCCGCTTGAAGCTATGCAATGCGGCTGTCCTGTTATAACCTCTAATGTTTCATCCCTTCCTGAAGTTGTAGGTAATGTAGGAATAATGATTAATCCTCAAAAAAATAGCGAATTAATTGAAGCCTATGAAAAACTTTATTTTGATGAAGAACTAAGAGAAGAACTTTCTCAAAAAAGTCTTAACAGAGCAACCGATTTTTGTTGGGAAAAATGCGTTGATATAATAATTGCGGAAATATCAAAGAAATAATTAAAATATAAGTAAGACCTATTTACATTTTGTAAATAAATTTGTAATTTTTCTTTGAAAGTAGTAAAATATAGAAAATTTACAAAAACAATCAGAGAGGATTTTATATGAAATTACATATGCAGATACTTATTGCCCTTGGCTTAGGCTTAAAGCGCAATTGGCACATATTTTTTGGGCTTATTGCAGGGATTATTGTAGGAGTCTTTTTGCATACTCACGATAACATTATACTTTCTAAAATTTTAATCTTCATAGGTCAAGTTTTTATAAGATTAATTCAAATGGTTGTAATTCCTTTAGTTATATCTGCAATCGTAATAGGTATTACAAGTATAGGTGACAATAAACAGCTTGGAAAATATGGAACAAAAATGATTATTTATTATGGAATAATCACTGTAGCTGCTGTTGTAATAGGTTCTTTACTTGCATTAACAATTAAACCGGGAATAGGTGCTGCACAATACATAAATACTACTTCTGCCGTTGAAATTCAACACCAGGTTTCAGCAAGTATTGAACAGCAAAAAGGTAATATACTTAATATCTTTTTAAATTTTATACCGAAAAATCCTTTAGAATCACTTGCTAAAGGTGATATGATTTCAATAATTGTTTTTGCATTAATTTTTGCTGTAGCTTTAGCTAAAATAGGAGAAATCAACAGACCGGTTGTTTCATTTTTTGAATCTATTTTTGCCGCAACCATGAAAGTTACAGACTGGATAATGTATTTTGCAGCACCCGGTGTTTTTGCTTTAACAGCAACAGCTGTATCAAGTTTCGGTGTGGATATTTTCGGCAGTATATCAAAATATTTAATGGTTTTGGCTATAGGATTCTTTATACAATTTTTTATAGTATATCCTGTATTTTTAAAAATATTTTCAAAAGTTCCTGTTATAATGCTTTATACAGCAATCACAGAAGCAATGATGGTTGCTTTCGGTACAGCAAGCTCTTCTGCAACATTACCTTTGACTATTGCATGTTGTGAAAAACGAGGAATTTCTCATAAAATTTCAAGCTTTGTGCTTCCTTTAGGCGCAACTTTAAATATGGACGGAACAGCCATTTTACAGACTGTTGCGGTAATTTTCCTTGCACAGGCTTACGGAGTTCACTTAACACCATTTTTAATTCTGCAAATTTGTGTATTAGCAATCGTTGCTTCAAGTACATGTGCCGGAATCCCTGGAGCAGGACTTATCACAATAGCTCTTATTCTTAACGGTATGGGATTAAGTCCTGAACAATTAGTTGCAGGTTTTGCATTCTTATTCACTTTTGACAGACTCTCAGATATGGTCAGAACTATCCTTAACGTAACGTCTGATGCAGTTGTAGCAGCAGCTATTGCTGATAATGAAAATGAGATTAATTACGACTTGCTAAATAACCCTGAAGCATATAAAGAGATAATATAGTGAATACAACAGGAGAATTTCAAAACAGCCAAGCACCAATAATTGGTTTTTGGGGGTATCCTGACCCTGAAATAATTTTTTATCTCAAACAAAAAAATCCACAAGCTGAGTGGGTTGATTTAGATGTGGATTTTAATTATCCAAATACTAATATTTTACCCGATGCTTATTGCAAGATAATTAAAAATATAATGAATAATGCTATTTTTTTAAGAAAAAATATTATAAAAATAGTAGCAACAATAGGGAAAGATAAATGCGATAGTGGTTGGTTTCTGGCACAATTACTAAAAGATATGGGATTTGACGTTATCGAAAGTATTTACGAAAAAATTTCTCCAAAAAATGAAATTAAAATTTGCACAAGCAATCTGTGCTTAATTGAAAAAGTAAACTCTATTATGGACAACATAATAAACTCAGTTAAATTGTCAGAATTAAAATATGTCTCTCCTAAGTTCGGCTTTTGGGGCGTTCCGCCAAATGACTTAAGTATTTTAGAACTTTTTCCAAATGAAACCCATGTTTTTGGTTGGACAAGATGTGTTGAAGCAGGAACACCTGCGGATATTGAACTTGAAATGTATGTTGATGAAAATTTACCGACTGTTTTTTATTCACAAGCTTTTTGTGCTAAATCACAATTAGCAAAATATTTAGCAGATAAGTATAACGGACTTTATATCGATATTGACGATTATGCTACAAATTCTATAAAAGCCAAAATAGAAGCTTTTTTGAGGTTAAGATGAATAAATATTACGTAGATGCAGGAACAACTTATTCAAAAATTGTTGAAATAGGGTGCAAGAGCACAAATAGTACTCTCGCATCTTTTCTTGTAAAAGAAATATCCGATAAAAAATATTACATCCTTCCTTCAAGAATTCTTAAAACTATTGATATTGAATTTGAAAAAACATGCGGGCACATGGGTGGTAAATGGAAAAATATAAAAGACAAACAAAAAACCGAAAACGAAATTGTTGCCCTGGCAAGCGGATGTAAAAACAAAGTAGGAGCCAACTCAACTATTTTAGATTTAGGCAGCCGCGATGCCAAATGGATAAGGTTTAAAGACGCAAAATTTAAAGATATGGATTGGAACACATCTTGTGCCAGCTCAACCGGAGCAACTGTTGAAATGTTATTAAAATTTTATGACATAAAATCAGAGGATTTATCCTTTAATTCAATTAGGTTTCCTGTAACTTGCGGGATTTTTGGTTTAGAAAAGATTATGGATGACATTTCAAAAGGAGCTGAATCAGCAGAAGCCGTTTCAAAATTTATTCATGGAATAGCTTATAATGCTTGGAACTTTGCAAAAAAGCCCGAAAATCTTTATCTTTCAGGAGGTTTTTGCGAAAATAAATGTTTTGTTGACTCTTTAAAAAACTATTGTAATGTACAATTACTGGGTCGTTTTGTTTTATGTGAAGGATTAATTAATGAGCAATAAGATAATTGGGAAACAAGGAGAGGAACTTGCCAGAAATTACCTTGAAGAACAAGGCTATGAAATTTTGGAAACTAATAAAAGATTCTCCAGATTTTGCGAAATAGATATTATCGCAAAAGAAAAAGATTCTCTTGTTTTTGTTGAAGTAAAAACTCGTTCGTCTGAATTTTGCGGTTCTCCTTTTGAAGCAATTACAAAAACAAAATACGAAAACATTAAAACAGGACTTTTTACATATATTCAAGATTCAAAAACTAAGTATAAAAACTTTCGAATCGATGCAATATCAATAATTTTAAAACCAAAAATTAAAATTCAGCATTTAAAAAATATTTAACGCATATTTCTGTATTTATTTTGATTGATGATTTCTTATCTGTTTAACTACATTCTCGATTATGTCTTGTGAAGTAATTCCGTTTTCATCTTGAACTAGTTCAATCTTTGCTGTAAGTAAATTTCTTTCTTCCGAAGAAATTTTTTCATTATGTTTTGTAGTATGGTTCTTAATCAATTCATCATATATTTTTGAAAAATCTGTGACTTTTTCACCATTAATTTTTATTGTAAATTTTGAATCTAAAGTTACATTATTACCTTTAATATGACCGCCTGATGCTGCACCATGTCCGCCTCCATTAAACAAATTTGCTAAAATTTCCGCATGATCGGTTCCTTCCTGTGAACGGAAAGAAAATCTTAAAGCATCTTGAATTGACTTTTTACCCTCTGTATTAAGAGTTCCTGCTTTTTCAGATTGGCATATAAAAACAGCTATTTTATCCTTATCAAAAAGTCCACTTTCTTCTTTTTGAATTTTATCAATAGTACTTCTTTTGGTTTGATTTTTTGTATCTCTGAATTCACTCATAACTTCAGAAAATTTAAAAGAATTTTGAACATCTAATAAATTTGTTTCAGGTTCATGTACATGAGCCAATGATAAAATTTCTTGCATTTCATCAAAAGAAGCTTTAACAATACCTAAACCAATATCTTCATATTCATGTTTATTTTTTTCTGAATACTCTACCATTTTATCTCTGGCTGAATATTTTAATTCTTTTATCATGTCATCATTAACATCATAAGTCAATTCTTCTCGCATCCATTTTTTATTTATCTTGTCATTTGTCAACTTAAATAACCATTTAGAAAGACCTTCCGGCCAGAAATTAGGTCTGCTTTGTACAGAAACACGGGCTCCATTATTATCAATTATATCTGTTGATATTAAATTAGCTGTTCTTGAAAAACCCCCTGTATCAGTGCTCATACCCGCAGTAAAAGAAGCAACTGCAGCATTTAATTTTTCATTAACGCCGTTATTGATTGTTTTGATTAAATTATCAGGATTTAACGGATTAATTTCTTTTTTAATTCTTGATGCAATAATTACAGCTTGTTGAGTTGCAGCAGGAACTCTCTCTGCAATCCAAGCAAGGTTATCTTTAAGAATTTTACCCATATTAAGACCTGTTAAGTCTATCGCTTGATCCCATTCTTCTTTTCTAAACGGATGATGATCTATATAAACAACTTCTTTGGCTTCTTGTATATATTTTTTAAATCCTGAAGAAAATCTGGCAGGTGCCGGTACATCCATTAATATAACCATATCATATTTTTCATCTGTTCTAAGTAATAGATTTTCATTTTTTGCTTGAGACAGAGAGTATTCCAAAGATTCGATAACCGATTTACCCATTGAGTTTTTTTGTGCATTTTTTAATTCTTCTTCAAGCAATTTTATTTTACTCTCTGAATAAGGATGTTTTATCGTGTCATCTATTCCAGGTAATTTATGTCTAAATAACCCTGTAACCTGATCATCAACGGCACAATCAACTATTTTATCAGGAAGAACCATATTAATAGAATTTTTTAAGCCCATGATACATCCTAAAGTATCACCATCCGGTTTACAGTGACCTACTAACAAAATTTTCTTATTTTCAGGATTTTCAATATGACTAACAATATTATTTATAGTCTCTTTCATTTTTTCTGCAGCTTTTGAACCGTTAGTTTTTTTCTCAAATTTTAAAATTTCAGTTAAAACTTCTTTTGGGTTCATTATGGGTTGGTAAAAAAAGGCTTTTTTAGCTGCTTCTGGATTATTTAATACTTCATCAAAGGCTTCTTGAACTTTTTTAATCATTTGCTGATCTTTTCCGTGATAAAGCAAATTTACTCGTAAACCTATTGTAGGAGCTCCTTTTGTATTACCGGCAACTACATTTGACAGTTCAAATCTGAAGTTTTTATCCCCATTTTTCATTAAGTCGAAAATAAAAGGAGTAATTTCATCAGGAACACGGCCTATTTCACCGTAAACAGGAGATATTAGTTTTATTTTTCCCTTACTTTTACTTTGTCCATTAATAATTTCATGTATTAAACTATCGCCGTCTTTCCAAAAACTGTCGGCAAGACGGTTAATGCTAAAAAGGGTATGATTAATTATTTTTTCAGGATCCATATTATCTTGAAAATTAGTAACACCCGTAACCCTCATTTGAATTGCGGGCTTAATCCTTGCTAAGGGTGTTTGAAGACCGGTAAAAGAAATTATTCTTGTATAATTTTTACCTGTTTCTATTTGAAAAGCCGTATTTGCATTTTCTGACTTATTAAAAACATCCTGATAATCAGTGTTAACTTTATAAAAACCGTATTTTTTTGTATCAATTCTTTTTAAATTATTATCAATAGATAATAGATTAATTGAATTTATACTCATATAAAACACTCCTAACAGCTATTTAAATTGCTTTAACAAGTCTACAAAAAATAATTTGCTACTTTAAAGCTTATTTGTTACAAAAAGTTACCCGAAGATAAGCATAAACTCAGATGATTCAAATGGTTTTAATTACTTTTAATAATAATGATTTAAATTTTTGTTTAGCCGAGTTTGCCGATTCAATAACTTCTTGATGAGATAAAGGTCTTTTAGTTATTCCTGCTGCATAATTTGTAAGACAGCTTATACCAAGAACTTTTATGCCACAGTAATTAGCAATGATTGCCTCCGGCACTGTTGACATTCCAACAGCGTCTGTACCAAATTTTCTTAACATTTTTATTTCTGCCGGTGTTTCATAACTGGGGCCGGAACATGCAGTATAAACGCCTTTTCTTATTTTAATTTTTAGCTCTCTTGCACAATTTTCAGTTATTTTTATTAAATTTTTATTATAAACTTCACTCATATCAGGAAATCTCGTTCCTAATATTTCATCATTTTTTCCTATAAGAGGATTCGTCCCGGTAAAATTAATATGATCAGTTATAATCATTAAGTCTGCGGGTTTAAATTTTTTATTAACAGCTCCTGATGCATTTGTTATTATAAGTGTTTTTATTCCAAGTTTTTTCATTACTTTTACAGGGAAAACAACGGCTTGCATAGGATGCCCTTCATAAAAATGATATCTTCCCTGCATAGCTACAATTTTTTTTTCGTTAATTTCGCAAAAAACAAGTTTTCCAGCATGACCTTGTATAGTTGATGTTTCAAATCCTGGGATTTGCGAATAAGAAATACTTAAAGAATCAAGATTATCAACAAAATCACCTAATCCCGAACCCAAAATAATCCCTATTTCAGGTTTGAAATTATTTGTTTTTTGGTTAATAAAATCAATTGTTTCCTGCATAAAACTCTCTTATTTAAGGGTAAAGTTAAATAAAACCTTAAATTTATTATCCCACAAGTCTGTTATCATCAGCTTCAGATGCTTTTACCATTATAGCATGTTCAACAGGGTTTTCTTTCTTATATGATGCATCATAAAATTCTTCAAAACCGAATTCTTCACGAGATTTTTTAGCTTGAGTTTCATCAACAAGTTTTTTTGCTAATTCTGCAATTTCATACACTAATTGATATCTGTTTTCTGTATTTTCGTTTAAATCCCAAGCTACTTTTATTATTTGATCCATTTTTTAATCCTTTTTATATTGACCGATACTATTACTTATACTACACATATGATTTTTTCGCAATAGGCGAAAAACCTAAAGGTAAAGGTAAAAATAAATATATTTATTTTTACTTAAATTTTTTAATCATTTCTTTTTTTTATTTTATAAATACTGTATAATAAAATTTATGAAAAAACATTTATTTTGGATAAGTGAATTATTTGTTTGGCTTTTGGTATTATTTATAGTTTCAAGCTTTATAATGTTTTTAATATTTAACTATAAGAAAAATTTTAATACTTATCAAATTTTTTTACCGGATGTAGATGGACTAATTAACGGATCTCCGGTCAGATTCATGGGAATACAAGCTGGATATGTAAATCAAATAAACATCGTGGGAGAAGATGTATATGTAAAATTTATTATTACAGACCCTAATGTCAGAATACCTAAAGGATCAAAAACCACTGTAGAATTTAGCGGATTGGGAGGTTCTAAATCCCTTGAAATTTATCCTCCCGACAAGGAAGAATATTTATTGGGAGGGAAATTAATTTTTGCACAAAGTCCTAAAAGAATTAATGATTCTCTGGGATTATTAAGCGAAATGTATGATCAAGTTGTTGACATTGCTTACAGTATATCCAGTTTTATGAAAGAAATAGGGTTTATAAAATCTAAAAAAAATAAAACTGGAGAATGGAAATCTGAGAAAGCAAATGATTTCTTAGACTTTGCTAATATAAAAATTGATGAAATACAGAAAAAAAGTGATAAAATTGGTGATAAAATATATACTATAAAAGAGGGAAAAATGAATGGAAGTTTTAATGAAAAAAATTAATTTAGAAAAAGTTAATATAATCAATAATCCTGTAATTTTACAAAGCTTATGTTCAATGAGAGATAAAGATACAAAGTCTCAAGATGTCAGAATTGCAACAAGAAAAATTACAAGAGTCCTATTGTATGAAGCAGCAAAATATTTACCTCTTGTTGAAAAAACAGTTCATACTCCTTTAACATCATTTAAATCCCAAACTATAGACCCTGATATTAACATAATTATTTCCCCAATATTAAGAGCAGGATTAATATTTACAGATGAAGCTATAGACATTTTGCCTCAAGCATGCATAAGACATATTGGCATGTATAGGGACGAAAAAACCCTTAAACCGGTTTGGTATTATAATAAAGTGCCTATGACAGTAAAAGACCCGCATAAGTTTCATATATTCATCACCGATCCTATGCTTGCAACAGGAAATTCCCTTATAGAAGCAATTAAACTATATGCTGATAAAGAGATTCCTATAGAAAATATTAAAGTAATTTCTATTATTTCTGCCCCGGAAGGAATTGAAAATATTCAAAAAGCTTTTCCGGAAATTGAAATAATTACCGCTGCATTAGACTCTCATTTAAATGAACATGGGTATATTGTCCCCGGAATGGGTGATGCAGGAGATAGAATTTTTAACACTTAATCTTTAATCATATCTTCCAAATCATATTTAGGGTTAGTATACAATTTTATTTTAGCTAATTCAATAAATAAATTAACTAACGCAGGATTAATTAAAAGAGGAGAACATTGATGAAAATAAATATTGTCTATATTTAACGTTCTCAAATAAAATAAGCTTGGAATTGTATGCGGCTCGCATCTTGTATTATAAATATTAATTTTAAAATTATAAGAATCTTTTAAAGGTAAAATTATGTCCAAAGCTTTGTATAAAAATGGGAAAGCATAATCAAAATTTGTAAAAAGTAAATTTTTAAAATTACTTTTATAAAAAAAAGATATAATATAACAATCATTTTTTACTAGATTGAAAAAAGTTTTAAAATAATCTATTTGATCTGTAACATTATTTGAAATACCAATTGTAATAATGTTTTTTATTTCACCGAGTTTTATTTTTTCAGCTATTTCATTAATTTTTTGTATATATTGATCCTCAAAAACCCCTATTGTAGTATTTTTTTCAATAAAATCTTCTTCAAAACCATCTGATCTTAGAGCTGATTCTATAAGAGGTTCGAAATTATAATCAACAATAGACCTTGTATTTAAAGGTGGAATTTTATTTGTTGTGAAAACAGAAGTTGAATATAAGTTTTCTACTTTATATAATGATAATTTTGTTACAAAAACAGGGCCGGGAAAAGATGAAAAATCAGAAACATAGTATTCGGAACCCTTACCGTAATGTCCCTTCAAATGAGGATAATTTTTAAATTTCGAATAAGCATGAGATGATATCATCTGACCATGGGTATAAATATTAATATTCTTGTCCTTGGTCGCTTCAAGTAATAATTCAAGCTCTTTAAAATTGTTTCCCGAGACAAGAATGCATTTACCTTTTTTTACAGAAAATGAAATATTTGTTTCTGTTAATTCACCAAATTCTTTTTTTCTGGAGTCAAAAACAAGTCTAAGTATTTCATTATCTATTTTAGAATATTTTTTGATATGATTATCAAATCCTTCTTCTAAAATAGCTTTAAATCCTTTTTTGCTTAAAGCAAAAACTAATTCTTTATAGTAATCTTCATAGTCAATATTTAAACTCTGTAATTCTATAATATATAAACAAATACTTTTTAGAATTATTAAAATTAATTCTAAGCCTTTTCTGTTTTCTTCTGAAACAAATTTTTTGAATTTTTCATCATATCTTTGACCTTGTTTAATTACTTCAGTAATATTGAAATTTTGATTTAATTTAATAATTTGCTTATAAAAAATTGGTGATTTTTCTTTTTCTATGCAAATATTTTTGTATTGTATTTTTATATCATTAATAATATTTTGTATATTTATAATTAAATGTAATAAATCATCTTCTTTGTACTCATTATTGGCAATCAAAACAGAAAAAACTTCTATAAAAAAATTATTTATTATATTATTTTTTTTATCAAACGAATCAAGCTCAATAATATAATAAGAAAGCTCTTGTAAATAAGCATATATTACTGTTTTAATTGAAGAAATTATTGGATTAATTGAACAAATGCCTTTTATACTGCATTCATCATAATCATTTCCAAGTGGTTTTATGTTTTTAAAATTATTATTCATTTTTTCCTTTTTTATTATTTAAAATATTGTCTAAATCATTTTGGGGTTGTGAAATTTCTTGTATATTAAATGTTTTTTGAAGTGTATTAATTAAACTCGGATTTAACAAAGAGGAAGGGCATTTGCACATATATACATTTTTTACACCAATGTGTTTTAGATATAAAAGATTAGAGATAGTATGTTTATCACATGTTGTAATAAACATACTTAAGTTTAGTTCTTTTATATCTGTTTTCAATTTTATTTGTTTAATTAATTTATAAATTAATGAATAATCGTAAAAAGAGTCTAAATGAAAAATGTTTTTAGTATTTTTATTAACACTTAAAGAAAATGCATAACAGTTTTCAGGCAACAGATTAAAGAAATTTTCAAAATATTGTTTATACGCCAAGTTTGGTTTATTTAATAACCCTATAATAAACAAATGTTTTATTTCATTTTTTAGTACTTTGTCAACTATACTATCTATTTTATTGCTTATTTCCTGAAAATTATAACCGACATTCATTGATGGTTTTATAGTAGTATGGGTAAATCCTTTAGCCTTAAGAGCAGATTTTATTAAAGGTTCAAAATTTAAATTTTTAATTCCTATTATTCCCGTAGAAGCTACAGGATCTAAAGTAAATAATCTTCCACGATATAAATACTCTATTTTTTGCAAAGTGCCTTTTGTCATTAAAATCGCACCCGGAAAAGAAGCAAAATCAACCAAAGTACTTTCCAGACTGCTTCCAAAATGACCTTTTAAATTTGGATGTGATTTTAATTTTGGATAAGTATGTGCCATAAGCATTTCAATACCATGAGTATAAATATTAATATCTTTCCCTTCGGCTGCTTTTAAAACCAATTCCAATTTTTTTAAATCTGAGCCCGAAACTAAAATTGCTTTACCCGGAACTGTTGAAAAAGATACTTCTGTAGGAGTACTTTCTCCATATAATTCATTTTGCGTATAAAAAAGCTGTTTAACTAAATCATAATAAACACTTATTATTTTTTTAATGTGTTCTTTAATTTTTTCTTCCTGAAAATCTTGCGGGAAGTTTGTATCAAAAAGAGATAATATTGTATAATAAGCCTCTTCATGATCTTTACCTATACGCTTAAATTCCATTAATTTTAAGCCAATGCTTTTTGCTAAAAATAACAAAATATCATAATAATCTTTTTGTTCATGTGAAAAAATATAGCTTTTTTTTAGAAAATATTTTTCTCCTTTTCTTATGGCATCTGTTAGTTCAAAATTTTTACCATATTTAAAATATGTTTTATGGGTTTCTATTTCAATGTTTCTTTCTGTACATGCTTTCTCGTACAAAAATTTTGATTGATTAATATAATCATATAATTCCGCAATTAAATTTTGAAATTGTTGTTGATTATACTCAATATTGGTAATCATATTAAATAATGCATAAATGATTGTTTCTTTTATTTTTTCGTTGGTAATTCCAAATGTTTTAAGCCTTACAAGGTAAAAGGATAATTCTTTTAAATAAAGCATTATTACTTCATGTACAGATGCCAAGTTAGGATTTATTGAACAAATTCCTCTTGTAAAACATTCTTCACATTCAATTTCCGGAGTTATAAGTCTTTCTTCTTTATGTAAGTTATCCATTGTCTCCTTCTTTCTGTTTTGCTAAAGTATTTTTAAGATCTTCTTTGGGATTGCAAAACTCTTTTATATTAAATGTTTTTTTGAGTGTTTCTAACATTGTCGGGTTAATTATATTAGGAATACATTTACACAAATAAATGTTTTTTATCCCCATATTAATAAAGTTAATAACATTTGTAAGCGTATATTGATCACACTTTGTTATAAATATAGTTATATTTAATTTGCCGATATCATTAGCTTTATTAATTTGTTCTAAAATTCTATAAATAAAAAGGTAATCATAAAATGAATCTACATGTAAAATATTTTCTTCATTTTTTTCATGTGAAAGAGAAAGTGCATAGCAGTCTTTAGGCATTAGTTTTAAAAATTTATCAAAATATTCCTTAAAATCGCTTTTATTATTTAATATTCCAATAAAATATAAATGTTTTATTTTTTTTGTTTTCATTTTTTTAATAATGTCGCTGATTTTTTCTTCTATTTCTTTTTGACGAAAGCCAACTTTCAAAATAACTTCTTGTTCTTGTTTAGTAAATCCTTTTGCTTGTAATGCCGCTTGAATAAGTGGTTCAAAATTATCATCTTTGATTTTTATAATTCCACTTGGAGCAAAAGAATCTGTTGTAAAAAGTCTTCCTTTATATAAGTATTCAACTTTTTGGAACAAATATCTTGTCATTAAAATTGCTCCCGGAAAAGATGCAAAATCAAACAAACTGCTTTCAGAACCTTTTCCATAATGACCAACTAAATGATTATATTTTCTGAAATTTGATAATGTATGAGCCATAAGCATTGTCATACCATGGGTATAAACATCTATTCCTTTGTTTTTTGTTGCGATAAGAACTTTTTCCAATTGTCTAAGGTCAATCCCTGAAACAAGAATTGCTTTACCATTTCTTGGGGCAAAAGGAATATATACAGCTTCTCTTTTCCCATGAAATTCTTCTTGGGCCGCATATAAATCTTTTAATAATTCATAATAAACTGCATTACCTTGTTCTATTGCCAGTTTAATTTCAGAAACAGGTGTATCTTTAGTATTTAAAATATTTAATAATTCTAAAATTTTTATATATGCTGCATCATAATCTTTGCTATAGCTTTTAATTTGGATTATTTTAAAACAAAGTCTTTTAATCAATAAAATGATTATGTCAAAAAGGTTTTTTTGTTCAAAAGTATATTCTGTATTTCTCATTATATAATATTTTTCTGCTTTTTTAAATATTTCTGAAATAACAAAACTATTTAAATTTCTAAAACAAGGTTTTAAAAAAAACGCTTCAACATTATTTTTCTTACACATATTTGCATACAAACTTCTTGCTTGATTTAAATCATCTGTCAAAGTTTTAATAAGATTTTTAAGCTCTTCAGGTTCATAATCTATGTTTGTTATCATTCCTGAAACAGCTTCTATTATATGTTGTTTGATAATTTCATTACTCGCTCCAAATTCTTTTAATTTCAATAAATAATATGCAAGCTCTTCTAAAAAAATCAACAAAGTTTCTTGCAATGCAGAAACACTGGGATTTGCAGCACAAAAACCTTTATTAATAAATTCATCGTATTCACAGGCTGTTTTTTGATAATAGTCGTAATTCATCTTAATATTCTACAAAGATTTTAAGTAAAATAAATTACTCCTTTTGTTAATTTTCTGGGCAATATTAATTGAATTTTATTTATAAGCATTATAAACTTTTTTTATGGCAAAAAAATTCAATATAAATTTAAAAAAATATATAACAGACTTTGAAGGTTATAAATATTCTATAAGCTTTGTCGGTAATCCGAATAAAGACTTTATTTTGAATGTTTTATGCGAACTAATTAAAACTTATAAAAAGAAAATTCATATTTTTTGCGAAGAAAAACTTTTTTTAAAAAGTATAGAAAAAATAAAAAAAGAAAAATTATTAGATGAAAGCTGTTTAAAAATATACTCAAAAAGCTATGAACAAAATGTTCTATCGGAAAATGAAAAGGCTTTAATATACAGTTCTTCTAAAATTAATTTGTGCATTAATTCTTTGAAAAATCCTTGCGTGGATATTCAAATTTTTGAAGCTCTTGCTTCAGGCGGTTTTTTAATAATAAATGACAGAGCTGATTTAATAAAATATTTTGATGAATCAAGACATTTAGAAGTTTTTAGAGATATTACCGATTTAGTTGATAAAATTGATTTTTATTTAAAAAATTATGATATTGCACAAAAAATAACACAATTAGGGCGATTTGAAATTATAAAAAATTATTCTGTTACGTTAAAATCTAAAAAAAGCCTATGAAGTATAACCAAAATCTTTAAGTGATTTATTATTTTTTCGCCAGTCTTTTTCAACTTTTACATTTAATTCAAGATAAACTTTTTTTTCTACAATTGTTTCAAGTTCTAGTCTGGCCTCTGTTCCTATTTTTTTTAGCAAAGAACCATTTTTACCTATTAATATCCCTTTTTGGCTTTTTGTTTCACAATAAATTGACGCATAAATCTTATCTATATTTTCTTTTTCTTCATATTTTTCAATTAAAACAGCAACTGAATGAGGTATTTCATCTTTTGTATTAAGTAAAATTTTTTCTCTGATAATTTCTTGAGAAACATCCCTCATTGTCTCTTCTGTAATAATATCTTCGGGATAAAGCTTTTGCCCTTCGGGAAGATTTTTTAAAATATTTTCAATTAAAGTATCTTTGTTTCTTCCTGTTTTTGCCGATATTTTTATTACGGGAATATTGTTTTCAAAAAGAGTTTTATATGTTATTAAATTTTCTTCTATTTTTATTAAATCTTTAATTTTATCTAATTTATTTAAAACAATTAAAACAGGAATTTTTGTTTGTTTTAAAATATTTTCGACAATCCATTTATCACCCTTACCTGAAGGCTGTGATCCGTCAACTAAAAACAGAATTAAGTCCGCATCAGGGATTGCAACTTTTGCCTCTTCAAGCATAAAATCGCCAAATTTATTAAGCGGTTTGTGAACCCCCGGAGTGTCAATAAAAACAATTTGTCCCAATTCTGTAGTAAAAATACCTTTTATTCTTTTTCTTGTTGTTTGAGCTTTGTCTGTTGTTATAACAACTTTTTGCCCTAAAACCTGATTTAAAAGAGTTGATTTACCAACATTTGGGCGTCCTATTATTGCTACAAATCCTGATTTAAAGTTATTTTTCATAATTATATATTAACACGAATTCTATTATCATTTTTGATTTTTATTATTATTTTTTTGAAACAAATTTATTATTTTTGATATAAAATCTCCAAGGATAATCTGCAGCTTGTTTAATCCCGATTCTTTTAGTAGTAACTATTTGATTTTCACAAACATTTATTCCTTTTTCTATCCAAAGCGGTGATTTTTTATTTGTTAAATCAATTTCATTAAGTTCTTTTGTTATATTCATTTCACGACATAATTTAGCAGGACCGTTTGTATCAGATAAAGGAGCAGAAGGATCAATTGCTCGAATTAAAACGGCACCTGCAACTTCTTCTTTTTCTGTAACAACATTAAAACAATGATGCATTCCGTATGTAAAATAAACATAAGCCAAGCCGGGTTTTTTAAACAAAGTTATTGAACGTGGAGTTTTTCCCCTAAAGGCATGACATGAAGGATCATCTTGGGTATATGCTTCTGTTTCAACAATAATTCCAGACAAAATTTTTCCGTTAAAATTTCTGCAAAGCTTATATCCAAGCAAATCTTTAGCTACCTCTAATGTATTTCTGTTATAAAACTCCCGTTTTAACATTTTTACTTACTTCTTGTTTCGTGCTCAATCCATTTAAGATAAGTTTCATCTGCATCTATTATAGGAATAGCAATAACTTCAGGAACATTATAAGAATGTAACTTTTGAATTACTTTGTTTACATTATCGAACAGTTCTTTTTTAGTTTTAATTATCATAAGAGCTTCTTTTTCTTCTTGCAGCTGCCCGTCCCAAGAAAAAACAGATTCTATTTTATCAATAATATTTACGCAAGCAACAAGCTTATATTTTATTAATGCTTTTGCAATTTCTTTTCCTTCTTTTTTGTTCGGAACAGTACAATAAATAACTATAAATTCCATTTTCACCTCACTCAAATATTTTACCCGGATTTAAAATATTTTTTTCATCAAAAACTTTCTTGATTTTTTTCATATATTCTAATGTTACATCATCAATAGCAAAATGCATATATTTTGATTTTTCACAGCCGATCCCATGTTCTCCGGATAATGTTCCTCCTAAATCCACGGCCAATTTGTGGATTTCGTCTTTTGCTTTTTTATAATTTTGTACTTCTTCATTATCATTTAGATTAATAGGAATATTCGGATGAATATTTCCATCACCAATATGACCCATAATACAAACCATAATATTATTTTTATCACAAATTTGTTTTATTCCCGCAACAAGATGGGTAATTTTTTCTCTCGGTACAACAATATCTTCTGCAACTACATTCGGTTTTAATTTTGAACAAGCTGCAAATGCACTTCTTCTTGCTGTCCAAATTTTTTGGGCCTCTTCTTCTGTTGTTGAAAACTGTACTTCGGATGCACCATTTTTTCTGCACAAATCAACGATTTTTTCTTGTTGGTAATCCAAAGAAGATAAATATCCGTCAACTTCTAAAACCAAAGCCGCATCTTTATCGGTCAAAAGTCCTGCGGGATAAAACTGTTCTACTGTTTGAAGTGTATTTTTATCCATAATATCAAGCGTTGCAGGAACCAATTTGTTTTCTAAAATAACATTAACGGTATGTACAGCATCTTGAATTTTGTTAAAATAAGCAAGAATTACTCTTGAACCCTCGGGCTTTGGAATTAATTTAACCAAGGCTTCAACTACAATCCCTAATGTTCCTTCAGAACCTATAAAAAGCTGACTTAAATGATATCCTGTTGAGTTTTTGGCGGTATTTGCACCTGTATTAATTATTCTTCCATCTGCTAAAACTACTTTTAAATCAATTATGTAATCCTTTGTCGAACCATATTTAAAGGTACGCGGTCCTCCCGAAGAAAGAGCTATACTTCCGCCAATTGTAGAAACCTTTAAATTTGAAGGATCCGGGGGGTAAATATATCCATGTTTTTCTACAGCTATTTGCAAATCACCAATAACAACTCCCGGCTGAACTCTTGCAGTTAAATTTTCTCTATTTATCTCAAGAATTTTATTCATTTTAGAAAAATTTAAAACAATTCCGCCTTTTAAAGTAATACATCCCCCTACAAGATTTGTACCTGCTCCTCGGGGGATTAGCGGTAATTCGTTTTCATAGGCTAATTTTACAATATTTTGAACCTGTTCAATCGTTTCAACAAAAACAACCGCATCTGGAAGGTTTTTTATATTTTGTTTATTTGTAGAATCAAGAGCATAAACATAACGTTCTTCATATTCCGTTAAAACGTTTTTTTCTGAAACAATCTTTTTAAGATTATTAATAATTTTTTTCATATGTTGATTATACAAAAAGCATTGTTTTTAAACAATCTTTAATATTGTAAATATTTTTATCACCTTAGTCGACGTAAGAAGTTATTTTTTCAATATTTTTGCCTAAAGTTACAAGTTGTTTATCTATACCATCAACCTTTTTGGCTAATTTTGCATCCGGTCTGAATTCAGGCATTTCTATTTTACTTAAAACTTCTTTAACAAGTGTTTTTACATCTGTTTCTTTAGACGGTTTTGTTTTGGTTAATTTTTCTATTTTAATTTCAAGAGATTTAATTTTTTCTTCTTGTTTGTCAAATTTTTTGCTAAATTTATCTAAAAGCTTTTCTACATCAGTAGTCTTAACCATATTTTGTCTTATATAATTAATATTGTCATCAGCTTTATCTATCCACTCTGCCAAATATACAAACGTTTGATTAAATATTTTATCGGTTTGAACACTTGATAACATAAGACTGTTAATATTTTCTAATTTTTTTTCTATCTTACTTATAGGCTCTTTATTATCAAGATATTGCACTTTACTTTCAAATTGATAAATAATTTTTCTTAAATCTTCAAGATTATTTTTTAACGCAGAATAAGATTCATCTGAATTTAATAACAGTTTATTTGTACGTGTGCTAATACTTGTAATATCTTCGCTTATTCTGTCTAGATCCATTAAGTTAATATTTGATGAACCGATAGATACATTTCTGTTTTCTGCAATTTCTTTTAAAACCAGTCTTAATTTAGCAATATCCGATTCAACATCTTGCAAAGTATATGAATAATCAGAATCTTCCTCCAAAGCTGTTTGTAAAGATAAAAGATGTCTTTTAATTTCTTTTATTTCATTTTGGATTCCTAATTTTGAATTAATTTCTGTTCTGATTTCAATTGTTTTCTTGTTAACATAATCTTTGATATCTTCAGATTCAGCTGTAAATGAAATTTGATTAAAGAAATCAACCAAACCTTCTATAAGTTCCTCTTTAAAAGAAATTAATTGTTCATTAATATTAGAAGAATCTATGGATTTTGATTCTGCTTGCGGATTTTCATTTATAAGTGCTTCTAATTTTTCTTCAAAATTTTTCAACGCATTTTGAATTTCTGTTCTTATGCCAGATAAATCCCCCAATGCACTTAAATCACCAATATCGTTTAAATTGCTAAGATTATCAATTTTTTCGATAAGACTGCCTTGTGAATTTAAAATTTCTTTTATTTCTTTTATATTTTCTTCCACTTCAGCATTTATACTGATATTTTCAGTTTCCGACTCTTCTTCCTCTGATTCTGCTTCTGATTCTGAAATTAATGAATCTAATTTTTGGCTTATTTCAGATATTTTTTCTGTAATTTCGTTTTTCGATTCGCTTATTGCAGAATTAAAATCAAAATTATTTAATTCAGAATTAACATCAATTTCAATTTCTTTTTGATTGATTTCTTCTAATTTGTTTTGAATATTGTCTATTTTTTCTTGGAAACCAACTAAAATTTCAGAAATTTCCATGCTTGAATTCAAACTTAAATCAATATAATTTTCTTTTAATTCTGTTAAAGAATTTTTCAAATCTTCAATCATTGTAGAATTTTCTGATTTTTGATTTGCAGTTTCTACCTCAAATTTTGCAAATTTATCAGATAAGTCTTCTAATACTGTATTTTTTAAATTTTCAATTTGTTCTTCTATTGAAATTGATTTATCTGAAATTTCTTTTAAAGCTTCACTTCCGTTAATCGATAAGGCAAGCTCCTCTTTAATTTTTTCAAACAAATCATCAATAGATACTTCTATTTCTTTATTAAGTTCTTCCAACTCTGTTTTTACACTAACGGAAGAAATTGATTCTTCAAGATTATCGGCAATTTCAAGAAATTTATCTAAAATCTCAGCTTTGGCTTCTTCTAATAGTCCTGAATTTTCTTTTTCTTGATCTAATACTTCGATAAATGATTTTAATCCATCCAGACTGTCATCAACTTTTTCATAAAAACTTAATTTAATGTCTGATAGTAATGACTGAGTAGATGTTTTATAAGTTTCTTCTGATTTTTCTATTTTATTTTCAATATCTTCTGAAACCTTTTGCACAATAGATTGTAGTTCTTCTAATTTTTGTGTGTCTTCTTCTGAAATTTTTTCTTTTTCTTTGAAGGAATCTAATATTTCTTTTACTAATGCAATATTTTCTTCTAATTCCCCTAGTATAACTGTCTCTGTTTTATTTTGAGATTTAGAAATTTCTTCTTCTATGGATTTTTTTATTTCTTCTTGAGATTGAATTATATTATCAACAATTTCTGTAGTAATTTCATCAGAAGTTGCAACAATTTTATCCAAAACAGTTGTTCTAAATTCGTCTTGTGATTGGCTAAGCTCTTCTTCAATCGCAGAAACTTTATCTAAAATATCTCCTTTTATACCTGCAAAAGATTCCTGAGCTGAGTTACAAAAATCATCTGTAGCAATTCCCAGATTTTCTTTTACGCCATATAAAATATCATTTTTGGTTTTTTCTTGCGAATCAGATATTTCATATTGTATGTCTGAAATTTTTTCAAGAATTGCTTCTTTTACTTCATATTTTGCTTCATCTATTTTATCTGTTATGGTATTTTGAGTTTCATCTTGACCCTCAATTACCAAATCTTTCATAGAAACAATTTCTTCAATTAAATCTTCTTTTAAACCTGCAAATAGCTGCTGGGCTGAAGAATAAAAATCATCTACAGAATTTGTGATGTTTTCTTTTATTTCATACAACAAATTAGCTCCGGTGCTGTCTTTCATAGCGGAAATATCATCATGTATATCTGCTATTTTTGCTAAAAGAGCATTTTTTGTTTTAGAATTTGACTGTTCAAACTTCTCAATAAATGTTTTTTGGGATTCATCCTGAGATTGAATTAAACCTTCTTCCAAATCATTTAACTTATTTAATAAATCATTTTTAACTCCGGATAATACCGCTTGTGTTGATGAATAAAGTTCATCAGTAACCGTTGAAATATTTTCTTTTAATCCGTATAAAAGCTCATTCTTTGTTTGATTTTGAGAATCATTTATTTTTTCTATAACGCTTTCAATATTATCATTTTCAGATGCTAAAAATTTTTCTTCTAAATAATTAATTTTATTTATAAGATCTGTTTTTACTTCTTCAAAAACTTCTTGAGTTGAAGAATATAACTCTTCAACCGTAGAAGTAATATTCTCTTTTACACTGACCAATAACTCTGATTTTGATCTGTCTTGGATTTCAGACATTTTCTCAAGAACAGCTGTTCTCGTAGAATAATGTGTTTGAAGAATAGTGTCTTCAAACGTATTGATTTTATCAACAATTTCACTTTTTACATCGGAAAATACTTCTTGAGCAGAAGAATAAACATCTTCTGATGAATTTTTCATATTTTCTTTTATTTCATATAAAGCTCTTTGCGTTTCTTCTTTTGATTCATCAATTTTGTCAAAAATCTGTTCTGTTTTTCTATTTTGAAAATCAGCAATTTTTCCAAAAAATTGCGATCTTGATTCATCTTGTGCCTGTGCCAAACTATCTTCAAGTATGTTTAATCTTTCGGCAAATTCTGTCTTTAGTTCATGAATACTTTCTGTATGAGAATTTGAATATGTTGTTATTTCTTCTAATCTGTTTAAAACAACCTCTAAAACGTTATTAATAGAAGTAATATTGTCAACTTTTTCCGTTAAAATAGATTTTAATTCAACAATTTGTTTAGTATTATCTGACGAAACTCTATAAATAATCTTATCCAGCTTTTCGTTTATTGTTTCAAAATCTTTATCAATGTTTTCAAGCTGTTCTTCATTTAATCTTTCGATATCTTGTTTGATAACTGATGTTATTGTGAAATAACCTGTTTCAAGCTTATTTTTAATATCAACAAAATTCTCTTCAAAATTAAATTCGCAAAGCTGATCCATTTTTTCTGAAACAACAGTTAAATTTGATAAAATCTCAGAAGTTCTTGAAGATAAAATATTAATAATATCTGTTCCGACAAGATTTAACTGTGCTTTTATAATTTCGGCTTTTTCACTTAAATCTTCAATTATTTCGCTTGTCTTACCTGATGTATAATTTTCTACTTCTCTTAATTCTGACGAGGTATAATCAAATTTTTCAACAATATTATCTAAAAGGTTTTGTAAAGAATCGATGTTTTCTGCTGAAATTTTCTCTTCAAACCTTGTAAATTCAATTAAAATACTATCAAATTTCTGACTGATATCATAAGAAATATCTACAATAGAAGAATCTTCATTTAATTCTGAAATTCTTTCCATTATTGTTTTAATTTCAGTTTTTATCTGTAAAACTTCATTTATCGAATTATCCAATTTAGAATTACTTTGAATAGTTATTTGTTTAACAGATTCAAGATATTCAGTTATACCTCCTTGTAAAGAAATTAAAATCGAATTTGTCTTTTCGTTATATTGATTTATTAAATTCTCTATCCCTGTTATGAATTCTGATATTTGATATGACAGATTTTCATCAATTTTATTATCGGAACGCAATAATTCTTCTTTTAAAATTTCCAGATTAGATTTTAGTCCGGAAAACTCAAATAGTACTTCTTCTCTAAAAGGAGTATCTTTGGATAAAATGCTTTGGATTAAATTTTGAACTTTTTCATTAATTTCTTGAATATTTCTGGAATTTTCTTCGATTAATATTTTCTTTTCATTTTCGAAAACAACTTGATTTTCTTTAATTCTATCCGGTAAAGATGCCATGGTTTCGTGTATATTTGAAAAGCTTGATTTTAACTCATTATCAAATAATGTTTTGGATTCTTCAATTTTTTGGTTTAGATTTTGAACACAAAGCGAAACTGATTCAAAATTCGATTGACTGGCTTCACTTAAAAATTCTTTGTAATTATTAAAATCTTTTGTTAATTCAACAAATAATGCTGCTATTTGGGAAACATTTGACTGACTTCTAATATCAATATTTTCTTCAACAATACTTAATTTCTGTGAAAGCTCTTCGATATTTGTCTTTAAATTTAAAATCTCATATTTTGAACTTTGCTCTAAGCTTGCTTTTGCTGATTGTGTAATTTGAATTAATTCTTCAATTGAATTTTTAACCTCTGAAAAATTAACATCATAGCCTGTTGTCATTGTTTCTTGTATTGTATTTAATTTTAATGATAATCCGCCAATAATTTCTTTTATTTCTGTTGAATTTTCTATTGTGTCTGTTTCAATATCTTCTTTTACTTCATTAATTTTTTCGTAAAACTCATTAATAATGTTTTTTATATGAGCAAAACCTTCTCTTGAATAATTATTTATGCTATTTCTGGTATCTTCAATTTTTTGCTCGATTTCTTGAAAACCTGTTCCAAAATTTTGTATATTTTCAGAAAGTGAAACACCTAAATTACCTTTTACTTCAGAAATTTCTTTAAATAAAGTTTCTATATTCGAAAGAATGTTTTCGAAATTTTCCTGATTATTTTGAACAACAAAATTACTTGTATTAACAACCTCTTCTTTTAATACCTGTAATTTTTCATCTATCACTTCCATATTTTCAGAATTTTCTATATGTAAAGCATTTTTTACAGAGAAAATATTATTAACTACGGATTGAACATGTTCGATTATGCTTGACAGGTTCATCTTAGAGGTTTCTGTAATTTCATTTTTTGCTTTTTCGACTTCTGAAGATATTTTTGAAACACCGTTTTCAACATCTGATCTTGTTAAATTTCTGTTTTTAACAGATTCTTCCATTACATTTTTTGTTAAATCCGAAACAGAATCTTTTATATTGTTTTCAGAATTTTTTGTGATTTGTGTAAAATTAAGAAAAGAATTTTTTATATCAATTGTATTTAAAAAATCATATAAGCTCTTAACTGCATAATTAGTATCAGCTAAATCAGCCCTTATTAAATTTGTATTATCCATTACTTGTTTTGCAAACTCGGAAAGTTCTTTTCTAAAACCGATAAATTCTTCCTCTGAAGAAATATTTAAAATCTTTGTTTCTAAATTATCAAGCTGTGCCGTAAGCATTTTTTGGTTTTGTTTGCCTGTTTCGTCAAGCATATTTTTTAAGGCGTTTATAATTCCAATACTTGTATCTATTTTTTCTGTTAAAGACTCAAATTGATTATGTGTAGGTAAGTTATTTATATAATTTGTTAATTCGATATTTTGAGCTATAAGCTTTGCTACTTGTTCTCTTTCAACATTAAAATCATCTTTTGTAACAAAGGTATTGATGATTGCTTCAAGTTCTCTGTTTTTGTGATCAATAACTTGTTGTGTTGATAAAATAGCATTTGAAGATAAGAAAATATTCTCAATATCTTTTTTAATTCCATCTAAGATATCTGTTGTTTCTAATTTTTTTAACTCTTGTGAAAGGTCTTTAAAATTATCGTTTAAATTAATAATAATTGATTCAAAGCCATTACCGAATTTTTCCGTTTCCAGCTTTAAAACAGAAATGTTTTTAAGAATTTCCTTTTTTGTACTATCGTCATTTTGTAAATCTTCGATTTTAAGACCAAGTTCTGAAATTATTTGTTTTTGTGATGTAAAATCTTTTGAAAATGTGCTTAAATTATTGGCAATTATTTCAAAAAGCTCTCTTATTTCACTCCCTGTAAGCTGTTTTTGAGTTTTTTGAATAATACTGTGAAATGAATTTTCCATTTCATTAAATTTGGAAGAAACAAAATCATGTTTTTCTTCTAAGTTTCTTTTGAGCTCAATTAAAAAAACCTTCATTAAATCAGAACTTGATTCTTTTGTTAGCTCCTCAAGCTGATTATTGATGTTTACCAACACCTTATCCATATTTCCAAGATTCATTGCATTTTGCGCACGAATAGAATCAAGGGCTTCTGTTATATAATTAAAACTCTCTTGAATATCACCAAAGTTATCCATATCTGCCATTAATTTTTATATCCCCACAATTATTACAGCTATATTTTACCAAAATCATAGATATAAAACACAGAATATTACGATTGTAAAGTTAAAAATTAACATAAGTAAATAAAACAATGCATTTTAAGGACATTATTTATTTTGTTGTCTGGCTAATTTAATTCCGTTTATCATAAATTCCAATTTATCAAGAGCATCATTATCTTCTATTGATTGTATAGCAAGTTTAATAAAATTTGTATAATCTTTATTCTTACAAACCTTTTTAAACATTTCCATTAAAATCCCTGCTTCTTGCAAAAGTTGTTGGTTATTACTGTCCGAATCGCTTATTGTTCCTTCGGGATTGTATGTTATTGTTTTTATTTTTTTACCGTTTTCAACGTATTCTACAACAACGGGTTTATTTAAGTTTTTTGCAATTTTTAAAAGTCTTTTATCAGAGTCCCAAAGAGAAATTTCTTCTTCAATTATCTTTTTGCCTTTATAATCTTCCAGTGTTATAACATTGTTTTTTTGAATTGCTTTATAAAAAGAAATATTTTCTGTACCCGTCATAAAAAGCTCTTCTTCGTAAAGAAAATCAAAATCAAAAAGAGCAACCGGGGGTATTTTGAGTGCTAAACACAATTTTTCAAGTGTTTTACTTGAAGGAAAATTATCACCTGTTTCTATTTTAGACATTTGGCGATAATGTATGTTAATTAGCTCGGAAAGTTTTTCTTGCGTTATATTACGAGACTTTCTTAACGCTTTTAAATTTGCACCGAATTTTTTCTTAAAATCAGACATAAAACCTCTTTATAAGAGTATATAACTATTTTTACTCTTATAAAACGTACTAATTCACTCTTAACACGATAAAAAAATACTTGACATAAGTGTTTTATATCATATCATGTTTATAGTCAGTCCGAAAGGCTTATTTACAATCGATTAAACTTACCACAATGGGGAAGCCACGACAAGGCTGAAAATTAAAAAGAGGGGTGGGCGGAAATTCCGCCTTTTTCTTTATATTAAAAGGGGGCTTAAAATGTGCAAAAACAAAAAAGAACAAGAAACCTTAACCTTTGAAGATATAGATATTTTGGATTCTATTAGTTCTGATTTATGCGAATCTATAAGAGATTTGATTTATAATATTAAAGAAATCAGGAAAGATGTTAATTTAATAAAAGAAAATCTTAATCTTTAATTTCAATAAAAATAACGCTTGTATTTTATATTTATGCTACAATTTAAATTAGAAGGTTTTGAGGCAAGCTAAGTTGAATTACATAAAAATTGACAAAACAAAATGTAAAGCGTGTTATTTATGCATAGATGAATGTCCCAAAAAATTGTTAAAAAAGGGAACGGAGGCTAATGCATTAGGAGCCTTCCCGGTAGATTTTGTGGATCCCGAAAATCAATGCCTAGGATGCGCCTTTTGTGCAATCAGGTGTCCCGATTTAGCAATAACGGCAGTGGTTAAAAAGGACTTAAAATGAAGCAGCTGATAAAAGGAAATTATGCAATAGCTCAAGCAGCAATAAATGCCGGTTGCGATGGGTATTTCGGATATCCCGTTACACCCCAAAGCGAAATTGGCGAATTTATGAGCAAAAAAATGCAAGAGCTTGGCAAGGCATATGTTTCTGCAGAAAGTGAAATTTCTGCAATTAATATGGTTTTAGGAGCCTGTTCAACAGGAAAAAAGGCTATAACTTCATCTTCTTCGATGGCTATATCTTTAATGCAAGAAACTTTATGTTATATTGCCTCAGACGAAATTCCCGTGGTTCTTATCAGCGTAATGCGAGCCGGTCCGGCGTTAGGATACATTTATCCTTCACAGGGCGATTATAATCAATCAACAATAGGCGGCGGAAATGGTGATTACAGAATTATGGTTATTGCTCCTTCAACAGTTCAGGAATGCGTGGATTTAACATACAAAGCTTTTTATTTATCTCAAAAATATAAAAATCCCGTTATTCTTCTGGCAGATGGTCTCCTTGGGCAAATGATGGAACCTGTTGAAATAGGAGAATACCCTTATCCTGAAATTTCTAATGAAGACTGGTCTTTAACCGGTGCGAACGGGAGGGAGCCAAGAGCTATTTATTCTTTAGAACCCGTTGAAGATAAATTAAACGAAAGAGTTGATAGATTATTTAAAAAATATAAAGAAATAGAAGAAAACGAACAAGATTATGAAGAATATTTAACAGAAGATGCCGATTTAATAATCACATGCTTTGGCAGTATGGCAAGAAATGTTAAATCTGCTGTAAAAAACTGCAGAGAAAAAGGTTTAAAAGTAGGGATGTTAAGACCTATTTCGCTTTATCCTTTCCCTGTAGATATTATAGAAAAATTGTCACAAAAAACAAAAAAATTCCTTGTTGTAGAAATGAACAAAGGACAAATGCTTAGAGATATCAAGCTTAGCGTAAATGGCAAAGTTCCTGTTGAATTTTTCGGGAAAGCTGTGGGGCAATGGCTAAGCGTAGAAGAAATTACAGAAGAAGCGATTAAACAAATAAAAACATATTCTTCTCAAGCTTTAGTTGAAGAATTTATTTAGAGAATTTATTTTTCAATAAAAAAGGATGATAATGCAAACAAATCAACAAAACGAAAATATAATATTTGAAATTCCAAAATCACTTAAAAAAAACACAAAATTTCCTTTTTGTCCGGGATGTGATCATGGTCTTGCTCTTAGATTGGTGGCTGAGGTTTTGGATGAATTAAATTTAAGAGAAAAAACAATATCAATTGCTTCTATAGGTTGTTCTGTAATGTTATATGACTGGATTAATACCGATTGTGTTGAAGCTCCTCATGGAAGAGCATTGGCAGCTGCAACCGGAGTAAAAAGAACCAATCCTGATAAATTTGTATTCACTTATCAGGGAGACGGGGATTTTGCCTCTATTGGTCTTGCTGAATCAATGAATGCGGCTCTCAGAGGTGAAAATGTAACTGCCATCTGTATAAATAATACAACTTATGGCATGACCGGTGGTCAAGGCGGACCGACTACCATAATGGGACAAGTTACAACAACGTCTCCTTTTGGCAGAAACAAAGAATATTACGGATTTCCTATAAAAATATCAGAACAAATTGCTCTTTGTGACGGAACAGCTTTTTGTGCAAGAGGATCTTTAGATTCTATTGTAAACATAAAAAAAACAAAAAATTTAATAAAAAAAGCATTTGAAATTCAAACAAAAGGTTTAGGTTTCGGATTAGTTGAAATTCTTTCCACATGCCCGACAAACTGGAATTTGACACCAAAAGAATCTCATGAAAGAATAAGAAATGAACTATTTGCTGTATACCCTCCGGGAATATTTAAAGATTGTACAAAGGAATAAAAAATGGATAGTCAAGAAAAAAGTATTTTAATAGCAGGTTTTGGGGGACAAGGGATTTTGCTGGCCGGGGAAGTTTTGGCAAATGCCCTGATGCTTGATGAAAAAAATGTTACATGGTATCCCTGCTATGGTGCTGAAATGCGTGGTGGAACGGTTAACTGTGAAGTTGTGGCAAGTGATAAGGAAGTTAGCTCAGTAAACAAAAAGGAAGCTGATTTTATTATTGCGCTAAACCAGCTTTCATTTGATAAGTTTTTGCCGAAACTAAAAAAGGGTGGGTGGATAATAGCTAATTCGTCTCTTGTAAAAGAACTTAAATCAAGACTTGATATAAATTACTTTTTCGCACCAATAACTAACCTTGCAAACGAGCTTGGAGAATTAAGGATTTCTAATATAATCTCTCTTGGAATGCTTGCAAAAGTAAGCAAACTAACTTCAATAGAAAGTTTGCATAAAGCAATTAATAATGTTCTTCCCGAACATAGGAAAAATTTATTGCCACTTAACTTAAAAGCTCTTGAACTTGGTTTTAATATAGAATTGCCAAATGTTTTCGCTAATTGTTAATTATTATTGTCTAAAATATGTTTTTTTAAGATGAAAAGATGAAAAGAGGACAATCCAAAACGGATGGCATTGGAAATACACCGTTAAGCGGATTTAAATTCTTTCAAAAAGTATTATTTTATAATTGTTGAGTGCTAATGTAATTCTGCACAAAAAAAGGATGCTTTTTGTGAAAAAAGAAGATAGAATAAATGACTTAAAACAAGCTATAAATGAAAAAAAGCGTCAATTGGATAAATTGGAAGCTCACGTTGATAAATCAACCGTCTGCTCTGATTTATACAATAAAGTCGTGCTTGAAAAAGCAGCGTTAAATAAAGAATTACAAGATTTGGAAAATAACAACATTATAAATAAAATTAAAAACCTCATCCCCAAAAAAAAGACTTTGATTTGTGATTATTTCAGGAGCAAGTAAAATGGCCAGAAAAAAAGCCTTTTCAAAAAGCCCTGAAAATATAAAATTTTTATTTAATTCAATATCAATTAATTATGATAAATTAAATGATATTATGAGTTTTTGTCTGCATAAAAAAATTAAAAAAAAGATTGTATCAGATTTACATTTGCCCAACAATTCTAAAATTCTTGATCTTTGCACCGGAACTGGTGATTTAGCGGGAATTTTGAAACAAAAATATCCAAATACAAAAATCATTGGTGTTGATTTTTCTTTAAACATGCTTGAAATTGCACGAAAGAAATATATAAATTTTTCCGATATTGAATTTATTCAGGCAGATATTACCCATTTGCCTTTTGAAAATGAAAGTTTCGACTTATGCGTAATATCATTTGGATTAAGAAATATTGAAAAAATGGAGCAGGCTTTACAAGAAATTTATCGCGTTTTAAAACCGAAAGGGCTTTTTATAAATTTAGACTTGGGAAAACCAAACAAATTTTTTAATCTGTTCCTTAGACCTTATATGTATCTTTGGATTACTTTCTTGGGAAAATTATTTAACGGTGACGAAACTCCTTATAAATATTTGGCAGATTCAAATGAAACTTTTCCTTCGCCAAAAGAACTTTGTAAAATCTATGAAAAAATCGGGTTTTTTGATATAAAAAATACAAATTATCTTTTTGGACAAATATCCTCTCAATATGCAAAAAAAGAATAAAAATAAAAAAGATTGGCTTATTTTCAAATTTTATATTAAGCGATATATTTGTCCGTTTAAAAGTTTTTTATACCCCTTTAAATTACCATCTTTCATAAGAACCAACCAGGCGATAATATTGAGTATGTTTTTGAATTTCTTGAAGTAATTTTACGATTTTTTCATCTGTAACATGACCGTCAAAATCAACAAAAAATGTATATTCTCCGAATTTTATTTTAGAAGGTCTTGAATCTATATAAGACAAATTTATTTGATAATCATGAAAAATTTGTAAAATTTCTAACAAGGCACCTGGCTTATTTTCTGTTGAAAAAGCTAATGTTGTATTATCATTTTGGGTTTTATGTGTTTCAAAATCTCCTATCATTGCAAACCTTGTTTTATTATCTGGGTCATCATTTATGTTTTCTTTTAAAATATTCAGGTTATATATTTGAGCTGTTTTTTCACTTCCTATGGCAGCATAAGTAAGATTATAATCATTCAATTTTCTTGCCGCTTCTGCTGTGCTTGCTGCTTCGATTACATTTAAATGTGCAGGTATTTGTTTATGTATAAAATTTTGGCATTGCCCTAGAGCTTGAGGGTGAGAAATTACACCTGTTATACAATAAAGCTCTGTTGTTTTTGATAAAAGACAATGCTTTATAGGCATAATAACTTCGGATAAAATTTTAATGTTTGTGTTTTTGGTTCTTATAAGGTTATCTATAGTTTCTCTTACTGCTCCTTCTATAGAGTTTTCAATTGGTAAAATTCCAACAGAATTAGGCGTTTCATCTATAAACTCTAATACCTTTTTAATGGTGCTCATTGGCTGTTGATATCCGCCAAGTTTATATTTTTCACTAAAAAGGTCTTTGGCCATTTCTGTATAAGAACCTCCGGGCCCTAAATATGCTACTTGGTCAACAGAAGATAAGAAAGAATCTTGAGTCATTTGTAAAAACTCCTTGCTTTTAGTATTATTAATATAAATATTGTATAAGAAGGTTAAAAATATGGCAAATATAAAATTTGGAACAGATGGATGGAGAGCAATTGTAGGTGAAGACTTTACCGAACAAAATGTTGAAATTGTTACAAATGCCATTGGTAAATATGTTTTTGATGCTTTTGGTGTTAATAAAAAAATACTTATTGGTTATGATCCAAGAAATAAAGCACAAGAATTTGCACAACAATGCGCAAATTTACTTATTTCTCAGGGGTTTCAGGTAATATTGAGCAGCCGGGTTTTACCGACTCCCGTATTGGCTTACGGCGCAAAACTTTATAATGCTTGTGCAATTATGTTTACGGCTTCTCATAATCCGCCTAAATACTTAGGAATGAAATTTATTCCTGATTATGCAGGCCCCGCAACAGATAAAATTACAACAGCAATAGTGCAAAATTTAGGGTATAAAGCTCCTGATAGCAAGGGTAAAATAGAAATTTATGACTTTTATTCTGCTTATTCTAATCATTTAAAGAAACTTATTAATTTTGAAAAAATAAGAGAACTTGGCTTTAAAAAAAATATAATTTTTGATGGTTTATATTCTGCAACAATAGGGTATTTTGATAAAATCTTAGATGAAGAAGGGATTAAATATGAAGCACTGCATCTAGAATATGACCCGAATTTTGGTGGGGGAATGCCTGAACCTAAACCTAAATTTCTAAAGGAATTAATAGAAAAAGTTCAAACTCAAAATAATTCTGTAGGAGCCTCTAACGATGGAGACGGTGACAGATTCGGTTTAATAAACGAGAGGGGAGAATATGTCTCGCCTAATGAAATTTTAGCAATTTTATTATTATATTTACGTGATACAAAAAAGTATAACGGCCCGCTTGTTAAAACAGTAAGTGTTAGTCAGCTTCTTGATAAGCTTGCGGAAAAACTTGAAATAGAAATTATAGAAACTGCCGTCGGATTTAAAAATGTTGGCGAAGCAATGAGAAAAACCAATGCCCTAATAGGCGGCGAAGAATCGGGAGGGCTAAGTGTTCAAGGACACATTCCGGAAAAAGACGGAATTTTGGCAAATTTACTTATACTTGAGGCCATGGCCGTTAAAAACATGTCTTTAATTGACCTTCAAAAAGAAATTTATGCTTTTGCCGGTGTAGAATTTTTTAACGACAGAATTGATTTAAAATTGGAAAACCAAGAAAAAGTGAAAGATTCTATTGAAAAAACAAAAAAGATTCTAAAAGTCGGCGAATTAAAAGTTTCAAGAGTTTGTACCAAAGATGGCGTTAAACTTCTCTTTGAAGATAAAATGAGTTGGATTTTAATTCGCCCGAGTGGAACAGAACCTCTATTAAGAATTTATTTTGAAAGCAACAATGAAGATTCACTTGAAACTCTTAAAAAAGACTTTTTAACTCTTATTGAATAAGAAACAAATTACAAGAGTGGCGCAGAAAATTTTTTCAATTTCTGCGCCACTCTTGTACAATTTTTATTTATTTTTAATCAACAACATCTTCTTCTTTTATTTTATCGACAACCATTTTTGCCATTTCTTTTGCGATAATTCCTTGTGTTTCTTCGGGGCAATTTTGAAGCATATTTATTGCTGTTCTTAAAGTTGCATCAATATCATACCAACGGTTATTTTTGTTATTTTCTTCAACTCCTGCTTCAACAGCTGAAATTATATCCTCAACAGCTTCATATTCAGAGCTTTCTATATTATGTTCTATTATTATTTTTATTAGATTAAGAGAAACTTTGATTTGAGAATTATCATCAGAATGTTCTAATGTTTTCATCGCCGAAGACAAGACAGGGTCTTTGTCGTACCAACGTCTAAAACTATTGCTATATTCTTCTTTCATTTTTTTCCTTTCTTATTCTTAATTCCATCTAATACTTAGCCATATTTAAAAGTTACACCTTTGTTTCCTTTCGGATAATCCCAATTAATAGCTTTGTGCTCACAAGCAATTCTGCATGCACCGCATTCTAAACAATTTTCGTAACCTATTGTGAGTTTTTTATTTTCTTCATCCCATTCATAAACATGTGCAGGACAAATATATGTGCAAACTTTTGAATCACAAATTAAACACTTTGTCTCATCCGGCTTTAAATGTGCTTCATTATCCGGCACATATTTAACCTTAAACAGCTTATCATCAATATTGGGTTGTTGTTTCTTTTCTTCCTCTGTCATTATTTTAAAACTCCTAAGCCCATTTTAATAAAACCGATAACATCTTTAATTAACTCTGAAAAACTTCTATCAAAAAACAAACTTTTGATGAAAGCACGATATTTATTACTTTTAGGTACACTATCTACCGATGTGAACACTCTAAAAAATTCGGAAATTTTTTCGGGATAATACTTTAAGTAAGCTTTTGCCCTATTATGAACAATATCCATAATGTTTTTGTAAGATTTCAGGTCTTTAATAATAAAAGAATTTTCTAATTTTTTCTGATATAGTGCAAGAGTATTTTCGCTAAAATCACCCTTTTTTAAAGCTTCAATTGCTGTTTCGCCAGCAAACTTAGCGCTAATCATTGCAAGGTTTGTGCCTTCCCAATGAACATTATTAACCAACATTGCAGCATCACCAACAACAAGAACACCGTTTGAATAAAGTTTGGGAATTTTTTTATATCCTCCTTCGGGTATTAAATGGGCGGAATATTCTACAAGTTCACCATCTTTTAATAATGGTTCAACAGAAGGATGTTTTTTCAGTTTATCCAAAAGCTCGTATGGCTTAAGTTTTTTTTCTGATAAAGCATCTAAACTTACACCTAGTCCGATAGAAACTGTTTCCTTGTTTGTATAAAGATAGCCCAATCCTAAAATACCAAGCATTGGTTCGCCCAGAAATTCATAAATAGCACCTTCTCCATCTTTTAAATTAAACCTTTCTTCGATTTTTTCTTTGCCAATTTTTATAACTTCTTTTACACCCAAGGCTACATCTTTTGGTTTTATTTCTTTTCTTAGACCTACTTGTTTGGCTAATATTGAGTTAACTCCATCTGCCAAAATAACAATATCTGCAAAATATTCTTCGAATTCAGTCTTAACTCCGACTATTTTATTTTCTTTTATAATAATTTCTTTTACTAATGTTTCTGTAACTAATACAACACCTTCTTTTTGTGCTTCATTAGCCATCCATCTATCAAATTTAGAACGAATAACAGAATAACTATGGGATTCTTTTATTCTTGAATCATAAGTTAAAGAAACAGATTCTTCTTCTGTGCACATAATATATTTATGCGCAACGGTTTTTCTTTCTAATGGTGCTGTTTCTTCAAAATTTGCAAAAATTTCTTTTGTAGGCTGAATATAAACAGCACCTCCAAAAACATTTTTACTGCCGGAAAAATTCCCTCTCTCAATAAGGATAACTTTTCTGCCCGCTCTTGCTATTGTAATTGCCGCAGAAATTCCTGCCGGACCACCACCTACAATTATAACCTCTGTTTTGTTTTTCATAAAAACAAGCTCCCAAAATAATAAAGCAATTATACAATGAAATTTAGAGTTTGTAAATTGTTTATATTTATAATAAACTGATTAAACTAAATATTCATTATAGTTCCTTTAAAAATTTTATAATAACAACAAAAGGGTAAAATCGAATAATTTTATTAAAAGGTGTAATATATGCTTATTATTATGCGTCAAGGCGCAAGCAAAGAACAAATTGAAAATGTAAAAATATTTATAGAAAAAAAGGGGTTTGATGCACATATTTCAATGGGCGAACTTCATACTGTAATCGGCGCAGTTGGAGGGAAAGTGATTGATCCTCGAGATATTGAGCTTCTTGAGGGAGTTAAAGAAGTTATTCGTATAACCTCCAGTTATAAGCTTGCGAGCAGAGTCTTTCAGCCCGAAGACACTATTGTTACCGTAAACGGTGTTAAGTTCGGCGGTAACAATCTGGGTATTATAGCCGGTCCTTGTACCGTTGAAAGCTATGAACAAATGGATAAAACAGCCTCCGCTCTTAAAAAATCAGGTGTGAAAATTCTTCGAGGCGGTGCTTTTAAACCAAGAACCTCTCCTTATGCTTTTCAAGGACTAGGTGAAGAAGGTCTCGAAATAATAAGAGCCGTTGCAGATAAGCACAAAATGGCTGTAACTTCTGAAATTATGGAAATTTCTCAAATACCTTTATTTGAAAAATATATTGATATTCTTCAAGTAGGTGCCAGAAACATGCAAAACTTTAACTTACTTAAAGAACTAGGACAAATAAGAAAACCTGTTATGGTTAAAAGGGGTCTTTCTGCTACTTTTGAAGAATTATTAATGTCTGCAGAATATATTCTGTCCGGTGGAAACAGAGAAGTTATGCTTTGTGAAAGAGGGATTAGAACTTTTGAAAGGGTTACAAGAAATACTCTTGATTTATCAGCTATTCCTGTTATTAAAAAAGTAAGTCATTTACCTATTTTAATAGATCCGAGCCATGGGACAGGTTTAAGAGACAAGGTTGCGCCTATGTCAAGAGCTTCTGTTGCTGCAGGTTGTGACGGGTTAATTATCGAAGTTCATCATGATCCCGATTCTGCTCTTTGTGACGGAGCTCAATCTTTATATCCCGATCAATACAACAAGCTTTATCATGATATTAAAAAAATTGCTCCTATTGTTAATAAAAAAGTTTTATGACCTTGGGGAAAGATTTTTTAATTCGGTAAATCTGTAGTAAAATAAATTTATGAAGCGATTATTTTTTGTTTTTTTTATTTATTTATTTTTTATTATCCCTGTTTTTGCTGAAGAATTTAATGAAAAAACAAATATGCCTTCAGAAGTCGGGCGTGTTTTATCCGTAGAAACTTTTGGAGAAATAAAATTATCACAACAAGGGGAGTTAAATCCCATTGAACAATTTGTAGAAATAGAAGTTATAAAAGGTTTGCATAAGGGTCAAAAGACTATTGTAAAAAATATGCTTATGGGAAATCCGGCTTATGATATTCAATTAAAAAGGGGTAATAAGGTTATTCTTCATGTTGAGCAAAATAAAACCGGAGAATTAATCTTTTTTATTGCGGATAAATATCGGGTTAATGTTTTATATACTCTTTTAGGTTTGTTTTTTTTATTGCTTGTTGGTGTGGGGAAAAAGAAAGGTTTTTATAGTTTAATCTCAATTTTAATAACGCTCGCATTAATTTTTTGGGGGTTAACCCCGCTTATTTTGGCAGGGGTGCATCCGATTTTTGCAACTGTTTTTATTTGTATATTAGCTTCTATAATTGCCATTTATTTAGTTGGCGGTTTGAATGCCAAAAGCAGCGGTGCTATTATAGGCACTGTTTTGAATTTAATTTTTGCAGGCTCTTTGTCTGCTTTAAGTATAAAATTTGCCTCTTTAACAGGTTTTTCTTCAGAAGAAAGTTTATTCTTATTTTCAGCTCATCCTAATTTGAATTTTGTAGGAGTTTTAGCTTCAGCAATGATTATAGGGGCATTGGGAGCTGTTATGGATATTGGAATGTCTATTTCTAGTACTATAAATGAGCTTTTTGAATCAAATAAAAATTTAAGCTCAAAAGAACTTTTTGAATCAGGGATGAATGTTGGAAGAGACATTATAGGAACCATGGCAAATACTTTAATTTTAGCTTATTTGGGCGGAGCTTTGTCTCTTGTTCTTTTGTCAAATAATATTGATTTACAAAAATTCTTTAATCTTAATCAGGTTGCTACAGAAATTTCTTCTGCGTTGATAGGAAGTATTGCTATTGTAATTTGTGTTCCAATTACAGCAATTATTTCTTCTTTTTTAATCAAAAAGTTTACCAAAAGGTCTATAGTAGAAAAAGTTTTTAGTGATATAATAAAATAAATTTGGCTTAAAAAGCTTTTTAAACAGTTAAACAAAATAATATACGGGTGTAAAATGATAGAAATGACAGTAATGGGCATTGCCCTTGATACAAGAACAGGATCTCCTATTGTAGTTCTTCATGATAAGGAAAACAGAAAAGCTCTTCCTATTTGGATTGGTTCCGCAGAAGCAAGCGCCATAATTAGAAAAATTGAAAATATAATGGTAGCGAGACCCATGACTCATGACTTAATTATAAATTTAATTGAACAAACCAATTATAAACTAGACAGAATTGAAATAAATGATGTTGAAAAAGAAACTTATTTTGCTTCTTTAGTTCTTAAAGATGATGATGGTGAAGAAATAGAAATAGACTCCAGACCTTCTGATGCAATTGCAGTTGCAATAAGAATTGATGCGCCCATTTTTGTTTCGGCGAAAGTTCTTTCAAGCGGTTCTGTATCAACAAATTCAGCAAAAGACGAAGAGGAATCTCAGGAATTTAAAAACTTTATCCAAAATGTTAAACCTTCTGATTTTGAAAAACTATTAAAAGATCATCCTGAATCAGATCAATAATTTATAATAAAAGATTATTTGAAAGGTTGGTTTCATATCTAAAAGCTATTGTTTTTGTTGTTTTAAACGGGTTTAAAATTTTTTGCTTTTCTATATAGTTTTTTCTTTCTGCTTTATTTAAATTAAAATTAGATAAACCGATAATCACACTATCATCATTAAAAAAATTTTTTAGAAATTCCATATGTTTTTCCTTTCTGTTTCATATATAATGTATTTAATAAAAACTTTTTAAAAGTAAACTATTTTATTTTAGATAAATAAGGAGTATTAAAATGACAGGAAAAGTTACAAAAGAAATGAGCATTATTGACATTGTTCAAAAATATCCCGAAAGCTTGGAAGTTTTTGCAAAATACGGCTTGGGTTGTGTTGGTTGTGCTGCAGCACGTTTTGAAAACCTTGAGGCCGGTGCAAAAGTTCACGGATTTGATCCGGACGAAATGGTTGCCGAAATCAACGCATTATTAGAAGAATAGATAAAAATAAAATATAAAGAAGTTAAAAACAATATTTCTTCTTTATACTTAATTTTTTATCTATTTAAAAGGGGTGTTTATGAATTTTTGGCAAATTTTTGTTATTACGGGTTTACTGTTTCTTATTATAGAAATTTTTACTCCTGCTTTTTTCTTTTTAAATTTTGCTCTTGCTTGTTTTCTAACAGCAATTTTAGCTTTATTTATTTTTGATTGGAATGTTTTAATTCCATCTTTTGTTGTTTTTTCTGCAATATTTTTATTTTTCCTAAGACCATTTTTAATGAAAAAAAGAAACGGAGATAAAAAAACCGGCGTTGAGGAAAAATATATAGGAAAAACAGCTAAGGTTATTGAAACAGTAACATCAAGCGGAGGTGTTGTTTCTATATACGATGAAAGATGGAATGCTCGATCTAACAATCAAGAAGAGTTTCCAACAGGAACTGAAGTAAAAATTATAAAAAATGAAAGCTTAGTGTTTTTTGTAGAAAAATAAAAGGAGAAAATTATGTCTTTATTAACCGTTTTAATTGTCCTTGCTATCGTTTACGTTGTAAAGGGTGTAATTATTGTTCAACAAGCAGAAGTTGTTATTATTGAACGTCTGGGAAAGTTTGAAAAAGTTTTGCAATCAGGTTTAAACTTTATAATTCCCATACTAGAAGCTCCCAGGGGTATGGCATGGAAAGTTACACAAAAGGGAATTGACGGCGCAATCTATTCTTACGTCAAAGAAAAAACAAGAATTGATTTAAGAGAAGCCGTTTATGATTTTTCTCGACAAAATGTAATCACAAAAGATAATGTTTCCATCAGTATTAATGCCATTATTTATTTTCAAATAATTGACCCTAAAAGCGCTGTATATGAAATTCAAAATCTTCCTGAAGCAATTGAAAAATTAACTCAAACAACCCTAAGAAATCTTGTAGGGCAATTGGATTTAGATGAAACTCTTGTTTCAAGAGACAAAATTAACCAAGAACTAAGAGCCATTTTGGATGAAGCAACAGGAAAATGGGGAGTTAAGGTTAATAGGGTAGAATTACAAGATATAATTCCGCCAGTTGATATTCAACAAGCAATGGAAAAACAAATGAAAGCTGAAAGAGACAAACGTGCAGCTATTTTGGAAGCTGAAGGCTTAAAACAAGCATCTATTCTAAAAGCTGAGGGAGACAAAATGGCTCAAATAAACCGAGCCGAAGGGGATAAACAATCTGCAATATTAAGAGCTGATGGTGATGCTCAGGCTAGAGTAATAAACGCAACAGCCGAAGGCAATGCAATAAAAATAGTGGTTAATTCTATAGAAAATAAAGGTAAACCTGATCAATATTTAATAGCAATGAAGTATTTAGATACTTTAAAAGCAATAACAAACGGCGAAAATAATAAAATAGTTTATATGCCATATGAAGCAACAGGTATTTTAAGTTCTGTAGACGGAATAAAAGAAATGTTCAAAGGAACAGGAAAATAATAAAAAGGCGGGTTTGAAAATTCAAACCCGCCTTTTTATTATTTAATCATTGCTTTTATTCTAATATATCTGTCCAATTCTTCTTTTATTTTTTCTTTGCTTTCAAATATTCCCTGATTAATAAAAATTCTATTATCTATTGTCGGATCTATAATATACAAAGAAGGTAAGCTTGTTATTGTATATTTATTGGTTATTTTTGCATTTATTTTTTCATCTGCCTTTATCATTACAAAATTATATTTATTATTATATTTTTCAGAAATAGATTTATATTTGGGCATAAATTTTATACAATAAGAACACCAGTCTGTATAAAAAAGCATAATAAAAGGTTTTTGTCCGTTTATTGCTTTTTCATATGATATTCCTATTTTATACTCTGAGGGTTTAATGTCTTGTTTTTCAGAAAAAGAAAAAACTACCATAGATGATGTAATAATAAAAAGAGTTAATAAAATTGTAAAAATTTTTATTTTATTTTTCTTTGTCATTATTCTAATCTTGCGCCTTTTGGAACAACAGTTACGCCTTCTTTTGAAACATAAAAGCCTCTATGTTCGTCTTCTTCTCTATTAAAACCAATTTTCATTTCGGCAGGAATTATTACATTTTTATCAATAATTGCTTTTTTAATTTCAGCATGCCTGCCTATTGAAACATTTTCCATTAAGATGGACTCTGAAACCTGAGAATAACTGTTTATTCTTACCTTAGGAGCAAGAATGCATCTTGATAAGCTTCCTCCTGAAATAATACATCCTTCTGAAACCATGGAATTTGTTGCCATACCGACCCTGTCTCCTTCTTGCCAAATAAATTTAGCCGGAGGATAATTATAGTTGAATGTTCTTAATGGCCATTCTTTTGAATATAAATTTAATTCGGGACAGTAATCCAATAAATCCATATTTGCTTGCCAGTATGCGTCTATGTTCCCTACATCTCTCCAATAACCTTTTTCTGAATCAGACATTCCCGCAAATACATTTTCATTAAAATTGTATACAAATATTTTTTTATTTTCTTCTAATAAGGACGGAATTACATTTTTACCAAAATCATGGTTTGTTTTTTCTTTACATGCATCTTTAAATAAAGCATCAACTAAAATATCTTTATTAAAAATATAATTTCCCATAGATGCTAGACACATTTTAGGATTCCCAGGAATTGTTTTAGGATTTTTTGGTTTTTCTTCAAAGCCAACTAATTCCCAATTTTCATTAACTTCCATTATTCCAAATTCTGATGCTTCTTCTTTTGGTACTTGTATTGCTGAGATTGTTAAATCTGATTCTTTATTTTTATGATATTTCAACATTTGAGAAACATCCATTTTATAAATATGGTCTCCACCAAAAATACAAAGATAATTCGGATTAATATCAAGTATGTGATTAACATTTTGAAAAACAGCATCAGCTGTTCCCATATACCAGTCACCGCCTGTTCTCATTTGTGCAGGAACTAAATCTATATATTGATCTAAAAAAGGAGACAAAGACCAACCTCTTGTAATATGTTTATTTAATGAATCTGATTTATATTGTGTTAGTACTTTAATTTTATAAAATCCTGAATTTATAAAATTATTAAGTACAAAATCTATAATTCTATATCTTCCACCAAACGGTACTGCTGGTTTTGCTCTATCTTTTGTTAGTGGGAAAAGCCTTTTTCCTTCTCCACCGGCTAAGATCATTACCAAAACATCTTCATTTGCCATATTTTCTCCTAATATACATACAAATTATAATATAAACTTTATTTTTATGCACTAATCCAAAATAATGATTTATTCTTGTTAAATATTTATTTATTTCTATTTACTTTTTTTTTTGTAGATAATATAATTTTTTTAAGCCTAACATTAATTTTTATAATATGAGTAGTATGAATAATAAAAAAAATAAAGAAAATTATAGTGTATTTTTAAAACATATAGAAGAAGATAAAAAAGAAGCATCAAACTTTGCTAAAACATTATTAATTCTTGTTTTAATAATATTTTCTCTCCTTTTTGGTTTTGTTCTTTTATTAGACAGCAAGGAAACTGTTCAACAAATTTTTGGAGAAAATAATTCTTTTTCAAACTTATTAGTTGATTTTGTTGAAAAAAGAAATAGAAGACAAAAAGCTTCTTTCTCTTTACCTTTTATGCCAAGAAGACAAAATATTTTATTATTAGGTGTTGATTCTAACGGTTCTAATACTGACCCATGGAAGGGCACTCGTTCTGATACTATTGTTTTATTAAATGTTGATCCTAAAACTCATTCTGTTAATGCTCTTTCTATTCCTAGGGACAGTAAAGTTTATTTAGCAGGCGATAATGGTATACAAAAAATAAATGCTGCTCATGCCTTGGGTGGTATTCATCTTACAAAAAGAACTATAGAAGATGTTTTAGGTGTAAAAGTTGATAAATATATTGTGGTCAGTGATGATGCTGTAAGAAAATTAGTAGATGCTCTGGGTGGAGTTCCTATATATGTTGAGAAAAAAATGAATTATGATGATTTTTCAGGCAGTTTGCATATTCATTTAAATAAAGGCTTAAATATATTAAACGGAACAAGTGCTGTTGGTTATTTAAGGTTTAGACATGATGGTTTGGGTGATATAGGAAGAACTCAGCGTCAACAGTGGTTTTTAAGGGGTTTATTAGAAAAAATTCAATCTCCTCAATCTATTCCTAAAATTCCTGAAATGATAAATATTGCTAATACTTATGTTAAAACTGATTTATCTTTATATGAAATGTCTCAATATGCCGCTTTGGCAAAAAGTATTGATATAAGTAAAATTGAAGTTGCAACTTTACCTGGAAGACCTAATAAAAAGGGTTCTACTAGTTATTGGATATTAGATCCGGAAAAAACTCAAGAAGCTGTTAACAGACTTATATACAGAGATGAGCCTACTATTTCTGATAAAAAATTCGTTGCCGGAATTATGTATTCTCCTGAAAAATCTCCTGAAGCAATGGAATTAAAAGCTCAGCTAACAGAACTTGGTTTTGAAGTTAATTGTTTTAGTAGAGGTCATTTGCCTCATTCTCAATTTGTTGCAAATTCAAGTTCTGTTTCTAACGACTTTTTTAATTGGTTAAAGAAAAAAACACCTATTATTAAAGAAAATCAATTTGTATATGATCCTAATAAATATTATTGTTCTGACAGCGATTTTGTCATTATTCTTTCCGGTCAATAATCTTTTTGGAAACAAAATAAATCTTCTTTCGTCTATTTCTTCATAACTGGGATTTAGAATTTTTTATTAAGTTTTGGAGGAGAGAAGATTTATGGTTATATTAGATATTTCTAAAAAAGATAAATCTAATACGTTATTTAAAAGTTTGCAAAAAAAGTATGAGCTAATTAATAATGAAAATGATTTTATTGAAAATGATGAAATAAATTATGAAAACACTACTTGTAAAACATTTAATTCAATATCAAATGATGATGACATTTTACAAATGTATTTAAAGGATGTTGGTAAGGTTAAATTAATATCTTTTAAAGAAGAAAAAAAATTGGGTAAATTAATTCAGGAAGGTTCAAAAAAACAGTCTGAAATAGCAAAAAAGAAATTGATTCAAGCAAATTTAAGATTAGTTGTAAGTATTGCTAAAAAATATATAGGACAAGGTGTTTTATTCATGGATCTTGTTCAAGAGGGTTCTCTTGGCCTTATTAGAGCTGCTGAAAAATATGATTATTCTAAAGAATTTAAGTTTTCAACATATGCAACATGGTGGATAAAACAAACTATTATAAGAGCTATTTCTAATTGTTCAAGAACAATTAGAATACCTGTTCATATGGCAGATAAAATTAGAAAATATAAAAAAGTTTGTTTTGAATTAAACTCTTCCCTAAATAGAGAAGCAACGGATAAAGAAATTGCTGCTAAAATGGGGATTAGTATTAAAAAAGTTCAAAGTATTAAAAAATCTATAATAAAAGAACCTATTAGCTTAGATTCACCTGTAACAGATGATTTAAACATTGAAGATTATATTCCTGATGATAGTTATAACTCACCAGAAGAACAAACCCATAAAAAAGTTTTATTAGAAAGCGTTAATGAAATTTTAGAAAATCTTAGTGAAAGAGAGAGAAAAATTATTACATATAGATTTGGAATAAATGGAGAACAAACAAAAACTCTTGAACAATTAGGACAATTAATGGGTTTTTCTAAAGAAAGAATTAGACAATTAGAAGATGGTGCTATTAGAAAACTAAGAGAACAAAAAAATTTAAAACACTTTAAAGATTTTATTAAAGAACGATAAAAAAAGCGGATTATTAAAATCCGCTTTTTTTTAATTTCTTATTTGAACAGGCATTATTAAACAAACATAATCTTCTTCATTATTTGGTTTTAGTACTGTTGCTGATAAGCTTGAATTTAAACCTATTTTTACTTCTTCTGTTTCCATATTTTTTAAACTGTCAAGTACATATTTATAATTAAATGCTATTTTTAATTCTTCTTTTTCGGGAAAATCTATATCTATTTCATCTTCTGATTTTCCTGAATCCGGCGTATCGGCAGAAAGTATTAGTTTATTTTCTTTAAATTCAAATTTTACAATACTTGTTCTTTCATTTACCATTATTGATACTCTTTCTAAAGAAGAAATTAATTGTGTTATTTTAATTTTTGCTATTTTGGGGCTTTCTTGGGGTATTAATTGATTATATTTCGGATATTGTCCTTCCATTAGTCTTGATATTATTATTGTGTCTTCGCTTTTTATTATCATTTTTGTTTTATCTGTATATATTTTAACTGTTTCTTCATCTATAAAAGTGCTCATTTTTATGAATTCTTGCAATGTTTTTGAAGGAATTATTAATTGGCTTTCTTTTTTTGAACCTTTTTTTTCTATTTTTTCTCTTACTCTTGCAAGTCTGTTACCATCTGTAGATGCCATTTCTAAAATATTATCAGAAATTTCACATACAACACCGGATAAAAGATTGTTTGTTTCATATCCGGCAGCTGCGAATCCTGCTTGTTTTATTGCTTTTGTAAATGGTTTTATTTCTATTTCTATAGCATTTTCTTCTTCCATTTTAAAATCTTTTATAACAGGAAACTCTGATGCTGAAATTCCAATAATATCAAATTTTGTGTTTTTACAGGTTATATTAACAGAATTTGTTTCAGGGTTTAATTTAAAACTTATTAAATTATCAGATAATCTGGAAACAATATCGCTTAATTTTTTTGCAGGAAGGGTTATTTTTCCTTCTTCTTTAACTTGTGCCTGAACTAATGCAACAACCGTTAAATCTAAATCTGTTGCTGTGAATTTTAAGGTAGATTTATCAACACTTTCTATAAGAATGTTTGCGAGGACTGGTTGAAGCCCCTTCATAGCTGTTGCACGTTCTACAATTCTTATACCATTAAATAAATCTTCTTTTTTTATAATAAATTCCATTTTCATACCCCTATAAAAAATTAACCCCAAGCTTTGAAAGTTTTATACAATATTTATTTAATATTATATTATATAAATATATTAATTAAATATAATAATAATAATAAGCCATTATTATTTGTAGAAAAAAAGGAAAAAACCAATAATAATAACAAATAAAAGTGTAGAAAAAATGTAAGAAAATATTTACAAAAATAAAATATTTGTATATAAAAAAAAATAATAAAAAAAAGAAATGTAAAAATAATAAGTTTTATACAAATATCTACAATTAATATACATAACTTTTTTAATAAATAAAAATGTGTTATATTTTACTAATGAAAATAACTGATTTAAAACTAAAAAATTATCGCAACTGCGAAAATATAAACATTTTATTTGATTCAAAAAAAACACTTATTGTTGGAAAAAACGCTCAAGGAAAAACAAACATTCTTGAAAGTATTTATTTTTTATCTTCTTTAAAAAGTCAAAGGACTTCTAACAATACAGATTTAATAAATTTTAAAAGCGAAAAAGTAGAAATAAATGCGCAAATAGAAAAAAATAATGTTGAAATAGAACTTGATTTTTATTATGGCAAAGATAAAAAAAGAGAAATAAAAGTAAATAAAATAAAAACCCGCCCAAAAGAATTTAAAGCTGTTTTTAAAACAGTTCTTTTTTCAACACAAGATTTACTTCTTTTAAGAGGAAATCCTGAAGAGAGAAGAAACTGGCTTGATAATGCTATTTCACAAATTTATCCTGCATATGAGGACAGACTTTCTAAATATAATAAGATAAGAATTCAGAAAAATAATTTTTTAAAAGAATATAATAATGACGAAACACTTTTAGATGTTTATAATGAACAACAAGCTGTTTTAGGAAGTAATATTATATACTTAAGAAAAAAATTTTTAAAAGAAATAGAAATAATAGCCAAAATAAAACATTCAAAAATAAGCTGGGAAGAAGAATTAAAAATAAAATACGAGAATAGTTTTTTACAAGAAGAATCAGAAATAGAAGAAATTTTAGAAAAGTTCAAACAAAAACTACAAGAAAAAAAAGAACTAGAAAAAATAAGAGCCCAATCACTGGTAGGTCCACACAGAGATGACATTATTTTTTATATAAATGAACAAGAAGCAACAAAATTCGCTTCACAAGGTCAACAAAGAACAATTGTTTTGTCTTTAAAATTAGCAGAACTAGAAATAATAAAAGAAAAAATAGGAGAATCGCCCATTCTTCTTTTAGACGATGTTTTAGCAGAGTTAGATGATATAAGACAAAATTATTTGTTAAAAACAATTGATAATAACACACAAACAATTATAACCAGTGTAGATACTCTTTTGTTTGATGAAAAATTTTTAAAAGATGTTAAAGTATATAAAGTAGAAAAAGGAAAAATTTTATAAGAGAAAGGAACAAAGAATGAAAAAATTATTAACAGGTTTATTTATTTTTGCAACAATAGCAACAAGTGTTTTTGCAATGAACTATAATGATGCAAAAACACAAACAAAACCCATTATTTTATTCTTCCAAATGAACAGATGTTCTGCCTGCAAAGACTTTAAACCGACTTATGAAAAAGCAGAAAAAAAATATTCTGAAAAATTCAATTTTGTAAAAGATGATGTAACAATGTCAAATTTAAGTTCAAAATTTAAAGTAAGCAGTGTCCCTTCTGTTTTTATAGTTGAACCAAAAACAGAAAAATCAACCCAAATAAGTTATAGTTGTTTAATGAATGAAAAATGTTTTAATAATACATTGGAAAAATATTAAATTTAAAAAGGGGATAATTTATCCCCTTTTTATTAATTATAAAGTATCTAAATATTGAATAATATCTTCAGATTCATACATTTTTGCATTATGTTCTGTATCAACAAGAAAAGGAACTTGTTCTTCTCCACCTAAATGTAACAATTCATCTTTATTTACAGGGTCAGAAATATCTAAAGCCCTATAGGTAATATTTTTTTCTTCCAAGTGTTTAATTACCTTTTCGCAATAAGGACAACCTTCCATTTTATATAATAAAAGCATTTTTACCTCCGTTTTTTGTATTATTATAACGAAAAATGCATAATTGTCATTAGACAGACGGGGAAAGATTTTTATAATGCAATGTTTTGTAAAAATAAAAAATAAAAATAGCAAAAAAATTTTTTCACAAGAATTGAATAATAGTTGAGAAAGAGGAGGTTTTTTCTATGCCGAGAGTTTATAATATTAGCGCTATTTCTAATACAAATAATATTTTTTACAAAAAAAAGAAAGCAAAAATACAATAAAACAAGAGAAAAGAGGACATTTAATGCAATCATTAAACTTAATGGCCAATATAAATAAAGTTAATTTTAAAGGAAATAATAAAAAGATAGAAATAGGTTTATCGGCAGAAGAACTTAAAAAAAGAACCCATAAAGATTATTTATCAACAAAAAAAATGCTGGAAGTGAATGCACCGGAATATGAAAAATTGGCAGAGGGAGATAAAAAAGCTTTAAAATTTTTAGTAAAAGCAGCATATATTTTAGATGAAGTTCAATTAAAATTAGATAACATAAAAAATATACCTTTTCGTGAAGAAATGAAAAGAAGAGCAAAAAATGGTGATGAAAATGCAAAAAGAACTTTAAAATTATTTTATGCACAAAAAGGGATTAATGCTGTTGACTCTGAAGCAACCAATTTTTCTTTAATGAGAGGTGAAAAAGAATTGCCGGGAAAAGGATTTTATCCGGAAGGTTTAAGTGTAAAAGAATTTCACGAAATTCTTGAAAAAATGATTATAAAAGGAAAAATAGAAGAAGTTAAGGCTATTTTAAATCAGCGTTCAATTGTTGTAAGAGAAGGTGAAGACCTAAAAGCAATTGATTATACTCAAGCGTTTAAAAAAGAATTTACACAAGCAGCAAAAGAACTGGATAAAGCGGCAGAAATTTCTACAAATAAAGATTTTAACGAATTTTTAAAACTTCAAGCACAAGCATTAAGAGAAAACAATCCAATGACAGATGCTTATGCAGATAAAAAATGGGCATCATTGCAAGATACACCTTTAGAATTTACAATTACAAGAGAAAGCTATGAAGATGAAATTACCGGAACAATAGCAGAAAACAAAGAATTAAGTCAACTTTTAGAAAAAAAGAATATATCTTACACCCCAAAAGATTCTTTAGGTTTTAGAGTAGGAATTGTTAACAAAGAAGGAACAGAAAAACTTCTTGAAATTAAAAAATATATGCCTGCACTAGCAAAAGAAATGCCCTTTGCGGATAAATATGCACAATTAGGTGATATCTCCAACGGTATAAAAAATGTTTATCCCCAAACAATGGTTGATGTAGATTTAGTTGCCATAACAGGCGATGTTGGAGCTTTTAGAGGAGGAATAACACTTGCTGAAAATCTTCCAAATGATGACAAATTATCTCTTACAATAGGAGGAGGAAGAAGAAATGTTTATCACAGACAAATAAGACATATTACAGATTATAAAAAACTACAAAAAACCTTAGACGCAACTTTAAATAAAGAGCTTCACCAATATTATAATGATGAAGCAGATCATTGGTTTACAATAGGTCATGAAAATGCCCATTCTCTAGGGCCAAAAACAGGAACAGAAGCCTTAGGAAAGTATAAAAGTATTATTGAAGAAAACAAAGCCGATATGGCATCTATGGCAATGATGGATAAACTTGAAGAATTAGGAATGTATACAAACTTACAGAAAAAGCAAATTATAACAACCTTTGTTGCTGATTTAACACTAAAAGCCAAACCTAATTTAAGTCAGGCACACAGAGTAAGAACTGTTATGCAAATGAATTATATGTTAAAAAACAAAGCAGTAGAGATTAACGAAAAAGGAATAATTAATATTAATTATGATAAAGTTATTCCAACGGCAAGAAAAATGCTAGAAGAAATAATAGATGTTCAATTATCTGGAAATTTTGCAAAAGGTGAAAAGTTTGTTTTAGATAATTTTATTTGGACAGACAGCATGGAAATAATAGCTAAAAAATTAAAAACAATAAATAAAACCCTTAATGGTCAAGTTGTTGCAAAACTGGCAAAGCATTTATTAAGAACAGTATAAAAAATAAAACGGCGGGATGTGAATTTCACATCCCGCCGTTTTATTTAATTTAAACTTTCAAGAACAGCTCTTACTCCGGAGCCAACATCAAATTTATAACCGAGCTTAATTAAAACAGCCTCTAATGAACCTACGGCGGTAATTAAATCTCTCTCAGAAACAAAACCCAAAGTTCCCATTCTGAATATTTTATCTTTAAGTGCATTTTGACCGTTTGCAACAACGATATCAAAATCCTTTTTAAAACCATTCCTTATGTCCCCAACGGAAATCCCTACCGGCGGGAAAAGAGAAGTTATTGCATAGCTTGCGTTTTCGTCGTTTTTAACAAACAAATCCAAACCAAGAGCTTTTATTGCTTTTCTTAAACCAAGGGCAAGTTTTTTATGTCTGGCATAAATGTTTTCCAACCCTTCTTTTTTCATTATTTTAAATGATTCATGAAGAGCAAAAATAAGATTTACTGCCGGTGTCCATGGAGTGGTATTTTCCAGAACAGCTTTCTTATGTGCGTCCCAATCAAAATAAAAGCTGGGGTATAAACAAGCTTCGTGAACTTTCCATGCTCTTTCGCTTGCTGCTAAAAAAGCAAGCCCGGGTGGAATCATAAAGCCTTTTTGTGATCCTGATACTAAAACATCAATATCCCACTCATCCATTTTTACTTCCATGCAGCCAACACTGGTAACTCCATCTACAACAGAAATAGCACCATGTTCTTTTATCGCTTTGCAAAGGGTTTTAATATCATTTTTGGCTCCGGTGGATGTTTCTGAATGTGTTAATGTAACAAGTTTAATTTCTTTATTAACATCTTGTGCTAATTTTGCTTTTAAATCTTCTATCCTTATAACATCACCTAATTCGGCTTCTATTTTTTCAACAATGGCTCCTCGAGATTGAGCAATTTTAACCCATCTTGCGCCAAAATTTCCAATAACCAAAGATAAAATTTTATCTCCCGGATTAACAAGATTTGACAAAGCAGCTTCCATTGCTCCTGTTCCGCTTGCTGCAAAAATAAAAACATCATTTTTTGTTTGAAATAGCCATTTTAAATCAGCATAAACTTCTTTTAAAATATCCGAAAATTCACTACTCCTGTGTCCTATAGGATGTTTAGCCATAGCTAAAAGTACGCTTTCGGGAACCGGAGTAGGTCCCGGAATCATTAAAAAAGTTTTGTCCTGCATTTTTATCTCCTTATTATTCTAGATAATTTAATTTTGGCATAAAAAAGAAAAAGCTCAACAATTTGATAAAAGTTAATGTTTGAAATAAAATAAAACCATGATTTATGGAATTTTATCAACAATAGCTTTTTTGATTGCATTGCCTTTTTGGTTAATTTCAGGCTTATTTATACCAAAATTAATATACGGATTTAAGGAAAAATTGGGATATAAATATAACTTTAAAAAAGAAAAGACAGGTAAGATAATAATTTTTTATGGCGTTTCTGTCGGGGAAGTAATTGCAATGGAAAATTTGATAAAAAGAACCAGAGATTCTTTTCCTACTATCAATATTATTGTTATGACAGGAACAAAAACAGGACAAGAAATTGCACAAAATAAACTTGCTAATATCGTTGATTTAATAACATATTTCCCTTTTGATTTTCCGTTTTGCATAAAAAACATGATAAAAAAATTAAAGCCAGATGCTATTTTTGTTATGGAAACAGAATTGTGGCCAAATTTTGCGCATATTACAAATAAAAAACAAATTCCAACATATATAATAAATGCAAGAATTTCCGATAGAACATATAAAAGTTATAAAAAGCTTAAATATATTTTTGAACCCATTTTAAAAAAATATAAAAGCATTTATCCCCAAAGCAAACAAGATTATAATAAATTTATTTCTCTAGGCGCAAAACCTGATAAAACAGAAATCATGGGAAATTTAAAATTTGACATTAATCAACCTGAAACAAACAACTTAAATTTTTCTAAAAACCCTGAACACAAAATAATTTTAGCAGGCAGTACGCATTTTGGAGAAGAAGATATAATAATAAAATCTTTTTATGAACTGCAAAAAGAAATTCCAAAATTAAAACTTCTTATTGCCCCACGTCATTTACAAGCTAAATATAATTTTAATTGTGGATTTAGATCAAAGAATGACACTTTTGAAAATAACGATATTGTTTTATTAGATACAATGGGCGAGCTTTCTAAGTTTTATTCAATAAGCGATGTTGTTTTTATGGGAGGAAGTTTTCCTGTTGCCGGAGGAGATAATTTTGGCAAAAAAGGTGTTGGAGGACACAATCCGCTTGAAGCAACCATTTTTAAGAAGCCTGTTGTTTCGGGACCATCTATTCATAACTTTAAAGATATTTTTGCAATTTTAAACTCAGCAAACTGTGCAAAAATAGTTAATACAGAAAAAGAATTAACTCAAGCGTTAAAAAAACTTTTAACGGATGAAAATTATTATCAAATGATATCAAAGGATTGTGAAAAAGTTTTTGAACAAAACAAAGGGGCAACACAATTTGTATTGAAAGTTTTACAAACTATTGTTTAGCTTTTTTGTTTTTGAGATTATTAAATAAAAAGACAATAGGAAAGAAATAAAAATGGCACTTACGGTATATTTAGGAATAGATGTTGGTTCAGTAACAACAAAAGTTGCTTTAGTTGATGAAAAAGGCAAATATATAGACAGTTATATGCTAAGAACAGCAGGAAAACCTGTTTTAGCAGTTCAGTCAGGATTAAAAGAATTATTTAAAAAAGCCCTTTGTGAATATGAAGTAAAGGGAGTAGGAACAACAGGAAGCGGCAGAAATCTTGCAGGAGCTTTAGTTGGTGCCGACGTCATAAAAAACGAGATAACGGCTCATGCAGTTGCTGCCAGTACATATATTCCGGGTGTTCAAACAATTCTTGAAATAGGTGGGCAAGATAGTAAAATAATTCTTTTAAGAGACGGTATAGTTACAGATTTTGCTATGAATACAGTTTGTGCAGCCGGTACAGGAAGTTTTCTTGACCAACAGGCAAACAGATTAAATGTTCCGATTGAAATTTTTGGAGAAACTGCTCTAAAGTCTGAAAATCCTGCAAGAATTGCAGGTCGTTGCGGGGTTTTTGCAGAAAGTGATTTAATTCACAAACAACAATTGGGTTATGCGGTAGAAGATTTATTATACGGACTTTGTCAAGCTTTAGTAAGAAATTATTTAAGTAATCTTGCCTTGGGTAAAGAAATTCTCCCAACAGTTTCTTTTCAAGGGGGAGTAGCTACAAATGTTGGTATGGTTAAAGCCTTTGAAGAGGCTTTGGGGACAAATATAATTGTACCAGACAACCATCAAACAATGGGAGCAATCGGTTCAGCTCTTTTAGCTATGGAAAATCATCAATATACGCAACAGCAGACAAAATTTAAAGGCTGGCAAGTTGGCGATATGCATTTTAATTCTATTACCTGCGAGTGTAATGATTGTGCAAATAACTGTGAAATTATTACTATAGTAGAAAGCAATGAAACACAACATCATGTAGAAAATATAAAAGATATTAAGGGAAATATTGTTGCTCGTTGGGGAAGCACATGTGGAAAATACTCGATGAATTAGGAACAAAATGAATAAATTTTTATTAATTACTCTTATTATTGCAAGTTTAATTATTAGTGCTAAAGTATTACATAAAGATATTTTACTTAAAACAAAGGAGGGTAATATGAAAATTACAACTGATTTTGATCATAATAGTAGTATCCCGTCAATTTATACCTGTGACGGTAAAGATTTAGCCCCGATTATAAAAATTTTTGATGTTCCTGCAAAAACAGAAGAACTTGTTTTAATTGTAGATGATCCGGATGCTCCTATGGGAACTTGGGTTCATTGGGTTGTTTATAATATTCCGCCTCAAACACAAGAAATTAATGCACAAAGCATGCCTAAATCTTCAAAACAAGGAATGACAGACTTTAAAAGAACAGGATGGGGTGGACCTTGCCCTCCAAGCGGAACTCATAGATATTTTTTCAAATTATATGCTATCGATAAAAAATTAATGTTGCCTGAAGCTGCTACTAAATTTCAAATTGAAAAAGAAATCAAAGATAATATTATAGAAAAAGCCGAGTTGATAGGCTTATATAAAAGAAAATAAAAAATTAGGTATTAATGTTATTATTCATCTTCTAACGTTGGTCTTAAAAGAATTATAGAATTTAAATTCAACTGTAAAAAAGCATGGTATTCGGTTCTTCTGTTAGGGTTAAGCCTGTGTGAAATTTCACAATCTTTTATTGCAACAAATCTTTTTAATCCATTTAAAATATCTGACAAAACCCGATTCTTTTTACCCGTTCTTGGCATAAAAACATAACCTTTGATTTCATAATCTTGAGTCACAACTAAGACCCTTTCAGACCAAACTCCTGTGATTAATTCATTACTTTCATTTTCTAAGTTTTCTGTCATAATTTATTTCCTTTTTAACTTGCCGCATAAGATTGGAATAACGGTAAATAAAGTGCTAAAGCCAAAACTAATACTATACTTCCTATTACTATTAACATTATCGGTTCAACCATTTTTGTCATTGTTTCAATAATTGTATCCAATTTTTTGTCAATAAATGAAATTGCTTGTAATAGCATATCTCCAAGCCTACCGGATTGTTCCCCGGTTGCAATCATAAACAATATCATTTTGGGCATAACTTGAGTTGATTTTAACGCCATAGATAAGTGTTGACCTTGCTGAACATTACTTGTTGCTTTAGAAATTTTATCTCGAAGAGTAAAATTAGTCAATGTTAAATTAGATAAATAAAGACAATCTACAATCGGAACACCTGCATCATAAGCAACTTGCATAACAGCAATGAAGTTTGAAAAATTTGAAAATTGTATCAAATCAGAAATAAGAGGAACTTTTAAAGAATATTCATCAATAATTCTTTTGCTTGGTTCCCATTTAAATAAAAATGTAGTTCCAAAAATAACAGTCCCAAAAATTATAGGTATTAAAATCCAGTATTGTCTTAAAAATTCTCCCAAAGACATTAATGTTGCTGTAATAACAGGAAGCTCTTTGCCCTGAGATTCAAACATATCACGGAAAGCAGGAAATACAAAAACCAACATTATTGTTACAATAACCATTGCAAGAATTATTACAAAGGCAGGATAAATTAATGTTCCTGTAACTTTTGATTTAATAGCGGCTTCTTTTTTTAATAATTCTAAAAGTCTTTCTAATGTTTTTTCTAATTCTCCGGAATCTTCACCGGCCTTTACAAGCCCTATATATATTTGACCAAAAATATGCGGGTATTTTGCTATAGTATCAGCAAAAGTTGAACCTGCCATAATTTGTCTTCGAATCTCTTTTGCTACAGTTCTTATTTTTGGTTTTGCCGCATCATTTTCTATAAAAATTAACGACTCAATAACAGGAATCCCTGATTGAGCAAGGATTTGAAAAGTTGATGTAAAATCTATTTTTTCTTGTAGGTTTAAATTTTGAAGTTTTTTTGCTTCTATTTTGTTTTCTGCTGCTGATGCTTTAACTTCCTCGTATATTTTTGTCGGTAAAAATCCCATTTTTCTAACATTTTCACGAGCTTCTCTGAGACTGTTTGCTTCAACTTTTCCCTTGACTATGTCTTTATTGTTTTTTAAGGCTATGTAATTATAAATAGTCATCAAAAAGTCCCTTATTCATTAACAATACCGAGAACTCGGACAAATTCTTCAATTGTTGTTTCACCATTTAGAATATTTTCCAAACAAGCCTGATTAAGTGTTTTCATTCCGCAAGCAATCGCAGCATCTTCAATTTCAATATCATGAGCACCAATTGCTATAAGTTTTTTAATTTCTTTATTGACGGGTAAAATTTCATATACACCCAATCTACCTTTATAGCCGCTATAATCACATTCTTTACAACCTTTTTTATGATAAATTTTAGTTTTCATAAATTTTTCGATTTGTTCTTCATCTAATAATATTTTTTGAGCATCTTCTTTTGATGGATAATATTCTTCTTTACATTCATCACATAGTTTTCTGACAAGTCTTTGAGCTATAACTCCTGATAATGTAGAAGAAACAAGATAATCTTTTGCTCCCATTTCAATTAAACGAGTTACTGTTGCAGCAGCAGAATTTGTGTGAACGGTGCTTAGTACAAGGTGACCGGTGAGAGCTGCAGAAATTGCAACTTCAAGTGTTTCGTAATCTCTTATTTCACCAACAAGAATGATATCGGGGTCTTGTCTTAAAATGGCTCTCATACATGATGCAAAAGTTATTCCGGCCTTGGTGTTAACTTGAGATTGATTTACTCCTTCAAGCTTTATTTCAACAGGGTCTTCAATAGTTGTTATGTTTACATCTTCGGTATTTAGACTCTTTAAAATTGAATACAAGGTAGTTGTTTTACCTGAACCGGTAGGTCCTGATGTTAAAACTATTCCATTTGGACAGGAAACAATTTTTGTTAATTTTTCAATGTCATCCGGTTTAGCACCGATTAATTGAATGCTTGTATCCTCTGAGCTTAAACTTATTGCGGGAGCAAGAATTCTTATAACAACTTTTTCCTTTCCGCTCACAGGTAATGTATTTATCCTAAAATCATATGAATTATTTTTATATTTTATTGAAAAAGTTCCATCCTGTGACCTTCTGTGTTCGGCAATATTCATTCTTGCAAGAACCTTAAATCTTGTTAAAATAGCTTGTTCAACTTTTGGAGGGATATCAATTACATGCCTCAAAATACCGTCAATTCTGTATCTTACTACATAATTAACAAGTCTTGGTTCAATGTGAATATCACTGGCTTTACTATCAATACCATCAGTTATAATTTTATTTACGAATTTTGCGACTGAACCTGATTGATCTTGCAAATCTCTTTCTACTTGATCCCACAAAGATTCTTCAACTTCAATTTCAAGAGAATTTTCTATACTTTGAATAATATCTTTTGTTTCTTTTTTTGAATGACTATAAAATGTTTCAATAAAATTTTCAAACTCAAAATGAGTTATAATCATTGCTCTAGGTTTTTGTCCTGTTAAATAAACAATATCTTTTAAAACTTTTAAATCATTCGGATTTACCATTCCTACAACAAGATTTCTACCATCAGAAGAAACAGGAATAACTTTGTTTGCCTTAATAAAATCTTCAGGTAAAATATTGACAACTTTTTCCTGAACTTGTAATTGATCTGTATTAACGGTTTCATAACCTTGTTGCTTTTGCAAAGTTTCTTTTAATTGTTTAAGAGATATAAAACCAAGGGTATATAAAGTTGAACCTAAAGGCATTTCAAGTCTTTTACTCTCAGAAAGAGCTTCAATTAGTTGAGTTTCTGTTATTAACCCCTCTTCTATAAGAATTTCACCTAACTTCTTTTTAGGACCGCCGTTTGCAATATTATGTGAAGATTCTAATTGCTGTTCTTTTTTATCATTTATGTTTTCCGCAGGACTTTTTGTTTTAGGAGATTCAGGAAGGGGACTAGAAACAAATTGTAAAAGTTCTTCTATTTCTTCATCAGAAAGTTGAATAAATTTTACATCTAAATTTTCATTTTTTAGCATGGAAGCAATATCTTCTTTATTTGCAAAAGGGTTTATTGCAACATATGCAAAATTATCCTTAACACTTATTGGAACAAATTTCATTTGTTCCAATAAGTCAAAACCAAACTTTGAAATAAGGTCTTTATTAATGCTATCTTTTAATTTACTTAAAACATCTTTCATTTTTATAAAGTCATATTTGAATTTGTAACCACATCTTCTGTATCTTTGATAATTTTAGGTGTTATCATTATAACCAACTCTTGTTTTTCTTTTGTAGAAGAGGTATTTCTGAAGAACATTCCAACGCCAGGTAAATCTCCCAGAACAGGAATTTTTGAAATAGTTTGTTGTTCATAATCTCTTATCATTCCGCCAATAACAAAGGTTTCTCCATCTTTTATTCTAATATTTTTTAAATCCAGATTCCTTCTTTGCAATAATGTTGCAACCAAATCTTCTTTATTTGTTATAGAATTAGTTTCTTTTACAGAAGATTTTTCTGTTGAATAATTAGGCTTAATATTCATTGTAACATATCCATCGGAACTTATATAAGGAGTCATTTCAACAGTTATACCTTCATCACTCCCAATTGTATAGGTTTTTTGAACAGAAGGTGTTATTGAAGAAGAATCCGTAATGATTTGAGAAGTAACAGTTTTAATATAATCTGAAGACAAATCGATTTTTGCTAATTGTCCGTTTGTTACAACAATCTTTGGATTTGCGAGGATTCTTCCTTTTCCGTTTTTGATTAAATAACTTACGGCATAAGTTATTGTTCCCGGCCCAGTATATTTTGAAATAGGCAGGCCTTCTTGATTGTAGCCATACATGATTGACGGATAGGAACTATTAGTTGAAGTTGTGCCGTTAAATGTTCCACTAAAGAAACCGCTGTATATATTCCAAGTATTGTTAAATTCTTTTGATCCTGTTTCATTTAATTCAATAATTGATAATTCTAAATAAGCCTGAAGTTGTTTTTTATCATATTTTGTAATAAAATCCCGAACCATTTCTAGTTGATGAGCAGATCCACCAATTACAGAAACAGAGCCCTTTTGTTGATTATATACAATAGATAATCCATTGTCGTTTAGTGAGTAAATTTTACTTACATTACTTGAGGAACTTCCCGAACTACTACTTTCTTCACTAGAGTTGGAGCTATCTGAACCATTTTCTTCATCACTGTCAACATTTATTTTTTTTGAATCTCTGCATACTAAAACACTTTCACCTAAAACCAAATCACTTGCAGTAGTAGTTGTTGTAGGAGCATTGTCATCTTCTTCCGGAGTTCCATAATTAAATAATGTTTCGCAAATTAATTTTGCCATTTCTTTTGGGGTTGTATGATTTACAATAAAAGATTCTTCCAAAGGTTTAGTATCAAATTGTGATATAATTTTTTTAGCCAATAAATAATCATTTTTAGTTCCAAAGATTAGAACCTCATTTTTTGCCGGATTGGTTGCTGCTACCTGAGAGTTTGTTAGTCCAGATTTGTTTTTCTGAAAAATATTTCTGTTTAAAAATTCTGCTATAGCTCCCGCATTAATATATTTAACAGGAATTATCATCATTTCTTGTCTTGACATATTCAATTTTTTTGCGGCATTTGCAGAAAGAACAATTATTGTATTGTTATCTAAATAATATGCTAATCCTGAAACCTGGGTAATCATTCTAAAGGCATCATTTAAAGGGACATTTACTAAGTCCAGTGTAACTTTTGTATCTAAAGGGATGTCTTCATCCGAAGAGGCACTCGTGGCAGCATTATTATTGTTGTTGTTATTGTTATTGTTATTATTTTCTTCTCCCCCTCCTCCTTCTTCATTATTTGATTGGTTAGAAGGTTGTTGGTTTATCATGTTTTGTGCTTCGACTGCTGCTTTTACAGAGCTATGAAAAATAATGTTTAAACCGGCTTTATCCGCAAGCATTCTTAGAACTTGTTGTACATCAGAATTTCTTAAACTAAGATTAATTTTAGGATTTTTCTTTGAGAGAACAATTTCACTTTCCAGTTTAACAGAAGATGATTCATCTTGATTTCTTAAGACAGGTGTCTCAATTCCGGTTTTAACCAATGGAGAAGATGTTAAACACATGCCTACTTGTGCTGTGCTAAAAAATATATAAGTTGCCAGTATAAAGCTGGATATAAATTTTTGTGTTTTTTTATTAACCATTTATTTCTCCCGGTTATTAACCTTTTTTCTTTGTGTTTATTGTAATATCATTGCCGCCAAATTTTTTATCTAAATTTGCGGTTATACTGCGTAAATCAGTTAGAGAAAGAAGTTCTCCAACGCCAGCTGTATAAATATTTTTTCCAAGCTGTACAAGAACTTGATTTTGGCCTATAGATAAAATTTTATATCTGTTTATAATATCACCTTTTTTTACAAGATAATCCGTTCCTTCAATATTAATAATTGCAGATGGATTATGTTTATCATATAAAATTCCTGAAATGGTTGTGTTCATAACGTTCTGAGCATCAGAGTTTACAGAAAGAATTTCAGGAGGAGGAGTTAAATAAGGCAAAGAAACAGCTGTTTTATTGTTTTTATGAAGTGTTGAAAAAGGAGCTTCTCCCAAAGGTAAAAAGGGATCTGCCCTTCCTGTATCTAAAACAGTAATAGCAACCATTTTCCCCTTGTTTCTGGGAGTAGTTATTATTTCTATATCACTTCCATCATTGTTATTCATTGAAGAATTTTGATTTTGAGAATTTTTATCTTGAAAATTTATTGCTTGAGAAAAAATATCTTGAGCATCTTGAGCTAATGATTGTTGATCTGTTTGTTGGTTTTGATTTAAGCCAGGGTTTTGAGTACTTGAAACTTCTTGTAAAGAAGAAGTGCCATTGGTGTCTCTTTCCGGCATAGAGTTTTTTAAATTAATAGCACTTCCAATAATTAAAAAAATGGCAAAAACAGCAAGTACCCCCTGCTTTTTATCTTTTGCGAAAACCAATTCCTTTTTATTTTTTGATCCGCTAACCATCCAAAATCCTAACTTTAGTATTAATTTACACTGTTTTAATTGTATAATTGAGCTGAGTATAAAGTATCCTATATTTAGAGTATTTTATTCAATTCTATTCATAAAATGAACACTTTTTACCACCAGTATTTTAGCATTTTAAATAAATGTTGGCAAAAGTTATAATTTTGTTAACAAAATCTTTATTTTAAAAGATAAGAAGTGTACAATATTCTCCATGAAAGATATTTCTATAATAGCACCGGTAAAAAAACCTGAAGACATTGAATTGTTTGTACCAAACACCAAATGCAGAAAGTTTTATGTCTATTATCATAAATTTTTAAATAATAATTTTAATTATATTAATGATTTTATTGAAAAAGCTCATGCAAATAATAGCAAAATATATATAAACTTTAAACATGATATTTCAGAAGAAGATTTGGTTGAAATAAAAAAAATGATTAAATTTTTAAAAACAACCAAAATTGACGGTATTTTTATTAATAGTTTTGCTATTCTGGAAGCAATAAAAGTATTTTCTCTTCCTTTTAATATTATTATTGACTCATATTTTGATATTCATAATTTGTCGGGAATTGATTTTGTAAATACATTCCATAAAATTAATGAAGTTATTATCACCGAAGAAATTTATATGAAAAACATTGCTAAAATAAAAAAATATACAAACTTGCCTTTAGCTATTGATTCCGATAATTTACCTTGGTGTGCGGAAGATATAAAAAAATTGAAAGCAATAGATCACGTTGTAATTAAAGGAAAATTTAATTCAGCAGAAGAAATTTTGGAAGGAATAGAACTTGTTGAAAAAATATTAGAAAAACCAAAAATGTTTAAAAATCAAAAACTTCCCTTTAAACATGTAAGAAAAAGCACATACCAAACCAATCATTTTTCGGGTGAAATGGTTAGTGCCCAAGGTCGAGATTTTAAATTCAGCAGAAATATCCAAAAGTATGATTGGAGAATAAAAAAAACACAGTTTAAAAAAGAGATAAAATATAAAAAACCAATTGATTTTAAAATTAATTTAAGATTATCAAGTTTAGAACAAATAAAACAAGTAAAAAAATTTATTCAAAAAATAGGATTTAACCCTATTTATTCGATAGAGTATGGTGAAATTTTATCCACTGTGGATTTAGCTAAAAAGAACTTTAATGAAGTTATTAAATATGTAAAAAAATTCTGTAATGAAAATAATATTATATTTCAGCTTTCAACCCCCAGAATATTAATTGAGAGAGATTTTGACAGAGTTTTTGAGTATGTGAAAAATTCTTGCTTAGAAGATATTAAACCTGATTCTTTAATAATCAATAATATAGGTTATTTTTGGGCAATTGTAAATGATCATGAAATGAATGCAATTCCTGTTGAAATAGGTCAGGGTATAAATTTATTAAACAGTATGTCGATTAATTGTTTAAACAACATTCATCCAATTAAAACAGTTGATTTTACTACATTTAACGATATGGAAGAAACTTTAAAAAAAATTAAAAATGTTATTGAAAATAAAAAATACACAATTGCAGGAAATATGAGAATACCAAGTCTTGGTCTCTGCCCTTTAAACAATGATTCGGCAATTATTTCAAGACTTTCATGCAAGGCACCTTGTCACAAAGGAGAATATGCACTAAAAGACCCTTCTTTAAAAAAAATAATTCCTTTTGCTGTTGATGGTTTTTGCAGAATGCATATGTTTGAAGAGAACATTCTTGAAAAATTTGATGAAATAGATTATTTAATTAAAATTGGGATTAATGAATTCGTATTTGACTTTTCAGCACTTCCTGCGAAGTTTGTTCCTATCTTACTGACAAACTTTTTTAATTCAACAACAAACTAGTATATCCTTTTTATAACATTGACAAGCTTTATAGATTAATTTAAAGTTAGAAAGTAACAATTGGAGGTTTAAAATGAAAGTTTTTTCTGTATCATCTAATCAAAAAAATAATTTGCAACAAAACCACTCTTTTTCCGGATATAAAATAATTACAAATAATGATTATAGTTATCCTTTCCAAGTTTTAAAAAATTTATCAAGAAATACTCTAGAAAGAATGGGTAAAAAATATGATGTAAAATTATTCTTAAAAGATAATCCATTAATTTCTTATAACGGTCAATATATGGGAGTTTTAAACAGTTTTGTAAAAATTGAAATAAGAGATTTATATCCTGCGAAAAATAAAGCAGCAAAATTTTTCCATGACATTTTTCATAGACCGTTTAAAGCACAAAAAGTTATTACAAAAGATATGTATTTAAACAATGATGACAGCTTTAATTCAAATAACCAAAATTCTATAAATAAGTGGCTTATTAAGCAGGAGTCAAAATTTTTGGAAATAAAAAAAAGTAAACAATAAAATTATTTATTAGAACATAATTTACAACGAAGATTTTTTTCAAGATGCAGTTTTTTAAAGCTCATGCTCAAAAAATTAAAAGAAAGCAATTTGTTTTCCAGAGTTTCACCTATATTTAAAATATTTTTTACTGCCTCTAAGGCCTGAATGGAAGCAATTGTTGAAACAACGGGACTTATTACTCCTTTTATATTATAGTTTTCAGTACCAGAATTTGGTAGAATGCATTCAAGGCAGGCGGTTTTGTGTGGAATAATTGTAGTAACCTGTCCGTAAAATTCGGCAACGCCACCATGTATAAGTGTTTTTTCATTTTCAACAGCAATTTTATTTAATAAAAATTTTGAATTATAAGAATCAAAACAATCAATAATCAAATCATAATTTTTGATGACTCTTTTATAGTTATTACTATCAAGCTTTATATCAAAAGTTTCAATGTTTACTTCCGGATTAAAATCTTTTACCCATTCTTTAGCGGACTCAACCTTTATTTTTCCTATATTTTTATTTTTATGGATAAATTGTCTGTTTAGGTTGGTAATTTCAAGTTTATCACAATCAACAATCCCAATATTTCCTGCGCCAACGGCAGCTAAATTTGCAATAACAGTTGAGCCCAGTCCTCCTGCACCCATTACAAGAACTTTTGATTCTTGTAGTTTTTCTTGACCGTGTTCTCCTATTTGAGAGATTAAAATATTTCGATTGTATCTTTCATTTTTTGGCATAATAAATCTTTCATAAATAATTTTATACCAAAAATATTTATACTGATTTAATTAAACCCTCTACAATATCAAAAGAACCTTTTTTTATTCCCTCAAAAGCACATTCGGCACTGTTTAATTGGATTCTTTCCAAATTCAGACAAGTTCTTATATAATCTGAGACAACATTTGGTTTAAGCCCTAATACAGGTTTCCCATGAGAAACGGCTTCTCTCATTTCGTTTAAATTGGTTAAAAGCCTTTTAACTTTTTCATTAAAAGGTAATGTCATAATACTTTGTTCAAGAGATTGTGTAACAAGGTCTCCCATTTTTGGTTCAATAATTTTTTTTGTATTTTCAGTTATAAATAAATCTAAAGATTCTTTATTTTGTGCAGTAACAGATCTTGGTACATAAAAGCCATTTCTTATGTCTAAAAACTCAAAACTATTGTCAGAATTTTTTTGTTTTCTTTGCATAAACCAACAAATTTCATCTAAAACTTCTTCGTTTCCTTTCAAAAGATAAATCCCTTTAAAGGACATTGTATTTACATTACTAACTTTCATTATACCTCCCACAAAGTAATCAGCTTCATTAATACTACTATTGTAATAAAAAATTGTCAAATATAAAACGTTTAAAAATTATAAAAATTTAGTATAAAATACTGGTAATCTTGATAATACTTTAAAAATTTTATTATGTTACAATAAGGAACAGAATTAAACAATATGTTATACTCATGGTTAAAATAGAAAGAGGCAATAATGAAAAAAATTAATTTAATAATATTAACTCTAGTATTATCAATAAGCTTAAACCTTACAACAAATGCAGCGGTAAAAAATAATAAAAGTAATGTAAAAGCACCTGCTTCAATACAAAAACAAGCTAAACCTGCAACAGAAGTATTATATGAGCCGGTAAATTCACTTGCCGTAGTTGCAAATCCAACAAAATACTTAAACAAAAAAATTAAAATAAGAGCACAATTTGATAAATTTTCTACTTTAGGCTTAGACTATAAACCTGCATACAAAAATTCTGAAAAATATATTACATTTTTAATCAAAAGAGAAGATGTAATAAATCATACGGTTCCTTTATCAGAAATGAAAAATTTTATAGAAAGAAAAACCGCAGAAAAATACATTGATTTAAAGCCGGGAGATGATATAGAATATTATGGTACAGTCTTTTCATGTGCTTTAGGCGATGTCTGGATAGATGTAGATAAATTTGTAGTATTGAACCAAAAAGCAAAAGAAAAAAGTTCAGAAAAAAAATAGGTTATTTAAATTTTTATTAAAATAGTATAAAATATTGATATAAATATAAGTTTTGGAGTTTAAGGATGAGTCAAGAAGAAGTTTTTTTAACGGTACACGGGCATTTTTATCAACCCCCGAGAGAAAATCCATGGCTTGAATCTATTGAATTGCAAGATAGCGCTTCTCCTTTTCATGACTGGAACGAAAGAATTAACGGAGAGTGTTATAATCCTAATTCTGTTTCGAAAATTGTAGATAATAAAAATAAAATTTTAGATGTTGTAAATAATTATTCATTAATGAGTTTTAATTTTGGTCCCACACTTCTTTCCTGGATGGAAGAAAATGCGCCTTTAGCATATGAACGTGTAATAAAAGCTGATATCGAAAGTGTTGGAGAGCACGATGGGCATGGAAATGCTATTGCGCAAGTTTATAATCATATGATAATGCCTCTTGCAAATGAAAGAGATAAACAAACACAGGTTATATGGGGAATAAAAGATTTTGAAACAAGGTTTGGAAGAACTCCTGAAGGAATGTGGCTTGCAGAAACAGCTGTTGATGATGATACTTTAAGGGTTTTGGTTGAAAATGATATTAAATTTACTATTTTATCGCCATATCAAGCATTAAAATTTAAAAAAATAACTGATAAAGAATGGATAGATGTCAGTTGGGGAAACATTGATCCTGCAAGAGCTTACAGATATTATATTAAATCTGCACCGGGCAAATATATTGATTTATTTTTTTATGATGGTGCTATTTCAAAGTCGGTTGCTTTTGATGAAATTTTAAAAGACGGAAATAAGTTTATCAGAAGATTAAAAGAAGGAGTATCAAATTCTCGTCATTTTACACAACTGGTTAATATTGCAACTGATGGGGAAAGTTATGGACACCACACAAAATTCGGGGATATGGCGCTTTCCTATGTTTTAAAAGTTCGTGCAAAAGAAGAAGGTTTTACAATTGTAAATTATGCTCAATATCTGGAAAAACATCCTCCGGAAGTTGAAGTTGATATAAAACAGTCATCTTCGTGGAGTTGTTTTCATGGAGTTGGCAGATGGAAAGAAGATTGCGGATGTTCAACAGGCGGACACCCAGGTTGGAATCAAAAATGGAGAAAGCCTTTAAGAGAAGCACTCGACTACTTAAGAAATGAATTAATTCTTATTTATGAAAAAGAAAGCAAAAATTATTTTAAAAACCCTTGGACAGCAAGAAATAATTATATTGATGTTATCTTAGACAGAAGCGAACTAACCATTAAAAAATTCCAAAAAGAAAATTTATTAAAAGAGTTATCAGAAGATAAAAAAGTAAAGGCTATGGAATTACTTGAAATCCAGCGTCAATCAATGTTAATGTATACAAGTTGCGGTTGGTTTTTCTCAGAAATTTCAGGCATTGAAACTACTCAAATTATGAAGTATGCAGCAAGAGCAATGCAATTGGCACAAAATTTCAGCAAAAAGGATTTGGAAAAACATTTTTTAGAAATTCTTGATGAAGCAAAAAGTAATTTTGCCGAATTTGGAACAGGAAAAGATATTTTTGAAAAATTTGTAAAACCTTCTATTGTTACAATGAAACAAATAGCAAGCTTATGGGCTGTCAGTTCTCTTTATAGGCACTATGAAGAAGAAGAGGACATTTATTGTTATAAAATAAAAAAACATTCTTATAAAAAAGTTCAAAAAGGAACATCAAATTTTATTATCGGACATATAGAAATTCAATCTAAAGTTACCTTAAACAAATCAAATTTAATGTTTGCATTGGTACAGTATTCGGGTGGTGATTTCCATTGCACTATAAAAGAATTTAGTGATGAAAATGAATATACAAATATTCAAAAAGAATTATTCAGAATATTTATGATTAACCCTCTTACAGAAATTATAAGGGCTTTAGATGAATATTTTGGCAGAGAATATTTTACCCTCAAAGATATTTTTATTGAAGAAAGAAGAAAGATTCTTCAAACAATGCTTCAAGGTAAAATGCAAAAATTCGCACAAACGTATCAAGAAATGTATAGTGAAGGTAAAAGTTCCATTTATCATATGCAAGGTCTTGGTTTAAGTATTCCGGATGAATTTAAAATCTCGGCAGGATATACTTTAAGCAAGCAATTTAATGATTTAATAATTAATTCAAGCGGATTTTTGGATAATAATATTATTCAACAAGCAATAGATATAAATTATGAAACTAAAAAAATCGGTATTGAAATAGATAAAACGCCTACAAATAGAGTTTTCAGTCAAAAAATTTCACAGAATATTTCAAGACTTGTTCAAAGTTTCGAAATCCAACAAGCAGAAATAATTCTTGAACTTTTTGATAATATTGAAAAACTGGAATTGAATGTTGATATTGCAGAAGCACAAAATATATTTTTTAATAAAATTTTTCATGAATTTGATGAAATTATTGAAAATATAAATAAAAAAAGTAGCGCTTCCGATAAAAAATTTATATCTATTCTTTTAGAAATAGGGAAAAAATTAAATATTAATGTTGAATTTTATAAAGAAATGCTGGATAAAGCTTTATTAAGCAATTAAAAAACATTATTAAAAAATTTTAAATTAAAATAGCAACTTTTTTATTTTCGGGTTTTTTATGTTTAAATAAAAAAATGAGTGTAAAGATGCAAATTTTATCAATAAATGATTCCCAAATTAATAAGCAAAAACAAAAAAAGAACAATGTAACTTTTAGTGCAAAAATTATGCCTGATGAAGTTTTTAAAAAAGGTCATTTTGATAAATTTCTATTCCCCGTAAAGGAAATAACAAATCAAAACCATGAACTTTTTGGAAGCACTGTTCTTTATATAAAAAAAATGGAGTGGGAAAAAAATTTCTCTGAGCAGCTTTTTGCTAGTTATGATAATGTAAAAAAAGCTGCAAAAAAGGTATATCAGCTAATTGCAGAGAAATTTAAAAATTTATATATTGATGAAAATGATATTAATAAAGTTTTTTCCAACGCTAAAACAGATGAAGATTTAATTAATAATTTTGATAAACTTAATAAAGAGGCAGACATAATAACATCAGATAAATTTAAAAAAGCATTAAAAAAAATAAAAGATTTTGAAAAAACAGAAAAACAGATAATAAATGAAAAAATTAAATTATCAACTATTATTGAAGAACAAGAAGAAAAGATTAAGATAGCTGAACTAAAGCTGGAGGAACAAGAAAAAATTATAAAAAAGGAATTTAATATTAAATAAAATTAATTTAAATGACAAGCACTAAAATGTTTTTCTTTAAGCTCTTTATATTCAGGAATTTCTTTTGAACAAACGGGCATGGCATATTGACATCTGGGGTGAAACTTGCAGCCAGTAATTTGTTGTTGAATTGAAGGTGGTTGACCATTGATTATTGCAAGTTTTTCTTCTTTATTATAGTGAGTAGAAGGTAGAGATTTAAGCAATGCTTTTGAATAGGGATGGTTTGTGTTTTTAAAAAAATCATTTGTTGGCGCAGATTCGACAATTTTTCCTGAATACATAACAGAAATTTTATCTGCATAATCTTGCACTAAAGCTAAATCATGTGTAATTAACAAAATGGAGGTCCCTGTTTGATTTTTAATTGTTGCTAAAATATCCATAATTTGTGCTTGAATAGTTACATCAAGTGCTGTTGTAGGTTCATCCGCTATAATTATTTCAGCATTGCAGGCAAGTGCCATTGCTATTATCGCACGCTGTTTCATTCCACCGGAAAATTCGTGAGGATAGGTGTTTAGTCTTTCTTTTGCAGATGGTATTTGAACCATTTCCAAGGCTTTTATAGCCTTTTGTTCTGCTTCTTTTCCTTTAATATTTTGATGCTTTTTTATTACTTCAAGAAGTTGGTTTCCTATTGTATATAAAGGATTTAAAGAAGTCATTGGATCTTGAGGGATTAAAGCTATTTTTGAACCTCTTATTTTTTCCATTTCTTTTGATTTTAAATCCAGTATGTTTTGATTATTGAAATTTATATTTCCGCTTTTTATTTTTGCTGTTTTTGGCAAAAGATTTAAAATGCTCATTGCGCTTATTGTTTTACCGCAGCCGGATTCACCTACAAGAGCATGAATTTTCCCTTTTTCAAGAGAAAAACAGACATCAAACAGTGCTTGTTTGAATCCAAATTCTGTATCAAACCCAAGATTTAAGTTTTTAACATCTAAAACAGTCATATTTACATTATATGTATTAAATATAAAAAAGGAATTATGCTTAAGGCTTAAATATTAATATTTTTTATTTTTATATCAATTTGTAAAAGATTAAAACATTTAGTCACAATAATATTTTTGTGGATGAATTTTTGATAATTCCTGTTCAATAATATTTGACGAAAAATTTGTATTATATTTTTTGTCGTAAGATTTAAGAAAATAATCAAAATATTTTTCGGGCAATCTAAAATAACGATAACCGTCAAAAATCTCATTAATATTTATTTGAGCTTGATTTAAAAGATGAAAATAATAAGGATTATTGTCAGATGACCATCCAAATTTATCAAAACCGTTACACTTAGCTATTTGTATGCTTTTTAAAAAAAGAGTTTCACCTATTCCGCTGAAATTCCTCTTTAAATTTTGTTTTACTTCTAGGGGACTAACAACAATAAAAGAACCTTCAATTTTCTTTTCATCTTGAAAGGAATCGCGTAATTTTGTAAAACCCAAAATTCTTTTTTCTAATGGAGAATTTCCGGGTTTTTCAATTGCAAGAAAAATTCTTTGTTGTTTCCCGTCAATATTTAAAGAATTGGGAACTTTAGAAAAATCATTTAGTTTGATAAAATTATCACATATTCCGATAGCAAGTTCTTTAAGAAGTTCTTTGCTTTCAAAATTTAATTTTTCTGCTTTTTTTAACCAATATTCCCTAAGTTTTTTAACTGTTTTACAATCTTCATTACTTTTGTCACTTAACATTGTAATAAAAACCTGTTCAAAATTCCTTTTTTCTCCGCTTTTAAGCTTAAAAAGATTAGCAGTACAGATTCTTGTGCTTTTAAAATTAATATTTTGATTGTAGTTATTAATTTTCATATTTATACAAAACATGAAAAATAAAAATTTGCTAACCTAAATAATTTGCTAAAATCTTTTTTACATAATTTTGAGTTTCCGCATATGGAGGAATTCCATCATATTTGTCCACAGCTCCGGAACCTGCATTATAGGCGGCTAGAGCTAGAATAACATTTCCGTTATATTTGCTTAATAGCCATTTTAAATGTCTTACTCCGCCGTCTACATTTTGAACAGGGTTGTATGGGTCTGTGACTCCCAAAGTTTTTGCCGTACCCGGCATTAATTGCATTAATCCCATTGCCCCGCAATGAGAAGTTGCTTTAGTATTAAATCCTGATTCTTGTTTTATAACCGCTTTAACAAGTTTTTCATCCACACCATGTTTTTTTGAAATTTGTGAAATCATATTAAGTAATTGGGGTTTGGAGTTTTGAGTATAATCTCTAAGCAGGGGTTGTGTTGATATTTCAGCATCAACTTCTGTAGTCGCCTGATTAGCTAAAAGGGAGCCAAATTGTGATTTTGCGCTTGATTTTAATACTTCTTCAAAAGGTTTAACTGTTGTTAAATTTTGAGCAGGAATATATACATTTGAAGAGACGCTGTTTGCAGTTTTATTTACATAGTTGTTTAATTGTACAGCTCTTTGTTGTGCTGCTTGTTGTCCGCTTGAATTTAATAAATTTTGAATCATTCCTGAAAACATTTTTAGCCCTTACCTTTTACTTATTTTTATCGTAATAAATATGCGAGGATTTAATTTTAATATTAAAAATCCTCTAAATAACCGGTAATTATAAGTCTTTATTAATGATTTTTATATAAAAATCAAGATTAAAAATTAGTATAAAAAGGCAAATCTTCTTCTTCTAGCAAGTTCAACATCAATTTTTGAAGCTTTATGGGGTTGATTATTTTTAATATATAAACTTTTTAAATCAGAATAATACTCGTATAAATTTGGTTTTAAAGAAGAACTTTTAGGTAATTTTTCAATTTGTTTAATAGCTTCTTCATAATATTGTATAGCTTCTTTTGTTGTTTCTTCCCTTTTACTATATAGCGCAGCTAAGTTTATCATAATTACAGGTATTGATTCATTATTAATATTATTGGTTTTTTGTAAAAAAGTTAATGTATTTTTATAAGTTTGAATAGCATTATCTGTTCTTTTTTCTTTAATTTCATATTCGCATATTCTATTAATTATGTTTGTATAAATTTCGTAATCGATTTTTTGTTGTTTTGAAATAATACTATAGGCTTTTTCATAGAAAAAGATAGCTCTCAACGGATCTTTTTGCTGAAAAAAAGTATCTCCTGCAATACGAAGTAAATCTGCACGAACGTTTTGATCGAAATCAACTTTCTGATAAATTCCGAACAAACTAAATAACTCACCCTTGGCGGCTTTGGGATTATTTGTCAAAAGGTAATATTTTATTAGGAATTTTCTTTTAAATTTAGCATTTTCTTTTGAATAGTAACCATATTGTTTTTGAATTCTTGAAGAGGCTTTGGATAGGATCTCTTCAGATTCTTTTTTTCTGTTATTTTTGTATTCACAAAAAGATATTTCGTAGGGAAGTTTTAAATATATTTTTTTATTTTCATCTGAAAAATGATTTAAGCCATAGTATGAATAAGCTATATTATAAAGAAACAGGGCATTATTGTATTTTTGATTGGCTTTATCCTGATTTGCTAAATTTATAATTACTTTTGTTAATATAAAAGAATTCAGCAATAAATACAACAAAATAAAAATCATTGCATATACAGTAATTTTATTAATTATTTTTCTTTTCGAATAAAGAAAAACTCTTGTTTTTAAGTATATTTTTTTAATTAACATGATATAAAAAGCTCTTAATAAAATTATAAAATTTAGGTTAAAAGAAGTCAAATTATTATTTTGTTTCTTTTAGTACAACCAAAGTTTTTTTTATATTTTTAAGTAAAAAATCTAACTGGTTGTCGATATTATTTTGAGAAAACATATTGCCATTTCCTGCAAGAGTAACATAGGGACTATAAACTTCACTTTCTCTTCTAAGTTGAGACACAGCCTGCACTTGAGAATTTAATTGCATAACTTTCTTAAAAGATAAAAAACTTTCTTCTGCTCTATCTTTATATTTATCACGGAAATATTCCACATTTTCTTTTAAATAATAAGATTTGGCATTAAATAACTGTATGTTATTTTTTTCTTCTATAGATGTTTGTAAATCTTCTATTATTGAAATTAATTCATTTAAATCGTTAACATACTGAGAGGTTTTATCTTTTTTCATAATAATATTTATAAATGCGGGATTATCTCTAGGGGCAGGTTTAATAGAATTAGGATCATTGAAGCCGTCTTTATATTCAAATGAAGGTATAGATTCCTGAGACTCACTTTGTTTGAATCTTTCTTCTATGTTTGGCAAAGTTCCAACATATCCGCTACCTTCAGGAATAGAAATTTTAGGCTTTTTTTTAAGGGAAAAAGCATTTGCCTGCGGATAGAATAAAAACAAAGATATAATTATTACCAGAATCTTTTTCATATCATAAATTATAATTCTTTTTTAATAAATATCAATCAATTAAGTCATTGATTTTTAAGTGATTCTTTGTAACAAAAAAGAAATAAATTAGCAAAAACTTTTTTTTAAGAGGTTTCCTGTTTTACGAAAGGAGTTAAATATGTTTTTAAAAGTTAATATGATTAGTTTAAATAATAATCAGCCGAATTTTGGAGCTAAAATTCCCACAAAAATTGCTAAACAAATTATAGAGGGTAAAGATTTAAGTAAAAATTCTCAAGCTGTTTATAGTGCTTGTGAATCTATAGTTGGTCCGGAAGTTTTTAATAAAGGCATAATGGGCGTTATAGGTAAATGTGCAGATGTTATAAAAAAACAAGTCCCTGATTTATTAAATCCTTCAGCAAAGCTGGGTAAAGAAATAGAAATTAATTCTATATATACAGAAACATCTGAAACACAGCGTCTTTTAAGAAGAATGAACACTGTAAGAAATGCGAATAGAGCAGACATTTATAACGCAAAAGATTATATAGTTTAATTATTCTGATTGATATGCCCATGCGGAATGATTGTGGATACTTTCAAAAGCTTCACATTCAACTTCAAAAGAATTAATCAGTTTGTTTTCTCTTAAGGTTAAAACAACATCTCTAAGAATATCTTCAACAAATTTAGGATTAGAGTAAGCTTTTTCTGTTACAAATTTTTCATCAGGTCTTTTTAAAAGCGGGTAAATTTCGCAAGATCCGCATTTCTCTACAAGTTTTACCAAATCTTCTATCCAGATATGACTATTTTCATCATAAGAAACACGAACACTTACAATTGCTCTTTGATTATGCGCTCCGCATTCTGATATTTCTTTTGAACAAGGACAAAGAGTTGTAAGTGGGACTTTTACCCCCAGTATAAATTTATAATTTTCATTTTTTCCACCTGGGTTAGACATGATACCTTCAAACATGCAGTCATAACTCATAGGAGAAGATAATCTTGTTACCGGTGATTTTTTATCAATAAAATATTTAAATTGAAATTCTAATTCTCCGCTTTGAGCGTTTAATTTTTTAATAATAGAAGTCAGACACCCCTTAATATCTATTCCAAGCAAATTTTTATTTTTCCAGGTGCTTAAAACTTCAATAAAACGAGACATGTGAGTCCCTTTATAATGTTTTGGCAATGATACATTTACTCTGACTTTAACGTTAACAACCTGATTAGATTCATTCTTTCTCTGAATTGTAAGAGGCATTTCAAGGTTTTTAATACCTACTTTCTGAATGTCTATCCCTCTTGTGTCTTTTAAATTTTGTGTATCATTAAGATTGGTCATCATTCTTCTAATTTAAGATCCATATTTTCAAAACTTTGTTCTTCAAGTGCAAGCAAAAGTTTTAAAGCAGCTTTTCTTTGGGTTTTTTTAGGTGCAACTCTTAAAAGTTCAATGGCTTTCATAACCACAGGATCTTTATCATACCATCTGTTTCCTTTACCCGAATATTCACTCATAATGTCATAAACATGTTCAATAACTTCACCCGCTACTTGTTCTTGAAGTTGTAAAATAAATCCGGCAGCAGAACTTTTTGTGTCATCACATGACATTTTTAGCAGTTCAAGAGCTTCTTTTAGAATAGGATCTTTATCGTACCAACGTCTTTCAGCCATTATGCACCTCATGCTTTTATTAACTTTTTTATTCTATCATAAAAAATTTATATTATAATAATATAAACAATTGAAATAAATTAAATTTTAGGTGAGAAAATGAAAATTTTAGTAATAAATGGTCCAAATTTAAATATGTTAGGGATTAGAGAACCCCAAAAATACGGTTATACCTCTCTTTCTGATATTGAAAAAGAGTTATATGCTTATTCTTTTGAATTAGGAGTTGATATTGAAACTTTTCAAAGTAATTCTGAAGGAGAAATTATTGATAAAATTCAGCAGGCATTAAACAATTTTAATGGAATTGTAATTAATCCCGGGGGTTATACACATACAAGTGTTGCAATAAGAGATGCTATTTGTGCCGTAAGCTTGCCTTGTGTTGAAATTCATCTGACAAACATACATGCCAGAGAGGAATTTAGACAAAAATCTTTAATAGCTCCTGTTTGTGTTGGACAAATTTCAGGTTTTGGTAAAAACAGTTATAAACTTGGATTAAAGGCTTTAATTGAACATTTGAAAAACGTTTAATTATACTTAAAAAGCTTTTATAGCACACCCTCTTTTATTTTTAACTTTACCTGCTATAATTTTCGTATGGAAAAATTTTATTTAACAACGGCTATAGATTACGTTAACGGTGTTCCGCATATTGGTCATGCCTATGAAAAAATACTTTGTGATGTAATTGTAAGGCATTTTAAACAACGTTGTGATGATATATATTTTCTTACAGGAACGGACGAACATGGGATTAAAATTCAAAAAACCGCAGCAGAAAAAAACATTACTCCTCTAGAAATGTGCGATAATCATAGTTTAAAATTTAAAGAAGCATGGAAAGTTTTAGAGGTTAATTATAATCAATTTATAAGAACAACGGATGATTATCATAAAAAAACTGTTCAAAAAATATTCCAAAAATTAAAAGATCAAGGCGATATTTATAAACATTCTTATACCGGCCTTTATTGCAGTGGCTGTGAAGGTTTTTTGAATGAAAAAGACTTAACGCAAGATGGTTTGTGTCCTGTTCATATGAAAAAACCTGAACAAGTAAGTGAAGAAAACTATTTCTTTAGACTAACTAAGTATAAAGATGCGATTATAGAACATATTAAAGAAAATCCTGACTTTATCGTTCCATCCTTCAGGGCAACTGAGGTTTTAAACCAACTGGAAAATATAGAAGACATTTCTGTCTCACGTGCAAAAGCAAATGTTTCATGGGGAATTCCCGTACTTGGAGATGATGAACAAATTATATATGTATGGATAGATGCTCTTTCCAATTATATAACAGCTTTAGGGTATGATATCCAAAATCCTCAAGAAAAATATAAAAAATATTGGCCGGGAATAAATGTTATCGGAAAAGATATTTTAAAATTTCATAGCATATATTGGACATCAATTTTGTTAGCTTTAGGTGAACCTTTACCAAAACAACTTTTTGTACACGGATTTATAAATATAAATCAGGAGAAAATGTCAAAAACTTTAGGTAATGTTATTTCGCCGGTTGATATTTTAAATGCGTGGGGGCTTGAAATTCCTGATGCTTTCCGTTATTACATGGCAACAGCAGCACCTTTAGGAAAAGACGGAAATTATTCGGACGATGATTTTAAAGAAAAAGTTAATGCTGATTTAGCAAATAATATGGGAAATTTATTGAACAGAACACTATCAATGCTGGTTAAATATTTTGACGGGCAAGTAAATGTGTCTTTCGCTAATTGTCCTATAAATCCACTTGAAACCGTCAAAAAAGTAAAAGAATGTTTTGATAGTTTTGCTATTCAAGAAGCAGGACAAGAAATTATTTCTCTTGTTAATTTAACTAATAAATATGTTGCGGATAATGCGCCTTGGACACTTGCTAAAGAAGAAAAGATGGAAGAATGTGCTCAGGTTTTGGTGAATGTTCTTGAAATTATGTGTATTGTTTCTTCTCTTATTTATCCTTTCTGCCCTAATATTGCAAAAGAAATTGCATGTCAGTTAAAATTTGATATAAACACTAAAGTTGATGATTTAGATTTGAATAATATTAAAGTTGGAAAATTAATTTCACAAGAAGAAATCAAGCCTGTTTTCTTACGTTTAGACAGTGAATTTGCCGATAAAGGCAAAAAATAATTCTTTTATTTTATTCTGAAAACATTTTTTGAAAAGCTTCTAATCTTTTACAAAGATTTAATTGAACTTTTTGTGTTGAAATAAGGCCTAAAAAGTTTTTTATTTTAAATAAAGTATTTTTTTTAAATGTGAAATAATTTCTCTCTTTAATATCTTTTATTGCTGAATGAATTGATTTATGAGCATTTATAATTTCAACGGCTTGAATTGCAAAATTAGTTCTGTGCAAGCCGCTTCTGCAATGAATAAAACTTGCTCCATTGTTGTTTTTAACTTCTGATGCCAAAGTAATAAAATAATCTTTATCCGGGAATTTACCTACTAATGTTGAAGGTTTTTCTTTATATTTAAGTCCTAACATAAAACAAAAAAACTTTTCTTTTATTTTTGTTGGTTTATCGCGCAAACGAGAAGAACCAACATCAAAAATTGTTGTAACTCCATCATTTTTAAGTTTTTTTAATGCTTCCAAATTAAGTCGGCTTCCTTGATATAAATTATTTGCTATTTTTGTAATATACATATTGTAATGAAAACAGCTCAAAACTTTTTTTGCTATTTAGTTTAAATTTTTTAATAAATCTATATTTGACTGTCAAAAGAATTTTTTATATTATAAAAGTATGGATATTGAATTAAAACAGCAATTTAATAATTTAAAGGTTCGTGTGCAAAAAGCACAGGAATATCTTTGACCCCAAAAAATTAAAAATTGAACTTGAAGAACTTGAAAAACAGCTTCAAATGCCTGATGTTTGGTCAAATCAGCAATTAGCATCATCTTTAGGTGCTCAGGTAAGAGAAATAAAAGATAGTTTAGCTATATTTGAAAATTGGAATACTATCTTAGAAGATATTGCAACCGCAATTGAACTTCAAGATGAAGAGTTTTTTGAAGAAACTCAAGAAAACTTAAAAAAACTGGAACAAGAATTAGATAAATTTGATATTCAAAAAATGCTATCAGACGAATATGATGAAGCTAATGCTATCTTGTCGGTTAATGCCGGTGCAGGTGGTACCGATGCACAGGATTGGGCTCAAATGCTTTTAAGAATGTATATGCGTTGGGCCGAAGGACATAACTGGAAAATCGAGCTGCTTGATAAATCAGAAGGAGATGAAGCAGGAATAAAATCAGCTACTATTAAAATTATAGGGAAATATGCTTATGGTTATGCAAAAGCAGAAAAGGGCGTTCACAGATTAGTAAGAATTTCTCCTTTTAATGCAAATGGTAAACGTCAAACAAGCTTTGCATCATGCGAGGTTTCTCCTATTATTGAAGATTTTGAAAAGAAAATTTCAATACCTCCGGATGAAATCGAATTTGAAACAATGCGCTCAGGAGGTGCCGGTGGACAAAATGTTAATAAAGTAGAGACTGCCGTAAGAATTTATCACAAACCGACAGGTATTGTTGTTAAATGCCAACAGGAGCGTTCTCAACTTCAAAACAGAGAAAATGCAATGCAAATACTTGCTTCAAAACTTTTAGCTTTAAAACAAGCAGAACATGAAAAAAAACTTGCGCAGCTAAAAGGAGAAAATTTTGATATAAATTTTGGTTCTCAAATACGCTCATATGTTTTTCATCCTTATAAAATGGTCAAAGACCACAGAACAAATTATGAAATAGGAAATGTTGATGCAGTAATGGACGGTGATTTAGACGGTTTTATTGAATCATTTTTAAAAATGTAATTAAACTTTTTATTTTAAATCATATATTTTTTTTTAAGCATTTTGCTGATGATGGCATTCGACCAATCTTGAGGAAGATGTGATAAAAATTCACCTATTTTTGCATCTAATCCGATTACATAAGACGATTTAGGTTTTTCCATTTGCACAATTTTCATAACTAAATTTGAAACTTTTTGTGGGTTTAAGCCTCTTTCAGAAGCTTTTTTTGCATTTTCCATTAGAAAATTCAATTCTTTTTCATATTTTTCAATTACTTGTAAATGTTCTTGATTTTCTTCAATTGATTTTTCCCAAAGTGGTGTCTTAATGACCCCCGGTTTAACTGATATAACTTTAACGCATCCTTGGCACTCAATCTCCATGCAGTTAAACATCATATCAAGGGATCTTTTGGACGCACAATAAGGGCCAATAAAGGGATACACACCAAAACTTGAGGTAGAGCTTATATTAATTATTCTTCCCCCGTCAAGTTTTCCAAAAAGACCTTGAGTAAATTCCAGTTGCGCAAATGTATTAACTTCAAATTGATATTTAATTTTTTCAACATCTAAGCACTCCATGGGCCCTGCAACAACACATCCTGCCGCATTAACAAGAACATTTATTTTTTCATCTTCTTCTAATTTTTCTAAAATAAGTTTTATCGCATCCGGAATAGACCACTTTTTTGACATATCAATGTAAAAAGGCATTATATTTTCGGATATTTGAGATAATTCTCTTTTTAATTTTACATTTCTATAACCGGCAAAAACTCTGTAACCTTGGTTAATAAAATCTTTTACAATTAAATTCCCTATCCCTGAAGTGGCTCCGGTTACAACAACAGTTTTCATTTTTTAACCCCCTGTTATAAATTGATTATGAATATTATTCTATCATAGAAAATTTATAAGGGCTTTATTTAAATTTATTTAAATAAAGCCCGTTAATAATTGTTTTTTGTTAGACAGTTACCGCCATGTTATATGAGATACCTGCTTCTTTCATTCTTGAAATAACCTTTTTTAGAATCTCGGTATCTTTTGTTAATGCAATTCTAAAATAACCTTCTCCGTAAGTTCCGTATCCATTTCCCGGTGGAACAACAACTCCTGCTTTATCTAACATTACCCCTACAAATTCTTCTGATGTAAAGCCTTTTGGAACAGGAAGCCACAAATAAAATGTTGCTTTTGATGGTTTAATATCCCATCCGAGTTCTTTTAGTCCTGCTTCCATGGTGTCTTTACGTTCCTTATACATTTTGTTTAAATTTTGGATTTGTTCTTTTGGTGCTTCATAAGCTTTTGATGCCGCTTGTTGAATTGCTTTAAATACTCCACTGTCAATGTTGTTTTTAATTGTCCCTAAAGCTTTTATGGCATTAGCATTTCCACAGACAAAACCTACCCGCCATCCTGTCATATTGTATGATTTTGAATGTGAGAAAAATTCAATAGCAATATCTTTTGCTCCTTCGATCTGTAAAACAGAAGGTGCAATATAACCGTCATATGTCATTTCGCAATATGCTTGATCATGACAAAGCAAAATATTGTATTTTTTACAAAAATCAACAGCTTTTTTAAAGAAATCTAAATCACAAATAGCTCCCGTAGGGTTATTTGGATAGTTTAAAAACATTAATTTTGATTTTATAGCAATATCTTCAGGAATTTTATCAAAATCAGGTAAAAAATTGTTTTCTGCTAAAAGTGGCATAGAATATGGAGTTCCACCCGCAAAAATAGTTGCATTTTTGTATACAGGATAACCGGGATCAGGAATTAATGTGTAATCTCCTTCGTCAACAAAAGCAAAGAAAACGTGTGCTATAGCTTCTTTTGACCCTATATTTGCAAGCATTTCAGTATTTGCGTTTAAATCAACATTAAAGCGTTCTTTCATCCATTTTACAGATGCATTTCTAAACTGTTCACTTCCGTTATAAGACGGATAATCATGATTCGCAGGATTATCAATGGCTTTGTGCATTTCTTCTACAACAGTCGGAATTGTAGGTGTGTCAGGATCACCTATACCCAGGCTTATAACATCAACCCCTTTTGCTTTTGCTTCAGCTATTTTTCTGTCTATTTCCGCAAACAAATACGGAGGAATTTTGTTTAGTCTTTCAGAATATTTCATTTTTGTCCCCTTAAATTATTAATCTTATATAATTGTATCAAAAACAAAAAACTACTTGCATTTAACAAAATAAATTCTATCTCTGAAATAATTTATATGATAAAATAATTTCATGACTATAGTTTCTGATGATGATTTTTTTAATAATGAAGGGATATGTTCCGACAAATGTTCTGACATTAAACCTGAATCAATTGATTTTGATAAAAGCTTTGAAAATAATATTCGACCAAAAACTTTTAATTCTTATATAGGGCAATCAGGCTTAAAAGATACATTAAAAATATCTATAGAGGCTGCTAAAAAAAGAGAGCAACCGCTTGATCATTTGCTTTTTTATGGTCCTCCTGGGCTTGGAAAAACAACTCTTGCAGGTGTTATTGCAAATGAAATGGGTGTTGATATTAAAATAACTTCTGCTCCAGCGCTTGAACGACCGCGTGATATTATAGGAATTTTAATGTCTTTAAAAGGCGGTGAAATACTGTTTATTGATGAAATTCACAGATTAAATAAAGTTGCTGAAGAAATTTTGTATCCGGCAATGGAAGATTTTTATCTTGATATGACAACAGGTAAAGGGCAAACAGTCAAAACTCTTAGAATTCCTGTTCCCAAGTTTACTTTGATTGGAGCAACGACAAAAGCAGGAGCTTTGTCAGGACCACTGAGAGACAGATTTGGAATAATTCACAGGCTTGAATTTTATACAAATGAAGAATTATCTCAAGTGGTTACAAGAACCGCAGACATTTTAGAAATAAAAATTACATTGAGCGGAGCAAATGCTATTGCCAAACGCTCCAGAGGAACACCAAGAATTGCAAACAGGCTTATTAAAAGAGTTGGGGATTACTCTCTTGTAAAACACGATGGAAAAATAACGGAAGAAATTGCTAATGATGCTCTTGATTGTTTAAAAATTGATGAAATGGGGCTTGATAATACAGACAGAAACCTTTTAAAACTTATTATTGAAAAATTTGACGGAGGACCTGTAGGAATTGAAACTCTTTCTGCCGCATTAGGCGAAGATGCAAGAACTCTTGAAGATGTATGTGAACCTTATCTTTTGCAGTCAGGATTCATTCAAAGAACACCAAGGGGAAGAAAAATTTCTCCTGAAGCTTTGCGTTATTTAGGATATAATTCAAATCAATCTCAAATGAATTTATTTAGCGAGGAATAATATGGAAAAATCAGATAAAATTATTTTGTTATCAAATATTGTTTTAGTCGGGTTTTTTGTAGCTATTATTTTTCATTATTTTTGTGCCAATGTTTTGGGATTAGGTGATCCTTTAAATACTTTTTTGTTATATCGTGAATGGATTTTTAGTGATTTTGTTTGGGTTAGTGATGCAACAAGAAATTTAGCCCCACTTTCTAAACCGAACATTTGGATAATATATTTTCCTTTTGCTTATGTTTTTTTATTTCCTTTTACTTTGATAAAAAATATTTTACTTTCTTATTTTTTATTTGTATCAGTGTTTATAAGTTTTTTTACTTATTTAAATTTTAAATTTCTTAAATGTAAAAAATTTAATAAATTACAAAATTTTCAAAACATTTTTATACTTACTTTTATGACATATCCTTTTTTGTATTTGCTTGAAAGAGGGAATTTTGATATGTATTTAATCCTTTTTATGACAGTTTTTGTTTTCGCTTTCATAAAAAAGAAATATATTATAAGCGCTGTAGCTTTAGCTTTAATTAATGCTATAAAACCTTTTTCCTGCATATTTCTTGTTTTATTTTTGTTTGAAAAAAAATGGAAAGAACTATTTTTAAGTCTTTTTATAACTTTTTTATTAATTACCGGAAGTTTTTTTATATTAAAAGGTGATATTTTGTCACAAATAAATATTTTAAAAACAAATTTTGATATTTTAAGTGAAAGATTTTTATATCATCCTTTACATGGAACAACAAACAGTACAAGCGTGTTTTTTGCATTAAAATTGTTTATTTTTTCTATGAAGTCATCTGTTTCAACTTATCTGCTGGTTAAAGTTTACGGCTTTATAAGCTTTGTTTTAACTGCTTTAACAGTTTTTTTTACTTGGAAAGAAAAGGTTTTTTGGAAAAAAATAACTTTATTAACTCTTTATACATTAACTGTCCCGTATGTTGTTTTTGATTATAAAATTATTTTTCTTTTTATTCCGATTTGGCTTTTTATAAATCAAGAAGAAAAAACCGAATTTGATTTAATTTATACTATTTTATTTGGCCTTTTGCTTATTCCCAAAAAATTCTTTTGGTTTTTCGGTTTTCATATATTGTCGGTTTATTTAAATCCTGTTATCATTTTAAGCTTTATGGGATTAATTATATTTGAACAATTTAAATTAAAAAAAATAGCAAAGTAAAATTACTCGGTTTTTTGTTCAACAATAAATTTAGGTCTTTGTTTTGTTTCTTTATAAATTTTTCCTATATATTCACCAATAATACCTAATGAGGTCAACTGTATTGAACTTATGAAATATATTGAAAGTAATAATTGCCAATATTTTGGCAATTCCTTTCCTGCAAAATAAAGCATTATAATATATAAGCCAAAAATTATACTTAAAAATATACAAGAAATTCCTAAAATAGTTATTAAATGTAGAAGAACGGATGAAAAAGACGTAAGTCCTTCAAGAGCAAAGCTTAAGCAGGAGGAAAAATTAAATTTTGATTTGCCAGCTAATCTCTTTTTTCTTGAATAATATACGCAGCAAGATTTAAATCCTAAAGAAGGAACAAGACCCCTTAAATAAAGATTACTTTCTTTCAATTCTGACAATATATTAACTATTTTTTTTGACATTAATCTAAAATCTGCATGATTGTAATAAGAGTTTATTTTTAATATTTTCAATATTTTATAATAAAGTTCTGCCGTTGTTCTTTTTAAAAACCCATCTACTTTTCTGTTGTTTCTTATCCCGTATACAATGTCAAAACCTTCCTTATATTTATCAATCATTTCGGAAATTGTATTTAAATCATCTTGTAAATCTGCGTCTGTTGTTATGTATATGTCAGCATTATTTTCGACCAATCCTGCAAGTTGTGCTGATTGATGCCCAAAATCTTTAGATAATTTAATACCTTTTGCATCATTATATTTTGAAATTTTTTTGATTATTTCCCAACTTTTATCGGTGCTTCCATCATCAACAAAACAAATATAACTTTTTGAAGAAATTTTTTGTTGTTCAATTAAAGACTGTAAAGCAGAAGAAATTTCAAAATAAGATTGTTTTAAAACTTCTTCTTCGTTGTAACATGGTACTACTATTGCTAAAACAGGCATATCCATGTTTGTGATATTATAATAAAGTTATTTAGATTACAAGGTTTTATATGAGTAAATCTGATAAGATTACAATTATATCTTTTATCATTTTAATTGGTTTTGTTTTTGGGGTAATTTATTGTTATACTACATCTTTTTACTTTAAGATGGACTCTCATCATTATTCCTTTTTATATCCTGCTTTTGGATCTTTTTGTGATTTTAAAGAACTATTGCCATATGCAAAAGATTTGTTTCCTTATAATATTCAAAGTCAGTGGACTTTATGGGTTGTATATTTTCCGTTGGCATATTTATTTCTTTTCCCTTTTGCGCATATAAGTAATATATTTTTATCTTTTTTGATTTATATTTCAGGATTCGTGATTTATTTTTTTTATATGAATTTTAAAATCTTTTATTGTAAGAATCTTAGTAAAATTCAGAATTTGCAAAATATTTTTATTTTGACAATATTGTCATATCCTTTTCTTTATATTATTGATAAAGGAAATACAGATATGATTTTATTTGTGCTGCTAGGTTTATTTGTATTTGCTTTTAAAGCAGAAAGATATTTTCTAGCTGCTGTTTTACTGGCTGTAGAAAATGCCTTTAAACCCTTCCCCTTTTTATTTTTAATCTTCTTTTTGCTAAAGAAAAAATATAAAGAATTCTTTTTAAGTATAATCTTGACAATAATATTGGTTATTGGCGGGTTTATGCTTTTAAAGGGCGATTTTTTTAATCAAATTATAGCTTTATTGAGAAATTTAACTCTCTTTAAAATAGCTTACGCTTTGTCAGAAGTAAGGGACTTTGGAATGAGTTATGCATCATCTCTTTTTATGTTATTGAAATTAATTTTATGTAGAATAACTACTGTACCAATAATTTCTACTGTATTGTTGACAAAGATTTATGGATATTTAAGCTTGTTTATAACTGCTTTAACAATATTTTTTGTGTGCAAAGAAAAGGTTTTTTGGAAACAATTAACTTTGCTTATATGCAATTTTTTATTACTCCCGTATGTAACATATGATTATAAATTACTTTTTCTATATTTGCCGCTATGGCTTTTTATAGAGGAAAAGAACAAATCTAAATTTGATTTAGTGTATATAATTTTATTCGGATTATTATTAATTCCAAAATACATTGTAATAGATTATCCAAACTTAAGTCCTACAACTACGACTTGGTTTTCCCTGTCTATTATTATTAACCCTATTCTGATGATTATTTTATCGTCTTTTATTGTATATGAACAATTTTGTTTAAAAAAAAGTATTAAAAATGAGGATACTTAATGGAAAAATTAGCTGTAATAATTCCTGTTTATAATGAAGAAGAAATAATAGAAAAAGTTATCAATAAATTAGCTTTTGAACTTGAAACTTTAAAAATAGATTATAAAATCTTTGTATATAATGATGGTTCAACAGATAACAGCCAATTGTTGTTGGAAAAAATAGCCCAAAATAATAAAAACATCTTTGTAAAAAACAAACCTAATGCAGGTCACGGACAAACTATTTTAAAAGGATATAAAGAAACGGTTAATGATTATGACTGGATTTTTCAAATTGATGCAGATAACGAAATGGATCCCGAATATTTTAAAAAATTATGGCAAAAACGAGATGAATATGATTTTTTAATCGCTATAAGAGAAGGAAGGGTTCAATCTTTATCCAGAAAAATTGTCAGTTTTTTTTCACGGATTTTTACAATAATGTTCTGGGGAAAAAGCATTTGGGATGTAAATTGTCCATTTAGGCTTATGAAAAGCACAACATTTATTCATTTATTCAAGCAATTACCTGAATTTACTTATTCTCCAAATTTAATTATAAGCGGATATATTGCAAAGAAAAAAATAAAATTTTATGAAACAAAAATCCCATGCAAACAAAGAGAAACAGGAGTTATCTCTTTACAAAAAACAAAACTTATAAAAACCGCATTCTTTTCTCTCTGGCAAACAATATGGTTTTCTTTTTTGATTAATAAATAGCAAAAAGCTAAAAATTTACAATTAGCCCTTATAAAATCACTGTTTTATAATAAAAAACAGACAATAGATAAAAAGGGGAAGTATATGCTTATAATAATGACGCCTGGTGCGAGTAATAAACAAATTGAAAATGTAAAAATATTTGTTGAGAAAAAAGGATTTGCGGCACATATAATTTATGGTGAAATTCAAACTGTAATAGGTGCTGTTGGAGGAAATGTAATTGATCCTCGAGAAATCGAGCTTCTTGAGGGTGTAAAAGAAGTTATCCGTATAACCTCCAGCTACAAGCTTGCAAGCAGAGTCTTTCAACCCGAAGATACTATTGTTACCGTAAACGGTGTTAAGTTCGGCGGTAACAATCTGGGTATTATAGCCGGTCCTTGTACCGTTGAAAGCTATGAACAAATGGATAAAACAGCCTCCGCTCTTAAAAAATCAGGTGTGAAAATTCTTCGAGGCGGTGCTTTTAAACCAAGAACCTCTCCTTATGCTTTTCAAGGACTAGGTGAAGAAGGTCTCGAAATAATAAGAGCCGTTGCAGATAAGCACAAAATGGCTGTAACTTCTGAAATTATGGAAATTTCTCAAATACCTTTATTTGAAAAATATATTGATATTCTTCAAGTAGGTGCCAGAAACATGCAAAACTTTAACTTACTTAAAGAACTAGGACAAATAAGAAAACCTGTTATGGTTAAAAGGGGTCTTTCTGCTACTTTTGAAGAATTATTAATGTCTGCAGAATATATTCTGTCCGGTGGAAACAGAGAAGTTATGCTTTGTGAAAGAGGGATTAGAACTTTTGAAAGGGTTACAAGAAATACTCTTGATTTATCAGCTATTCCTGTTATTAAAAAAGTAAGTCATTTACCTATTTTAATAGATCCGAGCCATGGGACAGGTTTAAGAGACAAGGTTGCGCCTATGTCAAGAGCTTCTGTTGCTGCAGGTTGTGACGGGTTAATTATCGAAGTTCATCATGATCCCGATTCTGCTCTTTGTGACGGAGCTCAATCTTTATATCCCGATCAATACAACAAGCTTTATCATGATATTAAAAAAATTGCTCCTATTGTTAATAAAAAAGTTTTATGACCTTTGGGAAAGATAAATATCAAAATAATGCAAAATTAAGAAATGTAAATATGAGTTTTACAGCCCAAAAACCTTTACTTGAAGTAGTTTTACCAAAATAATATGCCTTTTTTAAATATGTAAATAACAAAAAATTTCTTGCTTGTTTTTTTATACTAACTGTATAATTGGAAAGTATTGAGGTTAACCTATGAAAGGTGCAAATAAATTTTTATTGTTAGATAAATCTAAGTTAAAAAAATTAAATATAAAGGATATATCTATTCCGTTTCCTGACTTAAAAAACATTTTTGATTCTAAGGCATTAGTAATTGCAAATTGGATGATAGAGTGGATTGAAAAAGATTTTGTTGCGCAAAAAATAAAGGAAACAGATCTATTACCTCAAAAAGCAGACTTTGCATATCATTTAGGTGTAAGTGTCGGTACAATTCAAAATGCCTTAAGATATATTGAAGATAGAGGATATGTTGAATCTAAGCAAAGAATAGGAACAATGATAAAAAATTGGAAAAATTATTCTCCTTCAATTAGAAAACTAACTTCAAAAAGAGATATTTGTACTAATTTAATTAAAAGACATATAATTGAAAAAAAAATGAAACCAGGGCAAAAGATTCCTTCTTCAAGAATTTTGGCTAATATTATAGGTGCATCTCCCAATACGACAAGACTTGCATTAGAAAATTTATGTTCTTTGGGAATTTTAGAACACAATTCTAAATCATCGAATGAGGTTAGCTGGGTTGTAAAAACAAATAATTTCTTATATCCAAAAATTAATACTGAAATTTCAAGCAGTATAACCTTGGTTAAACAAATAGAAAAAGATTTGGAAAATTATATAGCAAAAAAACTTAAAGTGGGAGATAAATTACCTGCTCATGAAAAATTGTCGGAAGAATTTAAAGTAAGTATAAAAACAATTCATGATGCCCTTAAGAGTTTGATAAAGAATGGTACTTTATTAGCACACAGAGGACGTTATGGAACAACAGTAGTAAAAATTCCCGGGCAAGAAAATTTATCAAATAAAAAAGAAAATACTATATTTGCATCAGCAAAAGAGACAGCTTTTTATAATTATGAAAAAACACAAAATCACATAAAAGCTTTAATTGCAAAAAATTATCAAATTGGTTCAAAATTGCCTTCGATTATGGATTTATCAGTTGAGCTTGATTTGAGCCCAAATACAATAAGAAAAGCTTTAAATAATCTTGCGGACGAGGGTTATTTAAGATTTGCCAGAGGTCGTTGGGGAGGAACTTTTGTTATGGATGTTCCTGATACATCTGCTCAATCCTTCAAATGGCTTGCGGTTAATCCTAAGTATGTTGAAGTTTACAAATAAAAAAATATATTAGTAAAATCTTTTTAAATTTCTCCTCTAAAAAGAGGATTTTTTGAAAAATCCCTTATGCTAATTTTATACTGTTGAGTTAGATATAATTAAAGTAGAAGAGAGGCATATATGGAAATTAAGAGTATTTCTAAGAATATTTTTAAGACATCTGCGGCAAATAAAATTGAGACAAATAATTCTCAAACAAATCCCTTTGGAGTTAATTTTAAAGGAAATATAATTAGTGCAGATGTTTTTGAAACAGAAAACAAGGCCGGCATGGCATTTAAAGGTGCAGAATTAGCAGCAAAAGCAGGAAATAAATGCAAAATGCTTTCAAGTGCAATTGTTGGTTCTATCGGTGATATGACTTCTGCTATAAACAGAAGATTCGATTCAATTATTGATTCTGCCAAAAATATAAGAAAAGAATTTAGCGAAAGTTTTTCAAGAGTAAATGAAAATTTTTCTAAAGCAATAAATTATTTAAATAGTACAAATTTATTTATTACAATGGGTTTAAAAAGAAATGACAATATTTATTCTCCTAAAAATTTAGATAAATTAAGTCTTTCTGAAAAACGAAACATGTTTAAAGAATTGGCAGATGCCAGAGTTAGTGAGGTTTTAGCATGAATTCGGATAAAAAATTACAAAATATAATAGAATCAATATCAAGAGATCAAAGCGCAGAAGCAGTAAATATTTTAGAAGATATAGGAACAAATTGTTCTGATGATGAGGTAAGAAGACTTACATCAAAAGCTCTTATAAACAGAAATACTCCTGAAGCTTTATCGATTGTTATTAAAAATTCCGGAAAAGGAATTAATGATTTGAGCACAAATGTTGCAATGAGCACTATAAACGAACTTTTATCTTTAAAAGATAAAACAGAAGCATTAAAAGTACTTAATGAAACTGAGGCTAATAATGAAGATGAAAGTGTTAAAGAAACGGTTCGTTCTGTTAAAGCATTAATGGCATTTTCTTTGTAATTTAATTATTTTTTGAAAATACGGCATAAAATGGCTGATAAGGATTTTTTGATATTTTTGTATCAGACATTGTGTCATTCATTATTTTATCACACTTGAAACCAAGCTTTGTTAACATTATTTTCAGTTGTTCTTTTTCAATATAATGCTCACTAATTGGTACATTAGGATAATCATTATAAACTTTATATAACATTTCATCCATAATTAAATTAAATCTTTTTTCTTCGGAAGATTTTGCATTAAACTCACGAATTACAAGTTTGCCTTTTGAAGACAAAGCTTCTCTTATATTTGTTAATAATGTTGATGGTTTTTCGATATGATGGAAAACAGTAAATAAAGAAATTAAGTCTTGAGATTGTTTCTCAAGAGGAAGGTTCACCCCATCAAAATTTTTTACTGAAACTTCAACATCTTTTGCGGGATATAAAAAAACATCTAATCCGTTTGCTTTATCTTTAGGGATATTAAAAAATTTTGCTATACCTTCTGTAATCTTTGCATTTCCACAGCCAACATCAGTATAAGTCTTTGGTGTAAAGGAACTTCCCATCAATGCTTTAATAGATTTTACTCTTGCCGCAACCCGTTTATTATCATCATTTATTGATGAGACATTATCTCCAACCGTTTTAACGAAAAAATCTCTTAAAGACTTATAAACATCATTATCTTGAGAATATATTTTTACAATTGTTAACAAATTCAGTGTAGATAAATCTTTAAACCTTTTATTTTTATTAAAATTCTTTGTTACAAACAATAATATAATTGCCCTTTAACAGACTAAAAAATATAATATAAGAATGAAGAAATATTTATTGTTTGCAGGAATAATTTTTCTGGTTATTTTGTTTGAAAGAATAATTTCTTTAAGCGGATTAACTAATCAGCTTGAATTAATAACATTTGATATACGGGCAAAAATATCAACGGATTCAGGTCCTTTTAACAAAAAATTTAAACATGCGGATGAAAATATTGTTATTGTTTCTATAGATGATTATTCAAGAAAAGAATTGGCAAATTATCCTCAGTTCAAATTGGGCTCATTCCCATGGCCAAGGAGTGTTTGGGCAGATGTTGTTAATTTTATAGAAAAAGGTAAACCCAAGGCCATTTTATTTGATCTTATTTTTAATGAGTTGAATGAAAATCCCCAAAATGATATAAAATTTTCACAGGAATTAAAAAAATATAACAATGTTGTTTTAGCAACATCATTAAATGACCCTAAATATTTGGTGGATAGACTTCCAAAAGGAAGCAAAATTACTAATAGTAATTATACACCTTCTCCTAAACCTCTTAATGTTGAAATAAAAGATAATAATACAGATAGTTCAATAACATTTTATTCTCATGCTCCTGTTCACAATATTTATACTACACATAATACAATGGGAGTCGTAAATAAAGTTGTTGATGTAGATTCTGTAATAAGAAATTCGCAACCGATATTTAAACTTATAAAAGACGGAAAAATTTATTATATGCCATCACTCTCTTTTGCAGGATTTTTAAAATACATGGGTGAAAATAGCAAAATAACAGTAAGAGACGGCAAATTAGTTTATAAAAACAGAATTATCCCCATTAATGAAAAAGGGGAAAGTATAATAAGCTGGCATGGAACCGGTCATGACTATCCTTATATTTCTATTTCAAAAATTATTCTGAGTCAAAAAGGAACAAAAATTATAAATCCTTCTTATTTTAAAGATAAAATTGTAATAATAGGAAGAACCGAAGCCGGTACAGATATTCATTCAAGTGCTGTAAATCCTTCTTATGCAGGTCCGGAGTCAAATGCAGTCGCAATTGATAATTTTATCAATGATTCTGATCCTACAAATAATAAAATAAGAAAAACAATTTCTAAAATGTCAAAGGCAAATGCTTTAATTCTTACGATTGTTTTATGTATAATTATAGCTTTTATCGGATTAATATCAAAAAATGCCTTAATTTGTTTCATTAACAGTGTTGGTTTTATTGTTTTATTTTTAGTTTTTTCGCTGTGGATATATGCACACCCGAATTTAAGAATCTGGATTCCTGTTGTTATTCCTATGTATTATTTTATTATGACTGCATCAATTATTTTTGCATATAGATTTCAGAAAGAATTAGCTAAAAAAGCCGTAATAATGAATATGTTTGGTAAATTTGTTTCTCCTAAAGTTTTAACTACACTAATGAAAAATCAAGATAATCTTGTTTTAAAAAGTACAAAAAAACGAATAACAGTTATGTTTTGCGACGTGAAAAACTTTACAACCATTTCTGAAAAAAGCAATCCTGAACAGTTGGTAAATGATTTAAATGAATTATTTAATGTAATGGTTAATGTAATTTTTGAAAATAACGGAACAGTAGATAAATTTATCGGTGATTGTATAATGGCATATTGGGGAGAGCCGATAGCTCATGAAGATGATGCTTTTATGGCTGTTAAAACAGCTTTAGAAATTAAGCAAAAAGTTCAGGAACTTGCGAAAAAAAATGAAAAAGACGGAAAAATTCTTTTTGACGTAAAAATGGGAATTAACACAGGAGAAGCTCTTTTAGGCTTGGCGGGTTCAGAAAAAATTATGAGCTACACAGCAATGGGAGATGCTGTTAACGTTGCTTCAAGGCTAGAATCAAACTGTTCAAAATTAGGCAGAGATTTATTAATTTCAAAATCAACTTATGAAGATGCCAAAGATAAAATAAATGTTATTGAAGCCGGTAAAATATCTGTAAAAGGCAGAGATGAACAAATAGAAATTTATGAACCTACAAGGATAATAGAATAATACAAAGACTTATTAATATTTATTAATTTTTACTTTTTTTGATATAATATCCGTATGAAAAAAAATATTCTAATAATTTTTAGTGTTATAGTTTTTGCTGTAATTGTTCAAAAAGTTTTGTCTAATTTGGCTTTTTTTGAAAATCTTGAGCTTATGTTATATGACTTTAGATCAAAGCTAGCTGCGCAAAAAATTATATCCGGTGGAAAAATACCCCACGCAGATAAGGATATTGTTATTATAGGTCTTGATGATTATTCAAGAAAAAAACTTCTGGAGACTCCGAGGACGGATTTAGGACCGTGGCCATGGCATAGGGATGTTTGGAATGAAGTCTTAGATTTTATCGAAAGCGGTGATCCAAAAGTTGTTATGTTTGATATGGTTTTTGAAAATCTTAATGAAAATTCATGGTATGACAGGAGATTTGCTCAAGGATTAAGAAGATATAATAATATAGTTCTGGGGACTTATTTGGATAATCCTAAAATAAGTGATGATTCTTACGCTAATAAAATTCATATTGAACAAAATGATTATTTACCGACTTCACAACCATTAAGTGTTATAACAAATAATAAAAAATTAGATGATAGTATTACTTATTATACCAATGCTCCTGTGCATAACATATATACAGAATATAATACAATGGGCATTTTGAACAAAGTTTTAGATGCAGATAATTCAATAAGAAAAAATCAGCCTATTTATAAATTAATAAAAAACGGAAAAACTTATTATATGCCTTCTTTAGCTTTTGCCGGATTTTTAAAATATATGGGTGATGAAGAAGATATTATAATTGACGGTAATAAAATTTTATACAAAGACAGAATAATTCCTGTTGATGATAAAGGAGTCTTAAACCTCACTTGGAAACGAATTGAGAAAAATTATTCCTATATTCCAATATCGAAAATTTTATTAAATAAAGGTGCAAAAAATGATTTAAAACCCGAATTTTTTAAAGATAAACTTGTAATAATAGGAAAAACAGCTGCCGGAAAAAATATTGATTTAAGCTCTATTATAGATCCTTCATATGTAAGTCCCGAAGCTAATGCTATAGCATTAGATAATTTTATAAATGATACAAAAATAAATAAAAAAACTCACAAAAAATTTATTTCAAATATATCAAAGCCTGCTCAGTTTTTAATTACTGTTGTGGCCTGCATAATTGTAGGTTCAATTGTATTGGTTTCAAAAAGTGCTTTTGTAGGTTGTATAAACGGGGTTTTCCTTATTCTTTTATATGTAATATTTTCTTTTTGGCTTTTTGTTAATCCAAATTCGAGAATATGGTTACCCATAGTGGTTCCTATTTATTACCTTGCATTAACTTCCGGTGTTGTCTTTGCTTTCAGATTTTATAGAGAAATAACCAGAAAAACTTCTCTTATGAATACTTTTGGCAAATTTGTTTCTCCAAAAGTTCTTTCAACGGTAATAAAAAACCCTGAAAAAATGATTTTGAAAAACACAAAAAAGAGAATAACTATTTTATTTTGTGATGTAAAAGATTTTTCAAACCTTTGTGAAAAATATGATCCTGAAAAATTAATAAGTAATTTAAATGATTTATTTAAAGAAATTGTAAATATAATTTTTGAGAATAACGGAACAGTAGATAAATTTATCGGTGATTGTATTATGGCATATTGGGGTGACCTTGTTGATTCAGAAGATGATGAATACAAAGCAATAAAAACAGCTCTTGAAATTAAAAAAAGAATTAATGAGTTAAAAATAGAAAACGCAAAAGAAGATAAAATTATATTTGATGTAAAAATAGGTATAAATACAGGGGAAGCTGTTTTAGGCCTTGCAGGAACAGATAAAATTATGAATTATACAGCGATGGGAGATGCTGTTAATATAGCTTCAAGATTAGAATCAGCATGTTCAACTTATAATAAAGACATTTTAATTTCTAAATCTACATATGAGCCTGCAAAAGATAAAATAGTTGTGCTAGATGTAGGTAATATTTCTATTAAGGGCAAGGATGAACAAATAAACGTTTATGAACCGTTAAGCCTTATTGAAGATGTTAATATAAATGAGACAGAATCCCAAAATGGCTAATTTTGATTTTATTACCTTAAAGTTTTTTCTGGAAGAAAACTTAAATTTTTTACAAGGTGCAAGACTTCAAAAAATTCAACAACCTACAAGGCAAGATCTTATATTTCATATGCGAAATTTAGGTGAAACTAAAAAGTTTTATGTAAATATCAGTCCTAAATTTTTTCATATATGCTTTATAAATGAAAAAACAGAAAAAAAAAGATTCATACAAATACCTCAAAATCCGCCTATGTTTTGTATGTTATTAAGAAAGTATCTGGAAAATTCCAAAATAGCCAAAGTTTGTCAGCCTAAAAACGAAAGAATTTTAGAATTTTATTTTGAAACTTACAATGAAACAGGCGAACAAATTTATCTTTGTTTAGTAATTGAATTAATGGGAAAGCATTCAAATGTTATTTTATATAATTATGATACTAATATAATTATAGGCTGTATGCATAATATCGGAGCAGAAAAAAGTAGTGTAAGAGAAATTATAGGAGGTTTACCTTATACCTATCCGCCTCAAAAAAATAACAAGATTATTACTGGGTTATCAAGTATTTTAAATAGAGATATTTCGATTAATGAAAATATTGATAATTATTTTGCTCCACGTCAGGAAAAAGAGAAAATAAAATTAATTAAATCAAAGCTATCAAATAATGTTAATTCTAAATTAAAAAAAGTTAATACATCATTAGAAAAAATCATTAAACAGTCTATTACAGTCGAAAAAGCAAATTTATATCGCAAAAAAGCTGATTTAATTATGGGAGTAAATGTATTTGAAAAAAAAGATTTTGTTAATGAAATTGAAGTAATAGATTGGGAAACGAATTTACCCTTAAAAATAGAGCTTGACGAAACAAAAACACTAAAAGAAAATGCAAACCAGTTTTATAAACTATACAATAAAGCTAAAACAGCAAATTTTAAATCACAAGAAATAATAGAAAATTTACAAAAGGAGAAAAAATATTTAGAACAAGTTTTATATTCGATTGAAGCAGCAAATGATATTGAAGACCTAATAGAAATAAATGAAGAAATAAGTGATATTAAAATAAAAAATATAAAGCATGCAAAAAAAGATTCTTTACATAATTTTCTTACTGTTAAAATAGATAATTTTAATATATATATCGGAAAGAATAATAAACAAAATGATTATATAGTTTCTAAACTGTCAAGAAATGAAGATTTATGGTTTCATACACGTAACTGTGCAGGTTCTCATGTCCTTTTAAAAATTGATGCAGGACAAAAAGTTACGGATAAAATATTATTGGAATGCGCAAAACTTGCAAAAGAATATTCCGGTGCAAAAAATTCATCTAAAGTTGGTATAATTTACACTAAAGCAAAAAACCTAAAAAAACCACCCGGAGCTAATCTAGGGTATGTAATATATAAAGAAGAAAAAGAGATTATTATAGATTAGATTCAAAGGCAAGGGCTTGTCTTATTATATATTTATGCCCCTTGGAAATTGTTGGTAATTGTATAGACATATTTAATAATTTGTGAAAAATATTCTAAATTAGCATTTCCGCATATAATCATGTCAGCTTCATTTTTTATTGGTTGAATATATTTTTTACCTGCTACTTTAACATATTCCCAATGTTTTTTCGCATTTTCTTCATCTTGATTTCTTAAAACAGCCCTGTTTAAAAACCTTTGTTCTCTTTCATTACAATTTGTTTCAATATAAATCTTTATGTCAAAAATATCTTTAACATCTTTATACATAGTTGCCATACCTTCAGCAACAATAATTTTTTCTGACTTTAAATTAATAGATTTTGGGATGGAACAACCTGTTCCATTTATTAAGTATTGAGGCATTAATATGTTTTCACCTTGGCAAATAGCTTCTAAATCTTTTTTTAGCAATTCTAACTGAAAGCTTTCCGGTGAATCAATATCATAGCCGTTATCACGCAATGAATCAAAATCTCCATGGATTTTTATTAATTCTGAAATATCATTAAAATAAGTATCTGTACTCATAATTGAGACAGGTAAATTAAAAGTTTTTATAGTTTCTTTAATTTGTTGGCATATTGTTGATTTTCCACAAGCTGATTCACCGGTTATTCCTATTAATATACGCTTGGTTGGATTATTAATAAGTCTTTTTGAAAATTTTGATATAAAATCAGGTCTTACTTCAATAAAAATGGGAGTTTCACATCTTCTATCGTAGGCTAGAATTTGTTTAAATTTTGATTGAAGATAAAATGCAAGCAATTCCCTACCGGTCTTCTGATTAAAATCAGGTTTCAGTATTTTATCAGTATTATTTATTTCTTTTTCTATTAAAGATATCATAAATCCAAACTAGTATGATTTTACACGATTTAATTTATATAATACCTGTAAAAATAAAATTTGCTAGTAACATTAAGAAAAATTAAATTTATTGTATAATTGTTATCATGAGATAAATTTAATAAAGAGGATTATATGCTTAAATTATTTTTTCTGTTTTTCATGTTGATTTTTATGGCAATTTATTTTATTCCTTCGTTTGTTGCTATTACAAGAAGACATATCCATGTTTTGCAGATAACTATTTTAAATGCTTTTTTAGGTTGGTCTTTTATAGCTTGGGTTGCAGCTTTAATATGGGCGACAACAAATCACATAGATAAAAGTATAAAGACAAAAGCTTCTTGGATTATAATAGTAATTTTTTTCTTTTTATCAATAAGCCCATTGATTTTTTACAGCTTAATACCAAATCAATACAAATCTGATATAGTAAGAGAAACCGAGTATAAAAAAATAATTTATACAACGCCTTCCGGTAATATCATTAAAGAAGAAACAAAAATCCAAAAAATAAAAGAAGATTAAAAGAGTTATTTTTAAATAAATTGAAAAAAAAAACTTTTGATGTATGATGAGAGTAAATTATTTGACTCATGCCTGTAATAGTGATATTATCTAAAGAACAGGCTGAATATACAGAAGAGGATTAAGTATGGAAACACTAACTAAAAACGAAGGTCTAATAACAGAAATTATAGGACCGGTTATTGATGTAGAATTTCAACAAGGTGAATTGCCTGAAATTTTTAATGCTTTAAAAATCACAAAAGATGACGGTACTGTTGTAACAGTTGAAGTTCAACAAATGTTAGGTTCAAATAAAGTTAGAACGGTTGCAATGTCATCAACTGACGGTTTAAGAAGAGGGATGAAGGTTGTTGATACAAAAGATTCTATTAAAATCCCGGTAGGAAAACCTATTTTAGGAAGAATTTTAAATGTAATAGGTGAACCTGTTGATGAAAAAGGTCCTGTTGAGACCGAAGAATACTTACCTATTCATAGAGAATCACCTAAATTAATTGATCAAAATACTGATATAGAAATCTTAGAAACAGGAATCAAAGCAATTGATTTATTGCAACCATACCAAAAAGGTGGGAAAATAGGTCTTTTTGGTGGCGCAGGTGTTGGAAAAACAGTCTTAATTATGGAATTAATCCACAATATTGCACTTGAACATTCAGGTGTTTCAGTCTTTGGGGGTGTTGGTGAAAGAACTCGTGAAGGTAATGACCTTTATAACGAAATGATAGAATCAGAAGTTATTGATAAAGTTGCTCTTATATACGGACAAATGAACGAACCTCCGGGAGCTCGTATGAGAGTTGGGCTTTCAGCATTAACCGCTGCAGAGTATTTTAGAGATTTTTCAAAACAAGATGTTTTATTGTTTATTGATAATATATTCAGGTTTACTCAAGCCGGCTCAGAAGTTTCAGCACTCTTGGGACGTATGCCTTCTGCCGTAGGGTATCAACCGACTCTTGCGACAGAAATGGGAGAATTGCAAGAAAGAATTACATCGACTAAAGATGGTTCGATTACTTCTGTTCAGGCAATTTATGTTCCTGCAGATGATTTGACTGACCCTGCTCCGGCTACTACATTCTCTCACTTAGATGCATCTACCGTATTATCAAGACAGATTGCATCTTTAGGTATTTTCCCGGCAGTTGATCCTTTGGCTTCTAATTCAAGAGTGTTAGACCCTAATATTATTGGTGAAGATCATTATAATGTTACTAAAAAAGTTCTTGAAGTATTACAAAAATACAAAGAATTGCAAGATATTATAGCAATTTTAGGTATGGATGAATTATCAGAAGAAGATAAAGCAACAGTTAACAGAGCAAGAAAAATTCAAAGATTTTTATCTCAACCGTTCTTTGTTGCCGAAAAATTCTCCGGTATTCCAGGTAAATATGTAAAATTAGAAGATTCTATGAAGGGCTTTAAAGAAATTCTTGACGGAAAACATGATAACATACCTGAACAAGCTTTTTATATGGTTGGAACAATTGAAGAAGCTATAGAAAAAGCAAAAGGAATGTAAAATGTCAGAAAATCAAGGATCTGAAAGAAAATTACATTTAAAGATTACTACTCATGAAAGAGTTGTTTTTGATTCCGATGTTGATGAAATTTATGCAAAAGGTACTCAAGGAGAATTCGGAATTCTACCGGGGCATATACCTTTTATGTCAGGACTTGAAATTGGTGTTGCTAAAATTATTGTAGAAGGAAAACCCCAATATTTTACAATTATGGGCGGAGTATTTCAATTAAAAGATAATCAGGCTTCAATATTAACAGAAGTTGCAGAAAAAGCAGAAGAAATAGATGTTGAAAGAGCAGAAGAAGCAAGAAAACGCGCAGAAGAACGTTTAGAGAAAGAAGGGACAGAATTGAATGTTCAACGTGCAGAGGTTGCTTTAGCTCGTGCAATTGCAAGATTAAAAGCGACTAATAAGCCTTAAATTTGATTATTTTAATAAGAGAATAAGTTTAGATTAAAAACTTAAAGCATATTATTATAAAATTATTTTTTTAATAATTCCTTGTTTTTAACATTTTTTTAATATGTATTAATTTTTGATTAAAAAATTTAATTTATATTAAAAATACGGTTATAAATAATAATAGAAAATATTTATCCTATATAAGTTTATAAGTATGCTTTGAAAGGGGGATTATTATGACCAGATTAATTGTAAGAAACCAAAATTTATTAAGAAATAGAAAAACTGATTCAGTTATTAATGAAGTTGAAAATATTGTTGACAGATTTTTTAATTCTTATCAACAATATGCCGGTGAAGAAGGCATGATAAACATGCCGGTTGAACTTATAGAAAGAAATGATAATTTGCTTATGAGAGTTATGATTCCCGGCATGAAAAAAGAAGATATTAATATTGAAGTAAGCGAAGACCAAGTTAACATTATGGGCGAATGTAAAGCAAATTATGATGAAGAAAAAGATTTAATTCATAGATCAGAATTTTGCATAGGACGCTTTTTTAGAATGTTGTCACTACCTCAAAAAATTAACCACGAAAAAGTAAAAGCTGAATATAAGGATGGAATTCTAACATTAGTCCTTCCAAAATCAGAAAAGGAATTAAAAAAAGTGGTGAAAGTTAATTTATAATTTTCGTTGCGAAAGGCAATTTAATTTGCCTTTCGCTTTTTTATTTTAAATAAATTGAGTAATAGACTGTTAAACAGGTGGTTTTATGAGAAAAAGGATTATAAATTCTCTATTAAAAAATCTTTTAAATTTTATACTTTTTTTATTAGCTGTAGTTGCTTTTGTCTTTATAAATGCTAAATCATTAACAGAAAAAATAAATTAACGGCAGATTCCTGAATTATAGCAAAAATATTCTCTTATTAATCGTTCAATTTTTAAAGCAGAATCTCCTGTTCCGTAAGGATTTTGTGCTTTTAAACGTGTTTCTGTTTTATCATTATTTAAAATTTGCATACTTTCTGATACGATTTTATCGTAATCAGCTCCTACAAGAATTGAAACTCCGGCATCAATGCCTTCTTGACGTTCTGTTTCATAACGCATAACAAGTGTTGGACAACCGAAAGAAGGTGCTTCTTCCTGAATTCCTCCGGAGTCTGTAAGAATTAATTTTGCATTTTTCATTAAATAAACTAAATTAGGATAGTCTAAAGGCGGTAATAAATGAACATTGTCAAATGTATCTAGTGCCGCATAAACTTTATCTTTTACATTTGGATTCGGATGAACAGGCAAAATAAATGTATGATCAGAATACTTTTTAGCTAAATATGAGATAGCATTTAAAATTCTATCAATTCTCTCACCATGATTTTCTCTTCTATGCACTGTAATTAAAACAAGTTTTTCCAAATCAATCTTAAAATCAAAGAATTTTTTTGCTTTTTCCATAGTTTCATTCGATAAACAGAAAAGAGCGTCTATAACAGTATTTCCTACAACAGAAATTTTATTTTCATCAATATCTTCTCTTAAAAGAGCTTTTTTATTGGTTTCAGTAGGTGAAAAATGAAGTTGTGCAACTCTGCTTGTCATTTGGCGCATAACTTCTTCCGGAAATGGTTCGTAAATATCGTAAGAGCGTAAACCGGCTTCAACATGAAATACAGGAATTTTATAATAAAAGCTTACTAAAGAGCCTGTTAAAACAGTAATTGTATCACCTTGAACAATTGTGGCATCTATTTTATTTTCGTTAAATATTTTATCAAGAGTTGTAAGAATTCTTGATTGAACAGCAGCAAGGGACTGATTTTCTCTCATACAGTCAAGATTTATGTCTGCTTTTAGTCCAAAATAAGAAAGAGTTTGATTAGATAGCTCTTTTTGCTGTTCTGTATTACAAATAATTATATTATAATCTTCGGGATATTTTTTTAACTCCAGAATAACAGGAGCTAACTTAATAACCTCAGGGCGTGTTCCAAATACAAATAAAATATTCTTTTTTGTCATAAAGCTATTATATAATAAAATAAAAATTTATTATCGGTATTTAAGAGTTTTTTAGCATAATTTTATAAAAAATTCAGGCAATTAAAACTTTATTTTCTTCTAAAATTTTTTCAACAATACTTTCGGCATGAATCTTTGTAGTATCAAATACCGGAATAGTTGCTTTTTGTATAAGCAAAGGAATTTCAGTGCAACCAAGAATAACACCTTGTGCCCCGTTATTTTTCATTTTATCAATAACTTCTAAATATTTTTGTTTGGATTCTTCAGTTATAATTCCCTGACACAGTTCTTTGTAGATAATTCTGCTTATTTCTTGCCTGTCTTCGAAATCAGGAATAATTGTTGTTATATCATAATCTTGTGCTAATTTTTTAGTGTAAAAATCTTCTTCCATTGTAAAAATTGTACCTAAAAGTCCGACGGTTTGAATTTTTTGTTTTCGAATTTCTTTTGCAACACTGTCTACCATATGAATAAGCGGAACAGAGATATAAGATTGAACAATTGGTGCTACTTTATGCATCAGATTTGTACATATTACAATATATTCAGCACCGGATTTTTCAAGATTTTGGGCTGCTAAACCTAATTTTTCACCAAGTTCATTCCATTTATCTTGAAACTGAAGTGTTTCTATTTCTTTAAAATTAAAACTTTCTATTATTAATTCAGCAGAAGAGCAGCCACCAAGAGCTTTTCTGATTTCTGAATTAATTATTTTGTAATATTCGACAGTTGATTCGCAACTCATACCACCTAATAAACCAATTTTTTTCATAATGCCTCCCCTCAACAAAATAATTCAATAATATGCTAGCATATGTTTTAGAAAAGGCAAGTTTTGTATTTTTATATTTTAATTCGATTTTCTTCTGTTAAATTCTTTCTTTTAATGTCTTTCAAAAATTGAATAAGAAATTCCGGTCGGTATAAAAACCCTAAATGAGAACCATTGCTGAAAATTATTGAATTATTATTTGTTATATTTTTCAGCCATGCCAATTGTTGCTGATTTATAAAATAATCATCAGAAGAGTGATATATTTTATAATTTTTGCTTGTTATAAGAAAATCTTTTAAGCTATATAGACTTGTTTCATAATTAAATTGAGGTGAGGTGTTTATATCAGAAACTAATAAGTATTTTTGAGCATAATCATAAAAACTCATTTTATTAATTGTTTTATTTAAATCTGTTTTTTTATTCCTGCTATAGTCTTCAATAGCAAAAACAACATCATATAATTTTTGTTTCATTATAAAACCGATTATTAATTTTGCTTCTTCGTCTGTAAATGGTAATTTTTCAGGCATGTCTTTAATTTCTTTTTGACAAATACTGTTTGAAATATGTAAAATTTTTTCTGCTGTTAGTGCTGTTTTAAATTTTAAATCTTCAGGATTATTTTTCCATTCCTGAGAATAGTTGTCTATCTGCTTCATTGCAAATAATATTTCTATCGGAGGGTTAATTGCTATGCAGTTGGAAATCTCTAAAAAATCTTCTTCTTTTAAGCTATTATCCCCATTTTGAGCTGTGACGAAGAGTCCTGTCAATGCTCCAAAAGAACATCCTACTATAATTTTTTCATCAAAAATATACCCTTTTTTCGATTGAATATTATTAATTATTTTTGCAGTAGTTTTTCTTAAATATTTTGCATCTTCTGCAGGAATTCCGGGTCTATAATCTTTTGGCATACTTTTTATAAATTCCCAATTGAAAGCACTTCCTTGAATTATTACAGAATATCCCTGTTCATATAAAATTTTAGCAAGGATTGTTGATTTATCATTCATAATACCTTCGCCTATAGAAGGATAAATAACAGCTAGAGGAGATTTTTTATCCTTTTGCAATATATATCGATATTTATATTTTTTCTGGTTTGACGTAATGGAAATAGATGCCGTTTTTAGTTTTTTACTAAAATTCCTGTTCCAAACAGACATTTCTGACCAAATTGAGCTATTTGTTTTTTGGTTGTCAAACATAGCAGTTCTTAAGGAATCAATAATTGCTCCCTGAGGATTGTAATTATTTAAATTAACATCAGAAGTTATATTTGGTGTTTTTATTAATGTGCTTATTTTTGTTATGTTTTGAGATGCTGTTTTTTCTTCAAAAATTTCTTTTCTGTCTAAATTTGTAACCTTAATATATTTAGATATCCCATCTATTTGTTTTGCAAATTCATATGGATCGGCATAAGATTCATCTACTTTTTTAATCCAAGGTTGAGCATAAGTTGTATTATTTATAGTAAATATTGCGTTTGCTGCAGCGCCAAAAGGTCCTGCGTATGAAGTCGGTCTAAGAGGACAATTTAAGAGTTTCCCAAAAAGATCTCTTAAATTACCTTGAACAACCGGGAGAACTAAATAAGGTCCGGGTTTAATTTTGTAGTAAGCAAGCACTTGAGGTATATCTTCTTGCCTGGGTTCTAAATTAAAACGGTTTTTTGCAGGATCAAAAAGGCCGCCAAAACCTATCGTTGTATTGGTTATGAATCTTAGAGTTTCTTGTTTTGAAGCTTTAAAATCCTTTTGTAGCAGGCATCCTGCGAGTCTTGTCGGGTAATTAATATTATTGTATAAATTTTGGAATCGATCCATTCCGTATTTGGGCATAATGGATGCCCAGACTATGTTTATCGGTCTCAGAACGTACTTGTTTAATTTTAAATTAAACACAAATAGCTTTCTGTTAAATTTTTCACAATTATCTTTTCCGCAAAATTCGCATGAATAATCCGGATATACATTTGCTAAATCAGTATTTTCTGTAGCAAACGAACTATTATGAAAACAAAAAAACAGAACTAATATTTGTATAACAATAAAAAATGGTTGTTTTTTGCTCATCTCCACCCCTCTTTAGAATTATTTTTATAATAAAAAAAAAGAGAATACATTGCTCCAGTGGTTATTTAACTGGGGAGAAGATGTTTAATAAATTATCTACAAATATTGTGAATCCAAAATTGATATATTGCAGTTAATTGACCGTAAGAAATCAATCCAACTATAATAATATTCTAGCAAAGTATCAATATAACTTAATTGAACATCAATATGCGATTGTTCAATTAAAATAAAGGTTGTTAAAGTAGATTTTCCTGTTTTAAAACTTTTTTTAGAAATATTTAGTAATTCATATGATTTCTTTATAATATTTTTATCATAATGGCTTAAATTAATTTTTGCCATAAGAAATTTTTTATAGGTACTTTCAATTTGATGAGCAGCAATATTTTGCGTTGATTCATATTTTAATTTTGCTTGTTCATATTCCAGTTTTGCATTTTTTATTTCAGGTGAATAGTTATACCAAAGAGGAATGTTTGTTATTCCCAAACCGGCATATGCTCCTGAGAAATAACCTTGGCCATCGGTTTGGTGATTTGTTTGAAAAGAATATCCACCAATAATCTCAAGATCCGGGATTTTTTGTTTCAAAATCATAACTAAATTTTTTTGTGCAATTTCCATTTCATCCTTTTTAATCTGAATATCAAATCTTTTTTCAAAAGCCTGTTTTTTTATTTCTTCAAAAGCAGGTATTTTTTGATTGGTTGCAGGTGTTAATAAAGAAATAAAATCAGTTTGTTCTATTATGGATTCATCCTTGCTGTCAAAATCAATGTAATCATTGTCGTCTTTTAAGTTAAGAACCTTATTATAATTTAATTTTGCACTTTCTATGTTAACTTTTGCTGTATTAACTTTTGCAATAATAACGTTTAAAGCAATTTCCGTTTGCATTATTTCTAAAATGGATTCTTCATCAGGATTTTTATTAGTTCTTTTGAGCTCTTTTAATAATTCTTCAAGTAACGATTGTTGTTCTTCCAATATGTTTAAAATAGTTTTTGAAGCTACCAGGTTAACATATGCTTCCCTAACATTCATTTCTAAATTAAACAACTGATAATTATGGGTATCTTTAACCAGAATACGATTTGCTTTTTCAAAATTTTTTCTTGAAGCTCTTTTCCCCATTTCAATTGTTTGTGAAAGCCCTATTTGTTGAGGATTCCCTTTGCCGGCTTGACCAAAATTATAAAATGTCATTAAACTGGGGTTTTTAAATTTGTTTGCAGCTTTTATTTTGTTTCCGGCAATATTAATATTTATTAAATCGGCATTAATATCAATGTTATTTTTTTTAGCTAAGTCTATTGATTCTTTTAAATTTAGTTTTATAATTTGATACTTTTGCTCTGCACAAAAAGCTTTCGGTGCAGAAAATATCAAAATTAGAATAAATATTATTATCTTTTTCATTTTAATTCAACCAAATATACTTAATTATATCAATAAATTATAGTTTAATCAAACAAATTTATTTTTATGATAAAATTGAAATTGATGCTATCAATACAAATTAATAAAAATCATTTAAAGCGTTTTAAAGGTGATTTGTTTGGCGGTATAACTGCAGGGGTAATTGCTTTACCTTTGGCGTTGGCTTTTGGTGTAGCAAGTGGTATTGGTGCAGCAGCAGGTTTATATGGCGCTATTTTTGTAGGATTATTTGCTTCAATTTTTGGTGGCACAAAACCCCAAATTTCTGGTCCTACGGGCCCAATGACTGTTGTTTTGGCCTCTATTATTGTTACAAATCCTGGTAATTATGATTTAATATTTTTGTCAATAATTCTTGCGGGAGTTTTCCAAATTATTTTTGGTATACTAAAAGTAGGGAAATTGGTGAAGTATGTTCCTTATCCTGTTATATCAGGCTTTATGAGTGGTGTCGGAGTTATTATTATTCTTTTGCAATTAAATCCTTTACTTGGATTACAAATTCATGGTGATACCATTAGTTCAGTTTTAGAGATTATAAAGAACATTCAAAATTTTAATTTTCAATCACTTATTTTAGGTATTATAACTTTACTGATTGTGTTTTTTACTCCATATAAATTAACAAAATTAATTCCTTCATCTTTGCTTGCTTTAATATTTGTAACCATATTAAGCCTATTCTTGGACATGAATGTTAGAACGATAGGAGAAATTCCAACTACTTTGCCAAATTTTCATTTTCCAATAGTTTCAATTGAACAATTTACGAAAATTATTCCTTTTGCATTAACACTTGCTATTTTAGGTTCTGTAGATTCTCTTTTAACTTCTTTAGTTTCAGATTCACTTACAAAAACAACTCATAAGCCAAATAAAGAACTTATTGGACAAGGTATCGGAAATGTTTTTTCAGGATTTTTTGGTGGTATTGCTGGTGCAGGAGCAACAATGAGGACTGTGGTAAATGTGAAATCAGGTGGCAGAACACCTGTTTCAGGAGTTGTTCATTCATTATTTTTAATTTTTATTTTATTATTTGCCTCTCCTTTTGCAAAATATATTCCCATGACTGTTTTGGCAGGAATTCTTATAAAAGTCGGATTTGATGTTATTGATTATAAGTTTTTAAAATTGTTAAAATATGCACCCAAATATGATTTGATAGTTATGATTTTAGTTTTTGCACTCACTGTTTTTGATGATTTAATTTTTGCGGTAGGAATGGGTATTGTTTTATCATCAATTCTTTTTGCGGCAAGTATAGCAAGTCAAGTAAATATTTCAATAGATGACATTAAAGCATCTGATAATTTGGAAGAGGATATTGATGAAAAATCTCAATATAAGATAAGAATGATTAATATTGATGGTGTTTTCTTTTTTGGTTCAGCAAGCAGAATTTTAACTAGAACAAATGAACTGTTAGGAACAAAATGTGTTATTATTAATTGCAAAAACATTCCCAAAATGGATATTTCTGCTATATTTGCTCTTGAAGATATGATATACAGATTAAAAGATAAGTCAATAATTGTTATTTTAATTGTCAATAATAAAGAAGTAAAGATTCAACTTTTTAAACTAGGATTACTTAACATTATAGAAAAACAAAATATTTTTTATACTGAAGATAAAGCAATTAAAAAAGCATTTGATTTTTTAAGCAATTGAAAATACAATTTATTTGAACATGTCCCGAATAGTATATGCCATAGCATATTGTTTTGTCATTAATTGAATAAAAGAAGCCTTAATTTTATTAACAATCCAATATGTAAAAAGATTATAAAAATAGCAAATATTTATTTTTTGAGGTTTTATGCAATTATCTCTTGTGAAGGTTTTAAAATCTAGGACAATTAAATGATTAACAAAATTGATTTTTCTTTTTTAAAAATTAAAAACAATATTCGTTCAAATATCTTTCCTACCTCGATTGAAGACAAATATATCAGTAATGTGATAAAAAAAGATGCTAGTAAAGGCTATTTTTTGAAAAGCCTTATTTTTTCTTCTTCTGCGCTTATAACTGCAGCACTAGAAAGGATTTGTACACCCAAAAAGTTTACCAAACTGTCAACTGAAGAAATTAAATTTCTGAAAAATAGATTATTTTATAGTACACCCCATGATACTGAATATCTAAATAAACTTGCAAAAGGTTTAATTTCTCACTTTAATATAAAAGATGAAATTGAGAGTTATAGATTGACATCTATTGTTGGAAGTGATGAATTAAAGTTGATTTTACCAAAACTTAAAAAAGAAAATTATTTGTTAGGCGATAATTTTATGAATGTAAACAATGGTCAATATCAAGCAAACCTTCATGTTCACACCCAAATTTCTGATGGAACAATGAGTGTTTCAGAGCTTTTAGAACAAGCAACGCAGTATGCAAATAAAGTTTATTCAAAAACAGGTAAAAAGTTTACAATTGCAATTACAGATCATGAATCAATAGAAGGCGATAAAGAAGCTGTAAAAATAATTGCTCAAAATCCGATGAAATATAAAAATTTAAGAGTAGTGTTGGGTATAGAAAAAGGATTTGCTGCACCTTCTCCCCACAGCTATTTTGGAAACCCTACCGAAACATCAGAGGTTATTGGGTATTCAATAAACCCTTTTTGTCCAAAATTAAACAGTTTTTTAAATACTTTGAAACAAAACAGAGAAAATCTTATCAGAATCATTATTGAAAAAGCAAATAAATTAATCCCTAATGCTAAATTTAACATTGAAGAATCCGGGTTGACAGACAAAACACATTCCAAAAGCATAATGATGGATACTCAATGGGAAGTTTCAAATTATCTAAAAAGAAAAGTAAAAGGACGAGAATATGTTATTAATAAACTTTGTCAAGAATTTAGGCCTGGATATGATAGAAAACAAATAATATTTCCAACACCTTATAAAACAGAAAATACTTTGGATGAAATAATAGACTTAATTAAACAATCTAATGAAGGATTTTTAGGATTAGCCCACCCTGCTTTTTTAAAAACAAAGGGCTTTGAATCTGCAGAAGATATCGTAAGACATTTTAAACAAAAAGGAGGTAATATTTCTCAATGTGCAGAGATTTATTATCAAGATTATAATAGTTTAACCGCAAAGCAAATAGAAGATTTTCATAAATTTTGTCTTGGAGAAAACCTCATTGCTACAACTGGACTAGATAATCATTCTAATAATATTTTTAACCCCCATAAAAATATAGGAGATTTATCTAAAGAAGCTTTAAAGTTGCTTCTTAATGACTCCGAATTTAAAAAAACGGCTTAATATGGTTGAATAGTAAAATGATAAAGTGGTACTGTGCTTCAATCTGCAGGGTCAAAGCTGACTAAATGTTGGATTAGAGGAGAGGGAAGAACCTTTTGGTTCGATTCTGAGTTTAAACTTTAAATATAAAAATCATATGCCGCGTCTCGGAATCGAACCAAGGACACAGGGATTTTCAGTCCCTTGCTCTACCAACTGAGCTAACGCGGCATATGATTTTTAATTTTATTAAGCTGATAAAATAACTTATTATAGTTTGATTTTATCTAATCGGCTTACTAAATTTTAGCAACAAAAAAAAACTCAGTCAAGCTTGATTATGACAAAGATTGAGGAGCTATAAATAATGTTACATTACGTCCTTCAAGCTGAGCTTTCTTTTCAATAACTATTGGGGTATCTTCTAGGTCTGTTAAAAATCTTTCGGCTAAATCAAATGCTAAGTTTGCATGTTGCATTTCACGACCTCTTAACATAACAACTATTTTAACTTTGTTTCCTTGTGATATAAATTTTTTAATATTTTTTACACGAACCTGATAATCATGAGTGTCTATTTTATATCTTATTTTTATTTCTTTTACTTCTACAGTATGTTGTTTTTTCTTTGCTTCTTTAGCTTTTTTCTCTAATTCATACTTATATTTGCCGTAATTTAAAATTTTTGCTACAGGCGGTTCTTGGTTTGGGCTGATTATAACCAAATCCAAATCGGCATCTTGTGCCATTTTTAATGCAGTTAACGTTGCTATAACACCATGATTTTCACCATTTTCATCAATTAATCTCACTTCTTTTGAACGAATTTTATCATTCATAATTACCTTGTTTTTATCTTCGTTTGCTATGACTTTTCTCCTATTTATTAATAATAACCATATTCCTAAATAATACCACAATTTATAGGTTTTTGGCTTTTTTATTTTTTCGTTTTTGTTACATAAGTTAAAATTTAAAAATAATTTGTAAATTTATCCTAATAGTAAAACTTTATTATAGTATAAAGCTCTCTCTTCTTATTTAAACGGACAGGTCTTGTAATAGTACAAGGCCTTTTTTTTGTGGGTAATAATAAGGGCGTAAAAAGTTTTACTTTTTACGCCCTTATATATATAAGTCTAATAATTAGTATTCCTCTGAAGACATTTCTTCTTCATCTTTTAAAGAAGATAAATCATCCGAATAAGTCGAGTCAAAATCTTCAGGTAACATTTCTGCTTCAGGCCAAACTGTTTCTTCATCAAATCTACAAGCGTTCAAATTATAAGCACCCGCAAAATCAGAATTTGTTAAATCTGATTCTTGAAAAATGCATCCAGCCATATCTGCATCTGCAAAATTGCAATATTTAACTGTTGCATAGCTATAATCAACGCCCGTAGAAATAGAATCTGAAAAATCGCTTTCCAAGATTGTTGCTCTTGTAAACTCTACTGCTGTTAAATCTGCACTGTTAAATTTAATTGCGGTTAAATGAGAATCTGCAAAAGAACTTGCATTTAAATCTACATTAGAAAAATCAATATCAGCTAAAGTTAAATATGAAAAATCCATTTCGCTTAAATCTATATCATCTTGAGTATTTTTCCATTCGTTAAACTCTTGCGGGGATTTTTTTATCAGCATATATAATTCTTCTTTTGTGTAATTACTCATTATATTCTCTCCTTTTACTTTATATATTTTTTATAATGAACTTATTTTTTAATTAAATTCATTTGCATTGCCAATAATACGGCTTGTGTTCGACTATTAACTTTAAGTTTTTTAAATATACTGTTTAAATGTGTTTTAACAGTAACTTCTTTTACGAACAATTTATCTGCAATTGTTTGGTTACTTGCTCCTTGTGCAACAAGAGTGAGAACTTCAATCTCTCGTAATGTAAGAGGTTCAACAGGTTCGTCAGAGCCTACAAAAGCTAAATCGGTAGGTTTTGATTCTTTTTTTTGCCAATTAGAACGTCTTAAAACAGCTTCTATTCTGGCAAGTAAGTTAGGTAAAACAAACGGTTTGACAATATAATCATCTGCTCCTATCTTTAATCCGGAAACCATTTTTTGTTCTTCATTTATTGCTGTAAGCATAATGATAGGGATATGTTTTGTTTTTTCATTATTTCTTATCGATTTTAAAGTATCCCAACCATTCATATTCGGCATCATAATATCAAGCAGAATTAAATCAAAAGGTTCTTCATCTTTTACATTTGTTTTTGCAAGTATTTTAAGAGCCTGGACACCATCTGTTGCAATTGCAACATCATAACCATACATAGGTAAGGCATCTTGTAAATACTTTGGATTATCATCTACTATTAAAATTTTTGCTATTTCTGACATTTTTACATCCTAACGCGAAATTATTATTTCGCTTTTTTATAATATATTAAACAATTTTATTTTTTAGAGCTTTAATTGCGGCTTGGAGCCTGTCTTCTACTTCCAGTTTTTGCAAAATATTTGCTACATGTGCCTTTGTAGTGTTAATGCTTACAAAAAGCTCTCTGGCAATTTCATTATTACTGTAACCTTCCGTTATCAGCTTCAGAATTTGAGTTTCTCTTGTAGTTAAATTATAATCATTTTTTAAAGAATTTTCCACGACATTCGTATTTTTTGCAGCTTTTAATACAACATAAGCAATGCTGGGATCAAACCAGGAAGCTCCGTCTAAAACAGAATTTACAACTTCTATTAATCTTGACGGATTAATTTCTTTTGAACAGTATGCATTTGCGCCTGCTTTAAGACTTTCTAATACTTCTTTTTCATCATTATGAGAAGTTAAAATTACAATTTTAACTTCTTTGTTTTTTAAACGTATTTTTTTTGTAATATCTATTCCGTTTATATTTGGCAACCCTAAATCCATAATTATTAAATCAATTTTGTTATTATTAAAAACGCTAATAGCTTTATCAGCATTATCGGCTTCATAAACATTTTTAATAAAATCAACGCCATCAAATGTTGTTTTTAATCCAAATCTGGTAAGTTCATGATCTTCAACTATTAATATGTTGCTTTTCATTATAAATTATCCTGTTTAATATTTCCTTTTTCAATTTCCATTATGGAATTTAATATGTCTTGAGCTTCTTTATGTTTTGAATTAAGTTTCAGACATTTTTTAAAATTATACTTTGCTTGAGAATAATTACCGGAGATATTATCTATTAATCCTTGATAATAATAATATCTAAAATCGTTTTCGTCAATATAAAAAGCGTTAGATAAATATTGTTTGGCTATTAGATAATTCCCTTTATCAATTTCTGTTTTGGCGAGCTCTATCCAAGCATCTTCAAATAATGGATTAACAGCCAAGGCTTTTTTTAAATAAATTGTTTTTTTATCGCTATCCAAAAGAGCAATGTTATAATATGCTTCCCAACTGTCAGAATGAGTTTTAAGTACTTTTGTATAAATTTCCGAAGCCTTTTTTACATTTTCAAGTTTTTGATATGCTTGAGCCTCTCTTATGAAAGGAACATAAGATTTTTTATCTTGTCCTGCCGCTTTTTTGTAATAATCAAGAGCTTGCTTATAATTATTGGATTTATAGCTTAAATCCCCCAATACAATCAATGCTTTAGGATTTTTACTGTTAATTTTCAATGCTTTTTTTGCAGAATCAGAAGCTTTTTCAAATTCATTCATTTTAAAATAAATTTCGCTCATCAATCCATATGTTAAATCAAGTTTTGATTTTTTTTTGCAAGAAAGCACACCTTGCAATGTTCTGATTGCTTTTGACAAATCATTTTCAAGATAATAGTAATAACCTAAATGATAATCTTTTTCCGATTGTTCTTTTTTTATTTTATATAAGATGTACTGTTCTAATGATTTAATTTTTCTTTCATACTCATATGAATATAAATTTTGTTTTTTCAAATTATCAACAATTTTGACTGCTGAATCTTTGTCGCCTGTTTCAACAAGAATTTCAGCTTTAAGCTTTTGATAATTTAAATTGGTTGAATTTTGCAATACAGCAATATTAATATATTTTGCAGCTTTTGGAAAAGCACTTGATTTATAATATCCCAGAGCAACCAAATAATTTGCATAATCAGAATTAATTAACAAATTGTTTCTTTTTAGTAATTCATTTACTGCTTCAGAGCTTTGATTATTGAATAAAATATTTGAATAAGCTTCTGCTAAAAACAATTCATCTTCAAGTTTTAATTTTTTTCTGGGGAAATAAAATCTTTTCATTGCATCTGTGGAAATATTTGATAAATTTTTATCTTGAACCTTTGCATTTGAAAGATTAGCTAAATCAAAAAAACCTAAATCGGCCATTTTATTTGCAAATGAAATATATAGAAAATCATTTTGCGGAGTTTTTTCTATAAGATTTTTAAAATCTTCCCAAGAAGTCCTAATGTTGCATTGAACAAATTTATCAGTAGCATTATCAAAATTTTTAAAAGCATCTTTTTCACTTAAATCAATAAGCATTATATTGTTTTGCTTTTGATTTAAACCGATAGGAATTATTCCCGTTTGTTTATTTTCCACATCTGGATTAATTGTCTTGATTGGAGAAAAAGCAGACTGAGAAATATCTGCATAACAAACATTAGTCCCTAAAGAACAAAATACTGAAATTAATACAAGTTTGTTAAGATATTTATTGTGCATTAGTAACTATTTTCCTTGCTTGATTTATCAGATTTTGCAGTATAGTAAAACTGAAATAAATCAATAACATTTTTTTCTTCCATGCTCAATTGATCTTCGGCTTTTTCTGTTAACAATTTATGCAAATCTCTTATCGAATATTTTTCAAGAATTTGTCTGTGTGTTTCTTCCAGTATAAGATTATTTTCTGTTAAAAACACTTTTATGACTTTGTCAGAAGATGCGGACAAGAAACATTCTACAATGTCTTTGTCAAAATGAGTTCCTGAGTCTTTCATCAAAATATTTATAACATTTGCTATAGGCATTTTGTCACGATAATGTCTTTTAGAAGTTATTGCATCAAACACATCTGATACTGCCAATATCCTTCCTCCAAGATGGATATCATTACCTTTTAACTTCCTATAGTATCCATTTCCATCATATTTTTCATGGTGCGAACAAGCAATTTCTGTAACCAATTTAAAATCGTCTGAGGAGTGTATCTTCTGAAGAATATTATGAGTTATTTCAACGTGTTCTTGAATGTGTTTATATTCTTCATCGGTTAATTTTCCTTCTTTTTGTAAAACACAGTCTCTAATTCCTATTTTACCTATATCATGCAAGGTTGCTGCTGTTTCTATAATTTCAACTATTTTGGGTTCTAAATTAAGTTCTCTTGCTATAAGCCCGGAGTATAATTTAACACGGCCCGAATGACCTGCTGTTATTTTATCTCTCGCATCTATAGAAGCAGCTAAAGTATCAATAAAACTGTCAAATACTTGTTTTTGTTCAATAAACATTTCTTGCTGTTTTTTAAACAATTGTGCATTTTCAAGTGCTATACCTGCATTTGAACCTATTGCAACTAATAAATCTTCATCTTCTTCGTTGAATTCACCGGATAATTTGTTTAATACCTGAAAAGCACCTATTATTTCTTGCTTTAAGTTTTTAATTGGCATACAAAGAATAGTTTTTGTAGTGTAGCCCGTTTGAAGATCAATTTCTTTATTAAATCTGCCATCAGAATATGCATCTTTAATATTTATTGTTTCTCCTGTTTTTACAACATGACCAGCCAGTCCTTTGTTTGCAGGAAACCTTATTTCTTGGCTATTCATTCCAAGAGCAACTTTTGACCATAATTCATCGGTTTTTTTGTCATATAAAAAAACTGTACACCTATCTGCTTGAATTGCAGCTTTAGTTTCTTCTGCAATTACTTTTAATAAAACATCAATGTCTGTTTCTGCGGCAACGGTTTGGCCTATTTTAAGCAAAGCTATTAAAGGATCTCTTTTGCCTGACGAATTTTTTTTATCTTTTAATTGATGCATGTTTTCTTGAATAATATTTAATAATTCGTATTTATCTTGTACTTCAGCAAATTTAAGTGCTTTTTTATAATGTAAAGAAGCTGTTTTTAAATTACCTTCAATAAATTCTATAGTTGCTATAGCAAATTCGTTTACAAGTTTTGCACTTAAATCAAGGGAAGATTCTGCTAAATATGCTGCATCATTTACATATGTTAAAGATTTTAAATATTTATTTTTATCTTGTAAATATTCAATAAATCCTATTAAACTTAGGCAAATTGATATATTTTCATAAGATTTCTCTTTTGAAAATAATGATTGGGCTTCAATAATACAAGAAAGAGATTCTTTGTATTTTTTTTTAATTATTTCTTCAAAAGCAGTCTTAATGAGAGTTTCGCCTCTTATTAAATCTTCACTGCCTAAATTTTGTTTAATGCTCATCCACAACCCTTAATAAATTTACATAATACACTACTTTATTGTACAATATTTTTAGGAATATTTCAAAATTACTTAATATTTGATAAAGAAGTTAACAAAGAGAGAATAGAGTGGGGAATTTAATGAAAAAAGTTACTATTATTATGCCGGTATTTAATGAAAAGTCCACATTAAGAGAAATCATTAAAAAAGTAGAAGATACAGATTTTTGCGGACTTGAAAAAGAATTAATATTAATTGATGATTATTCGACTGATAATTCAAGAGAAATTTTAAAAGAATATGAAGACAAATATAAAGTCTTATATCATAATAAAAATAAGGGAAAAGGTGCTGCTGTCAGAACCGGTTTTGAGCATATAACCGGTGATATAGTTTTAATTCAGGATGCTGATTTGGAATATGATCCTGCAGATTATTGCGAGTTAATAAAATTAATTATAGATGGAACAGCCGATGTAGCTTATGGGTCAAGGCTTTCAGGAGGAAAACCTTCAAGATCTTTTATGTTTACTCATTTTGTAGGTAATAAATTGCTTACTCTTATTACAAATATTTTATATAATACAACATTAACGGATATGGAAACTTGTTATAAGGCTTTTAGGGCAGATTTTGTAAAAGATATTAAAATTAAAGCGAATAGATTTGATTTTGATCCTGAAATTACAGCAAAAGTGTTAAAAAAGAAAGCAAGATTGTATGAATTACCTATTTCTTATTATGGAAGAGAGTATAGTGACGGAAAAAAAATTACCTGGAAAGATGGTTTTCATGCCATATGGACACTTGTAAAATATAGATTTGTTGATTAAACTTTAAATATCATTTAATTAATTTTTATGGAATAAATATGAAAAAAATAATCCTACTTTTAGTTGTATTAACAATAATAATTTCATCTGTTTTTGCCGAGCAAACGTATACCATTAAAACAGGCATTTCCATTGATAAAATTCCTAAAAATTTTTATGGTACCTGGAGAGTATCTTCTAAATTATTATTAACAAACAGCCCGGAAATTTTTAAAGAAAAAAGCATAGATTTATGGAACTTATCACGAGTTGGCGACGTCATAACTATAGATAACCCTTTTTCAGGAGCAAATGCATCAATAACAATTAAAGCAGTAAATGGAGGATTTATTAATTTTAGAAAGACGGGAAATTACGATGGTCAGAAGTTGACAGATACTGTAAGAATGAATTTAGATAAAGATTCTTTTACCGGAGTTAATGATCTAAAATTAGATACAATATCACAAGTAAATGGACGAGTTATAAAAACGCAATGGGCAACATATAGTATAAAGGGAGAAAAAATCTCCGGTGAGAGTGTTAAGTAGAGTATGAGGAGACAAAAATGAATAATTATGATTTTGATACAATAATATTAGGAGGAGGACCTGCAGGGTTGTCAGCTGCAATTTATGCCGCAAGAGGTGCTTGTTCTACTGCTATAATTGATATAAGCATGCTTGGTGGTCAGCCGACAAATTATTTGGAACTTGAAAATTATCCTGGATTTGGAATTATTGATGGTTTTGATTTAATGGAAAAATTTGAACAGCATGTTGACAGATTTAATGTTTCAAAATTTCCTATGCAAGAGATTGAAAGTGTTGATTTAATTACAAAAATAAAAACAATTGTAACTAAAGAAGGAAAATTCAGCGCAAAATCTGTAATTATAGCAACAGGAGCACAAGCAAAAAAACTTGGAATTTCCGGTGAAAAAGAATTTACAGGTAGAGGTGTAAGCTATTGCGCGGTATGTGACGGTGCTTTTTACAAAGACAAAAAAGTTGCTGTCGTCGGTGGCGGAAATGCAGCTATTGAAGAAGCAATGTATCTTACAAAGTTTGCTGCTAAAGTATATATTGTTCATCGCAGAGATACATTAAGAGCGGATAAAATTGTTCAAGATAGAGCATTTAAAAATGAAAAAATAGAATTTATATTAGATGCAATCCCAAAAGAGATTTTAGGTAAAGATGTGGTTAATACCCTTGTATTAGAGAATGTCAAAACAAATAATATTATCAAATTAGAAGTTGACGGCGTTTTCCCATACATTGGTTTCAGCCCAAATGTTAATAATTTTAACGGTCAAATGACACAAGATGAAGCAGGATTTATTATAACTGATGAAACAATGCAAACATCAATAGAAGGTGTATTTGCAGTCGGAGATGTTAGAAAAACTCCACTCAGGCAGGTTATAACAGCTGCTTCGGATGGTTCTGTAGGTGCAGTATATTCTGTAAAATATCTGGAAAGAATAGAGTCAGAAATTACTGTATAAGTATTTAAAAAAATAATAGCGGCAAAATTGATTTCAATTTTGCCGCTATTATTTTAATTTTAAAGTAATTATTTATCATCTAATGCATCAACACCGGGAAGCACTTTACCTTCTATAAATTCAAGGCTTGCTCCGCCACCTGTTGAAACGTGAGTGAAATCTTCAGCTTTGCAGTATTTTTTAGCTGCAGAAACAGAATCACCGCCACCGATAACAGAAACAGCACCATTTTTTGTTGCTTCTACAATTGCATCTAGTACAACTTTTGTTCCTTCAGCAAAAACAGGGTTTTCAAAAGCGCCGACAGGCCCGTTCATTAATATAGTTTTTGAAGATTTAATAACATCTGCGAATAGTTTTTGAGTTTCAGGACCGGCATCAACACCTTCATATCCGTCAGGAATGTCATTAACTGATGTAATTTTATTTGTTCCGTTACCAGAAAAGTCGTCAGTTACAAGAACATCAGTTGCCATTACAAGATTAACACCTTTATCTTTAGCTTTTTTTTCAATGGCTTTTGCAACTTCCATTTGATCATCTTCGCAAATAGAATTTCCAATTTTACCGCCGTTTGCTTTTACAAAAGTATAAGCCATTCCGCCACCGATAATCATATTATCAACTTTGTCTAATAAGTTCTCCAGAACTCCTATTTTACTTGAAACCTTAGCTCCGCCAACTACCGCAGTAAATGGTTTTTGAGGATTATTAAGAGCATCGCCCAAACATCTTAATTCTTTTTCCATTAAAAGCCCGGAAACAGCAGGTTTTAAAACCTTTGCAAGTTTAGCTGTTGAAGTATGATTTCTGTGTGCCGCGCCAAATGCATCATTAACATAAAAATCACCAAGCTTTGCAATTTCTTGAGCAAAAGTCATATCGTCATCTTTTGCTTCTTCGGCTTTATAATAACGTATATTTTCTAAAAGAGCTACTTGACTGTTTTGTAAAGACTCTAAGTCTTTTTCTGTTCCTTTTCCTATAGGTGTTGAAACAAATAAAACATTTTCTCCTAAAATTTCTGATAATTTTTTAGCAACAGGAGCAAGCGAAAATTCAGGGTTAATTTCTCCTTTAGGTCTTCCCAAGTGTGCCATAAGAATTATTTTAGCTCCTTTTCCCTGTAAAAATTTTACTGTAGGTAATATAGCCTGAATTCTTGTATCATCTGTAACATTCTTATCTGCATCCAAAGGCACATTAATATCGACTCTTACAAGAGCTCTTTTTCCTTTTATATTATCTAAATCTTTAATACTCTTTTTCATTATTGTCTCCTTATAATTAATTATCCTCGCTACACAATTTTATCGCATAAAGAATTTAAGTAAAGACCTGTGAAAAAAATCACGATTGCTATTTGTAATTATTAACTTTTTTTCATAATAGGAGAAATTTTAATTAGTTTAGGTTAAAATATGACTAATAAATGTTACTAATTCAGTTGGGGAGAAATGATACAAAATACTTTTGAAATCACCAATTATGACTTTTACTCCAAAAGATACGAGATGGAGCTGATAACAACCATTGTTGAATCTTTAAAACAAATAATAGAAGAAGATAAAAAAGAAAAACAACCTTTATTTATTAAGATTAGTGATAATTTTATTATGAATATTGCAAGGAAAGTTGTTCAAGAGAAAAAGAAAACTTTTCTTATAGCTATAGCAGGCGAATCAGCTTCAGGTAAAACAACGTTTGTTGATAATACTGTAAAAGCTTGCGTAAAAGATGAAATAGAAGGTGTTTATACAGTTATACGCTGTGATGATTATTATAAAGATACAGCTAAAGAATTAAGAGATGCAGGAAATTATGAAAATCTTTTAAGAACAGGGTTTTCTTTTGATACTCCAAATGTTATAAATTTAGGTTTAATGAAGCAACATCTTATTGATTTGAAAAGAGGCAAAGCAGTAATCTCTCCCCGATATGATTTTGTAACTTGTGAGTCTTTTCTTGACGGTGAAATCAAAAAACCTGCGAGAATTCTTCTAAATGAAGGGTTGTATGTTTTAAACGAAGGTTTGAGAGACATAATGGATGTTAAAGTTTATGTATTTACCCCGTTGAGCATTTTAAGAGAAAGATGGTATAAGCGTGCTGCTTCAAGGGGTAAAACAGGAATTGCTGCTGATTTGCAATTTAGAGATGTAAATAAAACAGCACAAGAATATATTCGTCCTGCAATGAAAATAGCTGATGTGATTATTAATGGTATGGTTGAGATTGATTACATTGAAGTTATTACAGATAAAATTTTAAATGCTGTAGAAAATTTGTATTAAATTTATTAATTCTTATACAAAATTATATGAAGAATTAAGAATATTTATTAACTGGTTTGTAATTTTCTTTTCTAATTTCGTTGAAAAATAATTATTAATCTCTTTTATAAAATAACAAGGACTTGTTATATTAATTTCAATTATTTGCTCATCAATAACATCAAGTCCTGCCATTGGCAAATCAAGCTCTTTAAGTTTTTGTGCAACCTGTTTAAATTTGTTTTTCTCACTTTCGCTTAAAGTTGCTTTTTTAATAAACTCATCGCTGTGTGTATTGAACTTAAAATCATCTCGGCTAGGTAATTTGATAACACATTCATCTAAAACTTCACCGTTTAGTATTAATATACGCTTATCGCCATATTGAGCATTTGAAATGTATTTTTGAATCATGATGAGAGTTGATTGATTATTAGTTAAAGTATTTATTATGCTATTAATGTTTTTATCATTCTTTTTTAAGTACATTACGCCTGAACCGAAACAACGATTTAGTGGTTTTAAAATAATTTCTTCATTTTTTTCCAAAAATTGTTCAATTTCAACTCTGTTAGAAGTAACAATATTTTCAGGCATAAATTCATTAAATAAATTAGCATGAAGCTTTTCATTAAAATCTCTTATAGCTTTTGTATTATTTAAAACAAGAGTTTTTTTACTGTTAACAAAATCCAGAATATAAGTTGCATTAATATAATCTAAATCTACAGGCGGATCAGGTCTAAACATTACCAACTTAAAATCTTCAATTTGTTTTTGGATAAAAGAATCTTCAATATAAATATTATTATTTTTTTCAAAAGATTTAACACAACGACAATATGCTTTTGCGTCTTGTAAACCTAGTTTGTCAATTGTAGTTACCCAGACCTCTTCTCCCGTTGAAAGAAATTCCTTAATTAACCAAAAATTTGTGACCAGTTTATTAAATTCAAAATATTTAAGTTCAATTTTGTCAATGATAAATAATATTTTGTTATTCATAAATACCCCGTTTATGGAAATTATTTTACTACTAAAAAATTTATTTCTCAATGCTCACAAGGATTATTTGATATAGCGATAAAAGTAATAAAATATTTTCAACTTGTACCTTAGTTTCATTTTAGCTATAATTAAAAAAAAGGAGTATGAATGATGACTAAAAATATAAATGCAGTAATATTGGCGGCCGGAAAAGGGACGAGAATGAAGTCGGAAAAACCAAAAGTTTTACACGAAATTTTTGGTAAAGCTTTACTGGGTTATGTTCTTGAATCTGTAAATAAAACAAATATGATAGAAAAATCATTTGTCATTGTAGGACATCAAGCAGAATCTGTTAATAAATATGTTACAGAAAACTACAATAATGCATCAACAATATTACAATCTCCTCAACTTGGAACAGGTCATGCAGTAAGTATGGTTTGTCCTCAATTGGAAAATTTTGACGGTGAAGTAATTATTTTGTGTGGAGATACTCCTTTAATAACAGAAGACACATTAAAAAATTTCATAGAATTTCATAAAACTATAAATTCTGATTTAACCGTTATGAGCGCAATTTTTGCTGATCCTACAAATTATGGAAGAATTGTTAGAAACGGTGAACAGTTGGCGGCTATTGTGGAAGAAAAAGATGCAAGTCCTGCACAGAAAAAAATTAAAGAAGTTAATGCAGGAATTTATATTCTTAATTGGCAGAAAATTAAACCTGCGTTTTCACAATTAACAAGCAACAATGCTCAGGGAGAATATTATTTGACGGATATAATTTCATGGGGCGCTAAATGCGGATTAAATATAAATGCGTATACTTTAGCAAAGAATGAAGAAATTTTTGGAATTAATTCAAAAATTGACTTAGCAGAAGCAATAAAAATGTTAAATAAAAAAACTATAAATAAACATATGGAAAATGGTGTTACTATAGTTGATCCTGAATCTACATGGATTTCACCGGATACTGAAATTGGTGCAGATACAATAATTTTTCCGGGAACATACATTACAGGAAAAAATAAAATCGGGGATAAATGTTTTATAGGCCCATTTGCTCATATCAGAGGAGATGTTGAATTGGGTGATGAGGTTAAAATAGGTAATTTTGTTGAAGTAAAAAAATCAAAAATAGCATCTAATACCAATGCATGCCATTTAACATATATTGGCGATAGCGAAATAGGAATTGGTGTAAATGTTGGAGCGGGAACTATCACTGCCAATTATAATCATTTTACAAAAGAAAAAAGCAAAACAATAATAAATGACGGTGCCAGTATAGGTTCAAATTCGGTTCTGGTTGCTCCTGTTGAAATAGGGAATAAAACCAGCGTAGGAGCAGGAACAGTGGTTACAAAAGATATTAGTGATAATGCTCTTGTGATTACAAGAGCTCCTATGAGAATTATTGATAATTATGTAAAGTAAAGTTTTATATAGATAAAGCTCTATTATTAAAGCAGTCGCAGGTTTTTAAAATACTGCATGTTTAAAAAAATATAGTAAAACGGAAAATACATTAGCTTTTTTGTCAAAAAATATATTATAATAATAAAAAAAGAACCAGTTTTTTATTAAGAGATAGTGTTTCGGAGAAAAAATGAAAAAGGAAGAAGATGCTTTTGTATTTAGTGATAAGTATGGGAAACCCCTCACAGAAAGAGAATATGAAGTATTAAAGCTTATAGTAATGGGTAAAAGTAATACTGAAATTGCAGAAGTACTATCTATAAGTGTACATACCGCAAAAGCTCATGTTTGTTCAATTTTACAAAAAATGTCTGTTGATGATAGGGTGCAAGCCGCAGTCAAAGCTGTAAGAAAAGGCATATTTTAATTTTCTTCTATCCATGCTAAAATTTTAATTGCTAAAATGTTATAAAGGCAATTTTATGAATTTGATAATTAATGGTGAAAATGTAAAGCTCGATAGTTCTTCAAATGTTGCAGAGATGTTAATTGAAAGAGGAGTGAGTGGAACAATGTTTGTTGTTGAAAAAAATAAAGAAATTGTCCAAAAAGAAGATTATTTAAAAACTTCTATAGCAGAAAATGATGTATTAGAAATAGTAAGTTTTTTTGGCGGAGGTTAATAAACTTATTCTAGGATGAGGGTTTTATAAAAAACTTTTAAACACAGATTTTATGCTAAATAAAAGTAAATCAGTAAGGAAAAAATGAAAATATTAGTTGGAATGTCAGGCGGTGTAGATTCCTCTGTAACAGCACTGTTATTGAAAGAACAAGGTCATGAAGTTATCGGAACAATCATGAAAATTTGGAGTGACGAAAAACACGAAAGACTTGCTCCTTCTGTCAAAACAAATACCTGTAAAGATTCTTGCTATGGACCAAATGAAAAGGAAGATATAGAAGAAGCAAGAAAACTTGCACAAAGTTTAAATATCCCTTTTTATGTTTTCGATTGCTCAAAAGAGTATGAACAAATTGTATTAGATAATTTTAAAAAAGAATATTTATCAGGCAGAACGCCAAACCCATGTATTCGTTGCAATAGCCTTATAAAATTTGATGTATTGCCCTTTTTAGCTAAGAAATCGGGACTTGAATTTGATAAATTTGCTACAGGACATTATTCAAGAGTAGAGTTTGATGAGAAAAAAAACAGGTACATATTAAAAAAAGGTATTAATACCAAAAAAGATCAAAGTTATTTTTTATATAAACTTCGCCAAGACCAGCTTAAAAATATAATAATGCCTTTAGGAAAATTTGAAAAAGATGAAATAAGAGAAATTGCAAAAAAACATGGTTTAAAGGTTTATGATAAACCGGATAGTCAGGATTTCTATTCAGGAGATTACAACGAACTCTTGGAAGTTAAACCTAAAGGGGGAAATATTATAGACAAATCAGGAAAAGTTTTAGGTACGCATGAGGGTATTTGGAATTACACAATAGGTCAAAGAAAAGGTATTGGCATTGCTCATACAAATCCTCTTTATGTGCTTGATTTAAACAAAGAAAAAAATGAAGTTATAGTTGGCGAGGTCGATGATACTTTTAATAATGGGCTTATAGCAACTCAACTTAATTGGGTTTCAGTTGAAAATATAGATAAAGAAATAAAAGTTACAGCTAAAGTACGCTCAGCGCAAATCCCTACCGAAGCAACTATTAGGCCAATTAATGATACAATAGAAGTAAATTTTATTTATCCCCAAAAATCATTGACAAAAGGGCAATCAGTAGTATTTTATGATGGAGACATTTTATTAGGCGGAGGTATAATAGATAGTATTTTCTAGGGAAAAACTAAATTTTCATCGAACCACTATTCATAGTTTTTGCTCTATAGTTATCTATAGTTGGTTTATTCTGTGGAGGAATTACAGTAGTTATAGTTTGATTAGTATTTTCAGTTTCTTTTTTTATTTTATCCTTGCCAATTTCTCTATACTGAAAATATGAAGCAGCCTTATTTCTTAAAAAAGGAGTAACTAAATTACAAGATATAATTGCACCAACTACACTGGAGATAAAGCTAACACCGTCAGCTAATTTATAATATTCATTTTGAAGTTTCGGATTTTTTGTAAAATTAACCAGTTTGTCACTTGTTATATCAAAACCCTTTGAGCCTAGTTTTGAAACAGCTTCACTATTAATAAAATTTTTAATTGCTGGTGTAATTAATTTGCCAGATTTTACTAAATTTTCACCAACTTTTGTAAATTTTCTAGTAATAAGATAAAATGAAGCAATATTAATTGCTGCATCAAAAGATTCTTGGGGGATTAAAAACTTTTTCTGTTCTTTGGGTATTTTATTGTTGATAGTAACTGCGGTTAATTGAGCAAGTGCAGATAAAAACCAACCTACAGTTCCTGTAATTAACAACATTGTTCCCGGGCTTTTAGTAAGATGTTTATATGTAAAATTAGAAAAGTTTTTCATTAAAGAAAGTATATCCATTATATACCTCCCTTATTAGATTCTTGATTCTTATTTTTATCCGATTTACTAATAAATAAATTAGTTAAAAACTTTGTAAGTGGAACATCAATTGCAAAATTTGTAACCAACATTACAATTAACGATAGGCATGTCCCTAAAGAATTCTTATGATTTCTTAAGTTCCTTTTTAATGAAATAGAATCAGCAAAAGAAAAATTATCTGGAATTAAAGACGTTGCTAATTTCTTTTTAAATGAACCCTTTATTTTTTTAATTACATTAGGATCTGTTTCGGTACAAAAATCAATTAATTTAATACAACCTTTACGTACAAGAAAACCTGTAGTTGTTCCTGCAATTATTTTAGCTATAGTTCTTGAACGTGATATTTCTCTTGTTTTTTCATCAACATCTTTATTGTTATAATCAATGAATGGTTGAGAGGCTAGTGCTGTGGCACCTAGAATAAGCCTATTTTCTGGTGATGAACAATTTTCACCAATCCACTTGATAGCTTTAGCTATTATGCCATTATCATCTAAAATAATAGATTTTGCACCAAATGATGGTACTTCAGCATGACTTTTGTTTTCCTTTCTTCTGGAAGTAGCCGTTGGAATTACACCTTTATTTTGGTTATCTATTCTAGTTATAGGGGTATTTATTGTCATACACAACCTTTCTAAACTCTAAAACAACGTCAAGCTTTTTTATTGCCTGTTTTTTCATGGTTTTTTACGAATGTTTACAAATGAAAAAAGCATTATATGCTACAATTTTACTATGGTGAATTTATTTACAGACTTAGAAAATCAAAATAAACAGGTACCGCTAGCAGAGCTTTTAAGACCAAAAACGTTAGATGAGTTTTTGGGGCAAAGCAATGTTATATCTGAAAATAGCCCTTTGCTTAATTTGCTTAAGACAAACAGGCTTTTTTCTCTTATTTTGTGGGGAACTCCCGGTTGTGGAAAAACAACGTTAGCAAGATTAATTGCTACTCAAACAAACTCTCAGTTTATAGAAATTTCTGCGGTAACTTCAGGTGTAAAAGACATCAAAGACGCGGTTGAAACTGCTAAGATGTCTTTAAGAAGCGGTATAAAAACAATTTTGTTTATCGACGAAATTCATAGATATTCAAAAACCCAGCAAGATGCACTTTTACCTCATCTAGAAAACGGAACAATTTTTTTGATAGGTTCTACTACCGAAAACCCTTCTTTTCAGGTTATTCCTGCACTTTTATCAAGAGTTCAGGTTATAAGGTTAAATGAACTAAATGATGAAAGCATAGAAAGTATCATTAAAAAAGGATTTAATTATCTTGAGCAAAATTACCAAAAAATTAATCTGAATAATGATATAATTAAATTTATAATAAATCATTCAAGAGGTGATGCAAGAGCCGCACTTAATTTAGTTGAAAATGCTTATTTCGCAAGTAATTTTGATAATAATCAAAGAAATTTAACAGTAGAAATTTTAGAACAAATTTCTCAAAGAAGAAATGTAAGATATTCAAAACAAGAGCATTATGATTGTGCTTCAGCTTTTCAAAAAAGCCTTCGGGGTTCTGATGCCCATGCCGCAATTTATTATCTTGCGAAAATGATAGCAGCAGGTGAAGATCCGAGATTTATTGCAAGAAGATTAATAGTAACAGCTTCAGAAGATGTTGGCAATGCTGATATAAATGCTTTGAATGTTGCTGTTAATGCATACAAAGCAGTTGAATTACTTGGTTTGCCGGAAGGTAGAATCCCGCTTGCACAAGCAGTAATTTATATAGCTAAAGCTCCTAAGTCTAACGCTGCAATTTGTGCTATTGATTCAGCATTATATGATATAGAAAAAGGATTGGATTATCCCCCACCAATACATTTAAGGGATGCTCATTATAAAGATGCTTCAAAATACGGATTTGGCGTTGATTATGTTTATTCACATGTAAATCCTGAGCAATATCAGCAATTTTTACCGGATGAATTAATAAATAAAAAATATGTAAACGATGTTCCGAATATTAAGGTTTGTCCAAAAAATGAAAATTATAAAAATGAATTAGATAAATAGATATTCTATATAAAACAAAAAATAACAGGCGCGACATTTATGTCGCGCCTGTTATTTTTAAATTTATTATTCTTTTGGTGTTGCATCAGCAACTTTTTTTGGTAATTTATCAATAATTTTATCAATAACTTTTTTGTTTACGAAATCACCAAGTTTTGCAAAATAATATTTAGCTTGCTCAACTAACTTTTCAGGTTTTGCATCTACAGGAAAATCTTTAAAAGAAGGTCTTTTTCTTGCAAAGGCAGCAACTCCGCCAATGGCTGCAGCTGTTAGTCCGATTTTAAATAAAAATCCTAAGAAACTACCTTTTTTCTTATATCCGTATGCTTGAGTTTGATATATAGGATTCATACTATAAGCGCCTGGGCTGTATAATTTTTCTTGAGAAACCTTATCTGTTGCTTTCAGATTATTGTTAGCAGAAACATTTGATACTGCATTAACCATGATAAACACTCCTATTTGCTACCTATAATCATGAACAAATATTTTTTTAAATTATTGCTATTAAATGTTATTTTTATTATAAAAATTGTTCAAAAGCATTGTGGTAAAAGGATTTAAGGAATTTACTTTTCTTAACAATTCTTTAGTATATTATAAGTCATATTGGGTGTAACTTTTAAATCTTCACCTAATAATGTGCCTCTTTTTTCAAATCTTTCTCTAATTTTCTCTGCAGCTTCTGTTGAGTTTATACCGTAATCTGAAAGTTTTGTTTTCATACCTATAGAATTAAAAAATTCTTCAGTTTTTTTAATTGCACACTCGGAAGCTTTTATATCATCTGATTCTGAACAGTTGTAAACTTCTCTTGCAAGTTTTGCAAGTTTTTCGGACTTTTCTTTAATTCTTTCATTCCAAAGACGAGGAAGAACAATAGCTAAACTTTGCCCGTGAGCAAGTCCGTAAAAAGCTGTTAATTCGTGGCCTATTCTATGTGTTGACCAGTCTTGAATCGCACCGACCGAAAGCCAATAGTTTAAACCGCAAGTTGCACACCAACATATATTAGCTTTTGCATCGTAATCGGTATTGTTAGTTAAAACTTTAGGAGCTTCGCAAATTAATGTATTAATTAAACCTAGTGCCCAAGAGTCTTGAAGCGGTGTATTAACGTCATAAGTTGCATATAATTCCATTACATGTACAAAAGTATCTACAATACCGTTTCTAACTTGTTCAATAGGCAAACTAAAGGTTGTTTCTGGGTCAACTATTGAAAATTGTGGGAATATATTAGGATTTCGAAGTGCGAATTTTTCTTGAGTGCTTTTGCGTGAAATTACAGCAGCACAATTCATCTCTGAACCTGTTGCAGGAAGTGTCATAACTGAACCTAAAGGCAAAGCCTCGTTAAAAGGTAATTCTTTTGAAGCCAAATCATAAGGTTCTTCGCCTTCGTATTTAGAAGCTGCTGCAATAAATTTAGTTCCATCTAAAGTTGATCCGCCGCCTACTGCAAGAAGAAAATCTATGTTTTCATTTTTTACGATTTCAACTGCTTTCATACATGTTTCATATGTCGGATTGGGTTCTATTCCTGAAAATTCAATAATTTTATAATCTTTTAATGCTGCTTTAACCTGATCATAAACACCATTTTTTTTGATAGAGCCGCCGCCATATATCATTAAAACTTTTTTATTCTTATCAATAAATTCCGATAGTTTCGATATAGAACCTTTACCAAAAACTATTCTTGTCGGACAATAAAATTCAAAATTATTCATAGTATAATATCCTTTTTAAATAAATATTATCATAAAAATAACTCTAATTTTTTTATTTGCTTTTAAAAAAACTTACTATTTTTGAAAATAAATTTTGTTTTTTCTTTGTAACTGAAGATGATAAATTAATTTTATCTTGTGAAACAAGAATTGAGTCTGCAATTTTTTCATTAATGATAACACGTGTATTTGAACCAATTTTTGCAACATAATTACCATAATTTTTTTGAGACAAACTTATTTCCATACCAGGTAGAAATCCAAGTCCTAGTAACCTTTGACGAATAGCAGTAGCATTTTCACCGCTATTAGCTCCAATTTTTTCAATAAAACCTGAAGAATTAATTTGCATTTTAGAAAATGGGATAATGCTAATCATAAAATTTCTCCTTTTCAATATCAAAATTGTACGGTATGCCTAACATTTTGTAAAGTATAAAATTTTAAATTGTTACTTTTATTAATTTAAATTATTATTACGGTACCCTATTCCTGCTCTATATCCGGAAACGGAATATAAAACAGGTAATGCCGGTTCAATCCATTTTAATCCGGACAATACTGCAATTGTTGCTATATCATCAATGTGTAACCCCATGTCAATAACTTCAGGTACTCTTTCGCAATACAAATTACCCTGAGTATGCTTATGGTTTAACATTGGATCAATAAACTTTTTACCTATTAAATTTGCAATTGCGCTTCCAAAAACAACACCGGTTAAAACAATTCCGCTAACCATGCCCAAGGCTCTAAATACTCTGTTTTTTATCTTTGCTTTTTCCATTGCCAGTAATGCTAACCCTGCGCCAACATTACATAAAAATATATTTGCCAAATATTGATATGCTCCTTCTTTGATTTTATTTGGAATCCTGTCTTTCCAATTTTCTTCGGTTAATTTATCTCCGATAACTCCACCTGTTATTCCGCCTAATACGGGAATTAACCCAAGAATAGAAAGCTTTTTTACATCTTCTTTAAATATATGCTTTGAATCAATATTTTCAGGATCCGGAATTAATCCTTCTTCGCCTGATAAAAAATCTTTTGCTTTCGGATTGGATTCTAACTCTTTAAAAATAGTTTTTATTTCGTTAAAATTTAATATTTTATCTTTTGATTTAATTAAGATATCTTTCGTTTTTTGAGAAACTTTATTGTTTTGTAAAAAATTATCTACGAGTTTATCAACTTTGATATGGTGATGGTGATGGCATTTAACAATTTTTGAAGTTATTTTTGGAGCTGCTAATGCCGAAATAATTGTTGTAGATAACACAGAAATTGTTTTAATTGTTTCTTTTTTCCGCTCTTCTTTCGGTGTATTTAAAACATGACTAAGTCCATAAATACTTCCGCCACCAATAAGTATAGCAGGAATAGCTTTAGAAAACTTTTTAACAAGTTTGGGCTGATCTAAATATTTACCTAATGCTGATAAGTTATTCATTGATATAATCCTATTATATAAAAATTATAAAACAAATTGCTTAATTGGATTATATTTTTAAAATATAATTAATTATATGCAAATATTCGCAGAAAAAAAATTTGAGAACCCGGTACAGGTAATTGAAGCATTTGATAGCAAAAGCTTTATAGAAGCGTTTTCGCAAATAGAAGTTTTGCGAAAACGCTCAAATACTTATTTGTTAGGTTACATTAGATATGAAGCAAAAGATGTTTTTTTAGGAAAAAAAATTAAATCAAAGTATCCGTTGTTATATTTTGAAGTTTTTAATGAAATTTCAAATTATAAAGTAGAAGATAAATTATTAAAAGATGGCAATATCAAAATAATTCCTCAGTTAAGTTATCAAGAGTATGAAAAAAGCATTAAAAAAATTAAAAAAGAAATTGCAAGCGGAAATACATATGAAGTTAACTATACTTACGAATATAAAATTGAAACAGGCCTAGAAGGATTTGATTTATATAATTCAATTTTACCAAAACAAACAACTTCTTATAATGCTTATATTAAAAATAAATATGAAGAAATTTTATCGTTTTCGCCGGAATTATTTTTTATGTTAGAAAAAAACAAAATAAAAACAAAGCCTATGAAAGGTACGATTGAACGTGGTTTAACACTTAAAGAAGACATTAAAAATATAGAGTTTCTGAAAAACGACACCAAAAACAGAGCTGAAAATGTTATGATTGTTGATTTACTAAGAAACGATTTAGGTAAAATAGCAAAAACTGCAACAGTAAAAGTTGAAAAACTTTTTGAAATTGAAACCCACCCTACAGTTCATCAAATGACCTCAGAAATCTCTGCCGAATTAGAAGATAATTGTACTTTATATGAAATTTTTAATGCTATTTATCCATGTGGCTCTATAACCGGTGCTCCAAAAATAAGTACAATGAATATAATAGATGAAGTTGAGGTTGGCAAGCGAGAAATCTATTGTGGTGCGATTGGGTTAATTACTCCTGCAAAAACAATCTTTTCAGTGCCTATAAGAATTTTACAAAAACACAACAATCAAAAATATTTTTCCTGCAGAGTTGGTGGAGCTATAGTTTGGGACTCTACTGCCAAAGATGAATGGAAAGAAACCCTTACTAAAATAAACTTTTTAAGAATAAATGATAATCCAGATTTTGAATTAATTGAAACTATTTTGGTAAAAAATGGAAAACCAAAGCATAAAACAGCCCATTTTAACAGAATGAAAAAATCGACAGAAGAATTAGGATTCAATTTCAACAAAGATTTAATAAAAATTAATCCCAAAGAAGATTGTATTTTAAGGATTTTGTTAGATAAAAACGGTAATTTAAAAACACAAATATTGCCATTAAATCCAATTGAAACAAATAAAATTACTATTTCAAAAATACCTGTAAGCAGCAAAGAAAAATTTTTATACCACAAAACAACTTATCGCCCTTGGTATGAAAAATCAAAGGAAAAGATAAAATCAGGTAAGATTTTTGACGAAATTTTCTTTAATGAAAAAGGGGAATTAACAGAAGGAACCCGTTCTAATATAATTTTGCAAATAAATCGTAAATGGTATACGCCACCTGTTAAGTGCGGACTTTTAAATGGGGTTTTAAGAAAAAAACTTATAAAGGAAGCCAAACTTAAAGAAAGGAATTTGTATTTTAATGATTTGAAAAATGCTGAAAAAATATTTTGTATAAACTCTGTACGTGGATTTGTTGAGGTGGAACTAGAGGGAAGTGTATGATTTTAATTGATAATTATGATTCATTTACATATAACATAGTTCAATACTTAAAAGAATTAGGTGTTGAACCTAAAGTTTTTAAAAATGATGAAATTTCAATAGAAGAACTAAAAGAAATAAAATTTTCATCTGTAATAATTTCTCCCGGACCGGGAAACCCAAATACGGCAGGAATTTGTCTTGAATTAATAAAAGAATTTTATGAAACAAAAAAAATATTGGGAATTTGTTTAGGACATCAGTGTATTGCGCAATCTTTCGGCTGTAAAATTATAAAAGATAAACAACCCATGCATGGTAAAGTTTCAAATATTTATTTTGAAAAAACAGAAGCAAATACAAAGAAAAATATTTTTGCCGGAATAAAGCAAGGATTTAAAGCAACCAGATATCATTCACTTATCATAGATACAAAGACTATAACCGAACATATTGTTCCTTTAGCCTATACAAAAGATAAAATTTTGATGGCGATAAAACACAAAAAATATCCTGTTTATGGTATTCAATTCCATCCGGAAGCAATATTAACACAATACGGGCATGAACTGTTTAATAATTTTATTAATATATAAAAAATATTTTTAAATTATTAAATAAAAATTAAAAAATCTGACTTTTAAAAAAAAAGCCTTATATTAAGAATATAGAGTTTATGAGTAAAATAATCATTTGAATATTAGCCCTACAGGAGTAATTTATGGACTTTAATAAATTAACCAATTATTCGCAAGAAATTTTAGCTTCAGCTCAAAACATTATGGCATCAAATAAAAATTTTGAAATGCAGCCCGAACATATTCTTATGGCAATGATAAAAGATGTTGAAGGAGTTTCTGGTGATTACTTAAAAGAACTGGGTGTTTTAAAACAAGACTTTATAAACAAAGTTGTAAATGTTATAAAAAGTTATCCTACTATTTCCGGGCCTGTTAATACTCAACAAATCTATCTTTCTCAAATAACAAATGAACTTCTCGACTTAGCGGATGCACAAGCTGTTGAATTAAAAGATGATTTTATAAGTATTGAACATATTTTGCTTGCTATGACAAAACTTAATTGTAGTATTCAGAAATTATTTCAAGAATATGAAGTGACTTCAAATACTGTTTTAAAAATTATGAAAAATATAAGAGGTAATAAAAAAGTGGACAATAAAGACGCCGAAGGAATGTACAAAGCACTGGAAAAGTATTCAACAGATTTAACGGAACAAGCACGAAAAGGAAAACTTGACCCTGTAATCGGGCGTGATGATGAAGTAAGAAGAATAATTCAAGTTCTTAATCGACGTACCAAAAATAATCCTTGTTTAATAGGTGAACCGGGAGTCGGTAAAACGGCAATAATTGAGGGTTTAGCGCAAAGAATTGTCAGAGGAGATGTTCCTGAAAGTCTAAAAAATGTAAAATTAATTGCTCTCGATATGGGTGCGCTAATTGCAGGTGCAAAATACAGAGGAGAATTTGAAGAACGTTTAAAAGCTGTATTAAAAGAAGTTGAAGATTCTCAAGGACAAATAGTAATGTTTATTGACGAAATCCATACGGTAGTCGGAGCAGGCGCAACAGAAGGTTCAATGGATGCAGGAAATTTGCTAAAACCAATGCTTGCACGAGGAGTTTTAAGAACAATTGGAGCAACTACCATTAATGAATACAGAAAATATATTGAAAAAGATCCTGCATTAGAAAGACGCTTTCAACCTGTTTTAATAGATGAACCAAGTGTTGAAGATACAATAAGTATTTTAAGAGGACTTAAAGAAAAATATGAGGTGCATCATGGTGTAAGAATTCTTGATTCTGCTTTGATTCAAGCTGCAAAGTTGTCAGACAGATACATAACAGACAGATTTTTACCGGATAAAGCAATTGATTTAATTGATGAAGCAGCTTCTTCTCTCCGAATAGAAATTGATTCTATGCCTGAAGAAATTGATACAATGCTTCGTCAAAAAATTCAACTCGAAATTGAAAGAGAAGCGTTAAAGAAAGAATCAGGTTCAGAAGTAAAAGAAAAAATTAAAGATATTTCAAAACAAATTGATGAACTTGAAAATAAAACATCAAAACTTAAAGAACAATGGAATAAAGAAAAATCAATTATAACAGAAGAAGCCTCTACTAAAGAAGAAATTGAACACGTAAAGCAAAAAATTGAAGAAGCTGAAAGAAATACAGATTTACAAACTGCAGCAGAACTTAAATACGGAAAACTTCTTGAACTTGAAAAAAAATTGGCTGAATGTCAAAAAAAAGATAAAAAGGGGCATCAATTACTAAAAGAAGAAATTGACGATGAAGACATTGCAAATGTTGTTAGTAAATGGACAGGAATTCCTGTAAATCGGTTAATTGAAAGTGAAATGCAAAAACTTCTTCATATGGAAGATGTTTTGCATAAGCGTGTAATTGGTCAGGAAGAAGCCGTTTCTGTAGTTTCAGATGCCATTCGCAGAGCCCGTTCCGGTTTGAAAGACCCTAAGCGACCTATTGGAACTTTTATTTTCTTGGGCCCAACAGGTGTTGGAAAAACAGAGCTTGCCAAAACACTTGCCGAATTTATGTTTAATGATGAAGATGCTCTTATAAGAGTTGATATGACAGAATATATGGAAAAACATAATGTTGCAAGACTTGTTGGTGCTCCTCCCGGATATGTAGGATATGAAGAAGGCGGCCAACTAACAGAAAAAGTAAGAAGAAAACCATATTCAGTTGTGCTTTTTGATGAAATTGAAAAAGCACATCCCGATGTTTTTAATATCATGCTGCAAATATTTGATGACGGACGCCTAACTGATTCAAAAGGCCGAACCGTAGATTTTAAAAATACTGTCATAATAATGACTTCTAACATTGCAAGTGATTTAATTTTAGAAAGCACAATTGCTTCAGGTGCAAACTTTGAACAGGTTAAAGAAAATGTGATGATTGCTCTAAGAGAACGTTTTAAGCCGGAATTTTTAAACAGAATAGATGAAACAATATTCTTTAAAGGCTTAACCTTGGCGCAGTTATCTGCTATTGTTGATATTCAAGTAGAATACTTGCAAAAATTGCTTCAAGAACACGAGATTTCTCTTCAAATAACGGAAGAGGCAAAAGAATTTCTTGCAAGACAAGGTTTTAACCCTATCTATGGCGCAAGGCCTCTTAAGCGGGTAATTAGACAATTAGTTGAAAATCCTCTTTCTAAGTTGATTCTATCGCAAAAATTTGTAAGAGGAGATAAGTTAATTGTTGATGTTGATAATGATGAAATAAAATTTATTAAAGAAAAATAAGTTTTAGTGTGTTTCAGAAAATTGTAAAAGACTAATAATTTCAAGAGCAATTTCTCTCTGCATTTCTTGAGGTGAAAGTTCAAAATATTCAAAAGCTTCAGCTGTTTTTTTATCTTTATCATACCAACGACGCAAAATATAATTAAAAGCACTGTTTAATGAATTGCTTCTGAGTTCAATATTTCTTTGGGTTGCATATTCAATAATATAATCAGCACAACTGAGTTGAGCTTGCTCATTAGCATTTCTCATTAAACTTACGGCCAGACTCACAGTAGGATCAAGGTCATACCAACGTTTATGCATTAAAATTACCCTTCTTATACATTATTAGAATACGTTATTTTTTATTAATTGTCAACCTACTTTTTCTACAGAAAAAGTAGGCAAAAAGACTTTAGAAACACAAATTTTCGCTAAAGAAAAACAAACTGGTTAGAAAAGTTTTCTGTAGAAAAAACAGGCAAAAACTTTATCGAATAACCTTTAAATACCTGACTATTGTTTAGCAAGAATAGTATTTATCTTCCTGTGGAACCAAAACCACCTGATGCACGGGCTGTTTCTGAAAGTTGCTGCACAACCTGAATTTTTGCTTTTTCAACCTTTGCTATAATAATTTGAGCAATTCTTTCATTTGGCTTAATTATATATTCTTCATTTGAAAGATTAATTACGGGGACACAAACTTCGCCCCTGTAATCTTCATCGATTGTCCCAACACAGTTAACAAGTGTAATTCCGTGTTTAATTGAAATTCCCGAACGTGGTCTTACCTGTGCTTCAAACCCTGATTCAAGTTCGATTTTTATCCCGGTCGGAATTAATTTTCTCTCAAGCGGTTTTAATAAAACAGGTGTATCAATTGCTGCACACAAGTCCATACCTGCCGCACCTTCAGTTTGATATTCAGGTAAGTTTTGGTTATGAGCTAATTTTTCAATTTTTAAAATTGTTGTATACATAAGAAAATATTAACAAAAAAAATTACGAATAACAATTATAAAAAACGAGTTTTTATAATTGTTTGAATTGTTTTTAAAAAGTTTTCCATAATTTTAAAATAAAGTTAATAAATTTACTATGCAATCGGATAATGTTTTTTTTTAAAAGGAGTTTTAAACTTATCAAACGAGATTTAAACAGGAGGGAATATTATGAAGACAAAAGTACCTAAAGCGATTCAAAACGGGCATGAACAATTATCTGACGAACTTAAGGCAATAATAGCTCAAGGAGGTAAAGTTGGAGAAAAAGCAAAAGAACTTAGTGATTCTATGAAAATACACTTTGAAAAAGAAGAAAAATATGCCCTTCCACCATTAGGATTGCTTTTAGCTTTATCTGAAGGGAACTGGGAAATTAATGCAAATGAAGCAATTATGATGGCAGATACTCTACAATCCAGACTTTTTGAAATGACGCAAGACCATAAAATGATCTCGAAATTTTTGGAAGAGTTAAAAAAAATTGCTGAGGAAGAAAATAATTCTCAAGCACAAAATTTTGTAAGAAATTTAATTTTACATATAGATTTGGAAGATCAGGTTTTATATCCTGCAACCCTATTAATAGGAAATTATTTGAGAAAAATGAATAATTAAATTTTTCTTCAATATTCTATTTCAAGATTTATCGTTTTTAAGTGAATTAAGAATTTCAAGGGCAAATCTTGTTGACACTGTTGCAGGTCCGCCACCCATTTCTATCCCTACTTCTATTGCTTCAAGAATTTCTTCTTCTGTAGCACCATCTTTATAAGCTTGTTCAATATGCCATTGCATACACGATTCGCAGTTAATTACAACAGAAATTCCAACTGCAATAAGTTCTTTAACTTTTTTTAATAAAGCACCATCTTTATATGTGGCTTCTTCCATCTTTAAAAATGTCTCATAAACCTTTGATTTTCTTTTTAAAAGCTCGTTATGAGCTAACTTCCTTTTTTTTGTTAATTCTTGTAATTTTTCAGACATGTTTATTTTAATCCTTGTTTAAATTCATTTAATATTTTTTGTATAAGTTCGCTGTCATTTACTCCGCCTCCTTGGGCAAATTGAGGACGGCCACCGCCTTTACCTCCAAGTTTTTGAGCAATTTCAGAAACAATTTTACCCGCTTGAATTCCTTTGGCAATAAAGTTTTCAGAAACTTTTGCAATAATCGTTACGCCTGTTGCATCAATTTTTGGAGCAACCACAACAATTATTGAATCACCAAGTTTTTGACCTAAATATTCAATACCTTCTTTAGCTCCATTTGCATCCATTGTATCAATTTTTGATACAAAAAGTTTTCCGCCATCGATTATTTCAGCTTTTTCTATATAAGAAGTGAACTTTTGTTTAGCTAAAATACTTTGAACATTTCCTAATTCTTTTTGAAGTGATTTATTTTCGTCCTGAAGTTTTTCGATACGTGCAAAGATTTCATTAACAGGGGCTTTGAAATTTGTTGAAAGTTTATCTATGATATTTTCTTTGTTGTTTAAATATTCTAAAGCAGTTGTTCCTGCTACGGCTTCAATTCTGCGGGTCCCTGCTGCAATTGCACTTTCAGAAACAATTTTAACCAATCTCAAATCTCCGGTATTTCTTGCATGAGTTCCTCCACAAAACTCACGTGAAATATCTCCGACTGATACAACTCTTACCTCATCTTCATATTTTTCGCCGAATAATGCTGTAGCACCTGTTGCCTGAGCTTCTTCAAGTTTCATGATTTTTGTTGAAACTTCTAACTTTTGGCCAATCCAATCATTAATGATTTTTTCAACTTTTTTCACTTCATCAGAAGTTAAAGCTCTTGAAAAAGAGAAGTCAAAACGCGTTTTTCCTTCTTCTACTTGGGAACCTGCTTGTTTTACTTCGTCACCCAAAACTTTTATTAAAGCAGACTGAAGTAAATGTGCATTTGTATGGTGGATTCTTACTTCTTCTCTTCTTGCTTTATTAATTTTTGCTTTAACAGTATCACCTATTTTAACTTCGCCGTTAATTACATTACAGCGATGAACAAATAAATGATTAACTTTAAATGTAGTTAAAACTTCGGCTTTAAAAGAATCATTTCCTAATAAACCGTTATCTCCGACCTGACCACCTGATTCAGCATAAAAAGGAGTTTTATCTAAAATTACGTCTACAAAATCTTCACTATCTACTTTTGCAATAATTTTAGATTCAGTTTCATCTTTTTCATATCCTAAAAACTCAGTTGTGCCAAATTCTTTCTCAATATCGACATAAATTAAATCATCTGTTAAAATAATTTTTTGAACGGCAGCTTTTGCACGAGCTTTTTGTTCTGACATTTCTTTATTAAAACCTGCAATATCAACTTTTAAGCCGTTTTCTAAGGCAATTTCTATAGTTAATTCAAGAGGGAAGCCAAATGTATCATATAATTTAAATGCATTTTCTCCATCAATATCTTTTTTTCCTGCTAATAAATCTTCTAAGAGTTTATATCCTCTATCTAAGGTTTTGTTAAACTGTTCTTCTTCTGTTTTTATAATATTTTTAATTTTTTCTGCATTTGTTTCTAAATCAGGATAAGCTTTTTTGTAGTTTTCAATTACAATATCAACTAATTTATATAAGAATGGTAATTCTAATCCAAGGATTTTACCATGTCTTAATGCACGTCTTAAAATCATTCTTAAAACATAGTTTCTTCCTTCGTTTCCAGGAATTATACCATCGTTAATTAAAAAAGTTACGCAGCGGGCATGGTCGGTGATTATTCTTAGTGAAACATCTGTTTTTTCATTTTTTTTGTATTCAACATTTGTCATTTTACAGACTTCGTCTAAAATAGGTTTAAGTAAATCGGTTTCAAAAGTTGAAGATTTGCCTTGAACAACCATGGTAATTCTTTCAAGTCCCATTCCTGTATCAACATTTTTCTTTTCAAGAGGAGTATGTTTTCCTTCTTCATCTTGGAATAATTGCATAAAAACAAGGTTCCAAATTTCAACCCAACGATCGCATTCGCAGGTGTCAATTCCGCAATTATCAGAGCATTTAAACTCTTCTCCTAAATCATAATGAATCTCCGAACATGGTCCGCAAGGTCCTGTAGCTCCGGGAGGGCCCCAGAAATTATCTTTTTTACCTTTTCTTAAAATTCTTTCAGGTGTAATTCCAGTCTTTTTCCAAATTTCAAAGGCTTCATCGTCATCATTATAAATTGTTATCCAAAGACGGCTTTTATCTAATTTTAAATATTCAGTAACAAATTCCCAACTCCAAGGAATAATTTCTTCTTTAAAATAATCACCAAAGCTAAAATTTCCTAACATTTCAAAAAAAGTATGGTGGCGCGGGGTTCTGCCGACATTTTCAATATCAGAGTCTTTACCGCCGGCTCTTGCACATTTTTGACAAGTAGTTGCGCGAGCAGGTGAAAATTTTGGTTGCTCTAATCCTAAAAAATAAGGTACAAATTGCAGCATTCCTGCTGTAGTTAGTAAAACAGTCGGATTGTCCGGAACCAAGCTTGAACTTTCTATAATTGTATGATTATGTTTTTCTTGAAAAAACTTTAAAAATAAATCTCTTATTTCGTTTCCTGTAAGCATATTTTTTACACCATTACACGAAAAATTCGTGTTGTCGCCTTTCTAAATTTTGTTTCAAAATGACAGTTATAAAAATTATACATAAAACAAGGCGGAAATTAAATTTTAAAATTTAATTTCCGCCTTGTTCCTATAAAATTAGCTTGAAAACTACAGTATTTGTATTTTAAACAAGTGAAATAAATCTAATCTAAATAAACTTGTTCTATTTTTTTGTTCAGGTTTTGGTTCACATGGAGGGTAAAGTTGAGATCCTTGAGATTTGAAATTTGGAGGCGGGCATGATTTTATATCCTTTTTATTTGTGACTGGAATAATTCTGTCATCAAATTTTGGCGCTTTAGGTGTGCTAGATGCATCAACATTTGCATCTGTTAAGTTTGCTCTTGGTGACATGAATGATAAATCAATGTTAATTAGTGAGAAAATATTTTGGCATGCTTTTTGTTCAATTTCAGATTCAGTATTATTGGTAGTTTTTTCAGCGCAAAAAGCTTGACCTGAGATGCTTAACAATAAGATTGCAGTGATTAATAATTTTTTTTCATAGCTATTCTCCTTCTTTCCGATAGAATAATAGCAAATTATTGAAAGATAGTCTATAGGTTAAAATCTGCTTGCAAGAAAATTTTTACATGCTAGGATAAAGTAACAGCCAGATAAAAAATGCAGAATTAGTAAAGTAATAAAAAGTCAATGTTTGAGAAGTCTTTAGCTTGCTATTTCTACAGAAAGAAGTAAGCCTCGGTAGCTCAGCTGGATAGAGCAACCGCCTTCTAAGCGGTAGGCCATGCGTTCGAATCGCATCCGGGGTAAATTAAAGAAGAAGGTCAAAAAACCTTCTTTTTTAATTTAAAAATTTAAAAGTTTGAAGCTTTTTGTTGGGATTTATTCTATTAATAAATTATGTCTTAAAAAGAATTTATTAATATGATTTGACAAGATATTTCCAATGATTTATGCTTAAATAAATTATTAGATAAATTAGGAAAAAAATGAAAATTTCTGTAATTATGGCAACCAGAAATGAATCCGGGTGCATAGAACAAATGATAGATGAGCTCAGGCAATATGTTTCAACTGATTCAGAATTTATTATAATTGACAGTTCAGAAGATGAAACTCCAAAAATTGCTGCCAGTAAAGGTGCTAAAGTTTTATTTCAGGATCCTCAAGGTCATGGAACAGCAATTAAATACGGGTTTAAGGAAGCTTCGGGGGATATTATTATAACAATTGATTGTGATAGGACTTACCAATCAGATAAAATTCCCGAGATGATAAAATTAATAACACAGGAAGGTTATGATGTTGTATCAGGATGCAGATTAACTCCCGAATTAAAAAAACAAATGCCTTTCCTTAATTGGTTGGGAAATGTGTCTTTTGCTTTTATAGTAAGAACTCTTTTTAAAATTAATACTCATGACGTAACAACTGGCATGTTTGTTATGACAAAAGAATATGCCAAAACAGACTGGAAAGGAAACTTTTCTCTACCTGCGGAAATTATAATAAGAAGCAAACTAATGAATAAAAAATATAAAGAAATCTTTACCAAATACAGTTTTCGAATAGGAGAATCCAAACTGCCTATGTTCAGAAGCGGAAAAGCTTATTTAAGATGTTTTTGTTATTGGAAATTTGGACTTTGCCAAAAAGGTGAAAAATAGTGAAAAATAAATAATACTTTTTATCAATTTTTTTATAAATAGCAATTTTTTTTGACGGGAGTTATAAAAGTATTGAATAAGGAAAAGTCATTTTGTGAATGTAAAGAAGATTAATAATACTTTTAGCAAAGAAATTACAAAGATAAACACTGTATATAATTCAAACAATATATGCAGAAATAATCCCAAATTTTGTTCTGCAAAAATAACTTCAAAGCCCGTTAATTTATTAACAAGTTTTTTAGATATTTTTGAAAAAAATCAAACTGCATAGTTTTGGATTCTTTTAATAATGGAATTAAACCAAAATTAATCAAACCAAAACCTTTTAACTGGTATATAATGAATAAGAAGGATTGTTTAGGTTTAATTTGGTTTTCAAAAACAAATGCTCAAATAATTGGTGATAACATACCAAATTACTATAAAGATAAAGAATATTTGTTTATTAATTTAATGGAATCCAGTAAAAAATTTAAAGGAATAGGGACACAACTTATCAAGGCTATTGTGAAACAAAGCAAAAAACTTGGATTAGAGGGAAGAGTTTGTCTGAATACAACAACTATAAACCCTAAAATTGGAACACCTGTTCCTTTTTATCATAAACTTGGGTTTAAAAGTGCAAGTAGTATACTGGAAGAAAAAATTACCCAATCAATAGCAAAAAATGAATCTATACCAAAAGAATGTGAAGCAACAACAATGTTTCTTCCTAAAGAAAGTATAAAAAAACTTTTAAGTTAACTATAAATAACAAACTTATTGAAAAAAAATTTCTTTTGAAAGAAAATGTAATTATGAAACAAATATTTTTGTCATTTATGTTTTTATCAACATTTTTAATATCTCTTCCTGTATTTGCGGATGACTCCCAAACTAATTCTACTAACTGGGGAATTCAGCCTAAGCAAAAAACGCAACCCGCAGGAGAGCCTTCCGAATATGTATGGGATAAAGAAGAAGAAGAGTATATATACGATAATTACGGTTCAGAGTACAGCCCGGCATTTTTAAACAGACAAAACATGAATCCAAATGAATCCGATTATGGATATGGATCATTTGATGGATTACAATAAATTTAAAAAATAAATTTCGTGATTTATATCACTATTACTGGTTAAAATCGTGATTTAGTAAATTAAAATTAAATTAAGATTCTATTTCCCCTCTTGATAGATAATATTGTTGTGTCATAATATAATCAAACGATCGATTAAGCTTACATGCCGATTACTTAGTAATTTTACACAAAAATTATAATATGAATTAACAGATGGTTAAAAAATGGAAGAGCAAAATTTAGTTTACTTATTGGATGGAAAAATTTACATTAATCTTACAAATAAATGCACAAATGAATGTCTTTTTTGTATTCGTTCGCTAAAAGATGATGTGTGCGGAACTAATTTATGGCTCAAAGATGATGTTGTAACAGCCGAAGAAGTAATTAAACAGCTAAAAAAAATTAAAAAAGACGAAACAGATATTGTATTTTGCGGCTACGGTGAACCAACTCTAAAATTAGAGGTTTTAAAAGAAGTAGCAAAATTTATAAGAGAAAACTATAAAAATGTAAAAATTCGCGTGAACACCAATGGACATGCGAATTTTGTTTATAAAAGAAATATAATTCCAGAGTTGGTAGGACTGGTTGATGAGTTTTCGGTAAGTTTAAATGCGCAAAATGAAGACTTATACAAAGAAATTGCTCAACCAAATTTAGTTTGTGAAAACATATTGGCAGAAGTTAAAGATTTTATCAAAAAATCAGTTGAAGCAGGAATTCCAACAACAGCTAGTGTTGTTACAGGTTATAAAAATTATGATATTGATGTTGAAAAATGCGAAACAATAACAAAAGAATTGGGTGCTAAATTCAGAGTTAGAGAATGGCTTGAAAGAGGCTATTAAAAAATGAGTAGGATGGGAAATCCATCAAAGATAATATAGAATAGGACGGTAAAAATGTTAAAAGAACAATTAGACAAAATTATGAGACCGAAATCAATAGCAGTTATAGGTGCATCAACAAAACCTGCTACTATTGGATCTGAACTTATGCAAAGATTAAGAGATTATAAATTTAATGGAAACATATATCCAATTAATCCAAAAGGCGGAGTAATTGAAGGATTCCAAGCTTATACAAGTGTTTTGGAAGTTCCGGGTGATGTTGATTTTGCAATTATCATAATTCCTCAAAAATTTGTTCTGGAAACATTAGATCAATGTAATCAAAAAGGAATTAAAGGTATTTGTATTATTTCTGCAGGGTTTAAAGAAGCCGGAGCAGAAGGTGCTCAAGCAGAAAAAGATTTACTTAATAAGCTTAACGAATATGGTATGAGATGCGTAGGTCCTAACTGTTTAGGTGTTTTAAATACTCATCCTGACGTTAGAATGGATGCAACTTTTGCCGAAGCGCTTCCTGAAAGAGGAAATATAGGATTTGTGTCTCAATCTGGTGCTTTAGGCGGCGGTATTTTAAATATTTTAAAAGACTTAAATCTTGGTTTTGCACAGTTTATTTCAATTGGTAATCAGGCAGATATTAATGCAGAAACAGCAATGGAATACTGGGAAAATGATGACGATGTTGAACAAATTTTGCTTTACATGGAATCAGTAGCAAATCCTGAAAATTTCAGAAAATTAGCTACAAGAATTTCTAAGAAAAAGCCTATTTTAGCATTAAAAGCAGGACGTTCTGCAGCAGGGGCTTCGGCTGCCTCTTCTCACACAGGTTCTTTAGCCGGTGCAGATAAAGCGGCTAATGCATTACTTATGCAATCAGGTGTTATAAGAGAGTATTCTTTGAAAAATTTATTTTCTACAGCAAAAGTTTTTGCCAACTGTCCTATTCCAAAAGGAGATAAAGTTGCAATAATTACAAATTCAGGCGGTCCCGGAATCATGGCAACTGATGCGGTTTGTGAATACGGATTACAAATGGCTCCTATAACTGATTCAACTAAAGATAAATTGAAAAGCTTTTTACCTGCTGCTGCCAGTGTTAAAAACCCGATTGACATGATTGCATCAGCTCCGATTGATCACTATAAGCAAACGCTTGAAACAGTTATTGCTGACGAAAATGTTGATATGATTATGGTAATTTACTTACCGTTTATGGGATTAAAAGATATTGATGTTGCTAAAGCGGTTATGGAAATTAAAAAATTACATCCTGAAAAACCGGTTTTAGGCGTATTTATGACAACAAGTTCTTTCTTTACTGAAATTTCGAATATGGAAGTTAATATGCCATTCTTTATGTATGCTGAAGAAGCAGCAGAAGGTTTAAAAAGATTAAACGAGCAAAGACTTTGGATAGAAAGACCGACAGGCAAAATCCCTTGTTATGATATAGATAAAGCTAAAGTTGAAAAAATTATTAAACAGTCTATTTCAGAAGGCCGTGACCAATTAACAACATTAGAAAGTATTGATGTTCTTCAAGCTTATGGAATTAGAGCTTGTAAATACGGTCTGGCAACAACAAAAGAACAAGCTGTTTCAGTTGCAGATTCTATTGGATATCCTGTTGTTATGAAAATGACATCAAAAACAACATCACATAAGACAGATGTTGGGGGTGTTGTTGTTAATATCCAATCAGCAGAACAACTTGCTAATGAATATGATGCTTTAATGGTAAGACTTGAAAAAGCAGGATGCTTAGAAGGTCTTGAAGGTGTTATTATTCAAGAAATGGTTAAAGGAAGCCGTGAGATGGTTTGCGGTATTGCAACTGATCCTCAATACGGGCCAATGATGATGTTCGGTTTAGGCGGTGTATTTATTGAAGTATTGAAAGATGTAACTTTCAGGCTTGCTCCTTTAACAGATATTGATGCTGATGAAATGATTAAATCAGTTAAATCATACAAACTTCTTGAAGGTGCGAGAGGTACAACACCTGCTCAAATGGAACAAATTAAAGAAACATTATTAAGATTATCTCAGCTTGTTTCTGATTTCAAATTCATTGATGAACTTGATATTAATCCATTGTTAATTTCAGAAAAAACAGGTGAAGGTATCGCAGTTGACGGCAGAATTAAGGTAAGAATGACAGAAGCTAAAGAAGCTTTAAATTGTTCTTGTTCATGTTCATGCGGTTGTAGTTGCAACTAATAAATATTAATAATTAATGAGGTTATAAGGACGATATCCCAATTTTGGGATATCGTCCTTAATATATTTACAACCTGAAAAATTAATGTTAAGATTATCTTGTAGAAATTAAAAACTCAAGGGAGAAAAATATGGCAAGATTAATCAGACCTACATGGGCTATCAGATGTATACAGTCAGGATGTAAAGAACTCTTTGAAGTTGTTGTTTTAGAAGATGGAAAACAACAAGAAGTTGTGTGTCCTGCATGTGGAGAACACTATGTTTATCCTGTTTTAAAATCAGATGAGGAAGCAGTATAAAATAAAATGTTTTATAATGAAACAGATAAACGCTATAATCAATATAGCGCGCATTTAAAACAAAAATTTGGCGTCAAGGTTTACAAAATAACACTTGACGCCGGTTTTTCATGTCCAAATAGGGATGGGAATATAAATATACTTAATTCGAACATGTGTTTGCAAGATGAAAACGGAGAAAAATTAAACGGATGTATATTTTGTGATGAGGGTGGAAGTTTTTCGCAAGCGCATTCAAATCAATTAAGTATCGAAGAACAGCTAAAAACAGGCATTGAAACTCTATCAAAAAAATTTAAAGCAAAAAAATTCATGTCATATTTTCAAGCATACTCTAATACTTATAAACCTGTTAATGAGCTTGAAAAAATTTACTCTTCTGCGCTTAAGCATCCTGACATTGTGGGAATTTCAATAGGAACACGTCCTGATTGTGTTGACAAAGATAAATGCAAATTAATCGCCGATTTTAAAAACGATTATTACACTTGGATTGAATACGGTTTGCAGTCAATCCATGATAAAACACTTAAGGAGATTAACAGAGGGCATGATTTTAATTGTTTTTTAAAGGCTTATGATTTAGCAAAAAATGAAGGAATAAATGTTTGTGCACATGTTATTCTCGGGCTTCCCGGTGAAACAAAAGATGACATGTTAAAAACTGCCCAAAAACTTACTCAATTAAAAGTTGATGGGGTTAAAATTCACATGTTATGTGCACTGAAAGGTACAAGATTATCTCAATTATACAATTCAGGCAAAATTTCTCTTATGACAGAAGAAGAATATTTAAATACAGTTTGTGATTTTTTGGAAATTTTGCCACCGGAAACTACAATACATCGTCTTGCGGGAAATGGTCTAAGAACAGAATTGATAGCTCCCCGTTGGATTCAAAAAAAACTTGATGCATTAAATAAAATTGATAAAAAACTTGAATATCGTAATTCTTGGCAAGGTAAATACCAAAAAAGTATAAGTATAATAAATAAATAACTCAAAAACACATATTTTATATTTTCTTTTAAATCTTTATTTTCAGGCTGTTTTACATCTTTTCATGTTATAATCAGCGTATGGATAAAAAAGGTAAAAAAATAATAAATTCAAATAGAAAAGCATTTCATGATTTCACTATTTTTGATAAATATACGGCAGGAATAGTTCTTAAAGGAACAGAAATTAAATCTATTCGTAAAGGTGCTGTTAATTTAAAAGACAGTTTTGCAAAAATCGAAAATGGTGAAATTTTCCTGTATAAATGCCATATTTCTCCATACGAACAAGGAAACAGGTATAACCATGAGCCTGAAAGAATCAGAAAACTTCTTTTAAACAAAAATGAAATTGAAAAAATGTTAGGTAAAATTAAAAAAGAAGGTTATACAATTGTTCCTCTTGAATTGTTTTTAATAAACGGATTTGCAAAGATTGAAATAGGCTTGGCAAAAGGTAAAAAATTACACGATAAACGAGAAGATCTTGCCAAAAAATCTCAAAAAAGAGATATAGAACGTGCTATGAAAAAATAATTGTTTGAGTTATAATTTAGTTAAATTAAATTAAATTAATATAAAGGGAGTGAGGATGCATAATAAAAAAGATATTGAAAAAACTTTAATAGAATATAATTATTTTATAGATGAAACAACTTTAAGCAATTTTATAAAAAATTGGAAAATAGATCCTATTTATGAAGATGAAGATGGTGTTGAATTTTATGATAATATGGCTATCGCAAAGCTTAAAAAAGGTATTAGTTTAAAATCACAAGGTTTTTCAAATGATCAGATAATTTATCATATAAACAAAATTTTACCGGAAAAGCTTAGTGCAAAAACAAAAGAAGAAACTAAAAATGAAATATCAACAGTAAATATTTCACAAGGAACAGAGCTTAAAAATGTAACACTTGATGTTACAAATCAAACTTTGCAAATGCTTGCAGATTCTGTTGTGGAAAAAATAACTTCAAGAATTCAAGAACAAATGAAAGATTCTGATTATGTAAAAGAATTATTACAAGACAGTTCATTGAAAAAAGATAATCAGGAATTGTCTCAAAAGGTTGAAGAATTAACAGAAGATAATAAAATGCTTTCGAAAAGAATAGCAGAGCTTGAGCAAGCTAAGAAAAAAACATTAATTAATTTTGAATATTTCTTAAATATTTTTAAATAATAATTATTAAATATTCTTAAACCCCATGTTGACAATAATCTTTGAGCCAGTAATAATAATGGAACGAAGTATAATAGTTAGATAGGTATATCGTTTAAAGTTTTTGTTTGCGCAAAACACGATACCTTAAAGGAAAGGAAAGCACAATGTATGCAATAGTAGAAACTGGTGGAAAACAATACCAGATGGAAGAAGGTAAGTATCTTAAAGTTGAACTTTTAGAAGGCGAAAAAGATTCTAAAGTTGTTTTTGATAAAATTGTTATGCTTGCAAACGGTAAAAAATCAAAAGTCGGACAACCTTATGTAAAAGGTGCTTCTGTTGAGGGAACAATTTTAGCGCATGATAGAGAAAAGAAAATCATTGTATATAAGCAAAGACCTAAAAAAGGTTATAGAAAAAAACAAGGACACAGACAAGGTTTTACCAAAGTTATGATTACAAAAATCAGAACTGCTGCTCAAAAGAAAGCCACAGCTGCAGAAGCTACAGAAGCAGAAAGCTAAGTACTAAAAACATCTTTGAGCACGAGTGAGTTTAAACAAAAAGCAAGCGAGGCCAAGATTAGTAAGCACAAGGGTATATTAAGCCCGATAATTATAAAAAATCAAGTAATAATTAAAAGATTATAGAAAGGGCGAAATCAAAATGATTTCGTGTAACGGTAGAAAAAATGGCACATAAGAAAGGTATGGGTTCAACCCGTAACGGTAGAGATTCCGACGCTAAGCGTTTAGGTGTTAAAAAATTCGGTGGAGAACAAGTTAAAGCAGGAAATATTTTAATTCGTCAAAGAGGAACAAAAGTTCATCCTGGAAATAACGTTGGTATCGGTTCAGATGACACTTTATTTGCTTTAATTGACGGTATTGTTAAATTTGAATCACACAGACGTGACAGAAAACAAATTAGCGTATACTCTGTATAATTATAAAATTAAAATTAATCTTCATAGGCAAAAAATGGAAGATAATAAAATAATAATTACAATATCTGGAGCAGACAAACCCGGAATTGTTGCAAAAATCACATATGTTCTTGCAAAGTACGATGTTAATATCGAAGATATTAAAGAAGCCCTTATGCAGGAACATTTTGTTATGGTTTTGCATGCAAATATAAGTAAATCTAAATATTCTTTTAGTAAAATAAACGAAGTATTATTAGCAACCTGTGAAAAATTAGCAATAGAATGTTTTGTTAGTAAAAAAGATATTTCTAATGAAAGATATATGATCTAAACATATTACATTTACCTTTTTTATGCTAAAATAAACTCAAGGGTTATAAAAATAAGGAGTATAAACATGGACAATTTAAAAATTTATCGTGACAGTGATATTAATAAAGAACTTATAAAAAATAAAAAAGTTGCAGTAATCGGATATGGTTCTCAAGGATACGGTCAATCAATGAATCTTAAAGAATCCGGTTGTGATGTTGTTTTAGGGTTAAGAACAGGTGGAACTTCTTATAAAAAAGCTCAATTAGAAAACTTTAAGATAATGGAAGTTGCAGATGCAGTTAAATGGGCCGATGTTGTACAAGTTTTAATTCCGGATGAAATTCAGGCAAAAGTTTACGAAGAACAAATCAAACCAAATTTAAAAGCAGGACAATACTTAATGTTTTCGCACGGATTTAATGTTCATTTCGGAAAGATTGTTGTTCCAAATGATATCAGTGTAATAATGGTTGCTCCAAAAGGGCCCGGTCATACTGTAAGAAGCGAATATCAATTAGGAAAAGGTGTTCCTGCCCTTATTGCTATTTATCAAGATGCTACAGGTGATTCTAAAGAAGTAGCTTTATCATATGCTTCTGCAATAGGTTCAGGCAGAGCCGGTATTATAGAAACTACTTTCAGAGAAGAAACAGAAACAGATTTATTTGGTGAACAGGCAGTTTTGTGTGGTGGTTGTACGGCTTTAATTAAGGCAGGATTCGAAACTCTTGTTGAAGCAGGTTATTCTCCATATATGGCTTACTTTGAAGTTCTTCATGAATTAAAATTAATTGTTGATTTAATTAATCAAGGCGGTTTGGCAGATATGCGCTATTCAATTTCAAATACTGCTGAATATGGTGATTTAACAAGAGGTCCCAGAGTTGTTACTGAACAATCAAAAGCTGCAATGAAAGAAATTCTTTCAGAAATTCAAAGTGGAAAATTTGCTGATGAATTTTTAAATGAATTAAGCTCAGGTGGTGCTAAATTTAATCAATTAAGAAAAGAAAATGAAGACCATTTAATTGAAAAAGTAGGTAAAGAAATAAGAAGCAACTTTACTTGGGGCGGAAACAAAATCATTGACAGAGCTAAGAATTAATAAAAATGTTTAGTACAGAAACAATATATGAAGTAGCACTTTTTTCTATAGGAGACACAAAATCAGGGACAAAAATGGGCAAATTGCAGCTCAAAGATCCTGAAGATGAGTCTTTATTGAATTGTATTCTTTGGGAAGAAACCCTAAATCGTGTTGATGAAAAATTATTTAGAACAGGAAATCAAGTTAAAATTGTTTCAGGTTCTTATAACGAAAAATTTAATAATTGCCTTATTTCGGCATTGGAACTTGTTAAAGAAGCAAGATTAGGGATTGATGTAACAGAGCAAGAAAAAATTTTTAATGAGATTTTACAGTACATAAATAAAATAAAAGAAACAAAGCTTAAAGAATTTTTGCAAAATTATTTTAAAAAACATGAAGAAAGGATTAAAATTGCTCCTGCTGCAAAAGCTATGCACCATAATTATTTAGGAGGATTGCTTGTTCATACTTTGGAATGTTTACAGATTGCAGAGGCAAATTTAAAACTTTTTAATACAAAAATTGATGATGATAAAGTTTATGCAGCATGTATTTTACATGATATAGGGAAAATTTTTGAATATACTATAAATACTGAGTCAGGACTTATCGATTATGATGAAAATTTCAGAAATGATTGGATTTCACATTCTCAATACGGTTTTTCGATTTGTATGATGGAGGGGTTTAAGGATATAGCAAAAATGATAGCTGCACATCATGCAAGGAGTGAATGGGGTGCAATTATAGATTTAGATCAAAAAGACTTAGATTCTTTTATTTATTTAATGCACCACATTGATGATTTATCTGCGAAATTTGGAAGAATTAATGTATCAGATTTAGCATAAAAAATTATATTTATAAAACATTAGTTTTCCTAATTCAGGGATTGACAAAATTTAGAGTCCAATTTATAATGCTACAAAAGTAGAAGGAAAATAAATGTATATTCAACAACAAAACACAAATAAATGGTGGAGCTTGCATAAAGGTGCAGGCATGTTTTGTTGGCGTTAAATAATTAAAGTTTTAACCGTATTTTAAAATAGTCTGTACTTAATTAAGTTTCAGACTATTTTTTTGTCTAAAAATTCGGTCTAATTTTTTTAAACTTTATTTAGCGTTGAAAGGATTACTCAAATGGAAGTTAATGCACAAAATCTAATAAATACTTTACCAAGACCTTCTCGATTAGTTGCAAAATATATTAATTTGCATGAATCAAAAAATTCTCTTGCGCACTTAAGATTTGCACAAGATACAATTACAAATTGGGTTCCAAAAGCTTTATTTTCAAGAAGTTTAGCAGATTTTTCGGACATGTCTTTTTTAGAAATATCTGAAAGCTTATTAGTTTATTATGGACCTACACTTTTAGGCGAAAAACTTTTCAGAAAACTTTATTCTAATAAACTTACTGATGATTTATCCGCAAAAATATCTGTTAGAGCCGAGAACCTTTTAAAAGATAAGAGTATAAGTGTCGAATATAACAAAAAACTTATGCCTGTAAAGGCAGCTATAGCTATTTCAGCATTATCAATACCATTGTGCGAATATTCTCTAAATTATATAAAAAATATTTTTACAATTAAAATGTTCAAACAAGCTGATTTTAACAATATTGCTAATTTAAGTAAAACAAAAGAAGAAGATAAAAAAAATCAAAAGCAAGTTGAAAAAAATGCAATAAATCATTTAAAACTTGCTGGAACTCTTATTGTGGGATGCTTAGGATTGTCAGCATTTATTTTAGCAGGAAGAAAAAAACCGAACTTACAACAACTTATTCAAAAAATTAGTGAAACTATTTTAGCGCCGGGAAACAAAATTTTTAAAAATAATACTGAAAAAGCTACAAAATTTAATGAATATTTTAGTATCGATTTTAAAGATAATAACGGAAAATTAGGACTTTCTAAAGGTCAATTAATGGCATGTGTATTAATAGGAGGTATTGGTTATTTTGGAGCAGCAAAAGATCGAGGGAAGCAAAATTTTCAAGAAGTTTTATTCAGATATCCTCTCGTTACATTTTATGTCATAACAGGTAGTGAATTATTTGAAAAAGCTTTTAGAAAAATTCTTAAGAAAACAGATAAATGTAAAGAAATTCTTAATGAAGAAAAAATGCCAACTTTAGAAAAATTACCTGAATTAGCTAGAAAATCAGCTATAAAAAATGGTACTTCTATAGAATCAGAATTTAAAAAATTATTTAATCAAAAATCTGCATTAATAGGAATACCAACTCTTTTTGGATTGATTGTTATGGGCTTTTTTGTTGCCGGTTATTCAAAAATATTCACTCAATATAGATATGATAAAGAAAATAAAATACAAGTATGTAAATAGTTATTTAAAGTGAAAGGAGTTAACTATGAAAAGTGAAATCAAGATTAAACAAGAACCAGATACAAAGGGATTTTACGGGGAATATGGAGGATGTTTTATTCCTGATGAGCTAAGAGAGGCTTTTAACGAAATTCAAGAAACATACAGCTATCTAAAAGAAGATAAGGATTTTAAAGAAGAGTTAGCTTATTTATATAAACACTATGTAGGAAGACCAAGTCCGATATTTTATGCTAAAAATCTTACTTTTAAAACTGGTGGAGCAAAAATATTTTTAAAGCGTGAAGATTTGAATCATACAGGGGCACATAAAATTAATCATGCTATAGGTGAGGCATTACTTGCAAAGAAAATGGGCAAAAAAAAATTAATAGCTGAAACAGGTGCAGGTCAACATGGTGTTGCCCTTGCAACAGCTGCAGCTTTAGTAGGATTAGAATGTGATATTTACATGGGAGAAGTCGATATAAACAAAGAGAAACCTAATGTTTTAAAGATGAAAATACTTGGAGCAAATGTAATTCCTGTAACAGAAGGATTAAAAACATTAAAAGAAGCTGTAGATGCTGCTTTTATAGCCTATCTTAAAGATCCGATAACACAAATATATGCAATAGGTTCTGTTGTCGGACCTCATCCGTTTCCGCAAATGGTTAGGGATTTTCAATCAATAGTAGGAAAAGAAGCAAGAGAACAATTTCTGGAAATTACAGGAGAGTTACCAAATAATATAATTGCTTGTGTAGGAGGAGGATCAAATGCGATAGGTCTTTTTTCTTCATTTTTAAATGATGAATCAGTAAATATTTATGGAGTGGAACCTGCAGGTAAAAGTTTTCAATATGGCCAGCATGCAGCAACTTTAACTTTAGGTGAAAAAGGAATTATTCATGGATTTAAATGTTACTGTTTAAAAGACAGTAAAGGAGAACCCGCTGAAGTTTATTCTATAGCCAGTGGTTTGGATTATCCTGGTGTTGGACCTGAACATTGTTACTTAAAAGATATAGAAAGGGTTAATTATAAATATGCTACAGATGAAGAAACAGTTGAAGCATTTTTTGAATTATCCAGAACAGAAGGAATTATACCGGCGCTCGAAAGCTCTCATGCAATAGCTTATGCAATAAAACTTGCTAAAGAATTACCAAAAGAAAAGACTATCCTTGTTAATTTATCAGGCAGAGGAGATAAAGACATGGATTTTGTTATCGAAAAATACGGAACAAAATATCAAATAGGTTCATTTTTATTATAGTTTCTAATAAGGTTCATAAATAAAATTTATATTTAATGAATCTTATTAGATATCTAAATAACATTTTCTTGGTTTTAGGTTTTATCTTATAAAAAGTTATAAAAAAAAGCTATGTACTTTAGGGGTGCATAGCTGTTGATTAGGGATATGTGTATCATCGTCTCTAAGGAGTATAGTTGTATATTAGCAACACCGACTTAAAATTAAATCATACATTTTTATGATTTAATATCGAATTTCTAGAGAGAAAGGAGGGTATATTCCAAAAAAAGTTTTTTTGAGGTATAATTCTCAAAGATGTAATAATAAAGGATTAAGAATATGAAAATAAATATTGAAAATGAACCTAATAACATTTGTAAAATAAATATTAAAATACCTGCAAAAGAAGCTATAAATGAATATAACAGAGCAGTTAAGAAAATCTCAGAACACGCAAATATTCCTGGTTTCAGAAAAGGGAAAGCACCAAGAAACATAATTGAAAAACACTATGGTACAGAAACAATTAAACATGAGGCTCTAGATTCTATATTGCCAAAAGTGTTTAAAGATGCCATTATCGACAATAAACTTGATGTAATTTCCCAACCATATGTAGAATCTTATGAATTTGAAGTCGGAGAAGATTTAAAGATTATAGCAAAAGTAGAACTTCGTCCGGAAGTTAAATTAGGAGAATATAAAAACCTTACTGTTCAGGCAGAAGAATATGTAACACCAGATGATGCTTTTGATAAATCATTAGATAGTCTTCTTCAAAGGCATGCAAGTTTTAATCTTGTTGTAGACAGAAAAACAAAAAAAACAGACCTTGTTGTAATCGACTTTGACGGTTCTGTTGAAGGTGAAAAAATTCAAGGCGGGGCTGCTGAAAATTATCCGTTAGATTTAGCTAATTCTAACTTTATACCTGGTTTTGCAGAACAAATTGTTGGTCATAAATTAGACGAAGAATTTGATATTAATGTTGATTTTCCAAAAGATTACCATGAGCCAAAAATTGCAGGAAAGCCAGCAGTATTTAAAATAAAAATAAAAGAAATAAAAGAAAAAGTTCTACCGGAATTAACCGATGAATTTGCTCAAAAAACAGGTCCTTTTAAAACAGTTGATGATTTAAAAGCAGACATACAAAAATTCATAGATTCTACAAAAGAAACTGAAGATAAAAAAATAAAAGAAACTGCTGTTATTAACAAAATAGTAAGTAATATAAAAGTTGATGTTCAAGATTCAATGATAGAAAGAGAAGCTAATTCTTTGCTCGAAGAATATAAACAAAGGCTTAAAATGCAAGGTTTTAACCCTGACGATGTTGTTAAATCGCAAGATGAAGATAAGCTTATGGCTGAACTTAAATCAGAAGCCCTAAATAGAATAAAAAACTCTCTTGTTTTTGATAAAATTGCTCAAGAAGAAGATATAAGAATTGACCATGTTGATTTAGAAGAAAAATTTAAAGAGCTTGAAGCGACATACCACCTTAACAGAGAAACTTTTCTTAAGGAGTTAAAACAAAATCCTGATATGTTTAACTCTTTATCTCATCAGGCTTTAACCGAAAAAGTTATTAGATTTTTGGTAGAAAATAATAAAGTAGAATTTAAAGCTAAAAAAGCAAAAGCAAAAAAATAAAAATATGTTATGATATAATTATAAAGAAAGGAAACTAAAATGAGTTTTGTACCTGTAGTAATAGAGCAATCAAGCAAAGGTGAACGTTCTTTTGACATTTTTTCAAGATTATTAAGAGAAAGAATTATATTTTTAGGTACCGGAATTGATGATATGGTTGCAAATTTAATTGTTGCACAAATGTTATTATTAGACAGCGAAAATCCTGAAAAAGATATAATGTTATACATAAATAGTCCTGGAGGAAGTGTAACTGCCGGTTTTGCTATATATGACACGATGCAGCATATCAGAGCAGATGTAAGTACAATTTGTTTGGGACAGGCAGCAAGTATGGGTGCTTTTTTACTCTCAGCAGGAACAAAAGGCAAAAGAATGGCTCTTCCTCACTCAAGAGTATTAATTCACCAACCATTAGGCGGTGCTCAAGGTCAAGCTACAGATATAGAAATTCAAGCAGCTGAAATTGTAAGGATTAAAAAATCATTAAATGAAATTTTGGCTACAAATACAGGTCAATCAATTAAAAAAATCGAGAAAGATACAGATAGAGATTATATTATGACTCCGGCAGAAGCCTTGGAATATGGTATGATTGATAAAGTTATTACAAGAGAAGAAACTTTGAAAGAACCTAATTAGATTTTAATCAGGAGAATTTAATGGCAAATCATGATGATAGCAGATTAAAATGTTCATTTTGCGGAAAAACACAGGATCAAGTTAAAAAATTAATAGCAGGTCCTGAAGTTTATATTTGTGATGAATGCGTTGAACTTTGTAATGAAATATTGGATGAAGAATTTTTCGAAGGCAAAGAAAAAGAAGGTAAAGATGATAAAACTAATTCTTCTGAAGAAAAACCTATTCCAAAACCAGCAGAAATTAAAGCTCACTTGGATGAGCATATAGTTGGTCAAGATGATGCAAAAAAAGTTCTATCAGTTGCAGTGTATAACCATTACAAAAGATTAAAACATAACAAATCGGCTAATAAAAAGCATGATGTTGAAATACAAAAGTCAAATATTTTACTTGTTGGACCAACCGGGAGTGGAAAAACTTTACTAGCACAAACCCTTGCTAAAATGTTAGATGTTCCGTTTGCTGTAGCAGATGCAACAACATTAACCGAGGCCGGTTATGTTGGTGATGATGTTGAAAATATTTTGCTGAGATTGCTTCAAAATGCTGATTATGATGCGTCAAAAGCAGAGCGTGGAATAATTTATATAGATGAAATAGATAAGATTGCACGTAAATCAGAAAATACGTCAATAACAAGAGACGTTTCAGGAGAAGGTGTCCAACAAGCCCTATTAAAAATGATTGAAGGAACGATTGCGAATGTTCCACCCCAAGGTGGCAGAAAACATCCTCATCAAGAATTTATTCAAATAGACACAAGTAATATATTATTTATTGTAGGCGGAGCATTTGTGGGATTAGAAAAAATTGTCGAAAGACGTGCAGCAGATGGTTCAACTGTTGGTTTTGGTGCTAAAGCAGCTACTCAAACTGAAAAAGAAGCCCAAATTTCTAAAATGCTTAAAAAACTTCAACCCGAAGATTTATTAAAATTTGGTTTAATACCTGAATTTATTGGTCGTGTACCTATTTATGCAGTACTTGAAGCATTAGATGAGAAGACTTTAAAAATGATTCTCACTGAGCCTAAAAACGCAGTGTTAAAACAATACAAGTGTTTACTTGATATGGATGGAGTAAACCTTGATTTTGAACAAGAAGCTATTGATTTAATTGCAGCAGAGGCAATTAAAAGAAAAACAGGAGCCAGAGCACTTCGTTCAATTGTTGAAGAAATTATGCTTGATGTTATGTATGATATTCCTTCAAAGGAAAATCTGTCAAAATTTTTAATAACTGCGGAAATGGTTAAAAACAGGAACCAAGCGGAATTAATCCAGCTTCCTAAGAAAAAAGATAAACCGCAAGAAGAAATTGCTTAATTCTAACGGAAGCCTTATGAAAAAGCTTTTAAAACACACTTAAACAGTTCATTAATAGCTCAAAATATAATTAAACCAATTAGTAATAGTCATTAATTTTCAATTCTAAAATTATAGCAAAAAAAAAAGACCTTTTTGAAAAAGGCCTTGGAATTCTGTTTAGTAATTCCTCGTGTAGAAGGTTAGTGTGTGGTAGGTTAGTGTGTAGTAGTGTGTAGTAGTGTGTAGTAGTGTGTAGTATGTATGTTAAACTTTTTAATTATCTTTTGGTTAAGTGTATATCTTTCTTATATATTAATAAAGTATTTTTTATATACAAAATTGCAGAAAGATGCAAATTTCTTTACAATTGTTTACAATTATTTCATTAAGGAGTAGTTTAATATTGCAGAAAAGAGCTTTAATATTAAATTAAAGCTCTTTTTTAATTATTTAATGAAAATTTATTTTAGTATATACTTTTATTAATTTTAAATTAGCATTTATTAAATTTTATACCTACTTGATGCTTCTTACAATATTTAATTAAGTCTATTTTTAATTCTTTTGCCATAATATACATTGCTAAACAATTAGGAACGGCCATACCAAGCATCATGGAATCTGTTAAATCAATTATTGTTTTAACATTCATAACTGATCCTATTACAGTAAAGCATAGAAATATTATTTGGTATATTAAAGTACGTTTTTTACCTTCACCAACAATGTAATTCCAAGCCTTTTGACCATAATAAGCCCAAGAAATAACAGTTGTTAAAGCAAATAAAATAACAATTACTGATAAGATATACTTAAAAGCAGGAAATATTGATTCAAAAGCGGAAGAAGTTAATTCTATTCCATTTACTCCTTGAGTATAATTTTCATACACCCCTGATGAAACAATTATTCCAGCGGAAAGTAAGCAAACTAAACCTGTTAAAAAAGGTTCAATAAGTGCAATAAATCCTTGAGAAATGGGTTCATCTGTTTTTGCCGGAGCATATACTATAGGGGCTGAACCCGTACCTGCTTCATTTGTTTGAACAGAACGTCTCATTCCAATAATCATTATTCCGACTATTCCTCCGGCAACGGATGACGGGAAGAAAGCTTCTTTTATCATTACATAAAACGTATGCGGAAGGTTTTGCCAATTAGCCAGAAGAATTATAATACCCGCAAATAAATATAAGTAAATCATAAGTGGAACAGCTTTCATTGCGACTTTTGTTATTGATTTAACACCACCGATAATAATTGCACCAAGTAAAATAGCGCAAAGTAAACCAATAACCCAGTTGTATCCTTGTAAAAGACCTGTTTCACCACCTGTAATGTTAATAATTTGTCTTGTGGTTTGGTTAATTTGAATCATATTTCCGCCGGTAATTCCTCCACCTATACAAAGATATGCAAAAATTACAGCCAAAGGTTGTCCTAACCACCTCATTTTTCTTCTTGTAAGTCCGTGAGCAATAAAATGCATAGGACCTCCTGCAACAGAACCGTCAGGTAAAAATTTTCTATATTTTAAAGATAAAGAAACTTCAGCAAATTTTAGAGTCATGCCTAAAATTGCTCCAAACATAATCCAAAAAGCAGCTCCAGGTCCTCCAATAGAAATTGAGATTGCAACTCCTGCAATTGTGCCTAATCCTACAGTGCCTGAAAGGGCTGACATTAAAGCACCTAAAGGAGAAATTTCTCCATCTGCGCCATTTTCTTTAGGTTTAGAAAGAATATCTATTGAATGTTTTAATCCCCAAAGAGCAACACCATTTAAATAAATTGTAAAAAACAATCCTGCAGCAAGAATCCATAAAATTATAATAGGTATTTCAACTCCCATAATTGTTATCGGAAAAAACATTATTGCCGAAATCTTATCTGAAAAAGGTGCTACTACTTTTTCAATTGCTGTATCAACATTTAAAGCAAACGATTGCTGCATCGAAAAAATAAATGCATATATAACCCAAAAAAACTTTTTCATTGAAAATCCTCTCTTAAATATTTGCATTATTAAATAGTAGCAAAAACAAAGCTTAAAAGGAATTTCCTTTATATAATCTTGATGTATAAATTAATCTAGGCACAAGTCCAATCATCATAACCGAATTTTTGACACAATTCATTAATTTTTATAGCATGAGGTTTAGTTATACATTTTTTTGGACTTGAAGCATAATTATCTATATTGTATAGATTTAAAGTTGTGCATTTTTTTAATTTTTCATATGAATTAAGTAATAATTGTGTAATTTTTTTAGCAGTCATTTTTTCTAGTGTTTTAGGAGAAAAAGAAACTGAACTTTGGCATATTAATGAATTTGGGGTATTTTTAGAAAAATCTTTTTTAAAAAATAAAAGTTCTAAAGAATCCGTAGCATATTTTTTTGCTCCGGTTTTATGACCAATATTAAGGACTAATTCATCATCAATATTATTTTTTGAAAGCTTTTCAAAAGCATCTAAAATTCCTTTTGTTAAATTTATATTATATTTTCTAAGACCATTATTTGCTGCAATGTCACCAATTAAAGGTCTGGTGCCGAAATTTGGACTGTTAATTGTTATATTTTTCATAAAATATTCCTTATATTAATATTTATAAATTTAGTATAATATATATGGTATTGTCAATAACTACAAAATATATACTATTTTCTGAAAATTAAATTTAGTCCTGCTTTAAAGTAATTTTTTAATTCTGTAAATGAACGAATATTTAAAATTGATTTGAGTATAAAACCAGGACGTAAATAAAATCTTTTTATAGCATTTTTATGAAGTTTAAAAATTCTATCTTTGCTTAAGCATAAGGTATTAATAACAGGATTATAATAAGCTCCTTCAAAGGAGGCATTATCAGATAAAAGATTATTTTCTTTTGCAAATTTATAAAATCTTGTCCCCGGAAGCGGTGTTGCCGTATAAAAACTTACAAAATCACTATTTAAACGTATAGCAAAATCTATTGTTTCCTCAATTGTTTCTTCTGTATCCCAAGGCAGGCCTATTATAAAATAATTATAAACTTTTATTTTGAAGTTTTTAAACATTTTTACAGTTTTTTTAATTTGGTCTAAGGTTATTTTTTTTCCTATTTTATCTAAAATAAATTGTGAACCGCTTTCTACTCCGATTGATACTAATCTGCAACCGGCATCATACATGAATTCTACCATCTCTTCATCAGCAGTATCGGCTCTTGTATTAGCAGACCAAGTAATTTTTAGATCACTGTCAATAATTTTTTCGCAAAGATCAAGAGTCCACTCTCTATCTTGATTAAAGATATCTGACCAAAAAATAAAATTTGTTATTTTATATTTTTCAACACATTCTTTAATTTCTTCGACAATATTTTCAACACTTCTTGTTCTAACTTTTGATCCTGATAAAGGTGTTGACAAGCAAAAGAAACAATGATGAGGGCATCCTCTGGAAACCTTTATTATTGCTTGAACTTGATTATTATCAGGTCTTTTAAATATATTATTATTTACTAAATGTCTTGCAGGGAAAGGAAGTTTATCCAAGTCCTGTATAAAAGGTCTATTTCCTGTATATTTTGCCACAAATCCATCTCTGTAACATAAACCTTTAATTCTTTCATATTTTTTTCCTTGAAGAATTTCTTTTAAAGTTTCTTCTACTTCTCCAACAATAATTAAATCAAGATTCTTATATTTATATAAAATATCCATGTTAGAAGTTAGAAAATGTGCACCTTTTGCAATTATAATAACATTTGGGAGTATTTCTTTAATTGTGTTTAAAATAGATAAATCATTTTCTATAGTTGTGGAAGCAACATTTATCACTATGTAATCAGGACTATACTGTTTCAAATCAGCCTTAAGCTGATTATGTGAATCCTGTATAAGGCTGTAGTCAACGATTTTTGCCTCATAAGTAAATGGTTTTTTAAGTTGTTCCGCAACTGCTGCCATATACATTAAATCCATAGGCGGCAAAGGCGGAATCACCAGCAAATCTTTTGTTGGTTGTTGGCACCTATCTTCCCTGTTCATAACAGGTGAAGGAGGGTAAATTAAAAATATCTTCTTTTTAGCGGACATAACTTTCCCCAAGTATTTTCTATATATAGAGTACTCATAATAAATCTTTTAGTCAATATGATTAATTTTGTAAATAATATTTTTAATCATGCTAATAGATTAAATTTTTACATCTTCCTTTTTTATTAAAAATAAAGTAAAATACATTAATGAAGAAAAAAGTTATTGCATATTTACATACCCATTGGGATAGAGAATGGTACAGAGAATATGAAGTTTTCAGAATTCGTTTAATTAAAGTTTTTGATAATGTTTTGGATTTATTGGAAAATTGGAAAATCCCATGCTTTTATTTTGATGGTCAGACAAGTGCTATTGAGGACTATTTGGAAATAAACCCTCAAAAAGAAGCTCTTGTACGCAAATTAATAAAGCAAAAAAAACTTTTTATAGGTCCATGTTATACATTAGTAGATGAATTTTTAACAGATGATACATGCTTTAGAAAAAATTTAGAAATAGGATTAAAATATGCTAAAAACTTAGGTTGTGAAGATTTTTTAGGTTATTTTGCAGATACTTTTGGTCATAGCAAAAATATTCCAATTATTTTAAATGAATTTGGAATAGATAAAGCTGTTGTATGGAGAGGGTGTCCGGAAATAATTCCTTCAGAATTTTTGTTTAATGGTATAAAAACAGTTAACTTAATCCGAGGGTACTTCATGGATATTTTTTCTTCTAACATACCGCTTGAAGAAAAAATAGAATTTATAAAAACTAATTTAGATAAAATAGCTAAAAAATCCTCAGATATACTGCTTATGCCTATTGGTGCAGACCATCTCGGAATAGAATCAAATATTTCAGAACAAATAAGAGAAATTAACAAACATCTTAAGAATTATGACATAGAATTATCTTCACCTTTCAGATATTTTGAACTTGTAAAAGATAAATTTAAATTTGAATGGAATCATGAGCTTAGAGATAACTCAACCACTTTTATATTGCCCGGATGTTATTCTGCAAGAAAGGATCTTAAACAATATAATATAAAATGTTGTTATATGTTAGATTTGGCAAATAAATTCCAAAAATTTGCGCAAAAAAAATATAAAACAAAGTCCTATGAAAATATAATAGAATATGCTTATAAGTTACTTTTACAAAATCAAGCACATGATGGTATTTGTGGATGTTCTATAGATTCAGTCCATCAGGAAAATATTATAAGATATAAAAAAATCTTGCAAATAGCAAATACTATAATTAGAGAAACAAAAATAGATACAGGCGAAAAATCCTTAATAATTAATCTTTCTAATAATACTTTCAGCGGTACGGTTAAATTTGAAAGTACTAAAAAATATTCGGATAAAGAATTTAAACTTATATCGGTAAAAAAAGGATTTGAAGATTCTATTCTTTACGATACAAAAAAAATACCGATAACAGAAGATTATAAAACAATTTATACCTATTTGGCAGAAATTGAAAATAAAACCCCTTCGAAAATTTTGTCTAAAACTCAACAGGTTTATGGAGGAACATATTCTAAGTCAGATTTAAAAATATCTGATACTTCTATAGAAAATTCTAAAGTCGGATTTAAAATCGATAAAGGAAAAATAATTTTAACAGATAAAATTAATAATGAAATATATTATGATTTTATTAAATTTATTGATTTTAAAGATTTAGGCGATACATATAATTTTGGACCAAAAGTGAATGATAAAGGAGAGACAGCTACTATACTTTCATCAAAAATTGTTGCAGATAATGATTTTCAAGCTTTGTTACAAGTTAAATTTAAAATTAAAACAACAATAATTAATGCAGAAATATATTTAAACAAAAACTCTCATTTAATAAATTTTAATCTAAATTGGTTTAATAAAACAAAAAACCATCTTCTACAAGTTATGTTTAATTTAAAAGACCCTATAACCAAAACTTTTTCAGAAGACTTGGGAACTTTAATTGAAAGAGAATTTGATTCGAACTATGATATAAGAAAAAATTTACCTAAGAAAAAAGGCTTGGAAGCAAAAACTAACACAGCTCCAATGCAAAGATATGTCTGGGCTCAAGATTTTGAAATTGTAACAAAAGGATTGACAGAATATGAAATTAATAAAAATTCTATTTTAATAACCATTCTAAGATCAACAGGAATAATTTCGAACCCGAAAAATCCAGCCAGAACAACTCCGGCCGGACCGCCTTTAGAAGTAAAAGATGCTTATTTATTAGGAGAAAATGTTGCTAAATTTGCCATAGGTTTTAGTTCTAAAGAAAACTGGCAAAAAACAATAGATGAAATTTATCCGTATATCATTTTCAATAAACAAGATTAAAAATAATTAATTTATAACTCGCCTTCTTTTAAAGGTCTTATTAGAATAATATATCTAAGATTTAGTTGTAAAAAGTCCAGATGTTCAACTTCACCGTGTTTATTTTTATAAGTTATTTCACATTCTGTTACAGCAACAAAATTTCTGTTTGCTCCATTTAAAAGATTAGTTAAAAATCTGTTTGCTCTTGATAATCCCGGATTATAAAGCCACCCTTTTATCTCATAATCTTCTGTAATAATAAGAACTCTTTCTTTTTTTAATATTGGTGTAATGAATCTTCCAAACATATTATAAACCCTCATATTCTTTTTTTTAGTATAGCAATAAAAAGAATATGAATCAACTAGTTTATTTTACTTTATAGTAAATTATGAAAAAAATTGTTTAAAAAAAATATTTTAATAAAAAAAACTTTATGATATGATAAAAAAAGTAAAAGTATATATGGAGAAGTGGCCGAGTTGGCTTAAGGCGGCACCCTGCTAAGGTGTTGTGTGGAGTAATCTGCACCGAGAGTTCGAATCTCTCCTTCTCCGATTTTTTAATATATAATATAAAGAGTGCTTAATGGATACTTGGATTATAGTAATATCTTCAGCTGTTACAGCTATTGCAACTGTTTGTTATGTTATTCTTACATGGCAAATGATATATCAAATGAAAAAAAATAATAAGCTATTAGATGAACCTTTGGTTTATGTTTATGTTCAAGATAAAAATTGGACGGAATTTTATTTAAAAATAGAAAATATTGGCAGAGGAGTTGCTTATAATATTTCTTTTGATTTTGAACCAGATTTTGAATATATCTGGCACGAAGCTCCTATGTCAGAAATGCCTTTATTTAAATATACTAAAAATCTTAAACCTGGAGAATTTAATGAAACAATGTTGGAATGTACAGGTTTTTTTGAAAATCCTAAAATGCCAAAATGTTTTAATATAAAGGTTAGCTACGAAGATAGATACGGAAATAAATTTGCAAATAATTGGTTTATTACATCAGAAATGTATAAAAAGAGATTGCATGTTAAATCTTAATTAATTTTGATTAAAGCATTGAATAAATTTACTCCCGACCATATCGAAGTGAGCAATTATTACTTAACGAAACAACAGCAAAGGCTTGCGTTACTTAGCAAGTCTTAAGTTGAGTTTAGTAAGAATTAGCAAACGAAGATCTGCGTCGTGGTTTTTGGTGCTACCTTTTGCCACCAAAAGGTAGCGTAATAAAAATAAAATACTTTAACTTATAAGATCCTGAAACAAGCTCAAGATGAGGTTTAATTAAGAGACTTTTGCTGTCGAGACTACAATACCCGAACCCAGCTATGGCTTAGATTCGGCGAATCGAGTCTCTTACTCCCTACGTTTCATATGAAAAGATAAATTAGTACATCATATCACTCATTCTAAAAGAAAAATAACCTTTTGTTGAATTATTAGATCCTGGATTAAGTAGTGGAATGCCATAATCAAGCGATATAGGCCCCATTCCGGGTATAAAAACTTTTAATCCGATGCCTGCAGTTAGAGCTTGCATTGGTCTATCATATATTGTATCAGTTATGCCTGGATTAAAAACTTTTCCTGCATCGACAAAAAATGTCATTTTTACATTATCTATAAATTTAAGTTTAAGTTTATCTAAAAATGGTATAGGGGTGGCTAATTCAGCCGAACCCATAAGAAATTGATTTCCTGTTCCAACACCATTCATGTAAAAACCTCTTATCGAATACGGTCCACCAAGTCCAAAAGTCATAACTTCGGGCATTGTTCCCCATGTTTTCATGCCTCCCCTTGCTAATAAAGAAAACGCAGATTTCTTTCCTATAGGAAAATATTTTTTTATAGATGCCGTTGCAGTTCCAAAGCTGCTTTCAAAACCTTGTAAATTAAATGATTCATTAGCTCTTAAATTTGCCAAAACACCGCTTCTCGGGTTGATTTTAGAATCTCTTGAATCGTAAATTAATCCTGGTGTCATTGATAAAAACAATCCGCCTTGAAGTTGATTTACCCTTTGTGCTATATCTAAATTATGAGAAGCATAAAGGTTTGATATTTGACCATAATTACCTTCAGAAACATCTACTTTTTCTATACCTAAAGAAAAAGTCCCGGTTAAATTTTTACGTTCTTTTATTTGGTGTGCAAGTGTAATTTCACCGCCAATTCTTTTTTCAATCGCCAATGGAATCTGATAACTGCCAAAATCTTTAAAATAAATTTTATTCATTAAAGAGTTATCAGCATTTAAAAAATAAGGTTCAAAAAAACTTAATTCCATTTGGAAATTGACATGGTTTAAAACAGAAGGATTATTCAAAAGAGCATTATAACCGCTTAAGACATTAAACGATGCTCTTTGCCCCAAACCTCTGAAGTTTTTATCCTGAATTCCGGCTGATCCGAAAATCCCGATGGCGGAATCTATTCCACCGGTTAAAGATATATCCCCGGTTCTTTGTTCTTGAACAATAACATTTACATCATATTTTGAAGGATTTTTTATAGATTGTTTGATTTCCCTTGTAACATCTTTAAAAATTTGTGTTGCATATAGTCTGACTAGGTCTTCCTTAAGAAAATTTTCGTTATAAATTGTCCCCTCTCTTGTCTGAATATTTCTCTTAATTATATATTTTTTTGTCTTTTTATTTCCTAAAATCGATATTTTATTAATTTCTCCTTCATTTATGTGAACATACATTGTCCCATCAGGATCATCTTTAATGCTATCCACTCTTGCTAAAAGATAACCTTGAGATTTGTAATTTTCTTCTACTTCTCTTAGTGTTTTATTAATAATATTTATATTTTGCGGTTTTCCTTTTAACGGTTCTAAAATAGCAGAAATTTCATAATTAGATATAACAGTATTCCCTTCAATGATAAAATCTTTAATTGGAGGGTATTCTTTTACAATTATTTTTAATGTAATACTTTTATCCGAATTTTTTATAGGAACAGCTTTCATTTTTTCGGTGAAGTATCCTATGGAATATATGTTTTTTAACGAATTGACAATTTTGTCTTCGTTATATTTTTCTCCATTATGAATTTCTAAATTTTTTAATATTTCTTCTTTATCAATTATATTAATTCCTTCAATTTCGATATCTTTAATATAATTTTTATCATTTATAAAATTTTGAGCATTTTTTATATTTTTATCTTCTTTTTTGTAAACTGCATGATGAATTTCTCTTGAATCAGATACAGGCTCAAATAAGATTATAGAAATAAAACATAAAATTGAAATTCTGAGTATTTTATTATACATCTATATCCTCAACTCTAAATAACAAGGCAATTTCTGATGTAATGAAATTGCCTTGTGTCAAAATTTATAAAATAATTTTATAAAAATGAATGAACACTACTTAATTTCTTTTATAATTGCCTCTGTAATATCTACTCCACCATTTAAGACGCAAGATTTTGTTAAAACTAAATCATATCCTAATGATTTTGCTTTATTATTTATAATTGACGTAACAGTTTTATCGTAATCAGCCAATTTTTTAGAGTATTCTTTGTCAAAATTAACTTTTTTCATATTTAATTCTTTATTATAGTTATCTTCCAATGTTTTCTTTTTATTGTCATTAGATTCTTTTGCCACATCAGCTCTTGCTGTTTCCGCAAATTTCACTAGACTTTCCATATCTTTTTTTCGGCTTGTCTTTAAAGCATTTATTTCTGAAGAACTTTCCACAACTTTTTGCACATCAACTACTGCTATATTTGAATTACCAAATGGCTTTGCAAAGACTTTTGTAGTATTAGAATTTGTTATTGTTAATACAGCTGCTATTACTGTTAATGTTAAAATTTTAGTTTTCATAGTAATTTCTCCCCATTTTCAGATACTAATTAAAATTTATATAAAAATAATAAAAATAAATAACAAAATTTTACAACGCCAATAGGATTATTTTAGCGACTAATTTTTTTATTTTTTATTATAGCTTTTAAAATAGTAAGTTGCTTATTTAAAAAAATATTAATAGTAATAAATTTTATAACTATGCAAAATAAAATTGTTTTTAGATTTATTATTTTTAATATTATATTGTTTTTTAGTCAATTATCAGCCTGTGCAACCAGTTATGATATTAATACTTTTTCAGGGAACGATAATGCTTTAATAAACAGAACAACACCATTTCAAAATAGTGATATTTTGAATTTTACCAATTCTTCCACAATGAATGCAACAACAAATATAGGACAAATAGGTCCCTCTACAGGTTTTGAACTTACAATAAATGGTAATGGGAAAACAATTAGCGGAGGTAATTCTTATTCTGGAATTTTGGGAAACTTAGCATATATTCCTGTTGAATATAATATTAATTCTATTAATTTTAATAACTTTAAGAAATCCGGAACCGGAGGAGCTTTTTATATAAGCGGAAAAGCTAATATTAGCGGAAGTACTTTTTATCAAAACTCATCAGCCATGAGTGGCGGTGCAATTTATGAAACTTCATCTACAAAGTTAACAATCAATGATTCAACTTTTACAGAAAATACTTCAACAGGGAGTACGGGCGCAGGAGCTATTTCAGTTTCACATTCAAGTATTTTAAACTTAACTAATGTTGATTTTTATAGAAACAAAGCTGATTCATTCTATTATTCAATGGGCGGGGCTGCCTATATTGCAGGTGCCAGTACTATAAAAGATAGTTTATTTGACACAAATACGAGCGGATATGGTGGAGCAATACATTTAGCTGATGCTAATGCTGTAAATATAAATGATTCTACTTTTATATCAAATAGCGCAATAACTCAAGGTGGAGCAATTAATGATGCTTCGTCAAGAGGAACAAGAATTACAGGGTGTACGTTTACAGGTAATTCATCAGCTATTGGCGGAGCTATTTCAAATTTATATAATTCATATGAATTAACTTTAAACATTAAAGATAGTGACTTCACAACTAATACTGCAAGCAATTCAGGTGGTGCAATTTATAATTATAGTGCAAAATTAAATGTAAATGGAGGAACATATGATTTAAATACGGCAGTAACTTCAGGAGGGGCTATTCATAATGAAAAAGCAGCCTCATCCTGGGATGCATCTGCAATTATAAAAAATGTTACATTCTCAAATAACAGTGTTAGTGCGGGTAGTGGTGGAGCTATCGCTAATCATTCAGATGCAGTATTAAATGTAGCAGATTCTACTTTTGATTCTAATTCAGCTTCTGATTCAGGCGGTGCAATTTATAATAGCTCAACCGCAACCATGAAAAACAGTACTTTTACAAATAATTCAGCTGTTTCTGGGGGGGCTATTTATAATTCCGGCACGCTTTATTTGATTGCAGATGACGGGATAACCTCTTTTTCAGGTAATAATTCAAGTACAGATAAAAACGCCATATATAACACAGAAACATTATACCTAAATGCAGGTAACGGTGGATATATGTTGTTTGATGATAAAATTGTTTCAAGTGATGTATCAAAGAACATTTATATTAATAATTATGTTTCCGGTTATCCTTCAAACGGAAATATAATTTTTAATAATACGATAAGCAATTCTTCTTTAACGTTGGGAAATGGTATGCTTACGTTGGGACAGTACGGTAACACTATCGGAAGTACTAATAATTACTTTGACGGCAGTGTTACACTTACTTTAAACAGTGGAATATTAAATTCAGTTAATGGTCAAATTGATAATAATACCTTAAGCTCTTTTTTAAGTTCATCAAATGCAGGCATTTATTATGATGCAAATTTGTCCTCGGGAACAAGTGATAATTTTACAGTTTCAGGAACTTCTTCAGGTAGTTTGACCATTAAAGCAATTAATATTTTAGCTGACGGAACAAAAAACACAACTTTATTTATCGGTTCAAGCTACCCTGCATTAAATGTTTCTGACTTAGCGGCATTTACCGATGGTGCAAAATATACTTTCACGGCTTCAAACGGTGTTTTAACCCCAACGGCTGATATTACAAAAGGCGGATTAAACAATGCTATATCAGATACAACTGCTCTGTATCGTTCCTTTTCTGCTTTGAGTGATGAAACTGTTACCGTTAATTTAGGCACAATTGGGAAAACAGCATCAATATTAACTGTGTTTGGAAATCAACGTAACATAGCTGGAGCGTCTCACAGTGGTATTTCAGCTTTAACAGGCCAAATATTAAATTTCTACAATATTGGTAGCTCAACAACTGTCGGAATGACAGGTTTTTCGGGAACTAATGGTGGAATAATTAATAATGCCGGTGAAACATATTTAATCAGTGATACATTTACAAATAATACAGCAACTACATCAGGTGGTACTGTTTATAATTCGGGGTTACTGACTGTTAATAATAGTTATTTTGGGTTGTCATCTTCAGGAAGCGGAAATACTGCTGTAAGTGGTGGAGCAATTTATAATTCAGAGACAGCAGATATAGTTGGAAGTACATTTACAAGAAACACATCAACCGGTACAAACAGTACAGATGGCGGTGGAGCAATTTATAATACAGGAACATTAAATATCGGTGATAGCTATTTTGGCACATCTACTGCAGGAACGGGTAATTCTGCTGCTAGAGGAGGAGGGATTTATAATTCGGGTATATTAAATGTATATGAAAGTTCATTTACAAACAATAAGGCAACAACTAATACTGGTGGAGCGATTTGTAATACCAATATAGCAACTATAAAGAATAATGATTTTACAAGTAACTCTTCAATTTCAGCAGGTGGAGCTATTTATAATTCAGGAACTATAAAAACACTTAGTGGAAACTTTACTAGTAATTCTACTGCCAGTAGCGGTTATGGCGGAGCAGTTTATAATTATGGAACAATATATTGTCTTGGTGGAAATTTTACAAGTAACTCTGCTTATAGAGGCGGAGCAATTCATAATTACGGAATAATTACAAATATCGAAGTTGGAACAACATTTACTAGCAATTCAGCTACTGTAGCCGGTGGTGCTGTTTACAATGAATATGGAACAATTAATTTAGGAAGCGCTGATTTTACATCAAATACCTCTTCAGGTGGACAAGGCGGTGCTATTTGCAATCTTTCAACTATATCAAATAGTAGCGGTGATTATTCAAACAATTCAGCAAGTTGGGGTGGTGCCATTGTAAACTACGGTTCATTTACTATAAAAGATGGAACATTTACAAGTAATTCCGCAACAACTTCAGGCGGGGCTATATATAACCGAAGCGGTGCAACTTTAACAATTACTAATGAAGACTTTAAAAGTAATTCAGCTCTATATGGCGGTGCAATTATAAATTACGGGACAACATCTATAGCAGACTCATTATTTATCGAAAACACTGCAACAGGTTATTATGGTGGAGCAATTTATAATACGACTGACTGCAATATAACAATACATGGAACATCATTTTTAGATAATTCTTCTACCTATGGTGGAGCAATTGAAAACGTTGGAACTATAAGCTTAACAGATTGTTCCTTCTTTAATAATAGTGCCGTAACTTCTGGTGGTGCTGCCGAAAATTATGGTACATTGACTATAAATTCCGGTAATTATATAAACAATTCTTCAACATCGGGAGGTGCCATTTATAATCAATATGGAACTTTGACAGCAACAAATTCTTCTTTTGGTTCAAATACGGCAACAGATTCAGGCGGAGCAATCTATAATAACGCAACAGCAACAATTATAAATAGTGAATTCAATGATAATTCAGCTGCAACTGCAGGTGGTGCGATTTATAACACAGGGACACTTAATTTGATTGCAGATGGCGGAATAACTAATTTTTCAGGAAATACCGTTGGAGCTTCCCCTGTCAGCAACGCTATATACAACACCGGTACATTAAATTTGAACGCAGGAAATGGTGGATACATATTGTTTAATGACAAGATAGCTTCAGATGGAATATTAACAAATATTGTAATTAACGGTTCTGCGAGTAGTGCTGTAGATGGAAATATTATTTTTAATAATACTATAACTGATTCTACACTAACCTTAAATAACGGTATGCTTACATTAGGACAATACGGGAATACAATTGCAACAGACTATTTTGAAGGAACAGTAGATTTAGCTGTGAATAAAGGAATACTTAATTGTGCAAATGGTAATATAGATAGCAATAGTTTAAATTCATTTATTGGTGCTTCACCTATGGGTTCAGACACTGCAGGAATATTTTTCGATGCTGAATTATCAAGTGGAACAAGTGATTTATTTAATATTTCCGGAACAACTTCATCAGGGGTTTTAACAATTAAAGGTATAAATATTTTAAATGATGGTACCTCAGCTATAACTTTATTGAGTGGTACAAACATTCCTGATATAAGTGTCTCAGATTATGCAGCTTATACTAATACAGCAAAATACACATTTTCTGAATCAGGTGGCATTTTAACACCTGATTTTGCAGGTGTAGGCGGATTAAATAATGCTGTAATTGATGGTGATAAAATATATCGTTCATTTTCTGCAATAAGTAATTTAGCTGTTTCAACAGAGCTAGACTCTATAGGAGGGACGGGTGCAGAATTAACAATATTCGGAAATCAAAAAAATATTACTGCATCAAATGTTGCTGGAATTTCTGTGGCATCGGGACAAACTTTAAATATACTTAATATTGGTACGTCAACAACAAGCGGAATAAATGGATTTTCCGGCACTAATGGAGGTTTTATAAGTAATGCAGGAACTACAACCTTAATTGATAGTACTTTTACACAAAACAGCTCAACAGATACAAATGGTGGTGTTATTAATAATACTGGAACATTATCTTCCAACAACAGTTATTATGGTACTTCAACATCAGGTAGTGGAAATACGGCAGCTATTGGTGGAGCTATTTATAATTCAGGAACGGCCAATATTGTTAAAAATTATTTTACGTTTAATACTGCAACAACATCAGGTGGTGCAATTTATAATGATACAACGGGGAATGGAGTGGTAAATGATAATACTTTTACAAGTAATACGGCAACATCTAATGGTGGTGCAATCTATAACTCCGGCGCTATCAGTTCATTGACAAATGATATTTTTAGCAGTAATACATCCTCTGCAAGTGGTGGTGCAATTTACAATAGTGGGACAATAACCTCACTCGGTGGAAATTTTGTTGGCAATACCGCCGCAACTTCCGGTGGTGCTATTTATAATGATGGAATCATTACAAATGTTTTTTCAGATGGAACTCTATTTGCAAATAATAAGGCTACAACTGGTAATGGCGGGGCTATTTATAATGAAACAGGAAAAACTATTAATGTAGGAAATTCATATTTTGCAAATAATTCAGTTAGCGCAAGTAGCATGAGAGGTGGGGCTATTTGCAATTATGGAACTTTATCAGGTGATGGTGGAACATATTCTAACAATTCAGGTTATTATGGAGGTGCTGTTTATACAAAAGGTGCTTCAACAATTGACAATTCAACATTTTTAAATAATTCAGGTTATTATGGAGGTGCTGTTTATGCTAGCAGTAATGACATTACAACCATATCAAACAGTTCATTTACTATTAATTCCACTTATTATTATGGCGGAGCAATTGATAATTACGGAAATATGACACTAAGCAACAACACTTTCACTACAAATTCATCTTCTTACGGTGGAGCTATTATTAATTATTCTACATTAACAATAAATGACGGAACATTTACAGGCAACTCTGCATACTCAGGTGGAGCCATTTATAACTTAGGGACATTAACGATAAATGATGCGTCTTTTGACAGTAACTATACAACAGTTTCAGGTGATTATGGCGGTAGTGCAATTTGTAATAGCGGAACATTGAGTATTACAAACAGCTCATTTAAAAACAATTCATCTCAAGGTTATGGAGGCGCTATTTATAATAGTAGCGGAACCGCAACAATTACAGCTGATGGAAACGATATTATCTTTTCAGGAAATACCGATTCTACAGGGGCTAATGATATTTACATGAAAGATGGTTCCTTAGTATTGGATGCAAAAGCAATAACAGACAGTATTACATTAGAAAATGGTATAAGCGGAAGTACTGCTTATACAACAATTACAAAACAAGGTGATGGAGAATTAATATTATCAGGGAACAACTCCGGTTACTCTCAAATTTTTACTCAAACAGTTGGCATAACAAGTGTAAGCAATAAATTTTTTGCCGGGACAAATAATATTCAAGGCGGAACTTTAAATTTAAACAGTGGTAGTGAACTTGCCTCAACGGCAGCTATTAATTTAACAAATAGTGGTACAAATATGATAATAAAAGATGGAGTTAATTTAATCGCAGGTTCCAGTATTTTTGTTGGAAGTTCTACATCATTAGATATTAATACTACAGCAAATAATACTTTGGATTTTAATTCTACAGTAACAGGGGCGGGAACAATAAATAAATCTTATGGCGGAATTACAAATTTCACAGCAAATAATTCAGGATTTACAGGTACATTTAACCAAACATCAGGGATTTCAAATGTTTCGAACCAATTTTTTGCAGGCAAAAGCATAATTGATGGTGGAATTCTAAATTTTAATAATGGCGCAAGCACACCTACAAATTCTGAAATAACATTTAACAATGGAATAATAAATGTCTCAGCAGAAGGGACAGGAATAATAACATTCAATGGTGCAATATATTCTTCTTCAACATCCAATATTATGAATATAAATTCTGCCGGTAGTGCAACTGGAACAGTAGATTTTAATAATAATGTTTCAAATTTAACTATGAATATTTACAACGGCACTGTAGATTTTTTAGAGAGTAACTTGACTAACAACATAGTAAACATTAAAGATGCTACTGTAAAATTTTGTGATTGTAATATTGATTCATCAAGTTCTTTGAGTTTGGAAAATGCTACATTAGATATAGAATGTCATGAAGGTTGTACAAGTAAAATATGTTCATGTATTGGAGGTTCTTCTGCCTCAACTTGTACAGTTGAATTAAATAAAGACGGAAATACAGGAAAAATTGAAATTGACAATAATATGAGAAATACTACTGTTAATTTATACGGTGGAACACTAGCTTTAGCTAATGAAAACTATATGGATAGCACTATTAATTTAGGATTGTACGGCTCAGTATTAGATACACAAAACAGTAGTATTGGAACACTTGCTTTGGGGAATCTTCACCTTGCAAGCGGTAGCTTGCATGAATGGTTACTTGATGCCGATTTAGCAAATAATTCGATTGATAAAATTACTGCAGCAACTGTTACAGGTGGAGGTACTTTAACTATAAATGGAATTAATTTGTTAAGTGATGCAAATGTAAATTCATTATCTTTAAATGTAGCCAATTCTCCTGTAAAAGATTATATAACTTCAAATATTAACAGTATTGATGGACATATATTTAGATATGGAGTATCTTATGACAGTTCTTCAGGAAACTTAAATTTTGTAAAAACAGGCTATGCGCCAGGTGTAATAACATCAGATGTGGCTCAAACCCAAACATTCTTATTACAAACTGCTTTAGATAGACAATTCTTTGCAAACATGGATGCATTTATGTCTTTCCCACTTGCTGCAAGAGAATCAACTATTTGCTGTGCTTTATCTAACGGCAATACAACCGGTGCAGCTTGTCCAATATCAGGGAATGGAGTATTTTCTCCAATTTATTCATGTGATTTAAATAGGGGAATTTGGGTAAAAACTTTCACCAGTTTTGAAAATATTCCGCTAAGAAATGGTCCGAATGTTTCAACTATCGAATACGGAACTTTAATTGGTTTTGATGCACCATTAACATACTTAAAACGAGGATGGGTAGGTAATACAAGTGCTTATGTCGGGTATTTAGGTTCAAATCAAAACTATGACGGTGTTGGAGTTTCTCAAAACGGAGTTTTGGTAGGACTTGCAGAAAATTTAGTTAAAGGTAATAACTTTTTGACCTTAATGGCAAATGTTGGGTCAAGCATGGGGATTGCCAATACACAATACGGTAATGATTACTTTAGTTCAATATTTGCAGGTGCGGCAGCAAAAGGAGGACATAACTTTGAATTAAAAAATGGTGAATATATTATTCAACCAAATTTAATGTTAGCATATACTTACACATATACTCCAACTTACAATACTGCTGCAGGAATTGAAATGACCTCAAAACCTTTAAATGCAATACAAGTCGCTCCTGGTATTAGATTAATCAAAAATCTGAAAGAAGAAAAAGGACAAGTTTATTTAGTTTGCAATTTTGTTTATAACATAATGGATAATACAAAATTCTCCGCAAATGATGTACAGTTACCTGAACTTTCTATAGCACCTTATGTAGAATACGGGATTGGTTATCAAAGAGTTTGGAAAGAAAGATTTGTAGGATTTTTTCAGACATTACTCAGAGGGGGCGGTAGAAATGGTGTAGCCTTACAACTTGGCTTAAGATGGGCAATTTAATATGTTGAAACGCACTTTTATTTTAATGTTTGTATTAATAACCTTTCAGTCCATTTGTAAGGCTCAAGATTGTTATATTCATAAACTTTCTAAAATTGAAGGCAATATTTTTAATATTGAATATAATAAACAAAATGTTAATACAAGGTTAAAAAGAATTGAAGAAAATATTTATGGTTTAGCTAAAACAGGAACTATTGAAAACCGAATTAATAGATTATCAAAAGACTTATCAATAGATGTAATAGAACAAAAAATAGAACCTAAGAAAGATAGTTTCTTAAGTGATGATGAAATTATAACCGAAAAACCAGTTGAAGATAAAGATATGGATTTTTCTGTTGTTAATGACTTAGAAAAAAAGGTTTTTCAATATGAGTTTAAAACTTTAAATGTAAGTAATCGCTTATCTGCACTGGAAAGTCAGGTTTTTAAAAAATGTTACTTAAAAGATGATATAAATACACGTATTAGTAGACTAAAAGAAGCTGTTTATTATAAAAAATTAGCTGAAGAAGAAAATAAAACAACAATTAAGCAAAATTTGGGTGAAAAAAAATTAAATACTGAAGAATCACAAAAAATTTCTAATTGCGTAAACATAATTCAAAATAATGAAAAAATGGGAATTGATTCAAATATAAAAATTGTATCCCTTGAAAAAGCTTTATTTAATGCTTCTTTTCCTAAGGAGAGTCACTCAAAAAGATTAGCAAGAATTGAAACAAAAATATTTCAGACAGACTTTATTGATGAAGATAATGAGACCAGATTAAATAGGGTATTGAGTGCAAAAGAAGCACAAAATTCTATTAAGAAATATAGGAGCAATAAAGGATCGCAACATGTTGCTACTGCGATAGAACTTGGAACTATCCTACTAATATTCCTGCCTTTATTATTATAAGACTTAGTATAATTTATGGATTGTATTCTTTCAATATTTTATCTAAATTCCATCTATCCGTTATAGGGTAAGCTCTTTTATATTTATGTAATATTAAAAAAACTGTAGGATAGGACTTTACTTTTAATTGCTTTGCAATTTCTGAATTTGAAGAGCTACACTCTTCTTTCACAAAATTGAATTTATATGAGTATTTATTTCCCATATCGTTAAAATAAGGTTCATAATCATTACAATACTTACAACTATTCTTTTTAAATAAAATTAAAATAGGTTTATTTTGTAATTGTGCTTCATTATAGCTCATTGCGAAAAGAGGTGATGCTGTATAAAATAATAATAAAAATAATAGTAAATGTTTTTTCATCACATTAACTCCATGGTTCGATTAATAAACTTTGTTCATATTATCATAGTTTTTATTATAAATCCATTGCTTTTGGTACAGACTCATCAATGGAAGCTAAAGAAAACAAATTTATTTATTCGCTAAAAGCCATTTTTTACAGGTATTAATGAGCTTTTGATTTTCCTGATATAATAAATCTTCAGCATGATTGCAATTTTTAAATAATTTAAGCTCTTTTTTACATTTTGCTTTATAAAATAAACTGGCAGTATCATTAGGGTTTATTATTGTATCGGAATCTCCAATTATAAATAATGTCGGAATTTTTATTTTGTCAATAATATCAATAGGATTAATTTTTTTTTGAATAATTGGACTTGGACGTAATTTAGCACATATTTTTAACTCATATTTCTTGAACGGATTTTTAATAAAATCTTTTATCCACATAAAATTATTTATTTTTTCAAAACTATGAGGTGCAGAAACGATTATCAGACGATTGATTATTTCTGTATTAGCACTATAAATAATAGAGATAGCTCCTCCTAAAGAAAAGCCAATTAAATAAATAGTTTTATAAATATTTTTTGCATAATTCACCACTGATTGTAAATCATCAGATTCTTTGCTTGTAAAAGTATAAAGTCCAGAACTCTTGCCATGACCTCTAAAATCAAAAGATATTACATCAAAACTTTTTGCAAAAATATTTGCCATTTTACTTATAAACTTACTGTCTTTGCTCATTGTCCAACCGTTTGCAATTATTAAAACCTCCCTGTAATCCTTTTTAAAATGATTTACAGCTATTTTTATTCCATCTGATGTTTTTATATATAATTCATTGTAATTCTTTGTTTCCATTTAAATTTTCTCGCATTAAAACAATATTATGATTCTTATTAATATTTTCTTCAATTTAAAGAATAATTAATATGTTTCAATGCATATAGTAAAAATGGTATTTAAAATAAATATTATTTTGTTTCTTTTATTGTACACAAAGCCATTATTGCCATTAACAGACAAAAAGCTCCTATTATAAAGGCGTATTCCCAATGATAGTTTGTACCGATGCATGAACTAAATGAAGATTTTGAAATAACCCAAGCAATTAATGTGCATGTAAAAATTTGTGAGCCGGCTATAAATATATTAAAAATACCCATGGATAAACCTTCTGTTCCTCTTTTTATATATTTAGAGAGCATTGCAAAAGGAAGTGAAAGAAGACTTGCCCAGCCAATACCTGCTATTCCCATTAAAGTAATTACAATTTTCTTATCATGAATAAAGGCAAGTCCTAAAAATGCTAATATCATTAAAGATAATGCAATTACATGTGTTCTTTTCTTACCAATTATTGAGGATAAAAGTCCAATAGGTACTGCGCATATAAAACAAACTAAATTAAAGATGGTAAAACAAACTGATGCAAAATTGGTTCCCTGCATAGCTGTAACTTCATAAACTTGCTTGGCTGCCATAGTCATGTCTGTCATATCAGGAACTTTAAAAACAGTATGTATAGAGTACTGAGTGAAAAAAATCATTAAACACATTGTTCCTATCCAAGTAAAAAATTGCATAGTACATATTTTTTTAACTTCCGGTGATAAATCGAAAAAGTTTTTAAAATTTGAAAAAAAGTTTGTTTTTTCTTTATTGTTTTCTGATTGAGTTGAAATAAGAGTTCTTGTATCAGGTTCTTTAATCATTAAACAAGTCCAAATCATGGCCAAAGAAAAAGTTAAGGCTCCCATCAAGAATCTTCCCGGTATAGACATTTGATAATTAAATGCCCATTTCAAAAATGGTGCTGTTCCTGATGCAAAGACAGAACCTAGCCCAACAGCTAGGCTTATATAAGAATTTGCAAGAGAATGCTGTTCAAAAGGAACAGTGTCAGGGATTAAAGCCCTGTAAGGACCTTGAGACATATTAACACAGGCATCAATTATCCAAATCATTGTCGCTGCAAATAAAAGTCCAGACCAGTCAGGTAAATTTAGATTAAAATAATTATTAATAAAACTTGTTATATTCCCTGAATTTGGGAAAATCCACAAAGCTAAGCTTCCCAGTATTGCTCCAGATAGCAAGTATGGACGTCTGCGACCAAATCTTGTATTTGTTTTATCACTTAATACTCCTATTATTGGTTGAACTAAAATTCCTGTAATTGGCCCAGCGAGCCAAATTAAACCGAATATAAAAGGAGAGGCACCGAGACCTTCTGTTACCGGTCCGGACAATATTATTTCGAGTTGCCAAGCAAATTGTAAACCAAAAAATCCTAATGCAAAATTCAGAAATTGTAAGGTTGTTAGTTTTTTATAATTATAATCTTCCATGTAACACTATTAAAATCCCATATATAATAAAATACTAGCAATAATCTTTTTCGTCAAGCTTTATTTTTTATTTTAGAAATTATGATTATTAGCAGAATTTAATTTTATTAAGCAATTTTATCTATTTGTTTATTATTACTTCTTTTATTTTTGTTTAAGTTATTTAGAATCAGTCCTGTAGCAAGTCCTATTCCTGCAAAAGCAATTGCTCCTATTGCAATAGATCCTTTAAGTCCTATTTTGGATATTTTTTCACTTTTATTTAATATTATATCTGTGTTTTTTAAGGTTTGTTCTGCATTTTCAACTACTTCTTCTGTAATGTCTTCTATCTTTTTAGTCATTTGCTCGACTGCTTTTTTTGTTTTTCTAACGAAATAAGTTGCAGCATCACTTAAATTAATTTCTTTTGATTCTTTAGTACATGAAGCATCATCAAAGTGTTTTAAAGAATTATCTATTAATTTATAGAATCCATCATTAATTTCTTCGCCAAGAGCATTTATTCTTACAAATTCATTTGTGCCATATGCATTTGTAATATCAAAATCTGCTTTAACCGGAATTGAAGAAACTTTAACAGGTGTTATTTTTGCTGCTGTTCGTGTATTTTCAAGGCCATTAGTATTAAATACGGCAATAATATCTCCTTCTTTATTATATCTGTATACTCCGCCGACATTATTTCCTGCAAAATCTTCCATAACAATTGTATCGCCGTTTATAAAAGGAGAAAAATACTTTTTATTTCTTATATTAAATATTTTTTTAGCTGCATCATGAAATTCGACAAATTCAGGTCTATTGGAATCTTTTATCCAATTCCTGTGGATTTGGTTTCTGTTATGTTGAAAAACATTATTTCCGGGTGTTTCAAATCCTGTTTCTCCAAATTCATCACCTGCATATAAGGTTGGATTTCCTGGCAGTGAAACAAGAATTTCCATCATTGATTTAAATTTTGAAAATGCCGGTTTAAGCATTTCGTTATGAATTGAAGCTACAATTTTTTCTGTTTGATTTTTATCTAGTTTTAAATCAGCTCTTCTTATAGCATCTTCAATTATATAATTATAAGGTCTTGTTTTGAAGTGTTCTTTTGTTGTTTGTGAAACAATACCTGTTGCATAATCGTTAAAGGCTTTTTCTATTTTGTTTGTCTGTTCAATTGTAAGTCCTGTTTTATCTTTTGCTTTAGCGAGAGCATCAACTAATGCTTCTTTAACTGCATTAACTTCGCCTTTATCTTTCTTTTCAAGATTGAAAAAATCAGCAATATTAACAGCATATCCATGTAGTGCTCTTGGTTTATCATGGTTGTCTACAAATTCATGTGAATATCTTATGTTATCAGCATAGCCACTTTGGAAAAAATCCCTGAGGGTTTTGCTAAGACTATAATCATTTGGATTAGGTAGAGAAAGAGGAACATGATAAGGTCCGCCAAAGGCTTCTTCCGGAGCCCCATGGACAATTCTGTTTAGGATATTAAATATATGAGAATAATTTGTTTGAGTTGTAAAACCGGCTTCTTTAATAAATTCTTTTTCTATTTTTTCATAATCTTTAAAATAACTGCCAAGGCATGTTACTTCACCTATTGTGTATGCTTTTGGGTTATATTCTCTAACCGTATCATTAAATTTCTTCCAAAAATTTTGAACAACTTTCCATGTATTTTCAGCACTGGCTTTATTTTGTGTAATCTGATCTAAATCCATAATGTCTTTTGCTGCGTCAATACGCCATTCAAGACCCGCTTCAAGTTTTGAGATTAAGGCCTTAGCTATCTTCATTGTCTTAAAATCAATTCCATCTAAATTATAGTGAATAATTTTTTCTATATCAGATTGTGCCTGTTTATTATCTTTAAGTGTTGCACTTTGTGATTCTAAAATTCTAAAAAGTTTATCAATAGTCTCTTGTCTGGTTGAAGATTGATAATTTAAATTGTTAAATATTTTCTTGTCAAAATCTTCAGGTAGTTTGATTTTAGTAATACTTCCTGTTTTTTCTACTTTTGGAGCTTCTCCGCTTAAGGCATAAGCTGAGATATATCTCATAATATCACTTGATACAAGTCGGAACAAATTTTGACCTTCTTTTGTTAGTTGACCGTTATTAAATGCTTCAGGATGTGTAGATTTAAAAATGTTTTCAACAATTGGTGATATATTTTTTTCATAAACCTTACTAAACTTAGGATTATTCTTTAAAGCAGAATCTGAGAATAAAGAATTAATTTCTCTTGATGATTCAGACGCAGTAAGAGGAAAACTTTTTAATTCTTCAATTATTGTTCTTCCGGCAGGTGCAAGTTCAACATTATAAGACCCGTTAATCATATTTTGTATTTCTTCAGGTGTTAATTCAGTATTAAATTGTTTGGCAATTTTTTGTATTACATCAGAAAGGTTGCCATTTGATTTGGCAAGTCTTTCGGCAACATGATTAGTTAGTAATTTATCGGTTTCATTTGTCCAATATTTTGCTGTACCGGATATATAATCTTGAACATCCGGGTTAACATAATTAAGAGCCACGATATCTTTTTTGCCTGTCCAGTTTCTTATTGTTCCGTCTTTATCTACATGTTCTAATGAGAAATTATCCCATTTTCTCATTGCTTCTCTAAATAAGGAATGAGATGAGTTTTCGCCGGAATCTACTTTTTTAAGTCTTTTAATTTTTTCTTCAGCTGTTTTTGGGTCTATATTAAATGATAATGGTTGTACACTATCTTTATAATTTCTTATCCCATTAACATCATCAAGTTGTGTTTTTGTATAGGTTTTTAATAACTCAGGTGAATTAATATAATCATCGTCCATTAACCTTCTGTCAAATTGTTGTAAATAGGTAGGCTGTGTTTTATCATAATTAGGATTAATTTTTCCGAAATCGGCAGCAGGTTTACCGTTTTTGTCAAATTTGTATATTAAAGGACTATTTATTAATTTGAAATCATAATATTTTTCGGCTTCGCTTCCTGCTGGCGGTAGAACACCCAATTTTAAACCGTTTTGACTAAAATCTTTCATATCAAACCAACTAGTGTATGGAGAACTTTCTCCCCATCTTATAATATCTTGTATGTGAATTCCTTCAATACCTTCATTTGCGAATGCACCATCAGCTACAAAACCTAAACCTTTTTTAAATAATTCAATTTGTAAGTCTTTATAATCGTTGATATTTCCCAAAGACGATGTTATCTGATAAGGATTTGCTGTCCAATAGCCATGGTTGGAGATTCTGTCATCACCAAAAATAGGTGTGCTGATAATCCTTTTTGCACCAAGAGATTTTATTTCACTTAACTTGTCAATAATTCCCTGAATTGTTCCGCCAAATTTGTTAAAGTGATTTCTTTGCAGTTCATTTCCATATTTGTCAAACATAATTTTGTCATTATTAATGTTAAAATTATCAGGCATTAAATGATACATTTGTCTTGGCATTTCAAGAGGAGGTCTGCTTGAAAAAATTGCTTCATTATATTCTTTTCCGTTGCTTTTTATTTTCAAAGTATTGTCTAAAATAGAATTTCCTTCATAAAGAAATCTATAAGCTACAGAAACATTTTTATCTTGGATTGTTGATATAGGTAATTTCCAGACAGGAATTGGTCCATCTGATTTTTTCAAAGAAGATGTTAAATCGTTTACAACTGCACCGTTTTTATCTATTAAAACAACTTCTGCTTTTATATCTTTTTGCTTGCCAGCCGGAAGGTAAAAATTATATTCCTTTTCTCCCTTTTCGTTTATGGATAATGAGTGTCCTTTAAAAGAGATTTTTGGTTGTATTAAATTTGTTAAATAATTATTTCCCATTCACGAACCCGTAATTATACACTGCCTGATTTTATAATGTTACTGAAGGTTTATTATTGCTTTAATAAGCAGAATTATAACAATATTGTTACTAAATATTGTTTTGTTTGTACACTTTTTCAGCCAACTTTTCAATATTTGGAGTATCTATTTCGAACATTGTAAATTTAGCTGGTTGTAGTTGAACTTGGATACCTCCATCTAATGCTTTTTCTTGTGCAGGTAAGCCGTATTCAGGTGAGATATCTTTTAAGATTTGAGTTGATGAAAGCCCCGGAATATTAACCATACCATTTTGAATGGCGTTTACATCTTTATTGGCTATAATTAACAAGGTTTTGCCATTAAAGTGTCTTGCATAGGCTATTATTTTATCTTCTTTATTTGTTGTTGTTAATGGAATATATGAACCTTTTGTGATTATATCCTGATATTTATGTCTGATTTCAGACATTTTTTTCATGTATTCGCCTATTTCAGGATATTCCCCTTCAGGTTTTCTTGAAAAGTTAAATATATCTATTATTTCAGGGTGAGTAGTGTATTCATAACAACTTGTTTCGGATGTTTTAGATGTTTTGTGGCTATAAGTATAATTATATCTGTCACCTGATTCGAAACCTGTCACAAAATACGGGTTTGTCATTGGCAAAGTTTCTTGAATTCCTGTAGTCATATTACAGTAAGCAATTCCGCCATTTGATATTGGGCTTTTATCATCATGGGTTGCAAATGACCCTATTAGAGACTTTTTATTTGGTAAATTTTTAGTCATTTCAAGATTTAATATCATGTTTTCGTGAAATTCTTTAGCTGTTGACCATTCATGAAAAATATGATATTGACCGTAATAAGAATCAAAACCTGCTCTTAACAAATCTTCAGGTCTATCTGCAGGAATATTTGCCATAGGTGATGCATCTTCATATGTATAACTTTCAGCTAAAAAAGCACATTCAGGATTAATACTTCTTGCGAAAGGAATTATTTCATTCCAAAATTCAATAGGTTTTGCCCTTGCAACATCTACTCTGAATCCGTCAACACCCATATTTAACAGTTTAGAAATAAAATCTTTATGATAATCTACCAGTGCTTTATTAAGAATTTTGTTATCTTTATCCGCCCATGGTTGAAACATTCTGATATCTTGCCATCCTTGCGGTATTTCAGGTACACCTCTTTCATTTTTAGCCATTAAATCAGGTCTTGCTTCATATAAATCTAATGAAGCACATCCCGGAATATCCATCATTACGTTAATTCCACGTTTATGACATTCATTTATAAAAGTTATAAATTCTTCTTCAACATTCATAGGATTTTTAGGATCATCCAATTTCGGGTCTAAGGACAAGAAGTCAGCAACAGCATATATAGAACCTGCTGTTCCCATTGCTTCTTTAATTCCTGTTTTATAGCAAGGAAGAATATGTAATGCATTAACACCATAACTTTTTAGTTCGTCAAGTCTTTCTATAGCATTAAGAAAAGAACCGCGTTCTTCTGTTCCTTCAATTAATTCATTTTTTACATCCGAGTCTTTTGCATTGAATGTTCTTGGAATTAATGCATAAATTACAGCTTGGTTATTTTCAAAAAGAGTTTTTAAATTATGATTATATTCGGCTTTTTTTGTGGATAAAGTACTTGAAATTGATTGTGGTTCTTTAATTTTGACATTATTAAAATAAGCAGCAACAAGATTATTTGTAATTAAGGGTGTTTTTTCTTCTTTAATTATTGGTTGAGGAATTGATTCAGAATTGTTTAAGACTGGATTTGTGCCAAATAAAACAGATTTTGAATTTATTTTGTTACTTATGCCTAATAAGTTATTTTGAATAAGCATATTTTAAACTCCTTCTGAAGGTTCATTTTTGTACTTATACATGTCATGATTATATTTATTTGTTTTCCCAAATTGAGAAATTGCAAACCAGGTTATGCCTGTTAATGTTGCAAAGGCTATTCCTACTTTTTTAAGCCATCCTTTATAAATTCCTGTTTGTTTAGTAGCATCTGAAATAAAGTCCACAGGTGTTTTTCCTAACCATTCACAAATAGCTTCAAAATGCTTTCCTTTTTCACCGGAAATATCATGAAATCTTTTGTTTAACCATTTTACATTAGCTTCAACTTCATTTATAAATTTATTTCCGTTTTCGAACATTTTTTTAGTTTTGCCTGATAAAGGAGCAAAAAATTTGTCTATGCCAAGAGTGTATCGGTATTCGTCAGAGAAATCTCCCTTTATTACATCGTCAAAATTATTATTAATTTGATGAGGTGTTACACCATAAATAAATTGTTTTAATGTTTCTTTTAATTCGCTTGAATTTAGGACTTCTGCTGAAGGTTTGTCTGAATATTGGGCTATTATATCCAAAATTCTTACAGGTGCAAACCATGAAGATTTTGTGTTTACAACCTTATTTGTAAGCCTTGTTAATTGTATATTTTTAATATATTCATTTATCTCTGAACCTGCATCTATAATATTTAGTTCTTCTTTAAAAACTTTTTGTGCATTATTTAATTCTTTTATAGAAGGGCTAAGAATATCTTGTATTTGATTAAGAGTTTTTTGAAGTTTACCTTTGTTTTCAGCTCCTGCGAAGTTTTTTATAAGCATATTTGTTAAAATTTCATAATCTTCCGATGCCATGTTGCCTTCTTTAATTTTAAAGACATCTTCCATTAATTTTTTATATTTTTTAGGTGTTATGCCAAGTGCATTAGCAATTTTATTAGGAATTTCCTGCCATTTATTGCCGAATGTAGAGATCCCATCAACATTTTTTGTTTTAATTATACGTTCAACATTTCCTTGAGAATCTTTTATTGTTATTGCTCCTAGTTTAGCATCATATTGAGTTAACATTTTATCGTCAGAAACATTTTCATATAATAATCTGGCTTTATTATATTCATATTCTGCATCATCTGATTTCCCAAAAATAGCATCATAAGCATTATCTAATTTTTTGAGTTTTTCGATAGGAGTATTCAAATTTGTCTTTGATTCTTTTAGTGATATAAGGTTGGCAATAGGATTTAGAAAAACTTTTTTAAGAATGGAATCGGTTTCTTTTGTAAAATCTTTTATTTCTGCAGATTTAAGTGCTGATTTTACCCTTGAAGTTTCTATAACATTATTTACATATTTGCTAATATAATTACCCATTAAACTTGCCATTAACGGAGTAGCAAACCCTGCTGTAAGCATCCAAAGAGTATTTGATTGTACAGCAATTTGTTGCATTTTTGCTTTAATATGTTTTTCTCTGTTTTCTATGTTTTGAGGAATTTTTAATTTATTCCCTATTTTATTTAATTCTTCACTGTTATATAAATCCCAGGCAAGGTATTGAGGATCTTCAAAGAATCTTTTTCTTCTTCCGTAACTGTCGACATATTCCTGATTAACATTAAATCCGGTTTTAGCTTTCAAAGGTGCTTCTATAAATAATTTAGGCCATATTGACATTGCAGCAAAAAATGATGCAAATCCTGCAAATTCCATTACTTTTAAAGCTTTATTTTTTGTCATAGAAGCAAGAACAGCGGCGATTCCTAAGCTTCCTACTCTTATTGCCAAGTCATTAATTTTTCCAACACTGTAATCATCACCTTTGCTTTGAAGTGCATTAACAGTGTATTTTGAGATATCAGCATATTCTTTTACAGAACTTTTTAAAGATTGAACAGGATTTTCTTTGACAAGGTATCCCTTTGGTTTTGACGCATAACTTTTTGAATTATTTTGGAATGATATGTTTTGATTATTAATTGAAGGCTTTATAGTAATCATACGTTAGCCTCCTTTTTATTGACAAAAATTCCACCTTTTTTGTTTGTTGATTTCATTATAGATACGTTAGCTGCTAATATACTGCCTAAAAATCCTATTATTGCAATTTTTCCTGTGATTTTAGAACTTGTAGACCATTTTGTTCCTTTCCATAGAGAAATAAAAGAATTTTTTACAGGTCTGATTATTTTTGTATTTGCAGAAGCTAAAATGTTTTTAAAGTTTGACGGTTTTAACTTTTTGATTGATTCAGGAAGATTTGTCATATTTTGTTTAAGATTACGCAATGAACCGGTGCAAAATTCTTCTTTCATTGCTTGTTGATTGCCTAGTCCGACACCAAGCATTACAGCAAATGCACCTATAATATATTTCCATGCTCTGGATTGTTTTATAAGGCTCATTATTAATGGTCTTACAGTACTGTCACTGTCATTTACATCTTCGGGCATTCCCATTTTTTCTGCTATTTTGTTATAGTTTGAATTAATTTCTCTAGGATCTTTGGAGTGTTTATTGTATAGCAAATCCCATCTTATAAATTTAGAACTTTCAAATACATTATGTTGTTCAAATCTTTGTTTACATTTTCCTGAAGAATCTTCGGTTTTATTGCTTACAACATCTATATATGGGTGATTTAAATCAACACCGCGGAAAACTTTTACCGGAATATCGACACATTTTTTAGCAACTGCACTCATTATGTAGTACAAAGCACATCCCAAAGCCATTCCTTTTGCATTAAAACCGGCGGCTTTATTTGCTTTAATATCGAATAAATTTTTTCCGGCTAAAATTGTAGCTACAAGTCCGGGACCACCTAAAAAATATGGTATTCTTGATATTTGCATAAACTCATAGAAATTAGCATTAGGATCTCCGTTTATCCCTCTTTCTATATAGGAAGGCAAGCTTTTTATTGTGTTTATTTTAGCCTTTGTTTTATTTTTTATCGTGGGGTCTAATATGGTATCATTTTTAATTTCTTCTTTACACAAAGAATTTCCATGACTTGCTTTTTCCTTATTTTGTTGAGTAAAATAAGGTATTTGTTTGCCTTGACCTGAGGCTTGAAAAGCTGTACCACTAACCAAGTCGATTTGCATAGAAACTCCACATAAGATGCTATTAACCTAAAAAAAAAACATAAAAAAAATTGCTATTTAAAATAGATTAAAACCCGCTCTTTTTCTATAAATATTGTATAATAAGGTTTTTAACAGTGCAATTTGAATTTACATTTCTTAATGTCAAAAGTATTTATAAAAAACCGTCTTAAGCATGATGTTGCAAAGATTTTAAACCTTTTTATTTTTTTATATTTTTTTTACTATTTTGCATGGATTTCCAACAGCTAAAACATTTGAGGGAATATCTTTGTTCACAATGCTTCCTGCTCCTATAGTCGTATTATCTCCTATGGTTACACCCGGAAGAATCATTGCTCCCGCACCAATCCAGCAATTGTTTCCTATTCCTATCGGTTTTCCAAGCTCTAAATTACTGATTCTTTCTTGTGCATTAACGGGATGAGTTGCTGTTAATACACTAACATTTGGTCCAAATAATACATTATTCCCTATTTTAATTTTACAAACATCTAAAAATATACAATTAAAGTTCATATAAACATTATCGCCAAGTTCGATATTTTTACCGTAGTCACAATAAAAGGGTGGTTCAATATATAAATTATCTCCGAATCTTCCAATAAGTTTATTTAAAATTCTATATCTTTTTTTATTTTCTTTAATGCTTGAGCGATTATATTGCTCAAAAAGCAATCTTGCTTGTTTTCGCATATCAATAAGCTCAATATCTTGTGAGTTATAAAGTTCACCTTTTAGCATTTTTTCTTTTTCATTCATAAATATATTTTATTATAAAAAAGATTGCATTTTTAAATTTATTTTTATAATGTTTCAAAGCTTATTCGGTAGGTAGTAATGAAAATAGAACACATTGCAATATGGACAAATAAACTAGAAGACATGAAAGAATTCTATGAAAAATTTTTTGATGGAAAATCAAATAGTAAATATATTAATGAAAAAAACAGTTAAAAATCCAAAGAATTATTATTGCATATTTTACAGTATTCGCAAGGTTTTTTACATTCTATATCTTTTTTGTAAATATTTGATTTCATTGCAAAATCAATATTTTTGCATATCTGAACTACTTTTTCTTCATAATCTGTTTTTAGTTTATTATTTAAGATTACTTCTTTTTCGGTATTGTTTTTAAGTCCCAAATATACAAATTTTAGTGAATCATAACCGTTTTTCAAATTCAAAAATCTATCAGTGCATAGTAAATATACAATTGTTTGAAAATCGTATTCTATATTTTTAGGAATTTCTCCTGTTTTGTAATCCAAAATTATAAAGTTTGTTCCGTTATTAATTAATGCGTCTAAACGGCCGCCTATCCAGTATTTATCAATTTTAGCGGACAAATTATATTCGGTTTGTATAACATTTAAATTAAAATATTTATTGTTTTTTAAAGACTCCCAAGTGTTTTTTTCATTAGAATCTAAAGCTCTTTCCATTTTTTTTATATCAAAACCGTTTAAGTAATAGTTTGCAAGTGCATGGATTTTTTTACCTTTTTTAAAATTATCTGAAGGTTGTGGAAGATTAATTTTTTCTATGTATTTGTAGAAAAATTTTTGTTGACATTCTTCAAAAGTTTTTAAAAAATTAGGAGAAAAAATATTTATATTAGTTGACATTTTTACCTCCTGAAAGCTCTTTAAAAATTATACTTGGTTCAGGTATTTTTGAGTATTTTGTACTTTTATTTGCACTGATATATAATTTTCTTTTTGCTCTTGTTATTGCAACATATAATAATCTCAAATTTTCTGCCAATAAAAATTCTTTTAACTCATTATCTGTTTTTTGACGATAAGCTGTATTTGATTCTCTAATACTTTCCATAAACCTTGCATTTTTCTTTAATGATACATTTTCAATAGCTAACGGAAGATTTTTTTCTGCCATTTCCGGTAAAAATACATAGTCAAATTCATCACCTTTAGATTTATGCAATGTCATAATTTGAATTTTTCCTTCTAAAATTTCTCTATCAGATTTTTCTTCTTCGGAAAAAAACTTAAATCCGCTTAAGCTGGTTTTTTTTGAAAGCTCTCCAAGTCTTTCTATTAATGTGGAATATTTTTTATGTGTATTATTTAATCTTTTTATTAGTGTTGAGATTAAGTATACATTTGACTTTTCAATATCACTGGAATAATAGTGTAAGCCTATTTTTATTGCAAGTTCTTCAGGAGGAAGAGAAGAAAAACTTAACCAGTATATCAAATCCCAGTAGAAAAATTCTAAGCCAGTATTGTTCATTTTATCTACATCCATTTGTATAAAAGGACACGAACACTCTTTGATTATTTGGTATAAATTAGACTTGCAATGACCTAACTCTGCCAGTGTGTCATAATTTTCAGCAATATTTTCATTGTCAAATGGATTTAGAATGATTTTCATAATAGCATAAATTGTTCTAAAAATACCTTTTTGTTCAAGACATTCGCTTCTTGTAATTGTTTTCATCCCGGCATTGTTTATGAATTTTGTCCAGCTTGATACTTGAAAATTATTTCTTAAAAGAATTCCTACGGTTGCTTTAGGGTTTTGTGTTAACAATTTTTTTATTTGTTTTAAAATGAAGTTTTTTTCAATAAATTCATTTTCAAAAATCATTGGAATTATAGCATTTGTTTCTTGGGGATTTTTTCCATCAACAGGACGCATAAAAATTTTAAAGAAAGCATTTTTAGTGTTATTGTTAGTTTCAGCATATGTAATCAAATCATTTGCCATTGTCCAAATTTCTTTTGTGCAACGTTGAGATCTATCCATACTTACTTTTGTTTGACTCGTTTCAATAAAATTTCTAAATCCTTCAACATCTGCATTAGAGAAGGTAGTTGTAATTGCTTGATTTATATCACCACATCGAATTAAATTTTTGTGTTTTGCAGATAAAAGTTCAATAAGTCTTTGCTGTATTTTTGATGAATCTTGAGCTTCATCTTCGATGATATAATGGCAGATTTCCTGATAATATTTTAAAACATCCTGATTTTCTTCCAATAATTTAACAGAAAGCAAAAGCATATCATCATAGTCAATTAAATTATTTTCTTGCAAAATATTATTATATTCTTTAAAAAAAGCAATAAAATTATTTAATTTTTTACTATCAGCGGAAAGTTTTTTATTTGTGTTATTTTGCTCTTTTTCACAGGTGATGAAGTTGTTTATCTTACCTTCGCCTATTTTTAGTATTGAAACAGCTTTGTCAAAATCTTCCAACTCCGTCTTTTTTATATCCAGTTTATTTCCTATTTCTCTTAAGATTCTTGAGCGTTGTGTATCGTCACAAATTTCAAAGTCAGCATTTAGTCCGAGTCTTTCATAATTTGCATTTTCTTTTAAAATTTTAAGGGCAAGCCCGTGAATTGTGCTTATATTGGGAAGTTGTGATAATTCTTGGTTTGCATTTTGAATCCTCTCTCTAAAATTTCTAGCAGCTGATTCCATATATGTGAGCACGAATATATTTTCAGGATTAATACCATCGCTTAGCAGCTTTACAATAAGCTCAAGCAGTATAGTTGTTTTACCTGCTCCAGGTACCGCAGATATTGCCATTTTACCTTTTTTATAGTTTAATACCGGTTTTTGGTCATCTCTTGGTATAAAAGCTTTTGTTGTTATTATAGTTTTATTCTCATTAGTATGAGATAAGTACTTTTCAATTCCGCCGAAATTTTCAACTCCGCTTCCATCAAAAAGACTTGCATATGTATATATGTAATCACTGCTACATAGAGTAAGTTTTCTTAGAATCCTTGCCGTTTTTTGCCTGCTTAATTCTATATTATCCTCAAGTGTAAATTCGGGTTTCTCCCATCCTGCCTGAAAAACCCAAGCATTATAAAGCGGACCCGTATCGTTTTTTATCCATTCATCTGAAGATACATCCAACCAAAATTGATATTTTGTTTTAATTTGATTGTCAATAATTTTTTGTGGAGTTGCAATTATTAAATTATTTTCTTTTATTTCAAGTGTTGAATAAGGATTTTCAGCAATTATGGAATTTTCTACTTGATTTATTATTTCTTGTTTTTTTATTTTTGTATTTTTAAAAACACTTTCAAAATCTTCAAGTTGTTTTATAAAAAAGTTAAATTTAATAATTTCATCAGTTTTGTAATTTTGAATATCGACGAGATTTTTATATATTTCGTAAACTTGTTCGGACATTTTTTCAAAATTATTAATTTTTTCCAGAAGGATTAAAAAAGTATTATATTTTTTAGTATACTCATCAATGGAAAATTTATAGTTTATAAAGGATTTATACTGTTCGAAATTTTCTAAAATAATTTTACAGTGCTTTACTGGAATTTTTAAAAAATATAAAACCGCTCTTATATCAAACTCCGATAAATCATTTTTTAATTTTTCGTCACATAATTTTAAAATTGTTATGGAAGCTAAAACAATAGGATTTTGAATTATTTTTTCACTTCCACAGAGAAATAAAACATCAGTATTCCCTTTAATTTCTTCTTTTAGATAAAACTTTAACATATCATCTATAATTGGTGTTACAATCGTTATTTCGTTTGGATTAACTCCGTTTTGAATTAAATTTTTGATTTTTTTTATTGCAGAATCAAGCATTTGAGCACGTTTTGATAAAGATGATAAAGAAAAATTTTTAAGTTTTAGATTATTTTGTTCAATTACATTTTTAAAAAGTGTTTGAGCATCATCTTTTAATGGTGTTTTTGCAAAAAGCTCAATGGCTTTTTGATTAAATAATTTTTCAAATTCAAATACTGTTTTTTTATTTGCGCTTAAATAACCGCTTCTGCTTGCTCCAAGTTCGTCATAGGCGATAAAAATATCTTTCAATTTTGGAGTTAAAAATTTTATGAAATCCAGACAAACAGGGGTTATTTCATCCGCATCATCAACAATTAAATATTCTATATTTGAAAAATAATTGGTATTTTTATATATATAATTAAAAACCAGACATTGTCTTAAATAGTCAAAACTTCTTGTTTCGAGAGTTTTTTTCTTGAATTCTTCTAATGCTAGTTTTGCGTCAATCGAAAAGCTTTCTTTTAAAACTTCTTCTGATCTCCATTTAACATCATTATCAGAAAGATTGTTTTGCACAATTAATGAATAACGTCTGAAAAGTTGATGTAAAAGTGATTTTTTTGAATTATAACCTTCAAACTTAATTTCTGAAATTATTTCTTTCATTATAAATTGTGAAACTTCGAGTCCTGTTAAATTGGGAATAACTTTTGTATTTGTTTCATCATTAATTTTATTTTCAATATCAGCCCAGTTATCAGAAACAGTGTTATAAACCAATCCAAAAAAAGAATAAACCTGAATTTTTTCAATAACGTTTATTGTTAATTTGCTAAGGGTTTTCTGAATAAATTCATTTTTTTTGTTGGAATTTTGAAGTATAACAAGAATTTTAGAACTGTCAATACCTGAATTTAGCAGGTTGGTATAACTTCCTACCAATCTGTCGGTTTTTTCACTGGATAAAGAACCTTGTAAAAGCATACCCCACCTTTAAATTAATTTTACATGTAAAATTAATTAATTACAATATTAAGAAATTAAAATTCTAATAAAATGAAATTTAAAAAAGCTTGTCAAATTCTTTAACATTTGTAACATTATTCGTGAGAATTAATCCAAAAGGATTATATTTTATAGCCGTTTGTGCTATATAATTTGTATATAGGATTGTATGATAATAATATACAAACCGTAATAAAAAGAATGGAGGCAAAAATGTCAGTAGGACAATTCGTATTTATGTTACACAGCCACCTCCCATACTATAGAAAAGCCGGTATGTGGCCATTCGGTGAAGAAAATCTTTACGAATGTATGGCTGAAACATATATTCCACTATTGAATGCTATATCTGAGCTTTGGGAAGAAGGTATAAAAGCTAAATTAACTGTTGGTATAACCCCAATTTTAGCGGAACAGTTAAATGATGAACATTTGCAACAAGGTTTTATTAAATTTCTTAATGATAGAATAGAGGCTGTTTCAAAAGATTTAGACAGGTATCCAGATCCTGCGGTTGCTCATTCTCAACACTTAAAATATTTAGCAAAATATTATTTTGATTGGTTCAACCATATTAAAGATTCATATGTAAATAAATATAAAATGGATTTAATAGGAACATTTAAAAAGCTTCAGGATGCAGGTTGTATTGAGATTACAACTTCCGGTGCAACACATGGTTTTTCTCCGCTTTTTGAGACAGATACAAACTTAAATGCGCAATTTAAGGTTGGTGCTGATACGACTAAAAAACTTTTTGGTCATCAACCTTGCGGAGCTTGGCTTCCTGAATGTGCTTACAGACAAGGTTATGAGTATATAGGTAAAGACGGGCAGAAAAAATGGCGTCCTGCAATAGAAGTTATTTTACAAAACAATAGTATAGAATATTTCTTTACAGAATCACATGTTATCGAAGGCGGAAACTCTATAGGAAATCGCCGTGTAATTGGTGTTTATGGAAATATTGAATATATTCCTTTGCCAGAAAGGGAAGCAACAGGATATGATACATATTCAGCTTATTGGCTTCCTGATGCACAGGTTGCAGTTATGGGTAGAAATGACAGAGCCGGCTATCAGGTTTGGTCTGCTGCAGATGGTTATCCTGGTGACGGGTGCTTTAGAGAATTTCACAAGAAAGATGATAAGTCAGGTGCTCACTACTGGAGAGTAACTTCACCTACAACCGATTTAGGTGATAAGATGCTTTATGACCCTGTTTTGGCATTAAATAAAATTAATGAAAATTCAGATCACTATACAACATTAATTTACCATATGTTAAACGATTATAAACTTGCAACAGGTAAAGAAGGCCTTGTAATGGTTTCATTTGATACAGAATTATTTGGTCACTGGTGGTTTGAAGGTATTGAATTTATAAAACAGATTATCAAAAAATTCGCTACTTATTTACCTGAAGTAGAAAGATGTACAGCATGTGAATATTTACATGCTCATCCTCCGACAGAAGCTATTCAAATCCCTGAAAGTTCTTGGGGACAAGGAGGTCACTTCTGGGTATGGCAAAATCATTTAACTGAATGGATGTGGCCGATTATTCACTCTTGCGAAAAACGTATTATGGAAGTTGCTTCAAAATTTGAGCAAATTCCGTCCGATAAAGTTTTATTCAGAGCTTTGAATCAATTAGCTAGAGAGAATCTGTTACTGCAAAGTTCAGACTGGCCGTTCTTAATTACAACATGGCAAGCTAAAGATTATGCTACAGATAGATTTAGAGAACACGTTGAAAGATTTGAAAAACTTGCAGATATGATTGAAAATAATTCAATTGACGAAGGTTATTTAAAATCTATCGAGGCGATTGATAATTGCTTTGAAACAATTGATTATAGAGTTTATTTACCGATTGAAGAAGGAAAAATCCCTCAACAAGAGGCTAAGTTATCTCCTCTTTATCAATAATTATAAATAATTTAAAGGAACCAAAAAGAGTGGAAAGCAAATTTGCTTTCCACCCTTTTTGAATATAATCAAATTTTTTGATTACTCTTCTTTTGCAGGGATTCTCATTGTGTAGAATGAGCGAATTACAAATATAATTGCGATAACAAAGAACACTGTTCCTGCTATGTGAGCATACTTGTTGAACGCAGGTGTAATTGCAATTTCCATTGCTAATAGTCCGAATAGTGTTGTGAATTTAATAATCGGATTCATAGCAACTGATGAAGTGTCTTTGAAAGGGTCACCAACTGTGTCACCAATTACAGTAGCATCATGTAATGGTGTGTTCTTTTCTTTCAAATCAACTTCAACAATCTTCTTCGCATTGTCCCAGCATCCGCCGGCATTAGCCATAAATACAGCTTGGAATAAGCCAAATATAGCAATTGCAATCAAGTAGCTTACAAAGAATGCTACAGGAGCATTGTTACCGTGGAATGGAGCAGATGAAAAGGCAAATGCTAATGCAAATGAGAATAATGCTATAAATATGTTAACCATACCTTTTTGCGCGTATTGAGTACATATTTTAACAACTTGTTTTGAGTTTTCAACATTAGCTTTTTTATCATCGCTATCGCCAAGTTTAATATGTTTTTTGATAAACTCAACTGCTGAATATGCACCTGTTGTAACAGCTTGCATAGAAGCACCTGAGAACCAGTAAATTACTGCACCACCTGATATAAATCCAAGAAGTGAGTAAGGATTTAATAAGTTTAATATCATTTCAGGCTGAATACCTAAAGTTTCTTTAATAACCAATATTAATGAGAAAATCATAGTAGTAGCACCGACTACTGCTGTACCGATAAGAACCGGTTTAGAAGTAGCTTTAAAAGTGTTACCTGCGCCATCATTTTCTTCTAAATATTGTTTTGCGTTTTCAAAATCAGGAGAGAAACCGAATTCTTTTTCAATTTCTTCTTTTGCATTAGGTATTTCTTCAATTAATGATAATTCATAAACTGATTGAGCATTATCTGTAACTGGTCCGTAACTGTCAACAGCAATTGTAACAGGTCCCATTCCTAAGAAACCAAAAGCTACTAAGCCGAAGGCAAATACTGAAGGATAAATCATTGCAACGTGAGGGATATGTAAACTGGCAAGATATGCCAATCCCATTAAGAATACAACAACCATACCAATCCAGAATCCTGAGAAATTACCGGAAACAAGTCCTGAAAGAATCGTTAAAGATGCACCACCTTCTCTTGATGCTCTAACAACTTCTTCTGTATGTTTAGCATGTGGGCTTGTGAATATTTTTGTAAATTCAGGAATAAGAGCTGCGCCCAATGTACCGCAAGAAATGATTATTGATAAAATTAACCATAAATTGTGTCCAAGGTGAGCTAATTGCCAGTAACTTACGCCGAAGGTCATTAAAATTGATAATATTGAAGTTAGCCAAACTAAGTGAGTTAATGGTGCTTCAAAATCGAATTTTTTAACGTTTTTATAAACTATGCTGTCAAAAGTGCTGTTAATCCAGTATGCAACAACTGAAGTAACAATCATTAAGAATCTCATTGTGAAAATCCAAGTTAATAGAGGAACTTGGTAATCTTTGAATACACCTAAAAGAATGAAACTAACAAGAGCAACACCAGTTACACCATAAGTTTCAAAACCGTCAGCTGTAGGGCCTACAGAGTCACCAGCGTTATCACCAGTACAATCAGCAATAACACCAGGGTTTCTTGGATCATCTTCTTTAATACCGAATTGAATTTTCATTAAATCCGAACCGATATCTGCGATTTTTGTGAAAATACCACCGGCAACACGAAGTGCAGAAGCACCTAAAGATTCACCGATTGCAAAACCGATAAAACAAGCACCTGCCAAGTGTCCAGGAACAAATAATAAAATGATTAACATCATTATTAATTCAACAGAAACCAAGCAAACACCAATACTCATACCTGCTTTTAAAGGTATATTAAGTATATTTAAAGGGTTTCCTTTTAGGGCAGTGAAAGCTGTTCTGGCATTTGCTAAAGTGTTCATTCTGATGCCAAACCAGGCTACAGAATATGAACCAAGTATACCAATAACAGACCAACCTAAAATTGTACCGACTTCATGAAGGCTCATCTTTTGTAAAATACCAAAATAGTAAGCTATACACAAACCAATTAGTATTTCTAATGCGATTAAAAATTTACCTTGCTGAAGAAGGTAAGTTTTACAAGTTTCAAAGATAGTTTCGCCAACATCCGTCATGCTTTTGTGTGCTTTAATGCTTTTAACTTTTAAAAATTCTACGAATCCAAAAATTAAACCAACAACTGAAACTCCAAGTCCTATTAATAATAAATTAAAACTTGCAGGATCGGCAGCTTGAATATTTGGAACGTTTAATGATGCTTCACTTGCAAATGTAGGTGAAGCTGCAAAAAACAATGACAACAGAGTTGCAAACATTGTTTTGCGAGTAAATTTCTTTTCCATACTACTCTCCTTTAATATAAAACCATATATTTTTACACGTACATTATAGTTCTAAAATGAATAAATGCAATAAGTTAACAATAAAAAATAAACTGAATAAATGAATAGAATAGATTTTCATAAGTATAATTTTAATTTAAAGAATTAAGTTTTTCTGCTATTTCTTTTAAAATTTGACCTTTGTAGTCAATTTTTCCTGATGTAATAGGCTGTTTATAGTCGTTTTTATTTATTGATCTTCCTTCAACAATTACAGATGGAGGTAAAATTGACCATTTATATAAAGCAGTAGACATTCTTTTATAGAATTTATCAAGCCATGTTTTTTTCTTTTCAGGAGATATTTTATGCTTTGTTTCGTATAAAAAAGTTGAGGTTATCATATCATGATAACTTTCGTGTTTATTTTCAATACGCCAGATGACTTCGTCCAAAAATTCATATGGCATAAGTGCTTCTTCGGCTTTCAGGGTTTCTCCTGTTTCCGGATTAATTGCAAGCTCGGCACCGGGAGGTTTTAAAATAACAGATTCAGGAATTACATTTTTAATTATTCGATTTTTATTAAGCCATCTTGCAAGAGCAAACAATTTAGTTTTAGGAACATCCGCAATTGGTGCAAATCCACCGGACATGTCACCGTTAATTGTTGCATAACCCATATATAATTCTGATTTATCAGAGGTGGCAATTGGAATTGTTGCACAAAATTCATTTGCAACTCCCCAAAGCAATGTTGCTCTGGATCTTGCCTGAACGTTATCTTGAACATAAGATTCTGAGTATCTGCAATCGCCCCAATTTGCAAAAACTTTTTCAAATAAAGGATTAAGCTGTTCATTAATTGTATTAACCATTTCTTTTATAGGCGCAACGGCAAAATTTATATCAAGATTCTTTGCCAGTTCTTTTGCATCATCATGACTTTCCGGACTAGAAATTGCTGAGGGCATACTTATTCCAAAAACGTTTTCGGAACCAAGAGCATCTGCAAGCAAAACGGCACTTACTGTAGAATCAAGCCCACCGGAAAGCCCTAATACAGCTTTTTTTAGTCCGTTTTTCTTAAAATAATCTCTAATTCCTTGAATTATTGTTTTATAAGTTCTTTCTAAATCCGGTTCGTAATCAAGAGAAAAAACTTTTTGTTCTGTAAGAGTTTTGTCTAATCCTTTTGTTAAAGGTTCAATTGTTCCGCCTGTTTTTATATTTATTAAAGAAAGATCTTCTTCGAATGATTTTGCCCTTGCTATCAACATCCCATTTGAGTTGTAAACTCTGCTTGAGCCGTCAAAGGATATATCATCAATTGCTCCAACTTGATTTACATATATAATAGGTGTTGAGTATTTTTTTGCTACAAAAGATAGCATGTTATGCTTAAGTTGTTCTTTTTTGCTTCTGGTTGGAGAAGCAGAACAATTTATTATAACGTCAGGTTTTGACTTAATAAGGTCTTCTACCGGATCTGTTTCATATAACGGATTTGTGAAAAAATCCTTGTCGTTCCAGCCATCTTCGCAAATTATAATGGCGTATTTTACTCCGTTGATTTCAATTAATCCTTCGTTTTCTAAGTTATGACAATCCTTTTGAATAGTGTATCCGATATTGGAATTTTTAATTTTTGCTTCACAATATTTTTGATGGATTATTTTATCTGTGCCAAAATTACCTAAGTCTTTTGCCGGCTGTAATCCTGCAATCGGAGATGGTTCAAAATATCTGTAATCATTAAATTCAGAATATGTGGGGAGAAGACATTTTCTTATTATTCCTTTAATTTCACCTTCTCCAATAACTGCAACAGAGTTATAGTATCTTTTTCCAATAATTTCGCCGTTTCTTGGTTCAACAAAACCAATTATTGCATGAGTATTTTTAGTTAATTTAGCAATTTCTTTGAGCCATTTTACATTTTCTTCAACTATAATAGGATGTCTGTCAATTGTGTCCATTATTGGATAACCCATTAATGTAAGTTCAGGAAAAATAACTAAATCAGCATTTATTTCTTGAGCTTTATTAATGCATTTCATTACTTTTAGAGCATTTTCTTCTATACATCCGGGCAATGGATTCAATTGAGCTAAAATGATATTACTTCTATTATTCTTATTTTTTTCGGCTTCTATATTTAATTTATCTAAAAGTCTTTTCATACTTATTATGAGCTTTCTATGATTTGTATTTAAATCAGATATGAAATTAGAATATTTTCCATATCTTTATTAACCAATTATACTTCAAAAAATGTTTTAGCTTAATTTTTATAAATTTTTTATCACCTCATCAACGTGCCCGTCAATATTAACATTTTTCCATGCTCTTGATATTAGTCCATTTTTGACAATAAAAGTTGATCTGTTTATTTCAGACCCGCCTTTTTGTGAATGGCCTTTCCAAACACCAAGCATTTTAGCAAGTTTATTATCAGGATCAGAAATCAGGGGAAAATTTATATAATTATTTTGTCGAAAGTTTTTATGACTTTCAACACTGTCGGAACTTATACCTAATACCGTAGCTTTATTATTGATTTTGCTTATTTTATCTCTAAAATCTTTAGCTTCTTGTGTGCATATGGGGGTATTATCTTTTGGATAAAAGTATAATACGATTTTTTCTCCTAATTCGGACAATGAAAAAATTTTTTCATTACCATTTTCATCTATTCCTTTAAGCTTTATACCATCAAAAACGTGCATATAGTATTCCCCTTTATATATTAAGAATGTATGTATTAAATTATTCATTTTACAATGGTTTTTTTCAATCCCCCATGGGATATAACGATAAATTAAATAAATAATATATAATATGTTAAAAATTATACTACATTTGTAACAATATTATTAATTAGTCTAGACAAATAAGAATCGAAGTAGTAATATCAAAAAATGTGGTGTATTTTCTACACTAGCTAAGTTAAATAGTGTGCTAAATTGTGTTTTGTAAATAATAAAAACCATCTGTATTAGAAGCGGATGAAAAGGGGTAAGGACTATGATTAAAAGCATTTATTCTCAGACGTTGGAATCAAAAAATTTGTTATCTGTTAAGGAAAGTAAGAACAAAAATGTAAGTATACCTATTGAAACAAAAAATAATACATTTTGTTGTGCAAATTATTCCACAGATAACTTAAAAGCTAATTATTTACCTGTTAATTCGAAATCAAATATATCTTTTGGTGCAAATACTGATAATACCATTATTGTAGTAGATGGCAAAGGTTTTGAAGTTCCTTGGGAGCTTCCTGAACCAATTGCAAAAGTGGATGTTAGTGATTTGCCTAAAGAAAATCGTTATATTGGTGATTATTGGGGTGAGTTTTCCGATGATCTTGCCGTTTTGCTAAAATCTGATAAAAGTGTAAATTTAAAGTATGATCCAGAGTTCAATCCGGATTTATTTGTGCATAGTTTTGCAAACCACTTTTCTACAAAGTCCGCAAATCATGGAGTTAACACTAAAGTAGTATTATTACATGATTCGCAATATGCCGTAGAAGAAGCTCTTGAGTTAGATTACTTAAAAAGTGTGAGTCAAAATGGTAAAGTAGATGTTAATAGTCTAAAACAAATTGATTCTTCAAAAATTAAAAAAATGTCTGTTTTAAATTTATTGAAAAACATTTCAGATTCAGGATCAGAAAGAACAGTAGTTTTTGTAAAAGATTTTGATTATTTAAATAGTTATGTTGAATCTAGCAAGTTTGGGTCTCTTAATGAATTTATAGCAAGAGTTTGTCCTAATTTATCAATAGTAGGATTATCACCTGAAGTAAAGAATAATAAATTTTCCGAAATGATGAACAAATTAGAAAAAACGGCAAAAGCAATGGGAATCGAATTGGATCCGATACCAACAGCCAAGAGTGATTTTACAGAAATGAATATCCCTAAAATGGGAACAGGTGCAGTTAAGGAACTTTTGAAGAAAAACCCTGAATTAAAAAATGAAATTATAGAGAAATATTACTCTGAGGCAGATGTTAAAATATCAGCAAAGGCTTTGGATGATGTAGTTGAAAGAGTTGCTGTTAAAATGAACGGTGATATTTTTAATAATGTTAAGAGAGTATTAGACATAGAGATAGCTGCAAAAATAAATGAAGCAGGTGCAACAAGTGGAGATAAAGAATTACATATAGATTTGGATTTTAATAAAAAATTCTTTAGTGATCATGCTGCTTTATTAGATATGTACGCAGCTCAAGATGGCAGATTTTCTTTAGCAGAAAATGTTAAAACAACATTAAAAGATGTTGGCGGTATAGGTTCTGTAAAAGATGATATTCAAGATGATATTATTGCATACTTGAAAAATCCAAAGAAATTTATAGCAGAAAGAGGTGTTGCTCCTAAGGGAATTTTATTGGAAGGTCCTCCCGGAACCGGTAAAACTCTTCTTGCAAGAGCAATTGCGGGTGAAACAAATACACCGTTTATTTCTGCTTCAGGCAGTGAATTTGTTCAGAAATATGTCGGTGAAGGTGCAGCTCGTGTAAGAGAATTGTTTGATACTGCAAGAAAAGCGGCAGCAAATTCTGAAAATAAAACAGCATTAGTATTTATAGATGAATTTGATGCTCTTGCAAAAGCTCGTGGTGCAGGAAGTTCAGGCGGTAGTCAGGAATATGAACAAACTCTTAATCAATTTTTACAGGAATTAGACGGGTTTAACAATAAAGAATCAAAGACAAAAATTGTTGTTATAGCGGCAACAAACCGTAAAGATATGTTAGACTCAGCTGCAGTAAGACCTGGCAGGTTTGATGATACTTATAAAATTGATAATCCAAGAACTAATGCAGATAGATTGGAAATCTTAAATATACATGCAAGAAAATTAAAATTTGAAAATGAACTTCAGAAATCTAAAATTCTTTCTGAAGCTGCAGAAATGACTGATGAAATGAGCGGTGCAGAAATTGCTGAAGTTATGAAAAAAGCACAAAAAGTTGTTTCTAAAAGATTGAACAATAAATTTATCACTCATAACGATGTAGTAGAAGGACTATTGCAAGTATATGCGGGACCAGTACAAAAAGCTACAGATGAAAGACCTTTTTCTGATATTGTTAAAACTGTAAGGCATGAAGGTGGTCATGCTACAGCTATAGATTTCTTAAAACCATTGTTTGGGGAAAAAATTTCTTTTATAACATTAGACTCAAGAGGAAATTTCTTAGGTGCTGTTTTTCATAATGCGCCAAAAGTTAATCCAAATTTTAAATCAGTGATTTTATCTGCTGCTGTTAGTTATGCAGGAGGTCTTGCAGAACCGGGATTCGATTCGGAAGGTCGTGCTGCAGGTGCAAGACAAGATTTAAATCAGGCTACTAATTTATTTAGAAGGGCAGTAACTGAATGGGGTCAAGGAATTTACACACCGCCTATCGGGTTAGCTCCTGTCGATGGTAAAGCTGAAAGCGAAGCTGCTGAAGGGTTTTATGAAACTATGAGAAACATAAACGCTAAAAATATTGAAAAGGATATTAATCTTTTATCAAAAACATCTGAAAAAATCGCAAAAATGATTAACGAATTCCATGAAGGATTTTTAGATACTTATGTTGAAAGATTTAAGAATAATGCAGGTAAAGGCGGAAATAACCTTTCCGGTGGTGAGTTTGCTAATTTAAGAAAAGCATGGCTTGCTGAAACAGGAAAAGTTGAAGCAGAAAAACAACTGCTTAAAAAAGTTGAAAAAATTCTTGATCAAGCATTCAACAGTAATAAAGATATTGTTACTAAATTGGTAAGAAAAGTAAAAACAGTTATGTAATATAAGATATTTCAAAAGAATGCCGATAATACTATTATCGGCATTCTTTTATTTTTAATGCATTGAGGACATATCTTTATTATCAGTTTGTTTTTCGCTTGATTTCATTAATAATAAAATTGGAATTATTAATAAACACACTAATCCAAAAATTCTAAATGCATCCATAAACGCCCACAAATAAGATTGTTTAAGAAGTTCTGCATACATTAAATAATTGGCTTTATATTCAGCAATAGGAATTGCATTATATTTTGCAAGTGCTGCTGTCATAGTTTTCACTTTCATTTGAAAAACCTGGTTAAGCGGATTTAAATATCCAACCATACTATATTGGTGCATTTGTCCGCACCTGGATATCATAGTTGATACTAAAGACATACCTATAGCTCCCCCGATATTTTTTAACAAAGCCTGAATTCCTGTTGCATTTGTCATTTGGTCACTTCTTAGTGTGGCTACAGAAATCGTGCTTAATGCAATAAGACAAAAGCTCATTCCTAAACCAAATATAAAATTTGGAATAATAATGTTTATCATAGATATTTGAAGACTCAATAATCCAAACATAAGACCGGATAATCCCATTAGCGCCAGTCCAATTGCTATAAGTACTCTATCTTCTATTTTTTTTGCAAAAATTCCTGTAATAATAAGACCTGTAACACTTCCGACACCTCTTGGCATCATACTTAGACCGCTTAAATAAGCAGAATATTTTAAAAGATTTTGTAAAAATAAAGGCATTATTGCAATTGAAGAGTATAAAACTGCCATTACCAAAATCATTAATAAAGTTCCAAAACAAAAATTTGTATCCTTAAATACTTTTAAATCGAGTATAGATTTTTCATTTTTGAGTTGTGAAATAATAAAAGAAATCATTGCAATTATAGATACAACAAAAAGTGAACAAATCATTGGTGAATTAAACCAATCGGCATTTTGTCCTTTATCTAATCCTATTTGTAAGCATACTAGCCATATAATTAAAAATCCAAATCCGAGAAAATCAATTTTTTGACCTTCTTTTTTTCTTGCAAAAGGAGGATCTTCAACAAACATATTTGCTAATATTACAGCTAAAAAACCAATAGGAACATTAATATAAAATATCCAATGCCAGTTATAATTGTCTGTAATCCATCCTCCTAAAACAGGACCTATTATTGGTGCAATAATTATTCCTACCCCAAAAATTGACATTGCCATTCTCCTTTTTGAGAGAGGAAAACTTTCTAATAAAATTGATTGAGCAACAGGAACAATAGCTCCGCCGCCAAGCCCTTGTAAAATTCTGGCTAAAATCATTTGATCTAATGACCTTGCAAGTCCGCATAAAAAAGAAGATATTGTAAAAATTAGAACACAATTTATAAAGAATTTTTTTCTGCCAAAAACACCGCTAAACCATGCAACAGAAGGAAGTATAATACCACTTGCAATCATATAGCTTGTTAAAACCCATAAAGTTTCTTCGTTACTTGAAGAGAAACTTCCTGCCATGTGTGGCAATGCAACATTTGCAATAGTAGAATCTAAAACAAACATAAATGTAGCAATCATAACTGCAATTGTAGCAGGCCAAGGGTTCTCAGGTAATTTCCATTCTTCTTCTATTTTTACATCTTCTGTGGTCATTAATCTTTAACTCGAACTTTTGGCTCAACTGACATTCCTGCTACAATTGTATATTCATTCGGATTTATTTTTTCTGTAAATACAATTTTAACAGGGATTCTCTGTACAATTTTTACAAAACTACCTACAGCATTTTCAGGTGGAAATAAGCTGGATTTTGCCCCCGAAATTCTTTGTATGCTGTCAATTTTGCCTTTGAATCTTTTATCCGGATATGTATCTACTTTAATTTCAACTTCTTGTCCTGATTTCATATGCCTTAGTTGACTTTCTTTAAAATTAGCTACTATCCATACGTTATCAGGAACAATTACGAATAAGGGTTGTCCTGTTGAAACAAAAGCACCCTTTTCTGCTGTTTTATTTGAAACAGAGCCACTTTGAGGCGCATATATTTTTGTATATGAAAGGGCTAATTCCGCCTGTTTTTTCATTGCGGCAAGTTGTTTTAGATCAGCATCTGCTACCCTATTATTTTCTTTAGAAAATAAATTTTCCTGCGCATTTGTAAAAGAAGCCTGAGCATTATCATAATCGGTTTTGGCTTTGTCATATTCAAGTTTTGATGCTGCTCCTGATTTATAAAGTTCAGTGTATCTATCCAGATTTTTCTTTGCCAGTTTTATTTGTGAATCTGCGGCTTCAAATACTGCTTTTGCCCCTTTTTGCTTTAGAACAGCCGAATCATATTTTGCAGAAATTTCAGCTAGTTTTGCATTGTAATCATTTGGATCTATTATCGCAACTAAGTCACCTTCTTTAACATGTTGATTATCTGTAACAAGTATTTGTAGTATTTGTCCTGAAACTTTTGGAGCAACTTGTACAGTATGGGTTTCTACATAAGCATCTTCTGTTGATTCAAATTTAGCAGCATTAATAATAGATATATATGTTGCTAATGATGCAATAACTATAAGAATTGGTATCAGAAACCTTTTTTTTACTTTTATTTTATTATCTTCTTCTGCCATTTATATTCTCTCCTTTTTATATTTGTATGCTAGTTGTCTTACTTAAGCTTGTTTTTAATTTAGTAACTATATTTCTTAAAGTGTTAAATTCTTCTTCTGTTATATCTTCTAAAACCTTATAAAATGCTGCGGATAATTTTGGAAGGCTTTTTTCTACAAGGCTTTTTCCTTCTTCTGTTATATAAATTTTCTTGACTAGTCTTTTACCCTTTGTTTCAACAGATCTTGTTATAAATCCTTTTTCTTCCAAAATATTTAAAATTCGGCCGGTGTTTGAACGATCTTTTAAAATAAGTTTTGATAAATCTCTTTGGCAAATGTCCGGATTTGCATATATAGAGTCAAGTGCAACAAATTGATCTATTGTTATCCCCATTTTTAACTGATTAAAAAATTGTGCTCCTTTGAGTTTTGTGTAAACAATGGTTTGCTCCATTAAATACAAAACGCTTTCATAATAGTGCTTTATTTCTTTTTCTTTCATTTGATTCCCAGTATATAATATTATTGTAAACTATTATGTTACCATGGCAACATGATGTAATAATTACATGTTGCAATTACAACATTAATATGTTAGCATATAGAATATAAAATGTAAATAGGAAAAAATAAAAATGAAGAAAATTATATCAACACTAGTTTTAATAAACATATTGGGACTTAATATTATTCCGGCAGAAGCAATTGTTTTTAATAAAAAAAACAATATTATGCAATCGCAAATTACAGAATACAAATTTAATGATGTGAATTTAGATTGGTGGAAAAATTATAAGGACGAAATACTGGAAGATTACATTGTAAAAGCAATTAATAATAATTATGATTTAAAAATAGCAACCTTGAAAGTTGAAGAGTCAAGACAAAATGTAAAATTGCAATTTTCTAAGGAACTTCCAAATGCTTCTATCGGAGCATCCCCCCTCTTATATAAAATGACAGGAGTTACAAATACAGAAAGTTCTTGGGGTTTTCCTATGATGGTAAACTATGAAGCAGATTTATTTTTGAAGAATAGAGATAAAACTAAATCTGTAAAAAAGCTTTATGAGGTTTCAAAATTTAATGAAAAAGCTGCATATATTTCAGTCGCATCTTATGTCGGAGCAACTTATTTTAATATAATTAAATTAGATAAACTTATAGATATTCAAAACGAAATTATAAAAGACAGAAAAATAATTTATGATTTAATGCGAGTTAGAAATGAACAAGGTATAACGTCTACAGCAGATTTAGTCAGAGCTGATAAAGCGTATGTTTTAGCGCAAATTGATTTAGCTGATTTAGAAAAAGCCAGAAATATTTTACTAAATTCATTTGCTGTTTTAATAGGAGAAAGCCCTAATAATATTAATGAAATAAAGAGAATTTCATACGAAGAACTAATGTATTCAAAAGAAATTCCAAAAGAGATATCTTCAGATATTATTGTCCAAAGGCCGGACTATATGGCTGCAGAAAAAATGGTGGAAAAAGCTGGTCTTGACGTAAGGATTGCAAAAAAAGAGTTTTTACCCAAGATTGATATTATAGGTTTATTGTTTTTTAATACAAACTCTTTAGGTGCTTCTATGAATTGGACTAATGCTTTAGCCTTAATGGGTGGTCAGGCTATGTTACCCCTATTTACCGGTGGCGCTAAATTTGCCAATCTGCGAATTAATAAAAACAAATACGATCAAGCCTTACAAACTTATTATAAAACCAATTTAACTGCTATTCAGGAAGTTAATGATGCACTCAGCTCTTTAAAGATTGATGATGAAAAATATAGAAAAAATCACAAATCATATGAAATGCAAAAAACAGATTATAAATACATGCAAAAAAGATATGAAGAGGGTGTAATATCAAACTTAGATTTAATTCAGCAAAGAGAAAACCTTTTGGTTATAAATAAACTTTTAGCATCAAGTAAAGTTGAATGTTATATCGATCAGATAAGTTTGTATAAAGCTGTTGGCGGGAAAATATAATAAAGTTTTTTATTTTCTTTTACAATTTTAAGAATAGTAAAGATAATGTCTTTTAATAAAAAACTGTTATAATATTTCATTAGAGAGGAAATATTATGGATACAATAAAAAAAATTAAGATTGAGCCGGCTGATAAAATCAAAAACTTAGATAAATATATTTTTGTAGAACTAGATGAATTAAAAGATGATGCCCGAAAAAGAGGAATAGATTTAATAGATTTGGGAATAGGAAATCCTGACAGACCCACTCCTAAATACATTATTAAGGAAACAATAAAATCTATGAAAAACCCCAAAAATCATGGGTATCCTGATTTTAGAGGAAAAGAAGATTTTCAAAAAACAATTAAAGAATGGATGAAAAAGCGCTATAGTGTTGAATTAGATAGTGATTTTATAGCACAGGCAATGAATGGCGGAAAAGAAGGAATTGCACATGTTTCTATGGCATTCACTAATCAAGGTGATTTAAATATAGTTCCTGACCCTTATTATCCGGTTTTATCCAGAGCAACTTGGATAGCTGGAGCAGCTGTATATCATGTTCCATTACTGCCTGAGAGAAATTTTTTACCTGATTTAGGTTCTATTCCTGCTGAGGTTGCAAAAAAGGCAAAAGCTTTTATAGTAAATTATCCTAATAATCCGACCGGTGCTGTTGCAACAAGAGAATTTTTAGAAAAATTAGTTAAATTTTGTATTGATAATGAAATTTTGTTAATATCAGATTTGGCTTATGGTGAAGTTTGTTATGATGGATACAGACCATTAAGTATTTTTGCTATTGAAGGAGCAAAAGAAGTTGCTTTAGAAGTACATACTTGTTCGAAGACATTTAATATGGCAGGTTGGCGTGTAGGCTTTGTACTTGGTAAAAAAGAACTTGTTGATACAGTCTTTGCAATGAAACTAAATTTTGACTATGGAACTTCAAACATAATGCAGGATGCTGCAATAGCTGCTATGAAAATGCCGTACAAATATGTTGAAAAAACGATGAAAACTTATCAAAAAAGAAGAGATTTTTTAGTAAAAGCGTTTGAAGAAATGGGTTGGAAAGTTAATAATCCATGTGCAACAATGTATTTATGGCTTAAAGTTCCTGAGGGAATGAATTCAAAAGATTTTTGCGTTTCAGTTATGAATAAGACAGGAGTTGTATTTACTCCGGGAATGGCCTTCGGAAAATATTCAGATGACCATTTCAGGGTTTCTCTTGTACAAGATATTAAAAAATTGAAAGAAGCGGTTAAAAGATTAAAATCTGCAGGAGTCAGATATACTGATTAAATTCAAAAGGATTTATAATATGGGGATTAAGAAATTATTAATTTTATCAACTATTTTAGGTGCCGGTCTTTTACCTGCATTTGCTAAGATAGAAGCTGAAGTTTCAAGAAACTATTTTTATGATACAGAAAAAACCATTATGACAGAAACTCCTGTTAACAGAAATATTAGAACAGAGAGTTATTGGTCGAAAAATCTTTTTTACTTTAATAAATATCGTCCGATATTTATGCTTTCTAATAAAGAACTTTATAATTTAATGCCAACAGAAAAAGTCAGTATTGTACAGAGAATTTCAACACCATGTGTTTACAATATTTCATTAAAATCTTCACCAATAAAATCAATTTCCTTAACAAAAGCGAATCAAGATAAGTCTGCTGTTGCTAAAGAAAATAATGTAAGTAATCAATACTTAAATCTTTATTATGAGCAAGCTAAGAATTCTGATGTTGATTCAGACAAAAAAATAGATACAGCAATATTGCTTAAGGATTCTAAAACAATCTCAAATTATAATTTGGCTATTGATTTACTAGATGACGTTACAAAAAAAGAACCTTATAATGCTTATGCTTTTTATTTAAAAGGAGAAATTTACTTGAGTAAAAAGGATTCGGAAAATGCTATGAAAAACTATATACAAGCATTAAAGATAAATCCTACAAGTAAACAAAGCTGTCTTGGAATAGCAAAGATTCTTGAGCAAACTAATAAAGAACTTTCAAAAAAATATTATGATAAAGCTATGCTATTAAGTGAAAGTTAAACTTATTACATATTGTTATAATTCATTGACTTTATCCGTAATATAAAATAAGATTATAAGACGAGTAAATGGAGTGAATATCTCCAGCTGTGCCGCAGCCGTAATAGCCGGAAGGGATAAGTATTTTAGTCCTGCTCAAAATAACCTGTAAACTTCGAGTCAAAGTTGGGTTAAAAGATTTTTATGTCTTTTTTCGTTTCTTTGTCCGGAGAACGAAAAGAGATTTTTTTATGAATATTGCTTACACAGCAGCTATAAATAAACCAAAATTAGGAACTTGTCCCCATGGGTTACCCCAAGGAGCTTGCCCAATATGTAATGGAATGGGTGGCGGAAGTAGTTCTGCCAGTATGCAAAGCAGTAAAAAACCTGAAAGGGAAATGTCTTGGAGCGAATGTTATTTGGTTTGGCAGCAAATGCTTAAAGCAGAAAAAGAGGCAAAACAACAAGGGATTGGAAATGCTCAAACTCAAATAGTTGCCCAATATAAATTCCAGATAATTATTGACAAGACTATTCAAAATATATCTAATTTTATAGCAAAATTAGATATATTGTCGCAAAAAATACAATCAAAATCTTCATTAAATTCAAAAATTATGTATGTTTGTACAAACTTAACTCTCACTGTTGTAAACGGGGTAAAAAATATATTGACTGTTTCTGTTAATTTAATAAATGCTTTAAAAGAAAAATTAACTGATATTTCTGATAAGCTCAATGCAATTTTTGGTGAGTTAAAGAATTTTATTGAAAAGAAAATATCGGATAAGTTAAAAGATTTTAAGAAAAAAGTAAAATCATTATTTGGAATATTAGAAACAAAAGAGTCGGAAAATCTTGATGATGAAGAACAAAAAATTAATGAATCTAAAAAATTATTTCAAATGAAAACAGTTATTGAAATGATAAAGAATAGTTTTTATGACAAAGAAAAAAATAACAATAGTGATTATGAAACAAAATATTAACTAAATAGCAAAAAAAAATATTTTGAGGTTTTCACTATAAAAATAAATAGTCATAATTATAAATTTAAATAAATTATAGCAATGAAAGAAGGTCAAATGGCGTTATCAGTTAATCCCCTCAATGACGCAGAAATTCAAAGACGAAAAAAGAATCTGACTGATGCTCAGAAAAAAAACGCTGAGCTTACAAAAGAAGGTGTTTTAGTTAATTCTTTTATTAAGGACTCCAAAAATTTAAATGAATTGTATGATTCAATGATAATTTCTGAAAATGTTCAGATGCCTGAGAAACTCAAAGAAAATAAAACTTCGCAAGAAAAAAACCTTCTACCTATCAGCCTTATTGCAACAGGAGTTATGGGTACGATGGCGTTAATTAGTTTTATTGTTAAAAAAAGTCTTAAAGATATTGATTCTATCCCTAATGCTAAAATGTTGCCTTCGCTAACAAGAAATTTAGCAATAAATGAGGAAACACATCAGGCAATTTATCAAATAGTACAATGCCCTAACAGAAAAACCGTTTTAGCAGGGTTAGGTGTGCTTACCATAAGTGCTATGGGATTTATGGGCAAAATGTTTTTAGACGGATTTAAAGAAGTATGGGTTAAAAAAAGAGAAGCAGATATCCAGAAAAATCTTCAAGAAAATTTGATTTCGGTAGAAACGGAATCTTTTTCAGGAAAAATACAAATTATAAGAAGTATGCTTGCAGGTAAGGCAAAAGAATTCAGTGATTATCTTTCTTACGAACCGGAAAAAACACTTACATTTAAAGGTTCGGATCAAAAATTAGCATTTAAAGAAAATCAACGTGATAATAATGATTCCGATAAAACCGGCAATTTAAAATATTTTGCTCTGGGCATGTTTACAATCGGTGCTATTGTTGGATTAGGATTTTTATCGATAAAACACTTAACAGAAGGTAAAAAAATACTGGAAGGTTATATTGATTCTATGAAACTTAAAATAGCAAAAGTTGTCAGTGAATCCGATTCAAAAACAAAAGAAGCAGATAAAATAACTTTAAAACGAGCATTGTTGAATATTGGTGCAGACTCAGAATACATTAAAGAGATATTGTCGAAATTAAACTGGAAAAACAAAGCAGATAAACAAAAATTTATTGATGATGTATGTTTTGAAATTAATAAATCAACATCAATAGCGGATAAAGCTTTTGCGGGAGACGGAACGCCAAAACCAACTTTTTATTCACATGTAAATGATTATAGAGCGTTCTTATATAACTATCTTTTAGATTCTTCAAATCCTTTGTTTAAAAATCTTTTCTTTGGAATAACAGGTATTACTGCTTTATCTTATGCAGGGAAAGTTTTAGGCGAAGCTACTAAGGATGTTCAAGTTAAAAAAATGAATGCACAAACGGAGCTTAATTTGCAAAAAACACTTGTTGCAACAGAGCTTCGTAATTTTAAAGCTAAAAAAGATTCAGCAATTAATCCTTTGACTGAGGAATTTTATGAACAGGTCAAAAAAGGTAAACCAAAAGAAGAGCTTAAAGTAATAGCCGAAAATATTTTGTATGAAGTTAAAAATGGACCACCGTTTGTTTATTCATAACAAAACTCCTATATAATTCGGATAAGAGAAGAATGATTATAAGTAATACATATAACAGCACAAATAATTATAAATATAAAGCTTTTGGTGAAGCTTCTTTTTCAGTTTCTTCAACTCTGCTGCCCGAAGGGGAAAGAAATTATTGTTTATTTAACCAAAACAAAATTAATTTTATTGTTTCCCAGAAAAAATTTGCACTTCCATACTTAAAAGAAGTGCTTGAAACCTCTCAAGATGAAAAAGAAATCGTAGAAGCTCTTTATATAATTGATAGAATGTTAGACAGAGGAGTTAAGGGAATACCTGCGTTATATCATGTTTTCGAGAAATATAACGATACAAAGTCTCAAAATATCCAATCATTTCTGGCTGGAATTTATAGAAAAACTCAAGTTCCGGATGCTTTTGGCCCATTAGTAAAAATGCTTATACAAAATTCTAGCAGTTCACAAAAAACTCCAGCCAATGAAGAAATAGGAGGAGCTATTTTAGAATATATTAAAAATTATTCAAATAATCCTAAACCTGTTGATTATCTCGCATAAAGGATAATTTTATTTGATAAGTGCTTGAATTTCTTTAAAATTAGGATGTTTAGCATCTTTAATCCATTCAAATAATACTATTTCAAGACAAGTAATTTTAGCGCCGTTTTCCTGTATGCGATCTATCCCTTGTTTAAATTCATATTTATTTCTACTGGCACAAGCGTCTTTTACAACATGTACTTCATAACCTTCTGATAATAAATCAGCTACTGTTTGATGAACACATACATGAGTTTCTATTCCGGATATAATAATTTGCTTTTTGTTATAATTTTTTATAGTTTTTGAAATTTCAGGCTCTTGTAATGCTGAAAATGCTGTTTTTTCAAATATTTTGGAATCATGTGAAAGATTTTGCGTTATATTTTCTACAGTTTTTCCTAAACCTTTAGAATACTGTTGGGTTACTATCGTTGGAATATTAAGTATCTTTGCTGCATTAACTAATGTGGAGGCTCTTCTTACTACAACATCTTTGTCAAGAGCACTAACTAACCTTTCTTGTACATCTATTATTAATAAAAGGCTATCTTCTATATTTAAAATATTTTTCATATACTTTCCTCTATTAATTTTCTGTAGATGCTTTAAATTCTTGTATAAAATCTTCAATTATTTGTGTTAATCTTGATTCGTCAAGTTCAGTCAAATCAAGGCATATGCGTCTGTTTTCAGGGCTATCCAAGCCTTCATGAACAATATCGATATTTATTTTCGAAAAACCCGGATATGTTATTTTAAGTTCGCTTACTTTGTCTAATTTTTTTAGAACGAAAGAACTTAGTGTTGCATTTGAATATTGTTCCACAACTGTTTTAAAAAGCTTTTCCTCATACAATTTTTGCATTTGGAAAAAAACAGGAGTAATGACATTATCAAGTTTTTTACTAAAAGCTTGCTTAAACAATTTAAAATTTTTCTGTGTTGTATTTATTTTTTCAAGCCAGTCTCCAGAAGAATCTTTTTCTTCTTCACTAACTATAATCAATTCCTGATTTGTAGATTTTGCTTCATTTAGTGCATTAATAAGTTCATGTTTTAAATCATCAAATGATTTGTCATCAACATTACTTACTCCTGCATTGAGTGTATATTGATCCCCAACCGCTCGTTTAATTTTATCCCAAACGCAAAAAGCCCCTTTTAATTGTGTTTCTTCAAGTAAAATATAAAATTTATTTATGTCACAATGAACTATCACATCAGAGTTTCTGGTTGATGTTTTAATTGCTTTTGCAAATTGTAAGGAATCCAATTTTGTTTTGCTCTCTTCACTTGGAGACACAAGCATTAGAATTGCTCCTGTTTTGGTTTCTTTAAGATTTTTAAATTCATTTTCAAAAATCTTCTGGCAAAAATTTTCTGTATAAAACCCGGTTTCTTTATTAATAATTTCTAAATCTTTTAGTAATCCATGCTGTTTAGTAAATTTTGTCATAATCGCATTTTTCTTTAAACACCAGATTGTTCTTATTAATATTTCTGCATCATCAGCAGTTATTAATAAATAATCTGTAATGTTTTCATCATAAGCATTTAATATAAAATCTTGGTTATATTTATCAATAATTAAAAGAATAGAAATGTTTCTTGTTTTTTCCTGTGAACGAATTTTCCTTATAAGTTCTAAACATTCTTTTTTTTCTTCAGAACAATAAATTAAAATTGTTTCAGGAAAAACTTCTATTATTTTTTCAAAAGCTTCTGAATAATTTGTTGTTGAAATATCGTCAACTTCTCTTAGCAAAACTAATTTAGGTTTTAGCATTCCTGTTATATTATTGTCGTTTGTTATGAAAATCAAATTATTTTCATTAGCCATGATAACAGTCCTTTCTTAATAGTTAATTAGATAATTCATTTAATAATATTGTTGCTTTTGCAATGATGTTTTCTTTAAGGATTTCAGGTTGTGCGATTTGAATATTAAGATTACTCATTATATCTTTATCTAAATCTTCCTGTTCAAAATCTTCTTTTACAAGTTTATCAATAAAATATACAAGTGTACAAGCTGTAGGCATTGAGGATAAGTTCGGAGTATGATGGTATTTAACCGTATTATTTACTAATAAAGGCAGTTGCCATCTTTTTGTTAAAACACTTCCTATTTGACAATGATTAATTCCGAAATATGCTTGTTCTGTTTCTAAAATATTTTTATTATACTTTACTGTCTCTTCAACTTTTTTATAAAGTTCATTATTTTTTAATTTAAGAACAACTTTACCTAAATCATGTAAGAAACCTATAACAAACGCTTCATCTGCGTCCATGATTTTAAAATGTTTAGCCAAATGTTCACAGCCAACGGCAGTTGTTATAGAATGAGTCCATAATTCTTTATCCCCCTGATTTGTTAGCATAGGTTTCATAGCTACGGTAAGAATTATATTTTTTGCTTTGGACATTCCTATTAATGAAATTGCTCTAGTAATAGAAGTTATTTGTTGAGGAAATCCATAATAAGCAGAATTCACCAAGGTTAAAACTTTTGTACTTAATGATTGGTCATAACTGATAATTTTAGCAAGAGCTTTTGTACTTGATTCAGGATCTTTCATAACATTTAAAGCATGCATAATTACATTAGGCATTGCGGGAAATTCTTTAAAATTGCTTATTAAGTCATTAATATTATACATTTTACACCTGAAGATGTTTTTTAATTGATAAAAAGCTTCCACCGGCTCCAAATAATATGCCTATAAAAAACATTGTGATTATTACTATGTTTTCGGCAAATAATGGGGATGGAATAAGGAAAAATTTATGCACATTATTTAACATATTTTGTACTAAATTTAGAGGTATTAAAGCAAATGAGGCACCTAAAAAACCATATAAGGCTCCTTGCATTATTAAAGGAATTTTAATATACCAATTACTTACTCCCATAAGTCGCATAATTTCTATTTCCTCTTTTCTCGACTGGATTACAAGTTGAATAGTATTATTTATTATTGTAACCGTAAGTATAGCTACTATTATTACAACTAATACAGTTGTTGTGTTTACTACTTGATTTAAGAATTGGATTTTTTTAGCGAGTTCTTGTGCATAGCTCATGTCGGAAGCTAACGGAAGAACTTTTATCTGATTAAAGACAGAATTAATATTTTCAGGTTTATCAACTTTTACATGAAGAGTATCAGGAAGCGGATTATCAATATCCGGAATATCTATTTCACGTTTTAAATCTTTCCATGATTTTTCTTTCGGAATAATTGTTACTCTTTGGACATGCTCTATTTTTTTAATTTTTTTGCTTGCTTCTTTTGGATTTACGCTTGATTTAAGGTATACAGAAATTTCCAGTACATTACCAAGTTCATGAGCAAATGAGGATATTGATAAGGTAGTTCTAAACAACGCTCCAAATATAGTTAAAATAGCTGCCATAGTTGTTATAATTACTATGTTTACAATTCCTGTTCTTTTTATATCGTTTAAAGTCTCCATAGTAATTCTATAAACAATCCGCAGTTCTGTTAGCCAGTCTTTTGGAATGTGTTTTTTAACTTTTTTCTTTATATCTTGTTTACTGCTGCTCATATGTACCTGCTTGAATATCTCTTACAACTTCACCATTGTCAAGAGTTATAACTCTTTTTCTAAAATAGTTTACCATTGCAGAGTCGTGTGTTGATACAATTACTGTAATTCCTCTCTGATTAATTTGGTCTAAAATTTGCATAACTTCCATTGAATTTTTCGGATCAAGATTTCCTGTAGGTTCGTCTGCAATTAAAAGTGGAGGACCATTTACAATTGCTCTTGCAATACTTACTCTTTGTTGTTCTCCTCCTGAAAGCTCAGAAGGTTTTGCTTTAATCTTATCAGACAAACCAACAATTTTTAATGCTCCAAGAACTCTTGCGTTAATTTCTTTTGAGCTTATGCCTAAAGTTCTTATTACATAAGCTACGTTATCATATACTGATTGATTTTGTAGTAATTTGTAATCTTGAAAGACAATTCCCATACAGGCTCTAAGGTTTGGAACTTTGTCGCTGGGAAGATTTGCAATATTTATTCCTCCAATCATTACTGTTCCTGAAGACGGTGTTTCTTCTTTATATAACAATTTCATTAATGTGGATTTTCCTGCACCGGAAGAACCTACAATGAATACAAATTCACCTGATAAAATATCTAAATTAACGTTTTTAAGTGCATAATTACTTTTATATTTTTTTGTTATTGAACGTAATTGTATCATTTTAATTCTTTCAGTTTATTTTGTATACTTTTAGCTAATTTTTCACAAGTAAGTCCGTAAAAGTTCATTAATTCTCTTTGTTCACCACTTTGCCCGAATTCATCGTTAATGCCTATTCTATAAACTTTTGTCGGCATATTTTCGCTTAATACTTCGCATACGGCACTGCCTATTCCACCTATTATTGAATGGTTTTCAACAGTAACAACGAATTTGGTTTTATTTGCTCCCTCCAATATTATATCATTATCGAGAGGTTTGACAACAGGAATGTGAATTATTTGTGCGTCAATACCTTCTTCTGCAAGAATATTTGCGCATTCGATAACTTCTGCAAGTGTTTCACCATTGGTTACAATCGTAACATCTTTACCATCCCTTAAAATTTTCCCTTTTAAGTTGAATATGTAATTTTCGTCAAAAATATCAGGAACATTTGTTCTGGCTATTCTTATATACATTGGTCCTTGATTGGTTGCAGCGTATTTTATAGCTTCTTCGCACTCTTTGCAATCAGCAGGAACAATAACGGTCATATTAGGAATACCTCTCATAAGAGAAATATCTTCTAGTGCCTGATGACTAGCTCCGTCTTCTCCTACTGTAATTCCCCCGTGAGTTGCTACTATTTTAACATTGAATTTCGGATATGCCACAGAATTCCTTATTTGATCATAAGTTCTTCCTGTAGCAAACATTGCGAATGTAGATGCAAATGGAATTTTACCTTGACTTGCAAGCCCCGCAGCCGTTGCTATCATATCTTGCTCCGCTATTCCCATATTAAAAAATCTTTCAGGGAATTCTTTTGCAAACATTATAGTTTGGGTTGAACACGCTAAATCTGCATCTAAAACAACAATATCCTTATTTTCTTTACCGATTTCTATTAAGGTTTTTCCGTAAGCAGAGCGTATTGACTTTGTTTTAGTTCTATCTATTTTCATTTAAACCCCTTTTGCAAGATTAAAACAACATCCTTGTTAATATATTACCAAGAAAAAAACAGTTTTTAAATATTAATTATTGTAAAGAAGTATTTAATATAATAAAATTAGTTAAAAATATACAAACATCAAATAATGTGCGAGAAAGATAAAAAATAATCGCTAATAACATTAACCAATATAGGCAAAATCCATACAATAATGGCTGCGCCAAAAACAGGTTTAAACAAAAAACTTAATTGAAATACGTTTACCTGTGGTGCTGTCTTTGAGATAATCCCTAAAATAATGTCTTGCCCAAGTGTTGCTAAAAGTACGGGTGAAGCTATTTGTAATCCCATATATAAAACGTTTGAAGTCATTGAAATTAAATAATCCATATTCACTATTTTCATAAGAGGAATGCTTGTTGCATATATAGGAAAGATTTCAAAACTTCTTATAAGCGCTTGAAATAACCAATAGATTCCTCCAAGTTGAATAAAAATTAAAACAGCTAATAAAGAAAATAATTTTTCTAAAATTGAAACCTGAGATTGTGTTGAAGGGTCCAATACCATCGCAGATGATAAACCCATTTGCATATTTATCATGTCTGCACCGGCATCAATAGCTAAAAGGATTGTTCTTGCCATGAAACCTATCATAGCCCCTACTGCAATATTTAATACTATTGACAAAATAATTGAATTATCAACAGGTGGTGGAGCCGGTTTCAAAGTTATGGTAAAAATTATAGTTATAATAAAAACAAAGCCGATTTTAAAAAGAGAGGGTATTTCTTTTTTGTTAAAAACAGGTGCTTGATTTATAAAGCCTAACATTCTTGCAAAAATAATAATGCCGGCACTTAATGCTGAATCAACAGCCGGAAAAAGTTTTGCAAATTGTATTAAAAAATTCTCCATTAATTACCCTTTTTCTTTTAATCACTGTCCTAGAATTTTCTTTTTTTCAACCATATTAGGTTTTACTGAAGAGCTTTGAGTTGCCGGAATATATTTCATTTTTTCACCGTTTAATTTTGAAAAATCGCCTCGGGGAGAATCTTTCATTAATTCTTTTAAATTACTTTTTTCTTTTATTATATCCCTCATTTCACCTTTAAAAGGTCTTGTATATTTGTAATAATCTGAAGGAAGAACATAATTGTCATTTTTGGGTACAACATTAAAGGCTATTGCAAATCCGTCAATGGTTAAGTTTGTTAATAATTGAACATACCCGTATGCACAAATTATAATTACTAAAAAAACACCTAATATTTTCGGGGCAGCAGCAATAGTTTGTTCCTGAACCTGAGTTACTGCTTGTAAAATTCCGACAACTAAACCTATTAATGCAGCTACAAGTACACATGGCATTGAAATTGCGAGCATAACCATAAAACCTTTTGCCATATATTCCATTAAGTATTCCATTATCGTTTCCTTTTCGTTTAGTTATAACTGCTTACAAGACCTTGTACTATTAATGCCCAACCGTCTACGGCAATGAATATTAATATTTTAAAAGGCAAAGATATAATTGTAGGAGACAGCATAAACATACCTAATGCCAAAAGTATATTAGCTACAACTAAATCCAACACTATAAACGGAACAAAAATAATAAAGCCGATTTCAAAAGCAGTTTTTAGCTCACTTATTATATACGCTGGTGCTACTTGCCAAATCGTTAATTCTTCCGGTGATTTAGGAGGTGTTTTTTGAGAAAGTGAAACAAAAAATTCTAAATCACTTTCTCTTGTTTGTTTCATCATAAATTCTTTTAAAGGTTTTGAACCTTCTTCTATTGCCAAAACCATGTTCCCTGTTTTTTGGTAAGGAACATTACCAAGATCATACATTTTTTGAAATACAGGCCCCATTGTATAAAAAGTCAATATCATAGATAAACCTACTATTACAATGGCCGGAGGTACTTGTTGCGTACCCATTGCTGTTTTTAACATTGAAAAGACAATTATGAACCTTAAAAAACTTGTCATGCAGCTGAAAACAAAAGGCAGTAAAGAAAATACTGTCATTACTATTAACATCTGTATAACCGGGTTCATATCTTTAAGAACATTTTCCACTTTTAACCATTACACGAAATTTTCGCGCCTTTATTACAAATTCTTACATTTCACTTAATTTTTTTGCCAATTCTTTCATCATAGGACCTTTTTTAATTTTTTTACTGTTAAAGTCTATAACTGAGCTAAATTCGTTTATGCTTTCTACACCGTCAAAACTTTTCAATCTTGTACTTTTATCCTCTCTGCTCGTTTTGGTATCAGTTTTTGTATCAAGTTTTGCAATAAGAGCGGTTTTATCAATGTCTGAAGCAATTAAAAACTTTTCGTTGTCTGCTTTTACAACGTAAAGAGTTTTTCTTGATGAAAGTTTCATTGAATCTTCGATACTGAGCATGGATGATTTTTTCGAAAAGCATACGTTTGAAAATTTTTTAAAAGTAAAAAGTGCTAAAAAAATTACGCCTATCATTGCTGTTGTGTATATTGAAAAATTAATTAAATAACTTGTCATTTATCCTGCCTTCTGTTTTATTTTTTTATATATCCTGATCATCGAGTTCGAAATCACTGTAATCAAATTCTTCATCTGATTCAGTTGTATCTTCCTGATTAAAATCTTGATATTCTTCATTTTGTAAATCTTGATTTTCTTGATAATGTTCTTGTGAAGCTTCTTGCATTTGTTCCACCTGCGTTGAACCTGTTGCAAAGACTTCATCAATTTTTACGCCATATCGATCATTTATAATAACAAGTTCACCTTTTGCTATTGTTTTATCTTCCACTTTTAAATAAATTTTATTCCCGTAAATAGAGCTAAGATCCAAGACCAAGCCTTGTTCAATTCCTTTTAATTCTCCTAAAGTTATTTTAACTTTTTCGAATTCAGCACCCAGTTCAACTTGAATGTTGTCCCATAAGTTTTGAGAGAATGCCTGTCCTTCCATGTTATATCCTCCATTGTTATCTTCATTTACTGATGTTATTAATCCCGGATTGGGGGTAATATTAAATTTTTTCTCATATCCTTCATATACAAGTTCCAATATATGTATATTACTGTCTTCAAAAACAACTATGTCATCTTTTTCAAGAGCTTTAAGTTCTTTTAATGAAAAATTTGTTTTACCTATTTTTATTTTTACGTCTATTTTGCTGCTTGTAAAAGATGAAACATCATAATTGTTACCCAAGAGTTCAATTTTTTCGGGGTTAAGTAAAACACTTGGCAAAGAAATGATTATTTTTGCTGCATTGGATGATTCTTTATCTTTTATAAAACATGTCATATGAATTGTATCAAAATTTTTTCTTTTTTGGGTTTTTGGGGGAGGAGGAAGTAAAAATCTTGATATGCTATTATATAAATAATCATTAAAAGAACTTATTATCTTAGCTTCCAGTTCAGTTATAGAAGATATATTAAATTTTTTTACGGGACCCAGAGTTTTTTCTAAAATCAGATCAACGGCATTTGATGAGCATCTTAAAAAAGCATCGTGTTGTTTATCAATACGAATCTTGGTTACAAAATAATCATCACCTTGAAATAATACGTTAATATTTTTACTTAAAGAGACCAGATGAAATTCAAATTTATCCGAAAGGAACTCTCTTGAAGCAAATTTAATTACTTCTAATATAGAAACATAAAACCAATTGTATTGTTCATACAATTCATCTTTTATGTTCATTTTTATATCAGTTTCAGTTCCAAATGCACTCAAAACTCTATCCCCGCGTTGAACTAATATATAATTAGTCTAGTCCCCAACAATAGGATAGAGCTTATTAACAATATACACATCAACTATTTGTTGTATTTATAGTTTTAATTTTTTTATCAGCTTGAAAAAGGGTATGAAAAATTTTTAAAATTTCCAAACCTTCATGGTAAAATATTCTTATAAGAATTAAGAAGGGGTAATCATGGATACAACAAACGAATCAATATCGCCAAAAGAAAATATCAGACAGGCAAGAATACAAAAACTTACAGATTTAGCAGATAAAGGAATAAATGCTTATCCATATTCATATAATAAAAATGCAAATTCAAGTGATTTACAAGAGAAATATAAAAACTTAGCATTAGGTGAAGAAACAGAAGATTATTACTCTGTTGCCGGACGTATAATGGCAATGAGAAATTCCGGAATGTTTATTGATTTAATGGATGCATCAGGAAAAATTCAAATTTTCTGCCATAAAGATAATATGTCAGAAGAAGATATAAAAACACTTAAATTAATTGATATTGGTGATATTATAGGTGTTTCCGGTTCTATAAGAAGAACTCCGCGCGGAGAACTTTCAATAAAAGCAAAGAATTATAAATTATTGTCAAAAGCTCTTTTATCTTTACCTGAAAAATACCATGGTTTAACTGATGTTGAAACAAGATACAGGCAAAGATATGTTGATTTGATTGTTAACGAAGAGTCAAGAAATACATTAAGAAAAAGAAGCTTGATAATTCAAAAAATAAGAGAATATTTAACAGAACAAGGATTTTTGGAAGTTGAGACACCAATGCTTCATACTCAAGCAGGAGGAGCTAATGCAAGACCTTTTGTTACTCATCATAATACGCTTGATATGGATTTATTCCTAAGAATAGCTCCTGAGCTTCATCTAAAAAGATTAATGGTTGGTGGATTAAGTGAAAAGATTTTTGAAATTAACAGATGTTTTAGAAATGAAGGAATTGATACGAGACATAATCCCGAATTTACATTGCTTGAACTTTATCAGGCATATGTTGATTATAATGAAATGATGGCTTTGACAGAAAATATGGTGAGCAGTATTGCACAAGAAGTTTTAGGAACGATGAAAATACAATACGGTGATAAAGAAATAGATTTGACTCCGCCTTGGGATAGAAAGACAATGTTAGGAGCAATAAAAGAGTATACAGGTATAGATTTCGGGACTTACTATACAGCAAAGGAAGCTGCACAGCAGGCTGAAAGAATGGGAGTTCACACAGAAGAAAATGATAATTGGGGACAAATTCTTGATAAAATATTTGAAGAGAAAGTTGAACCGCACTTGATTCAACCCATTCATATAATTGATTATCCTCGTGATATATCACCATTAGCAAAAATTCACAGAGATAATGACAGATTAACCGAAAGGTTTGAGTCAAGAGTAAATGGTTGGGAAATCGCCAATGCGTTTTCTGAATTATCGGACCCTATTGATCAGAGATACAGATTTGAAGCCCAAGCAAAAGCAAAAGCTGCAGGAGATGAAGAAGCTTGTGATATTGATGAAGATTATATTCAAGCTCTTGAATACGGTCTACCTCCAACGGGTGGTCTGGGTGTAGGAATTGACAGACTAGTAATGCTTTTAACAAATTCTCAATCAATCAGAGATGTTATAGCATTTCCGACAATGAGAAAAAACCAAGTATAATTGTTTTAAAATTTATTAAAGGGCGAATTTTCTTAAGAAAATTCACCCTTTAATTTTTAATTCTATTATTCACCCATAACTTTAACAATAACTCTTTTTCTTCGTTGTCCGTCAAATTCTGCGTAATAAATTTGTTGCCATGTTCCAAAATCAAGTTTAGAGTTTGTTATCGGAACAATTACTTCATGGCCGATTAAAAGACTTTTTAAATGACTGTCACCATTTGTTTCACCGGTTCTATGGTGATTATAATTAAGATTAAAAGGAGCGATTTCTTCCAGCCACTTATCAATATCCGAAATTAATCCGCTTTCTGCATCATTAACATAAATTCCTGCAGTAATATGCATGGCAGAGACAAGAACCATCCCTTCTTGAATACCGCTTTGGGAAACAATATTTTGAACATCATCTGTAATATTTATGTATTCACGGTGTTTTTGGGTGTTGAACCATAGGTATTCTGTTTTAAATTTCATTATTGTCCTTTCATTTTATTTATCTAAAACTATCGATTTTATAATTGAAGGGAAGTCTTTTATATTAAATTTATTTGTAAATATATTATCAGTATGATTGTCTTGGCCTCCTGTTTTAATCATTTCTGCTTTAACTGCAGCTAAATCTGCATATTCGCGAAATGATTTTGAATACATTTTATTTTCAGGATATTGATAATTGGTTTCAACCGCATTTATTCCAAATTTTTTAAAATCTTGAAATAAAACGTTTAAATCAACATTACTTAAATTTCTACATGGGTGAGCAACCCCAATAAAACCTGCATCAGATTCTTTTATAATTTGAATAATTTCTTTAATATGTGGAGTAGCCGGATTTATGCCAAATGATTTATATTTCATTCCGTGTTCATAAGAAAATTTATCAATTCCGTCAAATTTCCAACCGCGTTCATAAAAAATACTTTTTAATGTATTTGTAAAACCAAGCATTAGCCCAGGACTTCCAAAATATTTTAAATGGCTGGCACAATCAATATTTCGTTTTTGAGTTTGAATTAAAACTTTTTCCATGGTTGTTCTATTATCAGGTTTAATATCTGCATTTGCTTCCCACTTATTTACTCGTTCCTTAATAAAAGAATTTAAATATTCTTTATTTATATTTCTTCTTGATTCAAGAAAATGATTCAGTTTTTCATTAAAAGGATTAATACAATATCCTATAGTCTCAAGTTGTCTTGAATTATATTGTGTGTTAAATTCTATTCCTAAAACCAGTTTAATATCTTTATATTTTTCCGGGTTTTTTGCAATTATACTGACGGCTTCTTTTGTCCCGTTTATTCCATCATGATCAGTAATTGCAATTATTACCGGATCAGATTTATTAATAGATTTTCTATATTCTGCATATTTTACAGCTTGATTGAGTATTTGATCTACAGATAAATTTCCATCAGAGTTTTTAGTATGTATATGAAGATTGATTCTAAAATTACCATTTAATATATTTTCAAAATTTTCTCCTAATGAAAAATTTTCTAATTTTGCTTCTTTTTTTAATATGTTAATCAATTCATCAGGAGCAAGGATTGATTTCAAACAATCAGATTTTACCCCAAGAGCTTTTGCAAGCTCTGTATGATAAATAATGCTTTCTTTTATATTTTTAGAAAGTGTTGAAAGATTACCTCTAAAATTTATACCTTTTATATCCCATAAACTTTCAAAACTGTTATTTTTTAATATGTTATTGTAATCCTTAGTTTTATTTGTATGATTAGAAACAAAAAATTCTTTCTTTATTGTTTGTTTGTTATAAGGATAGATATTTATCTTATTTAAAATCATGCTATTTTATTTTCCAAAAGCAAGAGATTTAATAAATAACCTGTTATTTTGGTAAAAATTTGATAAAAAGTTTTTCTGCCCGCTTGCGTTTATTATATTACTGTATTCGGGAGTTATCCCCATATATCTTACACAAGCTGCGAGAGAAGATATCAACTTAGGATACCAATTTTGATTGTGTCCGCATTTAATCATTTCCTGTTGAATATCTTTGAAACTGACTCCTTTTTCCATGCCACTTTTCCATATTCGTCTAAGTGCGGTTACTACACCTGTTCGGTCATTTCCTGAGCGGCAGTGTACAAAAATATTTTTATCAGAGTATTCTTTGAAATATTCCATAATTTTTTCAACTTGCTCAGAACGAACAATATCTTCTGCATACATAGGAAGGTTTATTCCTTGTATTTTAGGAATATTTGACAAAGGATTTTTTAAATTTATTAATTTTGCTTCATTATTTAATTCTTCTATTGCTTGTTTTTCCAATTCAATATGTTTTGTATTATTATCGTTAGGGTTTCTTAAGTTTAAGACAACGGTGATATTAAATTTATCTCTTAAATATTTTAAATCATGTTTTAATTTTGCATAATCAATAAGACCGCCTTTAGTTTCGTCTATTCCTGGTTGTGCCCCTCGGTAAAAGTGTTCATCTACTTTATAAAAATTGCCTACTTGAGTTTCGATTTTATCTGAAGATAAAGCAGGTCCCCAAGCTAATTTTACCGAATTTAAATTAGCATCATTGGTTTTTGTATTGTTTAGGTTTTGAGCAGAAAAAGACAATTTGTTTTTGTTACTACTTGTAGAAAAATAAACTTCGTGTAAATTACATCTCATATACTTACCTCCAAGTTATAGAATATTATAACATATTATTTTACTTTTTGTGAGCTTTTTATAAATTTTGCAAAATCTAAAGCACTATATGAATTTGCAAAATCAAGTCCTGTATAATTCGGTAAAAATATTGTATGAGCTAAATCACCAGGTTTTAAAGGATCAAAATAGGTTGCATTTCCTAAGTCTATATTTATAACACCATTGTCAGTTTGTAGGTAATTACTTATATGAATATCATTGGATCTGACTCCAAGAGAGAGTAAATCAGGAGTTAATTGATTCATTTTTATTGGATCAAATTCATTTATAAGATCTTTGCCCGGAGAAAAATCAAATACGGCTGCATTGTGATAAAAATCATAAAAATGAAAATTCGGAACATCTTTACATTCATTGAGAGATAAATATCTTCCAATCATTGATTCAAGATAAATGGAGTTAGCTCTAAGCCTGCTGTAGATAGAATCCGCATAGACTTTATCTATTTTGACAATAAAATCTTTATTATTTTGTGTAGATGTAATTTTGCATACTTTTTTATCATCTGCATCTTTTAAAACTTTACAGATTAATTTATTATTAGCAAGATACATATCCCCGCTTTGTTGATTTCCTAACGGGTGTAAGAAATTTATAAGATGGGGAAAATCAACATATTTATCACCAAATTCCTTTGGTAATGTTCCAATTAAAGGATCACTTCCTTTGAAAACGTCTCCTGTTTGGCTTTTATGATAAGTTGCAATAATATCCGTAAGCTTCCAGTTTGGCCTTGAACGAAGTAAATCATCAACATTATTTGCTTGAGAATAATGGTTTCCGGTATATTTACCAAAATTTTCTCTATATCCTCCCGGTTTAAAATACCAATTTCTGAAATTTTCGATTCCGCCTAATTTTTCTGTAAGATTTATTATAATGTCTGCTGATTTTCTTGGATTATCGGTAACCTCTTTTACAAATTTCATAGATAAATCATTATCTGCCATAACATTATCTAAAAAGTTTAAAACTTGAATAGGTGTTGTTTTCTTTGCGTTACAAAGAAACTCATATATTTTGGGCTTTCCGGATTGAACAAAGTTTAAAAATAAACGTTGCTCATTACCCTTAAACGAAACAACATTATAATTATAAGCTTTATAATCAAATAAAGTGTTATTATTAGCGGTAATGATTTTATTATCATTACTGTGAATTTCGACTTTTTTAAAAGGGTTGCTTGAAGGTTGATTTATAGAGCCAAAATTATTTATTCTGTTTGATAAAATCGGTGCAGTTTTCATTTCACACTAACAATTAATTTAGTAATCGTTATATATAAAATCCGGAAAAATTTTTTTTTGCATTTTTAAGCTTTTAAATGTCAATAATTTTACAAAAATAAATATTTGTAATAATAATGAATAAACTATTTTCCATACTTCAAACAGCAAACTAAAAAGTGAGCTAGGTAAAATGGCTTTTTTACAGATATACAGTAGTCTCACTTGACAATAAGATATGTCTTGAATACGATAAAGAAATGCGGAGGCATGGCCAAGTGGTAAGGCAGAAGCCTGCAAAGCTTTTATCCCCAGTTCGAATCTGGGTGCCTCCTTTTAAATTAATGATGGATTTTTGGGCTAATAATGTCTCAGTGACGAAAATAATCTTTTTGCAAAAATTCCAGATAGTCCAATATTTAAGGAAATAGCTAATATATTCAACCAAAATAATGGGCGATTGGCGCAGTGGTAGCGCACTTGCTCGACACGCAAGGGGTCACTGGTTCAAATCCAGTATCGCCCACCATAAAAACCACTATCATTTCGATAGTGATTTTTATTGTTTAAAGAAGTCCGCTGTGTGAGAGATTTGCGGAGTTAAGTTTTACTAGAGAGAACATTTGAGAGAAATTAAGGTGATTTTTATAGCTTAAATTTCTAAAATTCTCTGTTTGATTTTTTTGAAACACCCTGCCTAAAACAACGCAAAAAATGCAGTGCCGTATTGGCACTGCATTTTTAACTGGTATAATTATACTGGGTCTGGACAGGGTGGCTGATTCATTTTGAATTAGCCGCTCTTATATTTTTTTAATTGAATTTAAAAAGGTCTTTTAACTCATTTTTTTGTTGTTTTAATAAGTTTTTTTGGTTTTTGATTAATTGTTTTTTCTTATTAACCAATTCTTCTTGAGCTTTCTTCTTAGCTTCGAGTTGTTTTTTTTGGTCTTCAAGTTGTTTCTGTTTTAACTCTTGTGCGGCTTTTTGTTTTTTTAATATTTCTTTTTGTTTTGCTTGTACTTGTTTTTCTTTATTAACTGCAGGTGCTGCAACTTTATCAAATTTTTGGTTTAATGATTCAACTAAACCACCTGTGTACGTGTCAGCGGCAATTGTTTTTGTACTAATAATTAAACTTAAAACGCATGTTACTAATAAAATCTTTTTCATAATGGTGCCCTCCAAAAATTATTACAATAAGGATTTTAAATTAAAATTAAGCAAAAATCAAATTAAAATTTAAGCAAGTCTTTCCACTGTCCTGCTGCATCTTGTATTTGTTTTTTTGTTTCATTAACAGTCCCTTTAGCTTCATTAACAGCTGAGTTTTTGACATCGGAGTATTGTTTTTTAACCCCTTCAATAGCTGATTTTTTAGCTTCTGTAAATTGTTTTTTTACGTCTTTTACATTGAACTTCATATCAAACACAGAAGTATCAACATCTGAAAGCCATTTAAAAGATTTAACTGATGATTTACTATCTACGCCACCGTTAAATACCACCTTGAAGTCTTTATTGTATTTATCTCCACTTGATAATGGTGGTATTTGTGCGATATTTTCTTCTGCAGGGCTTGTCGTCATTGATTTTATTATAACAGCGGTGAGGGTTCCGAATTTAGGTATGTAAGAAGTTAATTTATCCACTGATAAATCCCCAATAGGGCCAAGTAAAGCCACTACATCAGAGCTTAATCTTCCTAAAATAATTACATTTGTAGTTCCATTTATTAGATTATATTTACCTTTCACATAATAAGACATAGTAGGACCGCTTGTTTTTATTGCTGAAATATTTGCCCAACCATTTGAGAATGTCATATCACCTTTTATGTATTTAAATAAAGCTGTATTTTTGACGCTTGATAAAGAAGTAATTGAATCAAGTGCAAATCTCATAACAGAGTTTGCAAGGATGTTTTGGGCGTTTAAGAAATTTTCGAGTCTCCCAACTTTTCCTAATGCACCATCTTCCACGCTGAAAGAAAAATTTCCTTTTAATGCTTTAAGAATATCATTATATTCAATACCCTGAAACGTGATTTTTGTATTAAAACCAAGTGTGCCGCTCAATGCATTTTTTATCCCCGCCGCAGCAGCAATTGTCTTATTGGCATTCATGCCTGAACCTTTAAAATCGACTGTAGTTTTACCGTTTACTACGTTATATGCAACATTTCCTTCAATTTTTCCTGAATAAGCATCACCTATAATATTATTTAAATAAAACATGTTGCCTTTTAGAATAAAATTTGCACTCAAGTTTTGCGCAATCATTAACCCTGAAGTTATTTTCTTAACTGTTCCGTTTCCTTTTAAGAACGGACCGTTTAAATTAACAATCATGTCACTCAAGGACACGAGCATATCAGGCAATAAAATGTATGGTACAACAAATGTTCCTTTTAAATTCGGATTAGCCATTGCACCCGAAATAGATAAATTTCCTTTAGCCTGCATTTTTGAATTAGCAAAGCCCGGAATAGGGAAAGTGCAAGGAACAGGAATGGAATAATTCAAATTTATTTTTTGCGAAACAGGATTAATGGTTCCATTTAGACTTGAAACAATATTCCCGCCCGTTTTAATATCTAAAATTATTTTATTCGTCAGATAGTTTTTGATTCTTCCTGAAACGACCAAATTTATTTTATCAATCAAAACATTGGTAGGATTGATGCTAATCTCAGTAGGTGTAATTGTTTCAGTAATTTTTGGAATTGAAACAACACACGCAGGATTTAAAATTTTTATACCGGTTTCAATCAGATTTCCCGACATTGATTTTTTATCGAATTTAATTTTAGTAACAGAGCTTTTAAGAATTATGGTAGATGCTGAGGGCACATTTTTCACATTAAGATTATCAACAGAAATATTTAAAAGTCCTGATGGATCTACGAGCTTCCCGCTTAAATTTGCGTTTGCTAATAGTGTCCCGCTGTTGAATTTATTCTCTCTAAGCGCACTAATTTGTCCTAATGAAAGTAAAATGCTTTTTATCGGCAATCTGTTTGCTAAAAGATTTATGTTAGCAGTCGCATCTTGTTTTATTGTTCCATAGATTTTAAGCGGTTGTCCAAGGACTAAAAATCCTGTATCTTTAATATTAATTGTATTATTGTCAAATATTATATTAGATTTGATATTGTTTATCGATATATTATCAGTACCATAAGTTAAATTGCCATAAGGGATTTTAAAGTAGCCTGATGATTCAATTTTTTTTAAGTTGGATTTGATATTGAAATCAGCATCTATAACACCATTTGCGCTTAGTGTTTGCAAGTCTTTTATCCCAAAAGATTTTGCAACACTTTTTGTTATCTCAGTTAGACTTTTTAAGCTTGTATTCGATTTAAAACTCATATCAACATTTGGTTTTTTGCCTGTCTTAAATTTTCCTTTAACATGAGTAATTTCATTTTGCGCTGTATAAAAATCAGAATCCAAATCTATCTTATTCCCTTTTAGATTCAACAAAACAAAGCTATCAGGAAGTTTTTGGCTATTAACGGCAATGCTTAAATCTTTAACGCTGATAAGCCCGTCAATTCGCACATCATCAAAGCTTCCGTAAGATTGAATATCAGACTTTAATGTTGCATTTAAGCTGTTATTATAAAGTGCTTTGAAAATATCGATAACATTTATTTTTATCTCTTGTGGTTTGATTTCTGCTGGCTGAGGATTAAACACCAAATCATTCAACTGAACATCAGGCATAATTTTGTTAAACATTTTTACATCATAATTAAACTGCTGTTTGCCATCTAAAATCATTTTCCCTATACCTGAAACTTTGATTTTTTTATTCAAAATAAAATCAGATATTTTTGTTTTATCGCCTTCGATTGAATATTTTTTATCAGTTTGCATATCTATAAAGCTTATTTTATATTTATCAATATTTATATTAGGCAAATGGTTTGATAGTTTAAAAAAATGTTTGGTAGACGCTTTAGTTGTCTGAGGTTGGGGCTGAGTTGGAATATAATTTTCAAGAAGGAATTTACCCCCCTTTTGAACTTTTAAATCAAGATTAATATTATCTGCGCTGAGAACATCAAGTTCAATTTTTCTTAAAAGCATTGGTAAAATTGACAATTTTGCTTGAACATTATCGGCTTGCAAGAACTTTTCATCATTTGGCAAAAATGCCTCTGTTTTTTTTATTTTAACCCCGATGGTTAATTTAGGCGTAGTTACCAACTGCATTTTTTCAAACTTAATCTTAAAACCTGAAGCTTTTTCAACGGCTTGAGAAATTTCAAGAGAATGAGCATCCAAAACCGGCGAAATTATAAACGGCAAAATTAAAAATACAACATAAATAGCTGCGATTATCGAAGCAAAAATTATCCCAAATTTTTTGAAATTCTTTTTATCCATAACCCCCCCTTTTTTTCTAAAATTTTAGCATAAAAAGAGAGCTGATTCTAAATATTACTAAAGATTGTCCAAATACCACAAGGGCATACTCCTGCACAAATTCCTCGGCTAAAACTTCTCAAAACAAGGATAATGCTCGATAGGAGTTCGTAAAAGTGGTCAAAAATGTCAAACTTCCTGTCAATTCTCTGTATTTTACTGAGACTTTTGCTGTCATAATTACATCATCCAGATTCTTTTTTAAAAAAAATAAATCAAAAACTTAGTTGTATTTATGTAAGTTTTATAAAGTAAATTTTTCTTAAAAATTTTCCATGACTATTAAATTTATTGTATAATATATAAATTGGGATTTTATAAATATTTAGATATGTGGAGGTAAGTGTGAGTCTAGAGTTAGGGGAAAAAGTGAAAAAAGAATTAGAATTGTCTGAAAATGCGGTTAAAGTTTTAGAAAAAAGATATCTAAAAAGAGATAAAGAAGGTAATTGCGTTGAAACTCCGGCTGACATGTTTTTAAGGGTAGCTTCAAGTATTGCTCAAGCGGATTTACAATACAAAAAATCACAAAATGATGTAGATGAACTTACAAAAAAATTCTATGAATTTATTACCGAAAGATATTTTATGCCAAATTCTCCAACTCTAATGAACGCGGGTCGTGAACTAGGTCAACTTTCAGCTTGTTTTGTGCTTCCCGTTGAAGATTCTTTAGAAGGAATTTTTGAATCAGTTAAAAATCAAGCGCTAATACATAAAAGCGGTGGAGGAACAGGTTTTTCTTTCTCTCGCTTAAGACCTAAAAACGATGTTGTAAGATCTACAATGGGTGTTTCTTCCGGTCCGGTTTCTTTTATGGAAGTTTTTAACGCTGCGACTGAAGCGGTTAAACAGGGTGGAACAAGACGTGGTGCTAATATGGGAATATTAAGAGTAGACCATCCTGATATTATTGATTTTATCCATTGTAAGAGTGATAATAATAAATTAAATAACTTTAATATTTCTGTTGCTATTACAGATAAGTTTATGGAAGCACTTAAAAAAGGTGAAGATTATGATTTATACCATCCAAAAACGAAAAAATCTGTTGGAAGGTTAAATGCAAAACAAGTTTTTGATTTAATTGTAGATGGTGCTTGGAGAAATGGTGAACCCGGAATTGTCTTTATTGATAAAATGAACGAGGATAATCCTACGCCGCTTATTGGGGAAATTGAATCTACAAACCCTTGCGGAGAAGTTCCTCTTCTTGCATATGAAGCTTGTAATCTAGGCTCCATTAATTTAGGTCTAATGTTAAAAGAAGATAATGGTAAAAAAGTTGTTGATTGGGATAAATTAAAAGAAGTAACAAAACTTTCTATACACTTTTTGGATAATGTTATTACCGTAAATAATTACCCGTTGCCTAAAATTGCTGAAATGGTTCAAAATAACAGAAAAATAGGACTTGGTGTTATGGGTTGGGCTGATATGCTTATGGAATTAGGGCTTTCTTATAATTCAAAAGAAGGAACTGATTTGGCATATCAGGTTATGGAGTTTATTGACTATCATTCAAAAGTTGAATCTATTGAGCTTGCAAAATCTCGCGGGGCTTTTGAAAATTTCAAGGGCAGTGTGTATGATGGTCAAAATTTCTTAACTAATAAATACAAAGGTAAATCTGCAGGTATAATTTCTGATGAAGATTGGGCAAATCTTGACATACAAATTAAAGAATTTGGAATAAGAAATGCCACCACAACGTGCATTGCGCCTACAGGAACTATTTCAATGATTGCATCTGCTTCAGGTGGTGTTGAACCTTTATTCGGATTAGTTTTCTTTAGGAACATTATGGATGGTACTGAAATGCTTGAAATAAATCCGATTTTTGAAAAATATGCAAAAGAAAAAGGATTTTATTCAGAAAAAATGATGAAGCAAATTGCTCAAGACGGTTCGATAGCCCATGTGGACGGTATTTCTTACGAAGTTAAACAAATATTTGCAACTGCGCATGACGTAACTCCTGAATGGCACGTTCGTATGCAAGCTGCTTTCCAGCTTCACACAGATAATGCTGTTTCTAAAACAGTTAACTTTGAAGAACATGCAACAAGAGAAGATATAGAAAAAGCTTATATTTTAGCTTTCGAAAATAATTTAAAAGGAATTACGGTATACAGAAACAACAGCCGTACATTCCAGCCAATGAACCTTGAAGCTAAGAAAGGTCCGGAAATTGAACTTAAACCGGCTCAAGAAGATTATGAACCTACAGGAGAAATCAAAAAATTTGTATGTCCTGATTGCGGAACAAGTATTGAAATGGCTGAAGGTTGTTTCATTTGTCCCGGTTGCGGATATTCAGGGTGTTCGTGAATATTAATCATATTTGATTTTTTTAAAACTAAAAAGATGAACATGTTTAAATAGTTCATATATTGGAATTTCTGTAATCAATCCACAATTATGAGGATTTGTTATGTATAAAAGTCCATGTTCTTGGTCAAATCCTTTAATTGAATATGCATGTTTTTCAACCAATCCATAAGTTTTTTCAAGAAATGCTTGACTATGAGCATAAGGTTCACTTGTACCGAAATTTATAAAATTATCACTGTTTGCATTGTCTTTAATCAATGCCATCATTAATTTTTTAATAGATAAATTTAGATCGCAAGAGTTATAAATGTCTATATTGCTCAATAATCCTTTATATGCTTCTTCGGTGTAACCGGTATTTAGCTTATTTAGTTGTTGATTAACATTGTCAGTTGATAAAATGTCTTCGAAAGTATTATTTGTATAATCTTTATTTTTTTGAAAAGAAAAAGCTTGTTCAATCATCTGTAATCCTAATGGGCCATCCATGTTTTTATTTGTTTCTAGGGTTTTTGAATCTTTAAATTTTATTTCGTGCTCACCATTTGGAAATTTTATATAAATATCATTTCCTTCCTGTCTAAATAAACGGTATATATTAACTCTACCCGAAGGGCTGTTCATCATAACATCTAAAGCTGAAATGAGCCAACAATCACCCAAATTGCCCTGACAGAAGTTAAATCTTTTTATAGGTGGAAAAAGTTCGATATATTTTTCTTTAGTAATATTCAAATTGATAAGCACACCGTTATCGTTAACGTACAACTTCTTACCAACTTGAACAGCTTCCCCATTAGAGGTTTCCTGAAGAAGTTTTTGGATGGGGGTTCCCATATAAAACTCTTTGACATAAGGTTTTTTATTTATAACAAAATTTTCTATATCTGAAAGAACATTGTCAGAAATTATACTGTTAGAATTAAAGCTTTTAAAATTTAAGTTAACCCTCTCAGATCTACCTTGTTTTAAAATATTTATAATTCTTTGAGCTATTTTAGGGTGCTTATTCATAGAGTCAAACAAATTATTAACTAAATTTTCTTCAGAGGGATCAATATTAAAAAAATTTAACCCTCTGTTTAATAGAAAATCATGACCATAAGGTCTTTTATTAAAATCACAAATTTCAGGTTTTTCACCTGTTTTAAAGTATTTAATTATGTCAAATGTTTCTATTTTTTTATCTGATAACAATGATAAAAGTTTATGATAATCATCTTCGTTTTTTATACATTTCATGATATCTGCAATACATAAGGCTCCAAATTTATCGTTACCAAGAGCATCTTTTTCTTTTATAAGCAGATTTAAAACCTTTGAGGAAAGTTCACTTGGTTTTTGTTTTTTATAAATATCAAATATACCAACAAATTCATTAGGCAATTTACCGATTTTTAAAAGGTTTTTTGCAATAATTTTTTCTGTAATGCTTTGTATATTTTCTGCTATTAAAGAGAACCATCGAGGGCCAAAAACAGGGCAACCTTTTTCGGTTTTCATATCAGCCATGGAGATTAAAATATCCATATTATAATCATTCATTTTGCTTAATATATAGTTTAAGTGGTCATTATCGAAGATTTTTTTGTGTTTATCATCAATTATTTTAGAAAGTTTATCGGTAACAAGAATTTTCTTTATGATCTGTGAATTTACATTTTGAACTTTTTGTAGCTGTATATTCGAACCAAAAACAGGATAATAGTGAATAGGAGCAGTCTTTATTGGATTATCTATATACAAAAGATTTTCTGTTTTTTGCTTGTTAGAACAGTTATAGTTGTTTTTTGTATTAACTTGAATTCGTGGTATTTTTTCGAACTTATTTAATAAAATTTTCATAAAGATAATAAATATAAACAAAAATGAATTTGCTATAGAAGTATTTCAGTATTAACTTTTGTTTACAAATTAGATAAATTATAAATTATGCAATAAATAAAAAATTAAAAACTTGTTTCATTTTTTTTAGTATGATAGAATCTGTTTATTAAAAATATAATTAAGTTAGAGGTTGTTATGATTTCAATTATAGATTCGGTTAAAGAAGTATTAACAGAGCGTTTTTCAATATTAAAGCTTTTATGTATTATTTTGCCTTCTTATTATTGTTTCATATTGTATAACCAAAGTAAAATAGAAGTTGCTATTTTCAATATTATTGCTTATATAACTTTATTTTTCACTATAGGTATATTAATTCAAATATCAGGAAATGTGATAAATGAAAAACTTGTAACGATTCCTCCGATTAATCCGGTAAAATTAGCTTTATCTTCAATCAAGGGTATTGTTGGGTTAGGTCCGATAATTTTTATTTCAATAATTGCTGCTAACTATGTTTGTTCCTTTATTAATGCAGCTCCTCAAGTTGAGAATATAATAAAAATTATAGTTTGGCTTATTGCTCTTTCATTAATTTTAACTTCTTATTTATCTTTTTGTGAAAAAGAAAGAATTATAGATGCATATAAAATTTTCTCTATTCTAAAAAAATCAGGGGATATTTTTATTTTATTAGTACTATACATAATACAATTAATCCTTGTTAATGTTGTTACAAGCGGAGTTATTGGTTATATTATTGTTCTTTTATTTGGTACAGAACAATTTTTTATTTTCTTTTTAGTTTTCGCCTTTGTAATTAACTTAGCAATAGCTGCACATTATTTTGCAAATGCTTATACTAACAGTTTAGGATATAGAAGCAGTTTTGATTAATTAATCATTTCTCTAAGTTTTTTTAATTGATCCCGAATTTGGGCTGCACGTTCAAAGTCTAGAATTTTAGCAGCTTTATGCATATCTTTTTCTAGTTTATCAATAAGTTTTGGCAAATCCTTTTTGCTTATTCCTAAATCAACCATTTCTTCTGCTACAATGTCCTCAAAACTACGATAACTTTCTACAAGTGATAAAAGGTTATTTTCAATCGGTTTTTTAATTGTTTGAGGAATAATTCCGTATTTTTTATTATATTCAAGTTGAATTTGTCTTCTGCGATTAGTTTCATCAATAGCTTTTTTCATAGATTCAGTTATTTTATCAGCATACATAATAACTTCACCACAGGAGTTTCTTGCTGCACGTCCAATAGTTTGAATTAAGCTGGTTTCTGAGCGTAAGAAGCCTTCTTTATCGGCATCCATTATGACAACTAATGAAACCTCAGGGATATCAAGACCTTCTCTTAAAAGATTAACCCCAATGAGAACATCAAACTCACCTAAACGCAAATCCCTTAATATTTCAACTCTCTCAAGTGACTGAATCTCACTGTGTAAATATCTTACCTTTACTCCATGTTGTATAAAGTAATCACACAAATCTTCTGCCATTCTTTTTGTTAAAGTAGTAATTAGAACTCTTTCATTTTTTTCTTCTCGTTTAATAATTTCTTTTCTAAGATCTTCTATTTGAGTTTTAATAGGACGAACAGAGATTTTAGGATCAATAAGGCCTGTGGGTCTTATAATTTGCTCTACTAGCTGCTGAGATGTATTTCGTTCAAATTCCGCAGGAGTTGCGGAAATATAAATTTTTTGTCCTACTTTTTCAAAAAATTCTTTTTCGTTTAAAGGTCTGTTATCCTTTGCACAAGGTAATCTAAAACCGTATTCTATTAAAGTATTTTTTCTTGCGGCATCACCTCTGTACATCCCCTTTAACTGTGGGATTGTAACATGAGACTCATCAATTACGGTTAAAAAATCTTCTTGAAAATAATCTAAAAGTGTAGAGGGTGCAGAGCCTGGAGCTCTGCGTTCAATTATTCTTGAATAATTCTCTATCCCAGAGCAATATCCCATTTCTTTTATCATTTCCAAATCATATTTAACACGTTGTTCTAATCGTTGTGCTTCTACAATTTTATTTTGGGAATTTAATTCTGCTAATCGGTTTTGAAGCTCTTGTTTAATTAATTTAATAGTTTCTTCAACGTTCTCATCATAAGAAAGATAATGAACGGCAGGATAGATTGTTGTTTTATCCGGGGTTTCTATAATTTCTCCTGTTAAATTGTCAATTCTTACTATTTTTTCTATTTCATCACCGAAAAAGTAAATTCTTGTAACTATCTTCTCATATGAAGGCATAATCTCGACAATATCACCGCGAGCCCTGAATGTTGCACGTTCCAAAACCAAGTCATTTCTGACATATTGAACACTTACAAGATGGTTAAGTAAAGCCTCTCTTGATAATTGACTATTTACAGAAATTGTAATTGATCCCTTAAAGTAATTTTCAGGCAATCCTAGTCCATAAATACAGCTTACAGAAGCGATTATAATAACATCGTTTCTTTCATACAAACTTCTCGTTGTGTTATGTCTTAATCTGTCAATTTCCTCATTTATTGTTGCTGATTTTTCTATAAAAGTATCAGTCCTTGGAATATATGCCTCTGGCTGATAGTAATCATAATAGCTTATAAAATATTCAACAGCATTATCGGGAAAGAGTTCTTTGAATTCATTGAATAGTTGAGCCGCAAGAGTTTTATTATGTGCAATGATTAAGGTAGGTTTTTGAATCTGCTCTATTACATTTGCAATAGTAAATGTTTTTCCTGATCCTGTTATACCAAGTAATGTTTGAGAATCATTTCCTTTATTTATTCCTTCTACAAGCTGCTTAATTGCCTTGGGTTGATCACCTGACGGTTTATATTTTGAACTGATGACAAATTTTTTTCTCATAACATATAAATAGTAACATATATATACATTTTTTTGTTACAATTTTACTAAAAATAAGCTGTTTTAAAACATGCCCAAGTCCAATTGTTACAAGGGATTAACATGATTGTAAAAAGGATTGCAAAAAGTTTACAAAAGTTGTATAATATAACATGCTAGAGATTATTAGGGATAATATATCCAAAAAGTACTTTTTAACTCAAACATAAGAAGGGACATCATATGTTTGGAACAGGCAATATAAGCCCGGATTATACATTTACGCAATCAGAGGACCGGTCATTTACAAATCAGGCATCTAAAATCTTCTCGAAATACTTCGGGAATTTTGGTGTATCTAAAAGTGAAGAAAATAAAAAAAGTAGCGAAGAAAATCTTATTTCTCAAAGAGCTGACAAGCTGAAAGAAAATAAATCAACAGATAACCTTGATAAATTATTAAAAAGAAAAAATGAAACAGAAGATAATGTAATTAAGCTTTTAGGTCAAGGTAATAAAAGTGATAACGATGATATTAGTTTAAATTATCCTTCAGAAACAGTAAGTTCTTCAATAACTAAATCATTTAATTCTTTAGCTGCAGCAGTAGGTGCAATTGGTGGAAAAATATCTAAAGTTCAATTACTAAATTATTTGCAATTTTTAAATTCAGAGGAATCTGAAGGGGCAAGTAATGAAGAAATAGCTTTTATAAAAAATCTTATTGCCCAGTTTGATACTTTATCAGCAGATGGAGAATATATAACATCTATTACCGGCTTAAAAGAACCTCAGGATTATACAACTATAACAACAGAACAAGTAACCCCTCCTGTTGATGTAAGAGTATAATTACACATAATTTACGAAATAAAAGCAGACAATGTTATAAAGCATTTGTCTGCTTTTATTTTGTAATATAATAAGTAAGGGAATAATTTATGACAAAAAAAATATTACGTAAATGTGTCGGTTGTTTTCAAATTAAAAATAGAGAAGAAATGATTAAAATTACGAAAGAAAACTTAACCGAAAGAATAATTATTAATCCAAATTCTAAAATATTTGGCAGATCTGTATATCTTTGTTATAATAGTTCTTGTATTGAAGCTGCTTTAAAAAAAAATAAATTGGCTAAATTTTTAAAAACTAATTTAACAGAAGACTTCAAAGCACAGTTACAAACTTTTCATAAGGAATGAAATTATGATATAGTTATCAAAGAATAGGAAAAATAAATGAGTCTAGATAGTATTAGAGTAAATGAACTGGCAAAAGAACTAAATCTCACAAATAAAGAGATACTAGAGAAATTTGCTCAATTGTCTATACCTGTTAAAGCTCATTCAAGTACAGTAACTGCCGACCAAATTAAGCGATTAAAGGATTTTATAGCTACAGGTTCAAATATCGAGGTAAAAAAACCAAAAGCATTTATTGTAAAAAAATCAAAAGTTGAACCTGCGGAAGAAAAAACAGAAATTAAAAAAGAAGAAGAATCAAAAGTAGAAATAATAAGACAACCAAAAAGTCATTTAGAAATAGTCAGACATGCACCTAAAACTCCTATAACTAGAGTTGAAATAAAAGAAAAACCGAAATTTGAACCCCGTAGACCTTTTAGACAGGATGGAGCGGAAAAAACTTCTCAAACAGAAACCAGAAGAGAATTTAAAAAAGAGACAAGTCAACCAATATCTGCTCCTACTTCAGGACAACAGGAAAAAACTGATAAAAAACAACCTGTTCGTCATATAATTTCGCAAGATATTTATGACAATAAAGGTGGTATTAAGAAAAAAGTTGATAAGAAAAAAGAAAAAATATTCTCATCTAAAGAAGAAGAACAAGAAAGAATTTCTCTAGAAAAAGCAGCAGCTCAAAAACACAAAAAGAAACAGCAAAGAGAAGAATCAATCGAAATAATTACTAAAATCGTTGTTAATAAAGCAATGACAATTAGTGAATTATCAGAAAAAATTCAAAAAACACCAGCAGAAATTGTTAAATTTCTTATGATGCAAGGTGTTATGGCAACCGTAAATCAACTTATTGATGTTGATACTATTAAAAAAGTTTGTGCAGAATTTGAACTGGAAGTTTTAGACGAAGATTTAGAAGCTTTTATTGAAGAAGAAATGGAAAAAGAAGAAAAAGCAAAAGCTCTTCTTGCTGTTGATAAGAAATTGTTAAAACACAGAGCTCCTGTTGTTAGTATTATGGGACACGTTGACCATGGTAAAACAACCTTGTTGGACAGTATTCGTGCGTCCAAGCATAAAATTGTATCAACAGAAGTTGGTGGTATTACTCAATCGATAGGTGCTTACACTGTTCATGTCGATAAAAAGAAAGTTGTCTTTATAGATACTCCCGGTCACGAAGCTTTTACCGAAATGCGGGCAAGGGGTGCAAAAGCAACAGATATAGCAATTCTTGTTGTAGCTGCAGATGATGGTATTATGCCTCAGACTATTGAAGCGATAAATCATGCAAAAGCAGCAGAAACACCTATTATTGTTGCCGTTAACAAAATTGATAAACCGGGTGCTAATCCTGATAAAGTATTACAACAACTTACTGAACATGGACTTGTCCCTGAAGAATGGGGTGGTGAAACGGTTACAGTTAAAGTTTCAGCTCTTTTAGGTTCAGGTATTGATGAACTTCTTGAATACATTCTCCTATTATCTGAAATGGCAGATTTGAAAGCTAATCCAAAAGCACATGCTTCAGGCGTAGTGATAGAAGCAAACCTTGATAAAGGAAAAGGTCCTGTAGCAACATTATTAGTTCAAAATGGAACATTAAGAGTTGGTAATTGTGTTGTAGTAGGTAGTGTCGGAGGTCGTGTAAGGGCATTACTTTCTGATGAAGGAGAAAGAGTTCAAAAAGCAGAGCCTTCTACTCCTGTTGAGGTTTTAGGGCTTGCCGAAGTTCCTCAGGCCGGAGACTATTTTGAAGTAGTTGATAATGAAAAATCAATGAAATCTATTGTTGATAAAAGAAAAGATAAAGAACGAACAAAACGTTTAGACTCAATGCTTCCGGCACATTTAAGAAAAGAAGCGGCAGCAGGTGATGAAGATATTGCTCAATTAAATTTAATTATAAAAGCAAATACTCATGGATCGGCTGAAGCAGTTTCTCAAGCTGTAGCACAGCTTGAATCAAAAGAAATTGCAACAAAAATTATCCACGTTGGTGTTGGTGATATATCAGAAGCAGATGTTATGTTAGCTTCTGCAAGCGGAGCAATCATTTTAGGATTTAGTGTTAAAGAAGATTCTAATGCACTTGCTGCATCTGAAAAAGAAGGTGTAGTAATTAAAAAATATGATATTATTTATCAAATTTTAGAAGATTTAGAAAAACAAATGTTGTCTTTATTACAGCCAGAGATTAAAGAAGTTGCTCTTGGAAAAGCAGAAGTCAGACAAGTATTCACTGTCGGTAAAACAACAAAAATAGGTGGTTGTTACGTTCTTGAAGGAAAAATTCAACGCGGAAAAATTGCAAAAGTTATCAGAAACAATGAAGAAATCTTTAAAGGAATAATTGACCAACTAAAAAGATTTAAAGATGATGTCAAAGAAGTAGCTCAGGGCTTTGAATGCGGTATTTCTTTTGCTAAATTTAATAATCTTGAAGAAGGTGATATAATTGAAGTATCAACAACCGAAGAAGTTGAAAGAGTGAGCTTAGATTAATATGACACTTAGGAATGAGAGAGTAAGAAAAACTTTAATGAAAGAAATTGCTGATGTTATTCAAAAAGACATTAGAGATTCTAGAATTTCCGGTGTAGTGTCAATAATGGATGTAGAAGTATCACATGATAATTCTTACGCTAAGGTCTTTTACAGCGTATTTGGTAATGAAGAACAAAAACAAAAAACAATAGATGCAATTGAACAACATGTTCCAAAAATCAGATACGAAATTGGAAAAAGGATTAGATTAAGATTAACTCCCGAATTACGTTTTATATATGATGATTCAATTGAAAGAGGAACAAAAGTTACAGAGCTTATAAATAAAATCTCCAGAGGAGAGATTTAGTTAAATGTTCGGATTTTTGAATATATATAAACCTTCTGGTATGACATCGCATGATGTCGTTGCAATTTTAAGAAGAATTACCAAAATCAAACAAATAGGGCATACCGGAACGTTAGACCCTTTTGCTCAGGGAGTATTACCTGTTGCAATAGGTAAGGCTACACGTTTAATTGAGTTTTTGGATGATGAAAAGGAATATCTTGCCGAAGTAACTTTTGGTAAAAGTACAAACACTTATGATTGCGATGGTGATGTAATTTTAACAACCACTTTACCTGTTAAAGTCACATTATCAGAAATTATAAATGCTCTTGAATCTTTTAAAGGTGAAATAATACAGATTCCTCCTATTTATTCTGCAATAAAAGTTAAAGGTAAAAAATTATACGAATATGCTAGAAAAGGTGAAGAAGTAAAAATTGAGCCCAGAAAAGTATTTATTGAAAAAATCGAACTAAAAAATTTTGATAATGTAAATCAAAAAGCGCAAGTACTTATTAAATGTTCTAAGGGAACATATATTCGTTCAATAGCACATGATTTAGGACAAAAATTGGGTTGTGGAGCTTATTTATCAAAATTGGTTAGGACACAAGCAGGCATGTTTTTAATTAAAAATGCTGTAAATCTTGACGAAATCCAAGCAGTAAAAGATGTTGAACAAAATTTAATTAATCCTGTTAATATTATTCCATACAGTAGAGTAGAACTTACAGAAGAAGAAAATAAAAAAATACAAATGGGACAAACAATAGCTGTTGTTGATGAAATAATAAATTTAAAATATAATTCACAAAATTTAATTTTGATTTATAATAACAAAATAAGCGCAATAGGCGAGTTAAAGCAAAATATTATAAAATGCAAAAAAGTATTTACTTAGAAAGAGCACTAATATGAAAAGATTATTTTTAATTCTATGTTTGATTATAGCATTTTCCTCACAAGTATATGCAGCTTGTGATTACACTGACAAATGTGCCCCTAGAGCATATGATATTTCATCAAGAAGCGGACAAATAACCTCAAAAATTACAGGAATGACTTTTTTGGCAGAAAAACTTGCAGGGTTTATAATAAAAAAAGAACTGAAAAAGGCAACCAAAGAAAAATTTAAAGTTGAAATGAAATCTTTCAGTGCAAAAGATTTAGCTCAAGGGAAATTTAAATCATTAAAAATTTGGGGTAATAATCTGGAAATTGATGATGCATATTTAACTTATTTTGAAGCAAAAACTTTATGTAATTTTAACTATGTTGCAATAGATAAAAAAAATATTCACTTTAAAGAAAATATGGTAATGCAATATGCAATAGAGATTTCTAATAGTGATTTAAATAAAACAGTTAAATCGACAGGCTATATAGATATGTTAAATAAAATCAAATTATCTGGATTTGGAATAACCTTTTTTAAACTTGACAACGCCAATGTACAAATTAAAAATAATAAGCTTTATTTTACAATAAATTTAACATCACCAATGTCTTCAAAACCGGTTTCAATCAGTGTATATTCTGATTTAAAGGTTGAAGACGGAAATATTGTTTTAAATAAAATTAATCTGGTAAATTTGTATACTATTATTGATTTAAGTAAAATTACATATCTTTTAAATGCCTTAAACCCTTTAACATTTACAACGGATATTCTTAATAATAAAGATTCAAAGATGAAAATACAAAATGTTTATATTAAAGAAGATAAAATATTTATAGATGGAGTAATTTTTATTCCAAAAAATTCTTAAAAAAGAAAGGGTTTATATGACTGCATGGCAAAAAACTATATTAATTTTAATTGTTATCGCTACTTTTGGAGCTGTTAAGTTTGCTTTTTTTCATACCCCAAAAGAAATTGTAACTCCTGATGAACAGGCAGTTGAAGAAGTTTCACAAAAACCTGAAGAAAGTGATGAAAATCTTCCAAAAACTTATGTAAGCATTTATTTTATAGGTCAAAATCAAAATAAAGACGAAGTTTACAAAGTTGTAAAAAGAGTTTACCATGGGGCACAAGATGGAACAAAATTAAAATATTCTATTGAAAATTTATTAAAAGGCCCAACAAAAAATGAACAATTAAAAGGTATTTACTCCGAAATTCCTCAAGGAACAAAATTATTATCGTTAGAAGAAAAGCCGGACAAAGTTATTATTAATTTAAGTGGAAACTTTCAACAAGGCGGTGGTACAGACGGGCTTTATAAAAGGCTTTATCAAGTAATCAAGACATCGAATAAGAACACAACATTAGATGTTTATTTATATTTAGATGGTAAGCAGGCTGATGTGATAGGTGGTGAAGGAATTATGATTAACCAACCGTTAAATAGTCAATCATTGGATGAGGGGTAAATTTAGAAAAAATGGAGAAAGATCTTGATTATTACCTAAATCTGGATTGGACACTAATTGAAGGTGAAGATTTAGATTTTAACGGAAATCCTTACCACTATATAGAAATTAAGGAAATTCCAAGTTTTGCATTTTGTGCAAAAACAATTGAATTGGCGAGAAACAATTATAAAAAACAACTAAAGCTTTCTTTAATGCTTATGCTTGAAGATGGTGAAGAAATAATTGAACCCGGTGAAGAAGATGAAGATATAGATTGGGAAAATTTATGTCCCGGTGCATGAATAAAGTAATGATGAGTTTGTTTTTAAGGAGAATATTATGACTAAAATTTTTATTGTAGAATGTAACCCAAAAACACAAAGTTCTAAAGAAGAATATCTAAATACTTATATTGACGAAGCTCAAAAAAATGGCCATGAGATTAGAAAAGTAAATATCTGTGATTTAAATATAAATTATTTAAAATTTGACAATGATAAAAATGATTTTGATTGTTCTATATCTGATGAATTAATGAAAGAAAGAGAAAACTTTATATGGGCTGATCAGTTTGTTTTTGTATATCCTGTATGGTATCTTGCCCTTCCTCCTATGTTTATGGATTTTATGACTCAGGTATTTGGAGAAGTCGGATGTAAGCTTACAGAAAAAGGACCAAAACCTTTAATGAAAGGAAAAACAGCTGTAATAATGCAATCTTACAGCATGCCATTATTTTTTATGAAATCTTTTTGTAAAGATATCCCAATGAAATGGTGGAAAGTAACTTTAACTGACTGGTGCGGTCCCAAAATAATTAAAAGATTCGATTTTGATATGATTGACTCTGTATCTGAAAAAAGAAGACAAAAATGGATTAAAGAAATTAAAAAGTTTGTGGCAAAATTATAAAAATTGGTTATTGAAAGAAATTCTTTTTAATTCTTTATAATAAAGTCCCTCTTGAAATATTCTTTTTATAATTTGCAATAGCATTATCTGCAAGTTTTTCAATGTCGGCGGCTCTTCTAATTTTTGCCAAATATGTGCTTGCTGTACCAAATTTATCTACACCGGGTAATTCATATATTAATCTTGTAAAGAAACCGGTTTTACCTTTTTTGTTTAATGGATTTATCTCAATAATAAATTCTTTGTATGCAGGATAATCAAGAAAATTTGTAATGCCGTTAAATAATGACAAGTGCATATTTACTCCTTTGCTTGCCTGTTCAAGTTTTGGCATTGCTTCTTCCAGCAAACGGGATCTGCCTGTAACTTCAAATGCTTTTTTTAGTGATTTTGGAACATGTACCGCCATTCCAAAATTAGGCTTTTTATAATTTGAATTATTTAAATTTACTTGCATTTTTTGCTCCTTTAAATGAATTTTGATTGCATTTGCTTAAAAGATGCTGAAATTAAATAATTGCTATATAACAAGAATTAAAAAATCTAATTTCATTACTATAATTAGAGTTTATATACATTTTAAGCTTGTTTACAAATTTTAATAAATCGATTTAAGAGGTCTTTTTTGGTATCATATTTATTAGTTGATTAGATTATTGCAAAAATCAAAATTATTTACAGATTAAAAAGTTCGGAGTGAAAATGTCAAAAAACAAACCAGTAGTCAATTTAATATCAAAACCTGAAAATATGTTAAAAACGGTATATACAGCATGTAGAACTTGTTATAGTGCTGATACCCCATTGAACATATATAACAGTACTGATGATGAAGAAAAAATGCTTAAATTGATTGAGAGAGTTATTTCATCAGGACATTTTTCAACAATTGAACATATTCAGATTAGTTTTGCTATTTCTAATGTTTCAAGAGCTTGCACACATCAACTTGTAAGGCATAGGCATATGTCATTTTCTCAAAAATCTCAAAGATATGTTAAAGAAAAAGGTCAATTTGAATATATAATCCCTCCGACAATAGAGCAAAATTCTGCATTAAAAAATAAATATGAAAATTTTATGCAAGAGATTTCAAAATTATATAATGAATTTACTGAAGCCGGAATACCTGCAGAAGACGCAAGATTTGTTTTGCCAAATGCGGCTTCTTCTTCTATGGTTGCAAGTTTAAATTTACGAGAAATGATTCATCTGGCTAACTTAAGGCTATGTACAAGGGCACAATATGAAATCAGAGTTTTAGTTAAAATGATGTGTGAAGAATTAATAAAAGAAGAGCCTTGGTTAAAATCATATCTTGTGCCAAAATGTGAGAGATTAGGTTTTTGCGATGAAGATAAATCTTGCGGTAGAAAACCTACACAATAAAAGGAGATTTGTATGAAAAAATTACTAATATTAAGTTTAATTTTTAGTGTGCTATTAGTTAATGTCCCTGCTTTTGCAGGTACCAGCAAAACTTGTACAAAAAAACATTGTACTGTTTCAAAAAATAAAAAACATAAAAGTCATAAAAAATGTAATGATACTCATGGTGTAAATGGCGAAGTTAGTCCAAAGTCAATTGGTGCCGGAGCTTTATCTCTTATTATATGGCCGGGAATAGGCCAATTAATGAATGATGAGAAAAATACTGATAAAGTTCTTGTTCATGCTCTTTTAGGTCTTACAGGAGTTTTCAGAATTTGGTCTTGCTATGATGGAGTAGTTGATAGAAAAGGCGGAGTTTGGGATAATAGAATTTAATAATAAAATTAAATTTTTCTACATAAATTAAAGCTGCAATTTCTACTGAAATTGCAGCTTTAATTTATACAAAGGGCTAATTTTTATGAATCTTTTAAATGCTTAAAATGATTTACCAAATATAAAATGCCTAAAACAAATAAAATAATAACAATTGCCAAATCAAATTTATGCCAAAAATGTTTTAGAGTTTCTCTGTGTTCTCCAAGTTTCATTCCAACATAAACAAGAGGATAACTCCAAATTAAAGAGCCTAAGAATGTAAATGTTAAAAATAGCTTAATATCAGCTTTTAAAATTCCTGCCGGAAGAGAAATAAATGTCCTTACAATTGGTAGCATACGGCAAATAAAGAATGCTAAATTTCCATATTTTTGTTCCCACTTATCTGCCATTTCCAAGTCATGTTTTGAAATTAGAAACCATTTTCCGTACTTTTCAATAAATGGTCTACCTCCGAAATAACCTAAGTAATATGAAGGAATTGACCCTAGGATACATCCTAAAGCACCGGCAAATGCTGCTACGTGAATTGACATTATTCCTTTACTTACTAAATATCCGGCAAAAGGTAATATTGCTTCACTTGGTAAAGGGATATTGCATGATTCTATTGCCATTAATAAAGCAACTCCCCAGGGACCTAACATTCCAATAGTATGTTCTATAAAATTAATTACCGGTATTAATACCGAATCTAATATACTCATTTTTCCTCACTTATCAACTATTCTGCTTAAAACTTATCCCATATACATTTAACTGAAATAGGATTTCTTACATAATTTAAAAAACCTGATATAAAGCCTCTCGAAAAGTCTTTTTTAGATGTTTCAAGATAACATAAAAAAGAAAAATCTTTTTTATTTAACGATGTTGGAATTGCCGGAAAAGACTTGTTATTAACAGCTTTAATCATTTTTTTATCAAAAGCTTTGCTTTTTGAAGGTTTTTCAATATTTATACAAGATATTTTACCTGTTTTGTCTATAGTTAATTTTAGTAATACTTTTCTTTTTAATTTGTACATTTTTTTTGGTAAATTAGTAGAAAGTACTTTTTCAACTTGTTTTTTGTAATTCTCATAATCAACCATTAAGTCAGTATTGTAATCAAGGAAACAACAACTTATCTTACTTTCTCCTATTCTTGGTTTTAGTGAAGTATAGTAGAAAGAAAGTTGAAGATTTAAGCTTTCTTTTTCCGACTTTTTAGGGAAAATATCAAAAGGAACCGATTTTTTGATTGCATCTATTACATCAGAGTCAAAATTCTTATCTCCTGAAGATTTAATTATATTTAAACTATTTATTAATCCTTCTTTGTTTATTTTAAGTAAAGTTATTGTCGATTTATTTTCATAATATGATTTAACATCCCAGTTTGATGAAATTCTTTGTTTTAAATTATAAAAATAATATCCATAATTTACATTGTCCAAAATTTGCATGAATTGGCTGCTTGTATGTGAATAATTAGGAGTATCTGCAACATTTAGAAAGGTATTCTTAGGACTAAAGAAAAAATTCATAGTTAAAGTATTTGAAATAGTTCCTTTTGAAAAAGGTTTAAAAGGAGCAGCTTTATATACTGCCATTATGGCACTTTTATCAAAATTTTCATTACCGGAAGACCTTATTATATTTACATCAAAAATTGTGCCTGTTCTATCTACTTTAAAATTAACAACGGTGCTGTTATCTGATTTATTATCATAATTTATCCAATTAGATTCGATTTTTGTTTTCATATTGAAAAGGTATATGTCATCAATAGATTTAGCTGATACGGATTGAATATTTTGCATAAACAATAAACAAAAAGCCAATAATAATATTTTTTTAATCATTTAAACTCCTTTATTTTGAGAAATTAGTTGAAATTAAATCCATCTTCTTTCATTCTTCTTAATACTTCATATAAACTTTCGTCACTACATACTATAGAAATTCTAAAGAATCCTTCACCGCAATCACCGAAAGCATTTCCAGGAACCGCAACAATACCGGATTTATACATTAAATCATCCGTAAATTCTTTAGATGATTTGTATTTTAAAGGAATAGGTAGCCACAGATAGAAAGTTGCATTTGGAATATTTAAATTGTCCATATCCCAACCTAATTCTTTTAATCCTTTAACTAAAATTTCCTGTTTTTTCTTAAACCCAAAATTAGCTTTTTTAATATATTCATCACCTTCTTGTGAATTAATAATTTCAGAAGCAGCTTTTTGTAAGGCCTTAAATATACCTGTATCCAATGTTGATTTTAGTTTACCAAAGATTGAAATAACTTCTTTATTTCCGCAAATCCAACCTAACCTCCAACCAGTCATTGCATAAGGTTTTGAAAAACTGAAAAATTCAACAGCAATATCTTTTGCTCCATCAATCTGCAAAATACTCGGAGGAACATTATTTTCATCAAAATACATATCTGTATATGCCGCATCAGAAATTAACAGTATATTATGTTTTTTACAAAAATCCACAACTTCTTTAAAATATTCAAATGTAGCCGTTGCACCAAGTGGATTGTTAGGATAATTTATTATCAATGCTTTAACTTTTTTATCATTATAACCGTCTTTTTTAAGATTTTCCCAGATTTCATCAAAATTAGGCATATAATTGTTTTCCAATGTTAAAGGGATAGAATATCCTACGCCGCCTGAAACTTTAATCATCTCCTTATAAGAAGCATATCCTGGGTCAGGTATTAGGATTACATCTCTGTCAAATTCATTGGTAGTAGGGTTTATTAATTCCCTGATTAAATTAGCGATACCTTCTTTAGATCCGATAAGTGAAAAGATTTCTGTTTTTGGATCTAAATCTACTCCAAAGCGATTTTTCATTCTTTTAGCGATAGCTTCAAGGTAATAAATTTCACCTTTTGGGCTTGAATAAGAATGAATTCCATCTATATCTAAAGTTTCTTTTAATTTTTCAATTACAAATTTAGGCGGAGGCGCAACGGGTGCTCCCATAGATAGTGATATAGGTGCTCTTCCTTTTGCTTCAAGTTCAGGTTTTGCTTTTGCTACATCTTCTCCGATTTTAAACATTATATAAGTTTCAAGAGATTGTACATATTGATTAAACAAATCCTTCATTTTATTCTCCCAGTAACTCTATACTTAAATTATACAATAAATAAAATTCATAGTATAATTGTTCATAGAGGTTAACATAATGTCAACAGAAACCAAGCATACAATCAAATATAAAATTGAGCAAAAAGAAATAGAGACTTTAAGTGAATTTGCAACAAAAAGTAGATATTGCGCAGGAAGAAAAACATCTGAGGAAGAATGCCCCTTAAGGACTGATTTTCAACGTGACCGGGACAGGATAGTTCATTCCAAAGCTTTCAGAAGATTAAAACATAAAACCCAGGTGTTTTTATCACCTTTTAATGATCATTTTAGAACAAGATTGACTCATACGCTTGAAGTTTCCCAAATAGGACGTACTATCGCAAGAGCCCTTGATTTGAATGAAGATTTAGTAGAAGCAATTTCTCTTGGACATGACTTGGGACATACTCCTTTTGGGCATTGCGGAGAGAGTGTTTTAAATGAGCTTGTACCTGGTGGATTTCATCATAATTTACAAAGTGTAAGAGTTGTAGAAGTTTTAGAAAACTTAAATTTAACAAAAGAAACTGTTGACGGGATTTTAACTCACACATGGGGATTTCAGCCTAAAACTCCTGAAGCGCAAGTCGTACAACTTGCGGATAAAATTGCATATATAAATCACGACATAGAAGATTCAATACGTGCAGGCATAATTGCAGAAAGTGATTTACCAAAAGATTGCATAAGTTACTTTTCTTCAATTCAGAAAAAAAGATTAAATAAAATGATTGAAGAGATTATTGATAATTCTCTGGATAAACCTGTTATTTCAATGAGTGAAGAGGGTTGGCATTATACAACAAAATTGAGAGAATGGATGTTTAAAAATGTTTATATAGATTCACCTGCAAAATTAGAGGAGGGAAAAGCAAGAAATATTGTAAAAGAACTTTTTAATTTTTATGTCGAACTTTTGTCGAAAAATTACGATATCCAAAAATCTCAAAGAGTAGCTTGTGATTATATATCAGGAATGACTGACAGATATGCTATAGAAAAATTTAAAGAAAATTTTATTCCCAGTCCAATGGTTTCAAAAACAAACGATGATTATCTATATAAGCTTGCCAATATGCTAGATTAGTTTTACCAATTTTTATTATAAAAACTTTTGTCGGGATGGTTAGACTGAGATAAAATTATTTCTTTATACTCGTTTTTATTTATATCTACACCCATATTTTTAATTTCAATTTTTGGTTTTTTATTATTTTTAGTATTTTTTTTCATAACATTATTTTTGCACAAAATGATGTTTTTGTTTATTTTTTGTTACATTTTAAAAACTAAAGACAAAAATTAAAATTGACTGTTTTATTATTAATTAATTAGTTAGTGTGGAGTAAAGACTTAAAAAATGTACCCTATAAACCTAAAATTTAATACCCAAGTTATATTAAAAAACAAACAACCTGATAAAGTATTCAATAATTGTGCGGCTAAAGCAAATTTAGTTGAAGGCTCATTAAGTTCCTCAAATAAATCTTTTATTGCTTTTAACGGATTAAATAGAGTAATAAGCAAAAAAGTTTATTCAGAAGTTGATTTGATTAAAAATGAAATTATAAAATACCCTAAATCTCTTGGCATAATTGGTAATATTCCTCCTCAATGGGTAGATAAAATACCATATGATTTAAGAAAAGGATTAATAAAAGATTTATATAAATCTTTTAACGAAGCGATAAACGGATTCAGAAAAAATCATGAAATTGAAACTCTTGAAAAAAATTTAAGTACAGCAATGCGAAAAGCCCGAATAATAAAAAGTAATGAATCGGTTAAAATGAAGGAAATTTTAAGTAGAGCGCATGGAAGCACATGGGTTTTAAGCGGAATATTTAATGACAGTTTCCTTATAAAAATATTTCATGAAAAAGAAGAAAATATGCTATCTTCCTGTATACACGGGAACTATGCCGAATTAAACTTTGCTCAGTACTGGAAAAAAAATGCAGGGAAAAATAATCAAAGGGTTAATTTTTATTTTGGTGATACTGATGCAGGATATATGATAAACAGATTTATAAGCAAAGACCAACCGAAATATAGCGGAAAAATTGTTCCGGAAAGTATTTATGGGCTTACAAGTTTTGATAATGGAGTAGAAAATAATATTAAAAATTATCAGGTTGATTATGGCGGAATTTATAATGCGTGTGAAAATTTAAATCACAATAAAACTGCAAGGTATATTTACAAAAAAGTTTATAATGCTCCGGAAAATGAAAGAATAAAAATTTTCAATAAAATGCTAAAAGATAAAAAAATTAGGAATAACAGTGATGCCAACATAGGTTTTTCTTATGCAATAAATTTATTACCAAGAAATGAGCAAACAGAAAATTTATTTTTAAATTTCTACAATCCAAACAATAACTTAGATTTTGAACTTAAAAATGCATTTAAAGTTTTACAAGAAACATTAAAACAAAAATTTTTAAAAAAGAGTAATATAAAATAATTAAGCCGTAAAAATTATTGTTTTAAATCTTCAATTGCACCTAAAAAAGAATCATCTTCTTTAACAGCCATTTCAAGCAAAATGTATGTCATATAAGCACCAAGTGCAACAGCTTTAGGATCTAAATCCGTATTATTTGCAGCTTCAATTATTGCAGTATTAATTTCAGGATTTTCATCTTTAATATAGTGAATCATTCTTTTTCTCCAAGAATGTACATCTTGAAAAATTTCTGCAAAAGCCAATGATGAATGTTCTTCAGTTATTATTGGTAACATATATACCTCAATATATTCTTTTGTATATTTTAAATTATATATCAAATAATATATTAGAGCTTATTTATTAAGTTTTTTTACTTGTAATGAAAAATTTTAAGTAAATTTTACATTTAGACATTTTGCTAAAAATATTGTTAAATTGATAATATGACAGATGAAATTAATAAAAAAATAATAAATATTTTTTCAAAACATAAAAATGATGAACCTTTAGAAAACGGAGAAAAAATCAAATTTTTTGCAGGTTTTAACTATGTAAAAATTGATAAGGATATTAACGGTAAAAAATTTAATCAGGAAAAATTAAAAAGATACGCTCAAAAATGTCATTATATTGTAAGAGTAATGCGTGATATAAATGGAGAAGTTATCTTATATAATTATGAGGTTCCCAATGAACAGTTATTCAGATTTATTAAATCATTTGAAAATAATACTTTAAATGGTACAATAATTGAGATTGATAAATACTTCCCTGAAGACCTAGCTTGAAATGAAAACTTTTTTAAACGAATACCACGAACTTTTATACAACTGCAATAAACCATATCAATATGTAGGTGGAGAATTTTTGTCAATGAACAAAAATTTTAAAGCAGCTAAAGTTACTTTTGCATTTGCTTTTCCGGATAAATATGAAATAGGGATAAGTAATTTAGGACAAAGAGTTTTATACACAATAGTGAATAATCACCCTGATTTTATGGCAGACAGGGTTTATGCTCCTGAGCTTGATTTTAAAGAATATTTAATCAAATCAGGCAAAAATCTTTATTCACTTGAGAGCAAAGAACCTTTAAAATCTTTTGATATAATAGGTTTTTCTTTGCAATACGAACTTTCTTATCCTACAGTTTTAGCGATGATGAATATGGCAAATGTAGCACATCGTTCAGCTGAGCGTGATGAGCAGGACCCTATAATTATAGCAGGAGGACCTTGTGCTTATAATCCTTTACCTTTATCTGATTTTATTGACGCATTTCTAATAGGTGATGGGGAAGATGTTATTATAGAAGTATGCGAAGTTTTAAAAAGCGCGAAAGCGCTTGCGCTTTCGCGCAAAGAAAAAATAAAAAAATTATCAGAAATTGATGGAGTATATGTTCCTATATATCCTAAAAATATAAAAAAACGAATTACGCAAATAAATTATGATAATGCATTAAAAGCTTATCCTATTCCGTTTTCATCATCTGTTCATGATAGAGCTACAGTAGAAATACGTCGAGGATGTGGACGAATGTGTCGTTTTTGTCAACCCGGGCATGTTAATTTACCGGTAAGGGAAAGGAGTGCACAAGAAATAATAAAAATTGCAAAAGAGCTGGTAAGAAATACAGGATATGATGAATATTCATTACTTTCTTTATCATCTAACGATTATGCAAATATAAAAGAAGTTATCAAAGAATTAGCCGTAAATTTTAACGAGAAAAAAGTTTCAGTATCTCTTCCAAGTCAAAGAATTGACGGATTTAATTTAGAATTGGCAAATCTTGTTCAAAGCGTAAGAAAATCAACAATGACACTTGCTCCTGAGGCAGGAAGTCAAAGACTGAGAGATGTTATCAGAAAAAATATTTCAAGAGAGCAAATTCTAAATGCAGCATTAACATTATATGAAAACGGCTGGTCAAGAATTAAGTTTTATTTTATAGTCGGGCTTCCGACTGAAACTTACGACGATTTAGATGAAATGGCAGAGTTACTTGCAGAAATAAGACATAAGTCAAGATACATAAAAAAAATAAAAGAATTAAAACATTCACTTGATATTACCTGTACTCTTTCAATATTTGTTCCTAAACCTTTTACACCTTTTCAGTGGTCATCACAATTTAATCTCGATGAACTTGCTGATAGAATCCATTATTTGAAAGATAAAACTAAGCATATAAAGGGTTTAAAGATAAATTACCACGAAAAATTCGTGTCTCAAATAGAAGCTGTTTTAACAAGAGGAAATGGAAAACTTTGCCCTTATATAGAAAAACTTTATGAAAAAGGTTGTTATTTAGATGCCTGGGGCGAACATTTTGATAAAAATGTGTGGAAAGAAACAGCACAAGAATTAGGTATATCTTTAGAGGAATTGGCTGAAAAGGAATATCCCTTAGATGAAAGACTTCCTTGGGACTTCCTAAATATAGGAATAGAAAAATCATGGTTAATTGATGAGTACAAAGATGCACTTAAAAACCAAACAAATGAATCTTGTGAATCCGGTTGCGTAAATTGTGGAGTTTGCAAAAATTTAAAAACAAAAAAGGTATTAGATAAACCATATAAAATTCAAATAAATAAGAATGAGGAAATACAAAAAACTGAAAAAAATAATGAGTCCGAACCAATATGTTTATCTGCATCAAAATATCGAATAAAACTTACAAAAATAGGTGTTTTACGCTATTTTTCCCATCTTGATTGGCAAAATACTTTCCTAAAAGCACTTGCAAGATCAGGACTTAATGTTTCTTTCACCCAAGGTTTTAATCCAACGATGAAACTTTCTCTTGGTGTTGCGCTTCCTTTATTTATTGAAAGCAAATGCGAACTTGTAGATATAGAAATTTATGATAATTTAAAACCGGAAGATGTCCAACTAAAATTAGAGAAAGTTTTACCTGAAGGATGTAAAATTTTAAAAATAGAAAAACTTCCTAAAGAGGCCAAAGCTATTGATCATACTGTGCAATGGGCTGAATATGAGGTAAAACTTTTTAATAATACTCTTCACAATTTTGAAGATTTGCGCTATAATATGAACAAAGTTTTATCTTCTGACGAAATTTTACTGACGAAGAAAAACAAAAAAGGTATTTTAAAAACAACAAATATTAAACCATCTATTAAATCATACAGATTTGAAGAAGAATGTTTGTTCATAATTTTAAAAACCGGTCAAGGGGGGCAACCTGATGGTTTACCTTCCGTTAGAGCAGATGATTTAATGAAAATCATTGCTCCCGATATTTTATTTGACATTAAAAGAATCAACTTTTTTGATGAAAATGTCAAACAAATTTAAAAGAGTTTAAAGATAATTTGTAAGTAAGGTTACTTACTGGAAAGTTCAAGGGTTTTTATGGAAAAAACAGGAAAAAAAATTATTATCGCCGAGCGCGATAATATAGCAGCAATTATGGATGGCAAAAAGGTACAAGAATTTTTTGTTAACAAAGGAGAAGTTTTACTGGGAGATGTTTATTTAGCAACGGTAGAAAATATTTTACCAAGTATTGAAGCAGCTTTTGTTGATGTAGGTGTTGATAAAATGGGATTCTTACATGCACAAGATGTAGTAGGAAAAGGAGCTTTAAAAGATAAACTTTCACCCAAACAAAAATTGGTGGTACAGGTTACAAAAGAGCCGACAGGTCATAAAGGACCAAGAATTACGACAGAGATAAGCTTGCCGGGAAGATTTTTGGTTCTTATCCCTAATGAAACAGGTATTAATGTAAGTAGAAAAATTGAAAATGTAAAAGAAAAAGCCCGCTTAAAGTCAATAGTTAACTTATTAAAGCCTGTAGGTGTGGGAGTTATTGTAAGAACAGAAGCCGAAGGTCAAAGCGAAGGAGATATTCAAGAAGATTTGGAATTTTTACTGGAAAAATGGAATAATATTGTTACATCAGCAGATAGTTTAACTCCGCCAAGTCTTTTGTATAGAGATCAAGATTTATTATACAGAGTTTTAAGAGAAGCTTGTACGGATGATATAGCTGAAATAGTTGTAGATACAGCTTTTGCAATGAATAGAGTTCAACAATTGCTTCAAAACTGGCATATGAATAGAAATATTGAAGTAACTTTGTATAAAGGGACAGAACCTCTTTTAATTTCTACAGAAATTCATAAGGAAATTAAAGCAGCACTGCAAAGTAAGGTTAATATGCCTTCAGGCGGATATTTATATATTCAAACAACCGAAGCATTGACAGTAATTGATGTAAACAGCGGAAAATTTACAAGTTCGGCAACTCAAGATGAGACAATACTAAGAACAAATAAAGAAGCTATTCAAGAAATTGCAAGACAACTAAGACTAAGAAACATTGGTGGTATGATTATAGTCGATTTTATTGATATGAATTCACGCATTGATAAATTAACTATACTTGAAGAATTTGAACTTGCACTTGAACCAGATAAAGCAAAACCTCAAATAGGTCAATTGTCTGACTTAGGATTGGTAGAACTTACAAGACACAGGCAAGGTCAAAGTTTAGCGGAATTATTTGCTAAAAAATGCCCTCATTGTCAAGGAAACGGCTATATAATGGAAGATTTTAAGTTTGCTTCACCTACTGCGGAAGGCGAATATAGAGTAAAAGCTGCAAAACTTAAACTTCCTGTGAATAACTTTAACAAAAGTGCTTCACCGACTCCCGTACAAGATCAGCAAAATGTAGATTCTCCAGAGGCAAGTTTTGAAACACAGCAAATATCTCAACAAGATAATAGAAATAAAAATAGAAAGAGTAAATTTAATAAGAAAAAAAATAAAGACAAAAGATTTATTGAAAATCAAGAAATAAATAATCAGATTCAAGTAGTTGATGAATCAAATCAACCGGAAAAACACTCTAACGATTTAATAAAAGATGTAGAGAGAGAAGTAGAAAAAGAAGAAAAATCAAAAAAAACAAGACCTAATAATAGAAGCCGAAATTTAGGAAAAAATTCAGTAAAAAAATCTAAAGAAAAAATTATTGAGGTAAAAAATGAAGAATTATCTGAAAATAATTAATATTATTATTCTTTTTATTGCAATTTTTTCTTTTATGATTGTAGTATCAGAAGTTGCTTTTTGTGCTTCTGATACTACAAGCGGAGAACAGCAAAAAGTTGTCACTTCTGCTTCAATTCCTGAAAAAAATGCTTATTCTTTAACCCATATGAAAAAAACAGGGTTTAAGTATACATTGTTTAAATTCTTTATTGCAATGTTGGGTGTAATAATATCTATTGCTGCAATTTTGTTTGGACTTAAATTATATAAAAATTTCATATTGAAAAATAATGTTAAAACAGATACTATTGATTATGATAAGTACTTAGAAACACCAAAAGATTTTAAAGAGGCAATAAATCTTTTTCTCGATAAAACCGACAAATAAAGGTATCACATGAAAATTGCTCTAATTCCTATTGATAACAGGCCTGTATGCTATAATTTACCAAAAGAAATAGCACAAATTGATAAAAAAATGGAATTATTGTTGCCTGATAAAAAACTTTTAGGTGGACTTACAAATTCAGCTAATATTGATGCTCTTATAAGTTGGCTTGAAAAATTAGAACCGGTTGATGCTATAATTGTATCTCTTGATACAATAGCTTATGGTGGTTTAATCCGATCAAGAAGAAGCAAAGAAACTTTAGATGAAATTAAACAAAGGCTTGAAAAAATTAAAGTTCTTTTAAAAAAATCAGATAAAGTTTATGCTTTTTCGAGCATAATGCGGATTTCTAATAATAATGTAAATGAAGAAGAAAAAGAATATTGGAGTGAATACGGAAAACAAATTTTTGAATATTCTTATAACTTCCATAAAAATTATGAAGAAATTACCGATGTTCCGCAAGAAATTATTAATGACTATTTGGCAACAAGGTATAGGAATTTTCAGGTTAATAAAATTTATATTGATTGGCTGGAAGAAGGTATTTTTGAAACAATGGTTTTTTCAAAAGATGATTGTGCAGAATTCGGACTAAATGTGTTAGAATCTGAAATTATAGATTATTCAATGAAAAAAAAGAATCTAAACGGACAAGTAAAAACAGGCGCTGATGAAATACCCTTAACATTATTAGCAAGAGCTGTATCAAATTTTAACAACAAGGTGCCAAAAATTTCTACTAAATTTTTGGCACCTTTGCACAAAAACTTAATTTCAAACTATGAAGACATTTCTATTGAAGAAAGTACTAATTCTCAAATTAAATTAGCAGGAGGCAAACTTAGCGAGGAAGAACAATCAGATATCATTTTGATTGCAAACAATTTTGAAGAGAAACAGGGTGAAATTGTTATGGGTGTTAAAACACAACCCTTTAGCGGGCAATTTAGTTTACCCAAAAAACCATATTTAATTGCAGATGTAAGATATGCAAATGGAGCCGATAATATGTTTATTGAAAAATTATTTAAAAAATCAATAGATTTTGATAATTTTTACGGTTTTAGTGCTTGGAACACAAGTGCAAATACATTAGGCAGCTTAATTTGTGCAGGAATTGTAAGATTTTTTGCCAAAGAATATAATGAAGAAGCATTTAAAAAGCTTCAAATGATTAGATTTCTTGATGATTGGGCATACCAAGCTAATGTAAGACAGGCACTAAAGAAGCATTCCAAGCGACCGGATGTAAGAAAACTGTCTAAATTTATGATTCCTTTTGAAAATAAACTAAAGAAATTTTTTAGAATAGAATCACAAATTAAGTATAAATTTCCATGGAAAAGATATTTTGAGGTCGAAATAAATATTAAATGAGCATTTTTGATATATTAATACTAGCAATTGCACTTTCTATGGATGCATGTGTCATATCTTTTTCAAATGGATTAATTTTCACTCAAAATAAAAGAATAAATTCGTTTATTTTGGCATGTTCTGTCGGTTTTTTTCAGTTTTTAATGCCAATTATAGGATTTTTTCTGGCTAAAAGTATAGATAAATATGTTGAACCTTATGATCATTGGATTGTATTTATTATTTTTGTTATTCTTGGAATTAAGTTTGTAAAAGATTCCTTTAAAGAAGAAAAACAAGAGAAAATCAATTGTTATTTATGTTTTAGTTATATTATACTTGTTTCTATTGCAACAAGTATTGATGCATTAGGTGCAGGAGTTTCAATTGCCTTCACCGGATCAAAAATTTTGTTTCCTGCAATTATTATTGGTATTGTTACTTTTATATTTTCATTGTTGGGGTTTTGGGGAGGTTATTTATTTAAGAAGTTTCCTACCAGAAACTTAGAAATTTTTGCAGGAATAATATTAATTTTATTAGGTTTTAAAATATTATTTGAAAACCTTTAATAATATCACTTGTTTTTACTATATTAGTACTATTGATATTTTTAAAAACTTCATTAAAAATAGTAATATACGAAATAGTTATTTTAATATGTTATCCCAAAATTTTTAATTGGATTTAACTTTGTTGAAAATAAAAACTAATCTTATGAGGTAAAATTGGTTCTTTCATCCAAAAATCTTTATGAAATACTAGAAATCCCAATAACAGCAAGCACTGTTACAATTAAATCTGCATATAGAAAATTAGCAAGGAAATATCATCCCGATTTAAACGGCGGTGAAACTTTTTACGTTAATAAATTTAAAGAAATATCAGAGGCTTATGAGATTTTATCTGATTCAAATAAAAAGAAAAACTATGATATTTTAAACGGGTTTCATCAGGAAAATTCAAAATCAAAATTTAAAGAAGCAAATAAAGCTTACCATGAATCAATAAAAGAAGAAAAGAAAAGAAAAGAAGAAGGATTTTCTAATATATTTAATGATATTTTAGAAGGATTTAAAAAAACGACATCATCTACAAAGCAAGATAAATTTAAAACTAAACAAATTCGTCCGGAAAGAGGAAGTGACGTTAACACAGATGTAACAATATCAATAATTGAATCTATAGAAGGAACAACAAGAACGATTAATATATTACACACAGAAATTTGCCCTAACTGTCAAGGCAGAACATTCTTAAACGGGAACAAATGTCCTGTTTGTAGAGGCCTTGGGGAACAATCTATACATAAAAAACTTAATGTCAAAATTCCTTCAGGTGTCAGAGAGGGTTCAAAAATTAGAATATCAGGAGAAGGAAACAAAGGTTACAATGGTGGCAAAAACGGCGATTTGTACTTAAACATAAAAATAGAAAATGCAGTAAATTTTAAATACGAAGGTATTAATGTTTTATATACTGTTCCGATTACTCCTTTTGAAGCGGCTTTAGGAACAACAATAGAAATACCTTCTCACTCAGGTAAAGTTTCTATGAAAATAACACCAAATACACATTCCGGACAGAAATTCAGACTGGCAAGGCAAGGTATTGAGCAAGATGGAAGAATTGGTGATATGATTGTTACAGTTACTATTGATATTCCTAAAAATCTTTCCGAAAAAGAAATTGAATTATATAAGCAGCTAAAAGATATAAGCAAAGAAAATTTAAGAGATGATGTATGACAAATAAAGCAAAAATTATAGAAATATTTACATCAATACAAGGTGAAGGGCCTTATGTTGGGGTTAAACAATTATTTATACGTTTTTGCGGTTGTAATTTAGATTGCGGTTATTGTGATACAAATAATCTTGACAGTAAGGATTATCCTGAATTTACAACAGAAGAATTACAGAATCATATTCAAAAATTTAACCTTAAGTCAGTACATTCCATTTCTTTTACAGGTGGAGAACCTTTGATTTGGTCAGATTTTCTGTATGAATTTCTTCCTCTTGTTAAAAAAATTTTTAAGGGAAAAATATACCTTGAAACAAATTCTACATTAAAAAATGATTTAGAAAAAATTATAAATAATTTAGATATTATTTCCGGAGATATAAAACTTCCAAGTTCGTCAGGGGTTGAAAATTCTTTTGCAATTCATGATGAGTTTTTTAAAACAGCAAAAAAATATAACAAAGAAATCTTTGCTAAAATAGTATTTGACGAAAATATTTTAAATGATGAAATATATAATTGTATAAAACTTGCCGAAAAATATAATATTGATTTGATATTACAACCTAAAACAGTTAATGAAAAAGTTTCGCTTACAAAAGAAAAAATATTAGAAATTTTTGATAAATTTCTTACAAATTATTCAAAAACAAGGTTAATACCTCAAACACACAAATTTTTAGGTTTAGATTAAACCTTATGCGAAAGCATATGTTTTACCGATTCCGGGTTGTTTTCCAGCCTGAGCAGGAATACTCATTGTATCTCCAACTCCAATATTTGCATTAATGCCGTATGTGGAAGCAGCAAAGGAATTATTTTCTTTTTTATTACTACCAAAAGAAGTTTTTTCTGCCGCAAAAGGATTTTTACTGTCTATTGCATTAACAGATTTAGTTTGCGCTATTGAACTAAAAGGATTTATTTTCCCAATGTCCATGACATTTCCTTAACTTTTCTTTCACATATATATAAAAACATAAAACGAATATTTTTTGCATAAAAAATATAAATTGTTACATAGTTAACAGTTTACAAATAGTCAAGCATGGGTCTTATTGTTATAATTTATTTATGAGCATACAGATTTTATCGGAATATTTAGAATATCTTGAAGTTGAAAAAGGTTTGTCTATAAATACTATTGATGCTTACAGGAGAGATTTAAGTGCGTTTTTGGAATTTTGTTTTTCTTTGGATATTCAAGAATTAAATCAAATTGAAAGAATACACCTTAATTCATATATTTTTAATTTAAGAGAGAAAAAATATATGCCACCGAGTGTAATGAGAAAAATAGCATCTTTAAGAGGTTTTTTTAAATGGCTTTGTGCTAATGAAATTTGTGTCAATAACCCAACAATAACCTTAGAACAGCCTAAAATACCTCGTAAATTACCTAAAGTTATGACAATACAAGAAATTGAAAGTATTTTAAGAACCGACTTAACAAAGATTCAAAAACTTATAGTTGAATTGCTCTATGGATGCGGGCTTAGAGTATCAGAACTTGTTGGTCTAAGAACAAACAGCATTGATTTAAATGCAAGTTATCTCAGATGTAGCGGAAAGGGATCAAAAGAAAGATTAGTGCCTCTTGGAAAAAAAGCAAAAGAAGCACTAAAAAATTATTATGAACAAAGAGATTTTTTAATTAAAAAATTTAACCTTGATACAAAAAATCTTTTAATTTCAGATAAAGGACATTTTTTAACCCGTCAGGATATTTATAATTTTATTCATGACCAAGGGAAAAAAATCCACAAAAAAATTTCTCCACATACATTACGACATTCTTTTGCAACACATTTGCTTGAAAATGGAGCAGATTTAAGGATTGTTCAAGAACTTTTAGGACATTCTGATGTTTCTACAACACAACTTTATACACACATAAGTAAAAAACGTTTAAAAGAAGTATATTTCTCAATAAATCACGAATAGACCATGTGGTCTATATGGAATTAAAAATTTAAACCCCAAGGTTGATGTTAGTCGGCTGGAATATATTGTACATTGTATATGTAGGAATATGTGATATACAAATGAAATTTAGATTTCCAATTAAAATCCGGGGAGAAGCATGGAAATTACAGGCTTAGATATAACATTACAAAGAATAAATTCTATTGAAAAGCAATTTCAAAAACTTTCTGGTGAAATTGAAAAGAAACCTGATAAAGATTTCCAAAGTATTTTGGATTACTCAATGAAAGCAAACAATTCCGGTAGTGATGTTTCAAGAGAAGAAATAAATCAACTTATAAATGAATATTCTACAAAAAACGGTCTTGATCCTGATTTTGTAAAAGCTGTAGTAAAGCAAGAATCCGGATTTAACGAAAAAGCAACTTCACGCTGCGGAGCTGCAGGCTTAATGCAATTAATGCCTGGAACAGCAAAAAGTTTGGGTGTTATTAACCCATACGATGCAGAAGATAATGTAAGAGGCGGTACTAAAATGTTGGCAAATTTATTAAAAACCTATGGAGGAAATAAAGAATTAGCATTAGCAGCATACAACGCCGGTGGCGGAGCAGTAAAAAAATATGGTGGAATTCCTCCATACGGTGAAACTCAACGTTACGTAAAAAATGTTTTAAGCATTTACAGTAAATATAAGGGAGGTGCTTAATGATAATACGAGGACTCGAGTCTGCAGCAAACGGTATGCAGGCACTTATAGACCAAAACGATTCAACAGCAAGTAATGTTGCAAATGTTAATACCATAGGGTATAAAAAACAAGCTTTAATTTTTAGAAATATATATGATACAAATGTTGCACAAGTGAATAAAGATACCGAAGAAATACAAACGGTGGGTGAATTAAGTATAGGAAGTCAGGTGCAAAAACTTACTTATGATTTTACTCAGGGAACATTGGATAAAACTAATAATGTTTTTGATATAGCAATTCAAGGAGACGGTTTTTTCAAAATTCAATCATCTGATGGAGATATTTCATACACAAGAAATGGTTCGTTTACCCTCAATAATGAATCTAATCTTGTAAATAAAGACGGTGATTATGTCCTTGATGACAAAAATAAAAGAATAAAAATTAAAACAAATGATGTAGTGCTACGTTCATTGAATGATATTATAATAAATGAAGACGGACAAATTACAATAAGCAATGATCAGACTCAAATGGTTCTTCAAAAAATTGGGGTTTATGATTTCTCAAACAAAGAAGATATGGTATGTGTCGGAGGTTCAAAGTTTAAACCTACTGCAGAGAATACCAGCAAAGAAGTTAAACCTACAAAATTTTCAATTGAACAGGGCTCTTTGGAAATGTCAAATGCAAATATTGTAAATGAAATGATTAAAACAATAAGTACATCAAGAAACTATGAGGCTTTATCAAAAATTGTAAAGTCAAGTTCAGATACACTTGATCAAGTGATGAGAGTGGGAAGACTTTAGAAATTAATTTATCAAAAAACGGGAGGAAATAGATGTTAAGAGCTTTATCAACAGCAGCAACAGGAATGATAGGACAACAGAATTATCTGGATGTCATTTCTAATAACATCGCAAACGTTAATACAAACGGGTTTAAAAAGTCCAGAGTTGAATTTCAGGATATGTTAAGTCAGGTTGTTAAAGGACCTGGGGCAATGATTAATCAGGGAACATTTCAGCCGGTTGGTATTGACTATGGGCTGGGTGTAAAAACGGCTGCAACAACAAGAGTTTTTAGCCAAGGAACAGCAATATCTACAGATAGAAACCTTGATATAGCGATTCAGGGAGAAGGTTTTTTACAGGTTATGAAGACTGATGGTACTCTTGCATATACAAGAGACGGTTCTTTAAAACTTGATCCAATGGGCCAATTGTGTACAACTGATGGTTATTTAATTCAGCCGCAAACACAAATTCCGGCGGAAGCAACAGAAATTGATATAACAGAAGATGGTAATATTTCAGTAACAGTAGGTTCTGATACAGAACAAAGAATAGCAGGAACTATACAATTGGTTAGATTTCAAAACCCTTCGGGTTTACTAGCTATAGGACATAATCTTTATGTAGAAACATCTGCATCGGGTAATCCAATTCAGGATACTCCGGGTTCAAATGGTATGGGAACAATCCAACAGGGGTTTTTGGAGGGGTCAAATGTACAAGTTGTTGAAGAATTAATAGGGTTGATAAAAGCTGAAAGAGCTTTTGAATCCAACTCTAAAATAATTAGTTCTTCTAGCGATATATTAAAACAAACAAATCAAATGGTTTAGTAAATTAAGAGAAGTATCATGAAAAGATTATTTAAAATTATTTTAATAATGATTTTAGCCTTTAGCTCAATAAAGGCTAATGCTATTACTTTAAATGATACTGAAATTAAAAAAGAAATTTCAAGACAAGTTATTGAAAAATATAAAAAATATACAGATGCAGAACTTGAAGTAAAAGTAATAGCTCTGCCTTTTAAAGATATTGAGATTCCCGATGGTAAAATTAATTTTAAACTAGACTCTTTTTCCAATAAATTTGCGGCAAGAGATTTAGAAAAGGTTACTATTTACGTTAATGATAAAGCTGTAAAAGTTTTTAATGCGCCAATAGTTGTAAGAGCATGGGAAAATGTTGTTGTAGCATCTTCATTTATAAATATTGGACAGTCAATTACACCAAATGTTACGACAATAAAAAAAGTAGAAATATCAAACATTATCCAATATCCTCTAAGAGCCGATTCACTCGGAAGAGAAATAATGGCAAAAAAAGCTTTTAGAGAGGGAGAGGTAATTGACAAACGTTTTGTTAAACAAAAGCCGGATATATTAAGAAATTCTGTTGTAACTGTGTTTTTTAATACAAGTAATCTAACTATATCAACTGAGGCAACATCTCTCTCTGACGGCATAGTTGGAGAAAATATTTGTTTAATGAGTAAGAGTTACAATAAAATTTATACTGGAAAAGTAATTGGAGAAAATAAGGTACTGGTAAAAATATGATTAAAAATTTAATAACAAAATGTTTAATACTAATTATTGCTTTAGCATCAATTTCAATAGGCGTTAAAGCTGAATCACTGTTTACTTTAGGTGCTTCTCAAACTTATGCTCCTGTTCCAAAGTCATTATATGGTGGAGTTCAGGCACGTTCTGTGGGGGATTTGATTTCAATAATTTTAGATGAAACGTTTAATGTTACAAATAATTTAACATATTCATCAAACAAAGAATCTTCTACAACGGATAATTTCAGTAATTTTTTCAATACTATTTTGGGCAGACATCTTATTAACGATAACTTAGGAACTTTTGGTGGATCAAATGAAGTTACTAATAGTGCTGCTGCAAGTAATAAAATGGTTTTCGGGGATAAAATTGCAGTACAGGTTGTTCAGCAAATGCCAAACGGAAATCTTGTAGTACAAGGAAAGAAAACTCTTGTAAACGGAAATGAACGTTCTGATTTAATAGTAACCGGAGTAGTAGACCCTCGTTGGATATCTTCAACAGGGCAGGTTTATTCTAAGTATGTCGCTAATCTTCAATTTGCTATATCAGGCAGAGGTTCAATATCAAGAGCAAGTAATGAAGGTATTATAAACAGATTTATTAAATACTTATTCTAAAGAGAGGAAGTCTAATCAAATGAAAAAGATTAAAAAAATATTATTAACCATTTTGGTATTAAACATATTCGGAATGATTCCTGCACAAGCTATAAATACAACCGTAAGGATAAAAGATATTGCCCATGTAAAAGGAGTTAGAGATAATCAAATTGTTGGCTACGGTGTTGTTGTTGGTCTTCCTAAAACAGGTGATAATTCTCGTTCAACACAAATTACAAATAAAATGTTACTTATGAATTTAGGAACAATTATTGATCAGGAAAACTACATTCAAAAAGGATCAACAGCTGCGGTTATAGTAACAGCAACGGTTCCTCCTTTTGCAAAAAATGGTGACAGAATAGATGTTACAGTTTCTACCTTGGCCGATTGTAAGAGCTTGGAAGGTGGTGTTTTAGTTCAAACAATTCTTAAAGCACCAAATGGCGAAGCAGTTGCAGTAGCACAAGGTCCTTTGTCAGTAGGTGGAATAAACGCTTCAGCCGGAGGAAATTCTACAAGAACAGCAATTACAACAACAGGAAGAATTCCGGGTGGAGCAATAATGGAAAGAGATATGGTAACAGATATAGGTGATGAAAATTCAATAACTTTATCTATTCAAGAATCTGATTATACAATGGCTTCAAGAATTGCCCAAACTGTTTCTGCTCTTGTTGCACCTGCAAAAGCTATTGATGGAAACAGTATACAGATTACTATTCCTGATAAATTTTTAAATGATAGAATTACATTTTTATCGATATTAGAAAATATTGATGTAAGACCAACCCCAGAAAAAGCAAGAGTAGTAGTAAATGAGAGAACGGGAACTGTTGTGATAGGTGCTGATGTGAAATTAATGCCTGCTGCAGTAGCACATGGTAATTTAACGGTTACTGTTACAACTACAAACGAAGTTTCCCAGCCAAATGCTTTTGCTCAAGGTTCAACAGTAGGATTTCAAAATGCTGAAATATCTATTAATAAAGCACCGGGAAGTGTAATAGCAATGCCGGCAAACAGTAACTTAAATGATCTTGTAAGAGCTTTAAATTCAATAGGTGTAACTCCAATCGATTTAATTTCAATCCTGCAGGCATTAAAAAAATCAGGCAGTTTGCAAGCAGAGTTAATTATAATTTAAACAGATGATTAAATACAAAAAGGATATAGTGTAAAATGAGTATAGTAGGATTAACAAATTATTCTCCGGAAATATCAAATGAAGTAATAAATACGGATCAGCAAATAATTAATCAAGTAAAAAAAGCAGGATCCGGAAAAGAACAATTAAAGAAAGTTGCTACTGAATTTGAATCAATTTTTATAGCAAAAATGTTCTCAGAACTTGATAAAACCGTAGATAAAGAAGGCGGTATCTTCGGGGAAGAAACTAAGTACTTTGATAATTTAAAATCTTATATGTATAATGAGGTCGGAAGAAGTTTGGCGAATAATCCTCATTCAACTTTTGGATTTGCAAAACAGATTTATTCTCAAATGGAAAAGTATATTAAGGACTAAGAGGAGATTTAATTAAAAATGGTAAATGCAATTTCAACCCCAAATGTTAATCCGGTACAGTTATTAAATGCAGTAAATGCATTTAAAGCATCTAATAATCCGCAAAAGCAAGAGATACCTGAGATTAGTGATGGTTTAGAAATAAATGATAGTAATATTTTAAAAAACCAAGATACTGAAGAAATAAAACAATTTGCAAAAATTGCAGGTGAAGATAATCTATCAACAGAAGATATACAATATGGACTTACATATGGAAGGAGCGTTATAGCAGATTACTTAATATAATATTTTGTTAATATTTGTTATAAATGAAAAAAAAATGTTTAAAGAACCTAATCAAAGTGGTATAATACTCAAATATCAATTTTTTTATACAATACCAAGGAACAGGTTATTAAAAAACATTTTAGGAGTCTATCATGGATGATATGCTAATAAAATTTAAAGAAGTTATTGATGAAGAAATTAAGGCTTACGAAGTGCTTGATGAGCTTTACAGAGTCAAGCAATCTATTTTAGTTCAAAGAAAAATAGATGCTTTATGGGATATTGATGCTCAAATAGTACAAGAAACAGAAATTATAAAAGAAATTAGCGAAAAAAGAAAAAAAGTAGCCGGTTACTTGGGTAATGAGAATATAACGTTATCTGAAGTAATTGAAAAAGCAAAAACATCTAATAATGAACTTGCAGATAAATTAAAAAATCAAAAAGAAAGATTAAATCTTCTTTCAAGTTCTCTTGTGCTGAGAGAAAATACTAATATGACCTTGGTTAAACATGGTCTTGTAATGGTTCAAAAAACACTGGATATAATTGTTGAAACAATAATTCCACAATCAAAACAATATACAAACAAAGGCAAAAATACAGGAATTGATAAAAGCCTAATTAGTTCAATAATAGAAGAAGCCTAATAAAAACGGAGAATAGTAATGTCATTAGTATCAAGTTTAAGCATAGCGCAACAAGCATTATCGGTTAATCAAGCCGCAATTACGGTTATTTCAAACAATATTGCTAATGTTAATAATGAAAATTATTCAAAGCTAAGTGTAAATCTTGCTGACGTTGTTAATTATACTAAATTAACCGGAAGCACTACTGCTCAAGCAAATACTTTAAGTGGTGTGCAAATTCAAAAAATAATGAGGTATTCTGATGAATATCTTGAAAGTTATTATAGAGGGGAAAATTCAACATGTTCATATCTTGAGCAGTATTCTACAGTAGCAGCAAGTATAGAAGACATTATGAATGAATTAAACGATACAGGGTTAAATACGGCTTTATCAAATTTTTATGATGCAGTGAATGCTTTGGCAGATGATCCTACAGATGTTACGGCAAGACAAAATTATGTTTCATGTGCAAATAATGTATGTTCTGTTTTTAATAGTGTATATAATAGTTTAGTAGGAGCCCAACAAGATTTAGTAGGTGATTACAATGTTAATGGTTCTGTTGATTCTTCAGAAATCGGAACGGATATAAATGAAATAAACAGCTTATTAGATCAGCTTGCAGAAGTAAACGGGAACATTGTAAAAACAAATTCAACAAATACTTCTGCCTCAGCTATGCTTGATAAAAGAGATGCAATTCTTACAGAGCTATCTTCATATATGCCCATAACTACAAATGTTAACAGTAATGGAACTGTAGATTTATCAATAGGTGGTTATGATATAGTAAAAGGACCATCTGTAGTAGGGTATTTAGATGCAACAACAGGGCCTTCTGCAGATCAGCCTGTTGTTATAAATATTGTAGATCCTGCTAATCCGACAGGAACTCCTCTGTTTTCTAATATTAATGAAGACTTAGATTCCGGTATTCTTGGTGCAATTTTAGATGTAACAGGTTCAGCAACAAGTTCAAACTTTACAATAAATAGTGTTATAGAAAGTATGAATACTTTAGCTTTATCATTTGCTTCAGAAATAAACAGTTTGCAAGCAGGTCAAAAAACAATTGATGGGGTTGTGACATATGCAATGTGTTTAAGTGCAGATTATTCAACTCTAACAGCATCTTCAAGTACAAATAATTTATTTATAAACAAAGATTCAGGAGTTGCTGATACAGATATTAATGCAGGTAATATAACAATAAATTCAAATATTGAAAACAATTTATATTTAATAGCAGCAGGTAGAAAAACTACAAATGGAGATTCTTCAGATGTAGGTAATAATTCTAACACTACATTACTTGCTGATACACAAAATACTACGTATCCTCTTTTAAATAACCAATCATTTACTAATTATTTAGCAACAGAGGTTTCAAGTATAGGTACAAAGGTAAAAGGTATAAATACCAGCCTTGAAACACAAACAAGTGTATTGGACTCTATTAAATCACAACTTTCTTCAAAGACGGGAGTAAATCTTGATGAAGAATTAGGCGACTTAATAAAATTTCAACAAGCATATCAAGCTGCAGCAAGGGTTTTTTCTATTTGTAATCAGCTTTTATCTGAATTAGTCAATTTAGGCGAATAGTGAGGTATTAAATGACAAACATATCTAGAGTTTCAACACTACAAACAAGCAATACAATGCTTGGTTATCTTATGAGTGCAGAATCAAAATATAATGAACTTTCACAACAGGCTTCATCAGGAATAAAAATTAATGATCCTTCCGATGATCCTAATGCCGTTAAGAAAATATTAAAAATAACTTCAAAGCTTAGTGAACTAAATGGTTATTCTGATAATATAGCCAATGCTCAAAGTGAATTAAATACAACAAGTACAACTTTGAGTTCGGTTGAAGACTTAATTTCTAAAGCAAGTGATTATGCAACTCAGGCAGCAAATGGAACTTATAATTCAGAAGATTTAGTATCAATCAAATCTCAGGTTGACCAAATTGTTCAAGGGGTACTGGATCTTTCCAACACAAATTATAATGGAAAATATATATTTTCAGGTACAGCAACTTCAAATCAAACATATGAAGTAACAACGGATCTTGCTACCGGTAATATTACAGGAATAAGGTATAACGGAACACAAACAAGTGATTACGAAAGATATACAACTATTTCAGATGGTGTATCTGTTGCAACAAATGTAAAAGGTAGTGCTGTTTTTGGCTCATATTCATATACATCGTCAACTGCAGATATAACAGGTTCTGAAGTCTTTGGAACTACAATTACAACAAGCACTGATACAGATGGAAATCAAGTTACTGTAACCACAACACTTACAAATAATGGTGATGGGACTTATACAACTGAAACAGCAACAGCAGCAGGGCTTTTTGGAAGCCTTATGACTTTAAGCAATGCTTTAGCTGATAATGATACAACAACAATAAATTCATGCATCAGCAGTCTAAGTACTGATTTAGGAACAGTTACCAAATCAAATACAAAACTGGCTTCAGTATCGGGAAGATTAGAAATGACTAGCGATTCTCTTGATGAGACAATAACCAACTTAAAAAGCTATAAATCTGATCTTCAGGATGCAGATTTAACGGAAGTTCTTACTGATTTAGCTACGCAAGAAAATGCTCTTAATGCAACTTATTCAATTACATCGCAGTTATTAACCAAAACAACATTATTAGATTACATTTAATTTGTAACCTTATATAAATTATAGTATAATGTGATTGGGGAGAATAGCGATGTATAAAAAAAATATTGCAAAAATTCTTTTGCTTCTTTATTTTGTTGGAAATATTTCAAACATCGCTTATTGTGCAACAACAGGTGAAATATTCAGAGGCCATGCTGAAAAAACAGACAATAAAATAGAACAAAGTGAATTATTTACCGGAAGAATTGAAAACCTTGATAAAAAAGACGTACTGAAATTGACAGTTTCACAAGTTTTAGATGGTAGTTTTTCTCAAGAAGGAGATGAATTCTTTGCTGAAGTTACAGATGATGTTATAGGGGATAAAGGAGTTATTATTCCGGCAGGTACAGTTGCTCATGGTAAAATCAAACAATGTAGCGGAGCACGAAGATTGGGACGTGACGGGTGGATAGATTTGGACTTTGATTACCTTATGACTCCTGATGGTAGAGAGATTCCAATTGAAGGACAAATGTCAACAAAAATGCATCCTTTAAAAGCATCTTCCAAAATTATTGCTACAGACTTGGGATATACAGCTGTAGGTGGTGTTGTAGGGGGTATAGCAGCACTTAATATGTTTGGGCTTGAAGCCGCAATTGCTTCTCAGGGTTATACTATAGCAGGTGGTGCTGCAGTAGGAGGAACAATAGGTTTATGTGCATCATTATATAGAAAAGGTAAAGATGTTCTTATAGCACCGGGTGATGAGATAAGAGTAAAAATAAATACGGCAATACCATTACCTGTATATAAAGAATCTGCTTTAATGCAACATGAAATGAAATGCGAAGGTTTAGATATTAAAATAAATAATATTAGTTACGAAGCAGATCCCTTTGGTGAATTAAATACAATAACATTGTCATTATCTATAAAGAATATGAGTAAATACACTTTTTCAAGTTTTGATTTAGCATTGATAAATGATTATAATTCTGTTTTTCACCCTTCTGTTTTTGGTGATACTACACTAATGTTTCAGCAAGTTAAGCCTGGTGATCGAGTTGCAGGAAGAATTTCTTTTTCAGTTGATAATATAAAAAGAAAATTTTGGCTTACTTTTTACGATAGAAAAAATAGAAAACCTGTAGCAAAAGTTTCTATAAATAATGCATATAGAAATGTATCCGAAAAAACTAAAAGAAAAAATGATAAAATTTTTAAGAAAAAAAATTATTATAAAGAAAATGATCCTTTTGCGAATATATAGAATTTTATAATATCTTATAAATACAAAAATATTTCCTTGTGCTAAAATAAATATTCAAGGGAGATTATAATGGACGATAAAGCAAAAAGATTTAAAACTTTTGATAAAAGATTGGGATGTATACAAATAGCATTTGCTCTTTTTGCTATTCTAATGATAATTTATTTGTTTTTAATCCAAATAGTAGATATCAAGCAATACAGACTAAAAGCAAAAAGGCAAAGAAGTTCAAGAAATTTCATAATGCGTGGTGATATTTTTGATAGAAACGGAATAAAACTTGCTTCAGATAAGATTACTTATGATGTATATGCACACCCTAAAGAATATGACCATTCTCCTGAAGAACTTGCTAAATTATTGGCTCCTTACTTAAAAATTTCAAAATCGGTGTTGGTAGAAAAACTATCAAAGAAAGAAAAAATAATAAACCTAAAAAAGGATATAGATAGACCATCTGCTCAGGCAATAAAAAATCTTGGCTTGAGAGAAATAAGTTTAGGCAAAAAAAATAAACGAATTTACCCTCAAGGAGCATTAGCATCGCATATTTTGGGATATTACAATTTTGATGCAGATATTGCTTCAGGTGTTGAATTAACAGCAAAAGATTTATTGGAGCAAGTTGAAAAAAATTCTCCGACAGAAAGAACTCCTGATGGAAAAATTATTTATAGTTTCTCAACAGATCCTGTTGCGACTACCAAACCTCTAAAAGGTAAAAGTTTAACTTTAACTATTGATACAGCAATTCAACATATATGTGAACAAGAGCTTTACAAAATGATTCTTAAAAAGCAAGCCCTAAGAGGTACTGTTATTGTAATGGATCCGAGAAATGGTGAAATATTGGCATATGCCGTTTATCCTTATTATGATCCAAATAACTACAAAAATGCATCATTGGCTCAAATTAAAAACTGGACACTTACGGATGTTTTTCCTCCCGGTTCAACTTTTAAAACAATAACAATATCTTCAGCGATGGCTTTAGGAAAAATAAATCCATCTACAAAAATACTGGATACAGGTAAAATAAAAGTCGGTTGGTGGGATATAAAAAATTATGATTATTCGAAGCATCCTTACCCAGGCTGGATAAATTTACTCTATTTATTTGAACATTCAAGTAATGTTGCTTCTGTTAAAGTTGCCCAAATGATGTCATCGATTGACTTTTACAATATGCTTAGAAAGTTCGGATTGGGTGCAAAGACGGGAATAGATTTACCCGGAGAATCTATAGGATTGCTTCCTAATTGGAAAAAATGGGACTCTTCAACTCATGCGGCAATGGGTTATGGTTATGGTGCATCAGTAACTCCAATACAAATGGTTTCTGCAGTTTCAGCTTTGGCAAATAACGGTGTAAGAGTTACTCCTCATATAATTAAATATTCTTCTGAAGAAGCGGAGAAAAAAATTGTCAGAACACAGGTTATGACTCCTGAAACAGCTAGGAATATAACAAAAATTCTTGCGGAAAGCATAAATAATTCAAAAGCTCCTGTAAAGTTGGACAAGTATAACATTGCAGCAAAAACAGGAACATCAAAAAAACCAAAAGAAAATGCAGCAGGTTATTCAAATAAACTTTATACTTCCATGATTGGGTATTTGCCAGCATCTAATCCACAAATATTAATTTATGTACTTGTAGATTCAGCTTCAGGATCAGATGTTTGGGGTAGTACGGTTGCAGGTCCTGTTTTTAAAGAGATAGCAAGTCAAATTGCGAGAATTATGAACTTAAAACCAGATAAATAATTATATTGTGCTAATATAATTATATCAAATGTCAACTGCTTATAAAGGCAAAAGGAGAAGCAAATGAGACTGGAAACATTAATAGAAAATTTACAATATGAAGAATTAATAAACTTTGAAGATGTTGAAATAACCGGTATTTCTTATAATTCCAACACAACAAAATCAGGAAATATTTTTGCTTGTCTTGTAGGTGAACATTCAGACGGACACCTTTTCTTTAAAAGTGCTGTCGAATCGGGAGCAAGAGCTTTTTTTGTTGAAAAACCTTTAGATACGCATCTTCCTCAGATTGTTGTAAAATCAACCAGAAAACAAATTGCTGATATTGCAAATAAATTCTATGATTATCCTTCAAAACATCTTAATTTAATAGGAATTACGGGAACAAACGGAAAAACAACAGTAACACATTTAGTTCAGAAAATATTAGAAGAAAAAAAAGAAAAATGTGCTCTTATAGGGACTTTGGGTTATAAACTTACTTCAGATGAAGATTATAAAGAGGCAAAGCATACAACCCCTCAAGCGCCTGAACTTCAGTCTTTATTAAGTAGAATCATAGGTAAAAAAATTAAAAAAGTTGTTATGGAAGTTAGCTCTCATGCACTTGAACAAAACAGAGTTGGTGGGTGTATTTTTAAAGGAGCAGTTCTTACAAATTTAACACAAGATCACCTCGATTATCATATAACAATGGATAATTACTTTCAGGCTAAATCTATTTTATTTAAAAATTTAAAATCAGGTTCATTTGCGATAATAAATGCAGATGATAAATATGCCGACAGATTTATAAAAATAATACCTAATGGAGTAAGAATTTTAACCTACGGAATTAAAAATACAGCAGATATAATGGCTAAAAATGTTGATTTTACTCTATCAGGGGCTCATTTTGTTTGCGATACAAAAGATTTTGGTAAAAAATCTATAAAACTTCAGATGAATGGTTTATTTAGTGTTTATAATGTTTTAGCAGCAATAGCTGTAGGGTTGGCTTTAAATATAGATCTTGATTTATGCATAAAACCTCTTGAAATAACTAAAGGTGTTGCAGGGAGATTTGAAATAGTTGCTAAAAACCCTTTAGTAATTGTTGACTATGCTCATACTCCTGACGGTTTAGAAAATGTTTTAAAGGCAGCAAGAGAGATAAAGAGAAATGGTTCAAAACTCATATGTCTTTTTGGATGTGGGGGGGATAGAGATGCTACTAAACGTCCTAAAATGGGAGCGATTGCTGAAGAATTATCAGATAAAATAGTTATAACTTCTGATAATCCGAGAAGCGAGGACCCACAACAAATTATTACAGATATTCTCGCCGGGCTAAAATCTATAACTACCGAGAAATTATTTGTGGAACCGGATAGAAAAAAAGCAATAGAACTTTTAAAGAATATTTCAACTAAGGAGGATGTTATAGTAATAGCAGGCAAAGGTCATGAAGATTATCAAATATTAAAAGATAAAACAATTCATTTTGATGATAGAGAAGAAGCAAGAAAAGTTTTTTTGGGTATCGATAGGTAAACTAGTGAATGAAATAGATTATAGAAATTTTTATAAAACAAATTTGCTTGTGGAACAACATTTTCATGGATGTTTTGGTGTTGATTTTTCAACCTGTGAGAGTGAAGACATTATAAAATTATCAAAAAAGCTTTTGCATAATGGAATAGGCGGATTTTATCCAACACTTGTTACTGACAGTGTTAAAAACATTAAACGTCAAGTAGAGCGAATTAAAAAAGCGAAAGAAATGCAGCTGGAACAAAAAAATTCAGAAATGGCTGAAATTCTTGGAATTCATATTGAGGGGATTTTTATTAATCCCCAAAAAAAAGGTATTCATGATGAAAAGTTATTTCTAAATCCGAATATTGAAAATTATAAATTGATAGAAGATAATTTTATAAAAATAGTTACTCTTGCCCCCGAACTTGATAAAAATGGAGAATTATCAAAGCATTTAATTATGAAAGGAATTTCTGTTCAGGCAGGTCATTGCTTAGGAGATAATCTGGATAATTGTACAGGAGTTACACATTTGTTTAATGCAATGAAAGGTATAAGCCATAAAGAAGGTTCTACTGCTCTTTCAGCATTAAATAATGATAAAATTTATACAGAAATTATTGCTGACGGAATACATTTAAGTGAAGATATTTTAAAATTAGTTTTTAAAACCAAACCAATTGATAAAATAATTTTAGTATCAGATTCACTTCCAATTGCACAAAGTAATTTGTCTGAAACTGATTTTGCCGGAAAAAGAATTTTTTACGATGGAGAAAAGGCAACTTCAAAAAATGGAACACTTGCCGGTAGCACTGCTATTTTAAATAAAATTATTAAGAATCTTGCTCAAAATAATCCGGAACATTTTGAAGAATATGTCAAAATGGCAAGTGATAATTTATATAAATATCATAATATTAATGTAAATGGCTGTATATATTGGGATGAAGACTTTGATATAATAGCTGTAGAAAAAGATGATATAGTCCTTTATAGAGAAAAATAGCTTATTTTTTCAAATTTAACTTAAAATTATTACATTTCTCAATGTATTGTAAAAAAACTTCATTAAAGTTAATATTATAACATAAATGTTAATTTTTTTGAAAATTTAGCAAAATATTCGCAATTCATGTTTTATAATAAATAATCAATGATTAATTATTGATTACTAGAATTGTGGTAAGGTAGTGAATTTGAATAATGAAAATCAATTAGCCGAGAATAAGGAAGTTTTATATAATAAAACAACCAACTGTGCTAATCCCATAAGTAATGGGATTATTGCTCGCATAAATTCTTTAAACAATAGAACAACTGTGAATAAAACATATGGCAGTTATAGTTTTAATGTAAGAAAGACATTTTCTACAGTTGATTATCAAGATATAATACAATCTTTAAATGAAACTTTAAAGAATAAAACAAATATAAATGAATTTTTCTATTCTATTCATAATATTTTGTCCAATAAATTAAATTGTTTTTTTACTGCATATGGAAGTTACCATAGTCAGGCAAATTATTTTAATTTAAAGTTAATAGATAAAATCGGAGGAACATATTCTTCAAGAATTTTTTGTTCCGAGACGGAAAATCCAATTATAGAAAGTTTCAAAAGCAGATGCCCAGTTGTAAAAATGGATTCTAAATTTTTAAATATTCCTTATTTGCAAAATTCGTCAGTAGCTATTATACCTTTGCTTTCAGTTAATAATTGTATAGGTGTAATGCTTATAGGCGATAATAATATAAAAGATAATTTAGATTTATATTCATTTTTATCAAATTATTTTGCATTATTTATGCATAATTTTGAGCTTTTAGAGAAAGTAAATGAAAACACCAATGTAGATTCTCTAACATTATTAAGTAACCACAGAGGTTTTCAAGAAGTCCTTTCAAATGAGCTTGCTAAAGCTCAAAAAAGAGGTTCTCAATTATCAGTTATTATGATGGATATAAATAATATTTCAAAAATTAATAGAGAACTGGGACATGCTAAAGGTGATGAAGTAATAAAATTAGTTTCAGAAAAAATAAAACAAAATATCAGAAATTCAGATATAGCCGGAAGATACGGTGGCGATGAAATAGCCGTTATATTACCTGATACTGATACAGATGAAGCAAAATATATTGCAGAATATTTGACATACAGTCTATCCTGCTGTTTTGTTGATGATGTTGGACCTGTAAAAGTATCAGTTGGTGTTGCAACTTATCCGGAATGTACCAGAGATCAGGAAAAATTGCTTATTTTAGCTGAACAGGCAATGTATATTTCCCAATCCAAAGGTTATAAAGATGGAATGTCTGCAATTATAAGTTCGTTAGATTTTAATTTTTGGGATGATATGGCACTAAATTCTTTTGCCGAAGTTCTTACAAAGCGTCATTCTCAAATAGGAGTGAATTTTGAAGATGAACTTGTGCATAAATTTAATAACGAACAAATAATTTCTCAAAATCATCTAATGGAAATGGTTACATCTTTGGCAAGTGCTATAGATGCAAAAGATACTTATACAAAAGGTCATTCTACTTCTGTATCAAGGTATTCGGAAGCTCTTGCAAGAGCAATTAATCTTCCTGAATCTGAAGTCGAACGCATTCTGCTTGGAGCGTTGTTGCATGATGTAGGAAAAATTGGTATACCTGAAAATGTTCTTAAAAAACCGACTCATCTTTCAGAAGAAGAATGGGAAATTATGAAACAACACCCTGTAATTGGTGCAGAAAAAGTTTTGATGCCAAATGAAGCCTTAAGAGATTTAATTCCTATAGTAAAATATCACCATGAACATTGGGATGGTTCTGGTTATCCTGAGAAGCTTAAAGGGGAAGAAATACCTTTGTCTGCAAGAATTGTTTCAATAGCTGATGCATATCATGCTTTAATAAGTGACAGGCCATATAGAAAAGGTTTGAGTGTGCAAAAAGCTTGTGAAATTTTAAAAATGGGTGCCGGAATTCAGTGGGATGCAAATCTGGTAAGACAATTTATACAAATTGCCCCCTCTCTTTCTACAACAGTTTAATTAAAATAAAGATATAACATCCTTCTTTCGTTACAGCGAAAGAAGGATGTCTTTTTTAGCAGGATTGTTAAAATACTAATATGAAAAAATTTATTTTTATTTTATATATTATTATTTTGTTTTCAAACACATGTTATGCATATGAACCTGATTATAGGCAAATATACATGAATATGGAAGTTCCGAAATTTTCATATATACATGGAATAGATCCCGGTCATTATTATGATAATAAAGATGCATCCTATTCAATTTATCCTCTTTTACGGTTATGCTCTCCCTTATATTTTAAAAGCGTTACAATAATGCCGGGATATTATGATTTAACACCAAGAGAATACAAAGGTGATTATTATCTTCTCTTTAAAGATTGTGGGATTGTTAAATATATTATTCCGATTTATAAAAAAGAGTTTGTTCCTGAAGGTTTTTATGAAGCGCATATTCCTAAACTAAAACTTAATCTGTGGCAAAGAACAAAGAATGGTTTTTATAATTTTATTGGTAAACATTTTAAAAGAGCAAAAAGAAAACCTCCAGTCCAGACATATTTAGAGGTTAATGATTTAGATAATAAATTTGTTTCTATAGTTGTTTATTATGGTGATTACAGATACTATACTATTTTAAGAACTGTACAGATGTAAGCTTAAACTACAAAATCAAACAGAATTAGTACAGATAGCATTTATGCTATAATTTGAGTATGATTGAAGAAATAATTAAAAAAGCCCAAAATAAACATAATTTAACCAAAAATGAAATTATAAAGTTACTTGAGAGTGATTCTGAAAAGCTATTTATTACTGCAGATGAAGTTAGAAGAAAATATGTCGGAAATGAAATACATCTTAGGGGCTTAATTGAATTTTCAAACTATTGCAAACAAAATTGTCTTTACTGCGGATTTAGAAGAGATAACAAGAATATAACAAGATATAGGCTTTCGCAAGATCAAATTATAAAATTTGCAAAAGATGCCAGTGAATTAGGATATAAGACGCTTGTTCTCCAATCAGGAGAAGACCCTTATTTTACATTGGATAAAATGAAGAATATAATTTCTGAAATAAAAAAATTAGATGTTGCAATAACTTTAAGTATAGGCGAAAAAACTTTTGACGAGTATAAAGCATATAAAGAAGCAGGTGCAGACAGATTTTTAATAAGAATTGAAACAACGGATAAAAATTTATACCATAAACTTGATCCTGATATGGATTGGGAAGATCGTTTAAGATGTTTAAAAGACTTAAAAGAACTTGGTTATGAAGTAGGAACAGGTTGCCTTGTAGGAATTCCAGAACAAACTTTAGAATCACTTGCCGAAGATATTCTGTTTTTTAAAGAAATAAATGCGGACATGATTGGAATAGGGCCATTTATTCCAAATGAAAATACACCATTAAAAGATGAGAAGGGTGGAACTTTTGAAATGGCTCTTAAGGTTATGGCTATTACCCGTTTGTTGTTGCCAGATATAAACATACCTGCAACAACTGCTATGGAAACTTTAAATTCTAATGGCAGAATTATTGCTCTACAAAGCGGAGCAAATGTTGTAATGCCAAATGTTACCCAAGGTGAATATAGAAAATTTTATGAAATTTATCCCGGAAAAATTTGCGTAAATGATTCACCTGATAAATGTCGCGGTTGTATTTCTGCAAAAATAGAAAAAATTGGGAGAACTATTTCTAAAGAATATGGATTTAGAAACAGTACTAAAATTTTTTAGTATGATACAATTGTATTGTTAAAAAATAGGCGGATATATGAGAATAACTTTACCTAAAAAAAATATCGGAAAAATTTCTGTAACATACAATGAAAAAAAGCTTGGCATGTATTCAAAATTTATAAAAAGAGACTTAGAAATATTTAGAGAAACCTCTGCACCAAGATTGAATCTTAAATATAAAGTTTTAAATAACAGTGACGGAGATATCGTTGTTATTTTAAAAGAAAAAGGCCTGTTTAATAATAAAAAATGGGTTAACACAACAAACCATGAAGAAATACAAGACCATGGTATATTTGGGGTTTTCTATTCTGCTTTTTCAAGACTATATAACGATTTAAGACTCGATAAGTTAATTAAGACTAAATAAAAGTACAGAGTATTTTACTCTGTACTTTTATTTAGTCTTTTATGCATTTTGTTTTTTTTACAATTATTTTTTATACATTTGTTTTTTTTAGAATTTTCTTTGCAATTTCTATATTTTCTTTCTTTGTTACATTTTTGCTTATAATCTTTTTGTTTCAATGTTTTTTCACCGGAATTGGAATATCCTGCATTACCGGTGTAACCCTTTCCTTTAGAGGAATATCCTGTGTTACTTTTATACCCTGTTCCACTATAGCCTTCAGCGCTATATACTGGTAAAAAACTACAAAAAGAAAGTAAACATAGGATTGTTAAAAATTTTTTCATAATAATACTCCTTTTAATTAATACTAAATTACTTACCCATTTGCTTTTCAACCATATTTTGAAATTGTAAGATAAGTTCAGGATGTTGGTTAACGTATTGTTGAGCTTCTTGTCTGCTCTTTTCAATAAGTTGCGGGTCTGCTTGCATAGATTTTTGTATTTCTTTATTCAATTTATTTTGGTCAATTATAAAATTTTGATCTGTTTTATTGTAACCTTTCTCTATATTTGAATATCCCGTATTTCCATTATAACCTTTTCCTTTAGAGGAATATCCTGCATTACTTTTATATCCTGTTCCTTTATAGCCTTCAGCCGCATTAACAATGGGACAAATTAAAAAAAATAATAAAATTAAGATAAAAAATTTATTTTGCATATATACCTTTAAGATAGATATTTTATAAAATATTAACATAAAAACAGTTTAATGTTAATTTCTTTACGAATTATCTTTGTTTGGTTATAATAATAATTATGGAGAGAAAAACGGTTAATTTATTAGGGTTTGATATAGATACTTTTAATTTTGAAAGTGCTGTTAATTATGCAAAACTTTTAATAGAATTTAAAAAGGGCGGGCAAATTGTTACTATAAATCCGGAAATGATTGAATTTGCTTTACAAAATCCCAAATTTGCAGATATAATCAAAAATGCTGATTTAATAATCCCTGATGGTGTTGGAATAGAAATAGGACTAAAAATTAAAGGAATTAAAACCAAAAGAATTGCGGGAATTGAATTTAGTCATGAGTTAATTAAAAAATGTGCAAAGAATAATTTTTCTATAGCTTTAATTGGTGCAAAGCCTCATATTCTTCAAAAAGCAATTGAAAATTTACAAAAAGAAAACAAGAATCTCAAAATAGTATATTCTCAAGATGGTTATTTCGAAAATAGATTAAATGTTTTACAAGAATTAAAAGAAAAATCGCCACAATTTGTTTTAGTAGCATTGGGCTCTCCAAAACAAGAAGAATTTATTGCTGATGCAAGAGAATTACTGCCACGTTCAGTTATGATCGGTGTAGGGGGCAGTTTTGATATATGGTCGGGAGAAGTTCAAAGGGCACCTGTTATATATCAAAAATTAGGCATAGAATGGCTTTATAGGACAATAAAAGAACCAAAAAGATTAAACAGAATTTTTCCTACTTTGCCGAGATTTCTTTTTAGAGTATTATTTAATAAAAAGTAAAGGGAAAAAAATGGATAAAACTGAAATATTACGAATTCAGGATTTGTGCAGATATAATAGATGCAATGTTATAAAAATGATTCATTGCGCAAAATCAGGACATCCCGGTGGTGGTCTTTCTGCTATTGAAATTTTAACCGTATTGTATGAAAAAGTTATGAAAAATTTCCCCCAATGGAACAAATCTCCTAATCATAATGAACGTGATAGATTTGTATTGTCAAAAGGACATGCGTCTGCGGCTTTGTATTCGGTATTGGCAGGGCGAGGTTTTTTTGATGAGTGTGAATTATTGAGTTTCAGGCATTTGGGTTCAAAACTGCAGGGGCATCCAAATACGCATCTTCCGGGAATAGAAGTTCCTACGGGTTCACTTGGGCAGGGATTGTCAATGGCTTGTGGTATAGCTCTTTCTTTGAAATTAGATAAAAATCCGGCTCACGTTTTTACTTTGTTAGGTGATGGTGAACTCCAAGAGGGAAGTTGTTGGGAGGCATTTATGCATGCGCCTCATCGAGGATTGAATAATCTTAGCGTAATAATTGATAGAAATAATCTTCAAATAGATGGATCCACAGATAAAATTAAAAATCTTAATCCTTTAGATAAAAAACTTGAAGCATTTAATTGGGAAGTAAATGTAATCAATGGTCATGATATTGAGCAAATATATGATGCACTCGAAGCATCAAAAAAATCCGATAAACCAACGGCAATAATAGCCAATACAATTAAAGGTAAAGGCGTAAGCTTTATGGAAAATCAATGCGGATGGCATGGCAAAGCACCTTGTGATGAAGATTGTCAAAAAGCATTAGAAGAATTAAAATAAATTTATTATTCTTTCCCTTTAACTATTGATGTTACAAAGTTTTCGTTAAAATATTTATTTGCAACTTCAATAACATCAGAAGCAGTTATTGAAGTAATTAATTTTTCATATTTATCTTTGAAATCAAAACCTCTGCCGGATGTTTCAAACCATCCTACTGTTGATGCTTTTTCTAAATTTGTTTCTTGTGAAAGCAGATAATTTCCGATTATTTTTTCTTTAGCCTCAAGTAATTCTTTATCGCTTACAAATTCTGTTTTAAATTTGTTTATTTCTGCTAACATTTTTTCTTTTGCACTATTTATATTTTTAGGATTTGTACCTATGTACATTGTAAAAGAACCTTTTAATATTTTTGGAGAATAACTTGAACCAATTTGATAAGCAAGCCCTTCTTTATCCCTAAGATTTTTGAATAATCTTGAACTCATACCTGAACCCAGAATTGAATTGATTATTTGTAAAGTTGCAGAGTCTTTTTGGTTTAAAACACCTGTTGTTTGCCAACCCAGAATTATCCAAGCTGTCTGAAGATTTTTTATTTCTTTAGTAGATATTTTTGGTGAAGAAAGCGGATAAATTTTTGTTGCATAATTATTATAAATAAATTCTGCAGAATCTTTATTTTTTTCTGACGAAAAAATTTCATAAAGTTGTTTACTTATTTCATTCTCTTTTATATTTCCGTTTACAGAAATAACAATATTTTTAGGGTTAAAAAGATTATTATAATAGTCAAGAATATTATCTTTTTGAATTTTTGGTATAGTTTTTTCAAAAACTTTAGAGCCGTTTGAATAAACTGAATTTTCAAAGATTAAATATTTGTATTCTTCAATAGCTATATTTAAAGGAATATCTCTTGATTTAATAATCGAACTTAGCGTAAGATTTTTATTTTTTTCAATTTCATAATCATCAAAGTTGGCGTTATTAACAATTTCGTTTAGGATTTCAAATGTTTTTGTCAATTGATCTTTTGTTGTTAAGATATTTATTAAAAAATTATCACTTGAAGATGAAGGCGAAATTTTAATTCCGTTTTCTTCAAGTGTTTTTGCTAGCTCCAGCGAAGAATAATTTTTAGTACCTTTCATCATTACACTTGCCATAATATCGGCAGTACCGGGTATTTTTTCAAGAAATTCTCCACCTTTTACGTATATGCTGATTCCAACAATATCGTTAAGTTCATTAGGACTTACAAGCATTGTTAATCCATTATTAAAAACATATTTTTTTGTAGATGGAATTTCTTTTGTAAGTTGCAATGAATAATTTTTAATAGGTTTTTTTAAAGAAGTTAACTTTTTATTCTCCGGTAATACTATTGAAATAGCACATTTGTTTTGGTTTAAATAAATATTTGCCATTTTTTTAACATCATTTATATTAACTTTATTGATATTATTTAAATATTCATCAAAGTATTTAGGATTCTCTGTTAATACCGTCATATAACCTATTTCTGATGCAATATTTCCAATTGATTCTCGTGAAAAATAAGTATCTCTTTCAATAATTTTTTTTGCTATTTGCAATTGTTCAGGAGTTATTCCTTCTTTTTGTATTTTTGTTATTTGTTCGAATATTGCTTTTTGCAGTTTATCGGTATTTTCTGGATTAAATGTGGATTTGATTATAAAAAGACCATCTTCTTTGTATGTTGAATTATTTGCATAGATTGATTCGGCAAGTTGTTTTTGCTCCTTTATTGTTTGATATAAAATAGAAGAGCGTCCTTCTCCAAGTATTGTTGCAAGTACATCTAAAGCGTATGTATCAGGATTTAGTGCATTAACACTTCTATAGCCGATATACATATATCCGCTATTAACGTTTTGATATTCTGTTTTGGTTATTTTTGCTGATAGAGGTTTCTCGGGTTTATTAATATTTTTTACTGGTTTTGAAGATTTTTTTTGAAATTGTTCTTTTACTTTACATAATGCATGATTTGGGTCAACATCACCTATTATTATTGTAATCATATTTTGAGGCCCATAATAAGTATTATAGTAATCTAAAATTTCTTCTCTTGTAATTTTTCCTATAACTTCATTTGTGCCTAAAACTTTTCTCTTGTAGGGATGTGTTTTATACATCATATCTATTAAGTTTTCATAAAGTTTTTCGTTAGGATTGTTGGCATCTTTTGCAATTTCTTCCATAACTACTTTTCTTTCTTTTTCTAATTCTTTTCTTGGAATTAATGGATTTAAAAGCATATCTGAATGAAGATCCATTGCTAAATCAAAGTATTTGGAAGGAATAGTAATATAATAATGCGTAAAATCTTTACTTGTTGCAGCATTTGTTATTGCTCCTTTTGACTCTAAAATTTTGTCAAAATCCCCAGGGGGATGGTTTTCTGTTCCTTTAAAGAATAAATGTTCTAAAAAATGTGAAACGCCGGTGTTCTTGTCATTTTCATTTATTGATCCTGTTTTAATCCATGTGTCAATTACGACAATAGGATTATTTTTAACCTGTTTTATAATTACTGTTTGACCATTATCTAATTTATATACATTATAATCAAATGCGAAAACCTCGTTACCAAAGGTAAAGAACAGAATGAATAAAAGTGTGACTAACTTAAATTTATAAATTAATTTTGGTTGTATAAAATTACTTATTATTGATAAAAAAAATGATGTTTTTTGAAAAAATAATTGATGCATTCTTTTCATTAATCCCCCTAAATGTGTTTTTATTAAATCATACTATATTTTTGTAAATAATAAAAGTGGTCTGCTTGCTAAGTTATTTAAATTTCCAAGTAAATATTTTTTAATTATAAATTGTATGTAATACTTTGTAACAAAAGATAAAAAAGGAGCAATTTTTAAATTAGTATATACTTTATATATATGAGAGTATATTAAGAGAGAAAAAATGAGAAAATTTTTACTACAATTTGCATACAGACAAAGAAAGTTCAGTACTGCAGACTTGATATAAGTTTAATTTTGCAGACGATATAAAATTTTTATAAAATACTTGTAACCTCCGAGCAATTAATGTAATATTGTATGGAGGTATTTTTATGGACAAAGCACGAAAAAGAATATTAATTGTTGATGATGACAATGAAATAAGAGAATTACTCGAGTTTGATATTTCACAAAGCGGTTATTATGTTGATATAGCAAAAGATGGGCTTGAAGGACTAAATAAAGCTTTAAATAATACTTATGATTTGATTTTACTTGATGTAATGATGCCAAAAATGAATGGATTTGATGTTTGTAAAAATATTCGTCAGGCAAAACTTTCTATTCCTATTCTTATGCTTACAGCTAAGGGAACGATAAATGATAAAACAGAAGGTTTTGATTGTGGAGCTGATGATTATCTGGTTAAGCCTTTTGATATTCAGGAAGTTTTGTTGAGAATAAGAGTATTGTTAAGAAGAAATCAGGTTGAAGATAAAAATAATTTATCTGATGAAGTTTTACATGTCGGAGATATTGAGATTTTTCCTGAAAGTTTAGAGTGCGTTGTTGTGAATAAAAGAATAAAATTAACCCCTACAGAATTTGAAATTTTGTATTGTCTTATGCAACACTTTAATAATGCCGTAACTTTAGCAACTTTGCTTGATGAGGTATGGGGTTATGATAGAAATGAAGACGTAAGAATGCTTAGAGTTCATGTAGGAGGTTTAAGAAATAAAATCGAACCGGATGTTAAAAACCCTAAATATCTTCATACGGTAACAAATGTAGGATATAAACTTACTCCTTTTAAGGATGCATAAAGTTATATAAAGGCTTTTTGTAAGAAATAAAATGATAAAATTTATAAAAAAAATCAGAAGATTAAAAATTATAGAACAAATATTAATAGTATTACTTTTTGCCGTGATTATTCCTATGGCGATAAGCGGTTTTATAATCAATAATATTAATCAACAATCTATTCGTTCTCAACTTAGAGACTCTGCAGTATTAATTGCAAAAGTTGTTTCAGAAGAAGTTGATGTGTTTATAAATTCATCTTTAAATGAACTTAATCAAATTAAAAATGCACAAGAGTTTTTGTCAGGAACAGATACGAAAAAAAGATATTTAAAACTTGTTATAAAAAAATCTCCTGAGTTTAAAGATATAAAAATCTTGAATAGACCCGAAGAATTATTAGAATTACACGAAGAAAATTTAATAAATAATTCTTACTCTATTTATACAACTATGAAAAGCGGAAAATTTTTAGTTGCAAGTTTTGATGTTGATTTTGTTAAAGATAAACTTTTTAGGTCTATGCGCGATGAAGAAAGACAAATTTATGTGCTCTCTCATAAAGGAGAATTAATCGCTGAACATAATTACAAGGAAAAAGATTTTCAAACAACAATTAAATATTTGCCGAAAAAACTGAAGAAAGATGTTCCGGTTATTTTCGGCAAAATTAAAAATCAGCCGATGGTATATATTAAAAAAACAAACCCTGATATAATAATTATAGTAAATACTACAAGAAATATTACCAAAAAAGCAATTAATGAAAATAGGTTTAAAATTATTCTTGCAGTAACAATAGCATCATTGACCGTAATTTTTGTTGTCGGTTTATATACTTATTATTTGTATATAAATATTAGACAATTATTTAAAGGTATTATCGCAATCTCCAAAGGAAATTATCAAAGAAGAATAAGACTTTTAACAAATGTTTTTACCCCTTATGAAATAATATTTTTAGCATTTGAATTTAATAGAATGGCGAGTCAAATCCATAAATCTTACCTTCAGTTAAAAAGAAAAAATGCCGAACTTAAAGATTTAAATGATTTTAGATCAAACCTTATTGACACTGTTAGTCATGAGTTTAGGACTCCTCTTACAAGCATTCAAGGTTATACTTCAAGACTTTTAAGACAAGATATAGAAATTGATGAAGAAACTAAACAAAAATCTTTAAGAACAATAAAAAAACAGTCCGAAAGATTATCAAGAATGGTCGAAGATTTGCTTGTAATACCCGATATCGAAGGGGAAAGAATAAGAGTAAGTCTTGAACCATTATGGGTGAATAAAATAATTGAATCTGCTATTACTCTTGTCAATATTGAAGCAAGGGGCATTATTAATAACATTTCAGATGATTTTCCTCTGATAATTGCTGATAAAGATAGATTTGAACAAATTTTAGTTAATCTTTTAGAAAATGCAGTAAAATATTCCGAAGAAAATTCCTTGATAACTATAGATGGAATTATTGAAGGTGTTTTTGCCAAAATTTATGTAAAAAATCAATGTGAAGCAATACCGGAAAATAAATTAAATAAATTATTTGAGAAATTTACAAGGATAGACGATAAAACAACCCGTACAACCAGAGGAACAGGTTTAGGCTTATTTATTGTTAAAGGACTTGCCGAAGCAATGAATGGTGAAATAAAATTGTATTCAAATGAAAAAGAAGGGTTTGTAGTCGAAATTAAATTACCTTTTTATAAACCGGAATAGTAAAATTTATGAATAATTTTATGCAAAAAGCAATAGATTTAGCACAAGAATCGGGCAATGATATACCGGTTGGTGCAATAATAGTTAAAAATGGAGAAATCATTGCATCGGCTTTTAATAAGCGAGAAAAAACAAACTATATAACTTCTCATGCTGAAATTCTTGCTATGGAAAAAGCATCGAAAAAACTTGGTAATTGGCGATTGGATGATTGTGAATTATATGTGACACTTGAGCCTTGTCCAATGTGTGCATGGGCAATTTTACAATCAAGGATTAAATCAGTTTATTTTGGCTCATTTGATAAGCAATACGGTGCGCTAGGTTCTGCAATTGATTTGAGAAAACATTCCAGTTCAAAATTAAAAGTTTATAGTGGAATAATGGAAGAACCATGTGATAAGATGTTGAATGACTTTTGGCAGAATAGAAGAAAATAAAAATTCGATATAATAAGAGAAAAAATGAATCACAATAATATTAAAAATGAATTGGAATATTTAACTGAAAAATACGAGGTTGAATCTTTTATTAAAGATGATCCGATTCAATTTTTACATAAATTTAATAATGATAAAGATATTGAGCTTGTTGGATTTATATCCTCTTTATTCGCTTTTGGGAGCAGAAAAGTTTTTATAAAAAAATTAGAAGAGTTATTTTCGATAATGGATAATAAGCCTTTAGAATATGTTTTAAATTTTAATCCTAAGACATTAAAGGGTTTTAATTATCGTTTTGCAAAAGATTTTGATATTATTGAGGTTTTTAGTATTTTACAGAAATTATACAAAGAAAATAAAAGACTGAAAGATTTGTTTGAGTACGGGTATAATATAGATAATTCTGTTTTAAATATGTTCCAAACTGTTACTGATTATTTTTATGCAAACGTGAAAAGCCAAGTGGGGCAAGGATTCTATCATCTTATTCCGAACCCAAAAAATTCTGGTGCAATGAAACGTATGTGTATGTTTTTGCGTTGGATGGTGAGGAAACCTCCTGTTGATTTAGGAATATGGAAATTTATTAGCACAAGTGAACTTTTAATCCCATTAGATGTTCATGTAGCAAGATTATCAAGGGAAATGGGATTATTGAAACGAAGCAGTAACGACTTTAAAGCTGTCATTGAGTTAACAAATAATCTTAAAAATTTTGATTCAAAAGATCCTGTTAAATTTGATTTTGCTATATTTGGGTTAGGTGTAAATAGTAAATGATATACTAAAGAATAAAAGAGAAAAATCCAAATTTTCTCTTTTATTCTTTAAATTATTTTTTCATATTATGTTTTTTGATTATAAAATCATAATATAATTCCAGATGGCTTTTTAAATATTTGTATAACACCATAAGATAATTAGCATCATTATCATATAACCAAGTATCAGCTATTATATTATTTCTTTTTATTCCGGTCATATTTTCAATTGCTGATTTCATTTTATTTTTGCTTAAAATAGTCGGAACTTTTATGAAAGATTGTTGATTTATAGTATTAATTTTCATTCTTATTTCTTTTCTTTGTTTTTCCTGAAGGTTTTTCTTCTACTTCAGTTTCTTCCTTTTCTTGTTCTTCTTCTTCAGTTTCTAGAGTTTCATTTTCTTCTTCTTTTTCAGAAGTTTCTTCAGAGTATTCTATAGATTCATCTTCTTCTTGTTGTCCTTCTTCTTTAGTTTCTGAAATTTCAGTGTCTTCTTCCATTTCTTTTTCAGATTCTTCTTTTGTCTTTTTTTCTGCTTCAATCAGTGCATTAATTTCTTCTTCTTCCTTGGCTCTTATTACCGGAATAGAAAGCATAAGGGCCATTTGATCTCCTTCTTGTTCAAAATTAAGTTCAAGAGCATCTTTATCCATTTCAACATATTTTGATAGAACATCAATCATTTCGCCTCTTAGTTTTTCAAGTAAAAGCGGAGTTAAATTTGTTCTATCCTGCATCAAAACAAGTTTCATACGATTTACCGCAACTGTTTTTGATTCTGTTCCTTTTTCTTGCGCTTGGAAAAATCCAAGAACTTTTTTATATAACTCTGTAAATATTTCTCTCATTATTGTTGCTCCTTACTAAAAAGTTTGGTAAAGAACTTTTTAACTTTTTCCACAACACTTTTTGGTTCGTCAAGATTAAGAAAATCAACTTCCTCGCCCATTATTCTTTTGGCTACATTTTGGTAAGCTTTTCCTGCAAGAGATTTTTCATCATTAACAACCGGTTCACCCTTATTTGTAGAGGTTATAACGCCTATGTCTTCAGGTATTATACCTATCAGCGGGCATGATAAGATATCAACCACATCATCAACGCTCATCATATCATTTGTTTTTATAAGACTAGGTCTGACTCTGTTCAAAAGAAGCTTATAAGATTCAATTTCTTCCTTTGCTTCCAAAAGCCCGATAATTCTATCTGCATCACGAACAGCAGACATCTCAGGAGTTGTTACAACAATAGCTTCGTTTGCACCTGCTACTGCATTTTGAAACCCTTGTTCAATACCGGCAGGACAGTCTACAATAATATAATCATTATCTTCTTTTAATTCTTCGCATATTGATTTTAATTGTTCTTGACTTAACGCACTTTTATCTCTGGTTTGTGCTGCCGCAAGTAAACAAAGGTTAGGATTTTTCTTATCTTTAACCAATGCTTGTTTCAGTTTGCAACGTTCTTCAACTACATCAACAATTGTGTAAACAATTCTATTTTCAAGCCCTAAAAGTAAATCTAAGTTCCTTAGTCCTATATCTGTGTCTATTAGTACAACTTTTTGTCCTGCTTTGGCAAGTGCTGTTCCTATATTGGCACTGGTTGTTGTTTTACCTACCCCACCTTTACCGGATGTTATTACTATTACTCGACCACTCATTTTTTCACCTTTACACGAAATCGTTTCGTGCCCTTACTGTATTAATCGTTATTACTTTTGTTTATTTTTCGTAAATTTTATTTATTGAAATTTCTTTATTCCAAACTTTTGCTTCTTCAGGAGTAAACTCATTTGTTCTCTGAATAAATGGAATATTTATAGAATCTGGTCGTCTTGCATAAAAACCCGAGATTCTAAGTTGAATTGCATTTAATTTTAAGGCTCTGATTTTTGCAAAATCATTTCCTCTTGCTCCTGCATGTGCAATTCCACCTAAAATTCCCCAAACAGTTATGTCTCCTTTTGCAATAATTTCACTTCCAGGGTTTGCATCTCCTATTAGTACTATATTACCGTCATAGCTCATAGTCTGTCCTGAGCGAAGTGTTTGTTGCAAGTATAAAGTTGGAAGTTTTGATATTTCATATATACAAGCTTCTTTTTCTGTTACTTTATCGTTTTCTTCATTAATTAGTTCTTCAAGTCTTTCTTCAGCTTTAAGCTCTTCTTCGGATTTTTCTATAACTTCAATTTTTTCTTCTTTAATTTCTTGCTGTTCTATTAATTCATATGAAGAACTATCTTTTGATTCGTCAATTTCTGTATCATTTGAGTCATGTGTAAATTCAAGTTCCGGAACTTGAATTTCTATTTCATTTGTAAGCTGAGATACTATTACTCCTAAATTTAATGCAGATAATTCTGTTTTTTCTGAATTAGTATCAATAAAAGCCAGTTCTGAAAGCATAGAACTAATCAAAGACTTAATACTTAAAAGCTGTGATTGACTTAAGTCAATATTTCCAAGCTTTAGGCATATTTTCTTTTCTTTGGCTTCAGGCATATCTAGTATACTGCTTAGTTCATATATAATTTCAGCTGCATCTTTTGCATTGCTTAAATCAATAATAAAACCATCTTCAACAAAACCTTCATTTTCCATAATAAACTATCCTACTTAATAATCTCTTTCTTTATAAATTTTATCTTAAATATATTCTATAAACAAATTATTGTATAGATTTATTGAGTAAAAAAGTCTATACATGACATTGAGGCATGCCCATGCTTAGAAATGTTACATTTCTTAATTGAAAAATCAGGTATTCTGAACCATGAAAAACCATGTTCGGTGCATGTTTTCATGGTTGCCTATACCTGCAATCATGTCATAGCTTATGATGTATCATGTTTAATATACTTGAAATGTAGCAGTAATGCATGATTGAGTTGATTGTTTCAAAATGTAATATTGTGCTTAAAACCCTCTTGCAAAAAGATTCTTACTCCTTATAATAGAATTTGAACAAGGCTCGATGAGCCTCTTGGGGTAGTTGTAAAAATTAAATACGAATTTATAAAGATCATTCTGGTACTTTATTAAATGGGTATTAAAATAGTATTTCGTATTGGAGGGGAAAATATTGTTTAGAAGTCGTGATATGGGAAGAGCTGTCGCAGTTAGAAGATGGACTCCTACAGCAATAGATTGTTATAAAAGAGGATGTAATTGTGAAGGATGCTTTTATAGTGATTTCTTTAGCGGTACTACCCAAAAATGTCAAATGAAAGCTGCTGTTTTAGAATTAGTGAGAGTTATTGGAACTCCTGATGTGGAGTTACAACAAGTAATTCAAGATTAAATATTGGAAGAGAATGAAAAAGATTATTTTTAGGCGAACTTGGGGAAGTGTCGCCTTTTTTATTTTTTTACATGCATAATTATTTTCTTTAAAAAATCATATACTGTTTATTGGAAGGTATATCAAACAAATTTAATTAATATTACCCCTTTAAAAATTTATATTTTGTTATATAATGGTCAAGTATTATTAGAAGAAATTACACTAAATCGGAGGTATTATGCACATCCACGTAAATGGACGAAATATAGAAATTACAGATGCTATAAAAACTTATGTTAAAGAAAAAATTGGGAAAGTAACCAATCATTATGATCAGATACAGGCAATTGATGTTATATTATCTGTTATAAAAAATCCTGCTGCAACAGGAAAACATATAGCAGAAGTTCTTTGTAAGCTTACTTCGGGAGCTATCCATTGCGAAGAGTCAGCAGATTCTATGTATGCAAGTATTGATTTACTGGCAGATAAATTAGACAGACAGGTTAAAAAATATAAAGATAAAACACTTTCATCTAAAGACAAATCAGCTTCCATAAGAATCAATAGTAATATTGAAGAAGAAATAGAAGAAGAAGCAGAAATTTTAGAATAAAGAGTTAAAAATAGCCAAGAGACAGCTAAAATGATTAACAACAAAAAAGTCATTGTAATAATGCCGGCTTACAACGCTGAAAAAACTTTGAAACAGACTTATGAAGAAATTTATAATGATTTTGTAGATGAAATTATTCTAGTAGATGATAATTCAGAAGATAATACAAAAAATATTTCACGCGAATTAAAGATTACTACGATTATTCATAAAGAAAACAAGGGATATGGTGCTAATCAAAAATCATGCTATAAAGCTGCTTTGTCGGCAGGTGCAGATATTATTGTAATGTTGCATCCGGATTATCAATATACGCCCAAACTGGTTCCGGCAATGGCCTCTATGATTGCGTTTGGTGAATATGATGCGGTATTTGCTTCCAGAATGCTTGGTAAAAATGCGCTTAGAGGCGGAATGCCTTTTTATAAATTTTTATCAAATAGAATTTTAACGGTATTTCAAAATATTTGTTTAGGTGAGAATCTTTCTGAATACCATACCGGATTTAGGGCTTTTAGTAAAAATGTTTTAGAAAAATTACCCCTTGCAGAGTGTAGTAATGATTTTCTTTTCGATAATCAAATTATTGCTTTGTTGTTTTATTATGGTTATAAAATAGGCGAAGTATCTTGTCCTACAAAATATTTTAAAGAAGCTTCTTCAATTAACTTTATTCGTTCCTGTAAATATGGATTGGGTGTAATTATGGTTAGTTTTGAATATTTATTTGCAAAAATTGGTATTTATAAATCCAAAATATTCAAAAAAAATGCAAAAAAACTGGATTTAAATTCTGAATTAGAGTATTTTTATGGAGGTTAATTTTTCATGAAAAAAATATTAATTTCAATCATTTTTTGTTTGTTTATATCATGCAGTTTTTGTTTTGGTGAGGCTCTTGAAGGGAAAGTTTCGTTTGATGTAAGTTCAGCCAGAGAGTATTTACAGGAAGGTCAGCAAAATTATATTGAAATAAATGCACCTTATTTTTTAAAAACAGACAATACACAAAGAGTTATTTATTCTCACAATCCATTGGGAAAAGTTATTGGAATAACTGTTCAATACAAAGGTGACAATACTAATGCATATATATATGATTCAAAAAACAGATTAATCTATGTAGACAAATATGATAAACCAATCCATGTATATCCGCACAGAGGATATAGATATAATTTGGATGGAAAACTTATTTTAACAAGTTTAACTGTATCAAAAAATGAAATGTTCCGTTTTGATACGGAAGGTAATTTGATTGCCCATTCCATTAATGGTGTAATTTATGATGAAAACGGAAAAATTATCGGAAGCGGCAAGTAAATTTTTATTAATGTTTTTAAGTCAGATAATAATTTAAAATATTTAAAATATTACCTGAAATATTAACAATGCAACTTGAATGTAAAAGTTTTAAATAAAGAAGAATAGATAATCTTTAAGGTTGTAATCTTTTCTTTTTTATTGTAAATTACCTTTTGTAAGGTTACAAAATTAGGAGAGCTCAAATGAGTGAGAGAAAACTAGTCGGAACAGGCGAAATGTTCAAAAAGGCCTTAGAAGGCAAATATGCAATTGGTGCGTATAATGTTAATAATATGGAATTACTTCAAGCAATTGCTGAGGCTGCTGAAGAAACACGTTCACCAATAATATTACAAGTTTCTGCAGGTGCAAGAAAATATGCTAATCAAACATATTTAGTAAAATTAGTTGAAGCAGCACTTGCTACAACTACAATTCCTATTGCTTTGCATTTAGATCATGGTGCAGATTTTGAAATTTGTAAAGACTGTATTGATGGCGGTTTTTCATCAGTTATGATTGATGGTTCAAGATTCCCATTAGAAGAAAATATTGCATTAACGAAAAAAGTTGTTGAATACGCTCATGAAAGAGGGGTTTCAGTTGAGGCTGAACTTGGTAAATTAGCCGGTATTGAAGATGATGTTAATGTTTCTGAAAAAGATGCTAAGTTTACAAATGTAGAAGAAGCTGTTAAATTTGTTACAGAAACAGGTTGTGATTCGTTAGCTATTGCTATCGGAACAAGCCATGGTGCTTATAAATTTTCAGGCGAAGCTAAACTTGATTTTGACAGACTTGCTGAAATTAAAAAAGCAGTTAATGCAGCTGTAGGATATGATTTTCCAATAGTTTTACACGGAGCTTCTTCTGTTCCTCAGAACTTAGTTGAAAAATGTAATAAATATGGTGGCGCATTACCTAATGCTAAAGGGGTTCCTGAAGATATGTTATCTTTTGCCGCTAAAAATGGCGTTGCTAAAATCAATATTGATACAGATTTAAGATTGGCCTTAACTTCTACAATTAGAGAATTCTTTGCTCAAGAACCATCTAAATTTGATCCGAGAGAATATCTTGGACCCGGAAGAACAGCAGTTAAAGAGCTTGTTAAACATAAAATGCAAGTTTTGGGAACAGCCGGAAATGCGTAAAGTAAGAATTTACTTGTAAGATTATAAATTAATAAAGGCGGATTTTTCGTTAACGAAAAATCCGCCTTTATTAATTTATATTTATAGTATTTGTTTAAAACTTTGTTCATCAATTCCTTGTATAAGTAATGTTTTTTCCTTATTTAATTCTCCTTTTAATATTTGGATATTAGATTTTGCTGTTTTTAATTTTTTAGAAAGAAATTCAATTAATGCTTTATTTGCTTTATTATCTATCGGGGGAGCCGTTATTTTTATTTTTATCATTTGATTATCAGAGATTAATTCATTTTTACTTGAATTGGGTATGATTTTAAGTCTGATAATTAATCCGTTGTCTGTTTTTTCAAGAATTTTCTTATTAATCATTGATTTTTCCTTTGCAAAAAGCAAAATTACGAGTATAATGATTATACCATGGCAGAAAAACCAATTTTTTTAGAAATTAAAGAAAAATTAATTGAACAAAATAAAACCATTGAAGATATAGAAAAAATTCAACAGGCTTATTTGTTTGCAAAAGAGCTTCATGAAGGCCAATATAGAATTTCAGAAGAACCATATATTGTTCACCCTGTAGAAGTTGCAAAAATTCTTGTTGATTTAAAGGCAGATACAAATACAATTATTGCAGCATTTTTACATGATATTTTAGAAGATACCGAGACAAAACCTGAAGAAATTGAAGCAAAATTTTCTAAAGATGTTTTGCATCTTGTTCAAGGAGTTACAAAATTAGGGAAACTACAGTTTAAATCAACCGAGGAGCGTCAAGCAGAAAACTTTAGACGAATGTTTATTGCTATGGCTAATGATATTAGGATAATTTTCTTAAAACTTGCTGACAGACTTCACAATATGCGCACACTTAATTTTATGGCTGCAACTAAACAAAAAAAAATTGCACAAGAAACTTTAGATATTTTTGCTCCGTTAGCGAATCGTTTAGGGATTGGGAAAATTAAAGCAGAACTTGAAGATTTATCATTAAGGTATTTACATCCCGAAAAATATTATGAAATTGCTCAATTAGTTTCTCAAAAAAAAGCTGAAAGAGAATTAACCGTTAATTTGTTAATTGAAAAAATTTCACAGGACGTTAAAAAAAGCGGAATAAATGCATCAATTACAGGAAGGGCAAAACATTATTACAGTATTTACAGTAAGATGGAGCGTTTAAACATAGCATTTCATGACTTATATGATATAACGGCAGTAAGGGTTATTGTTGATACAGAAAAAGAATGTTATGAAGTTTTAGGATTAATTCACTCTCAATTTAAGCCAATACCCGGGAGATTTAAGGATTATATAGCAATGCCAAAGGGCAATATGTATCAATCATTACATACATCAGTTATAGGTCCTCGATCAAAGCCATTGGAAGTTCAAATAAGAACCTGGGGAATGCATGAAGTTGCTGAATACGGGGTTGCTGCACATTGGTGCTATAAAGAAAAAGGGTCTCAAAAAGCAAGTAATAATTCTGATGTTCAGTTTTCGTGGATGAGAAAATTAGTTGAATATGATAAGGACCTTACCAATGCAAAAGAATATGTTGATAGTGTTAAAATAGACATCTTTTCTGATCAGGTTTTTGCTTTTACTCCTAACGGTGATGTATTTGATTTACCTATAAATGCTACTCCTGTTGATTTTGCATACCGTATTCACTCTGATATTGGACATAAAACAGTAGGTGCTTTAGTTAATGGCAGAATTGCCCAATTGGACACAAAGTTAAAAAATGGTGATATTGTTGAGATTCTTACATCTAAACAACCCGCTCCCAGACTTGATTGGCTAAATTTTGTTGTAACAAAGCAGGCCTCATCAAAAATTAAACAATGGTTTAAGAAAAATAATCGTGAAGATCATTTGAATTTAGGTAAGTCTAACCTTGAACATGAACTAACAAAAGCTGTTTTCGATGAATACATGAAACAAGGAGAATTTGAAAAAGTCGCTAAACAAATGAATTACCAATCCTCGGAAGATTTGTTTGCTGCTCTTGGTTATGGAGAAACAACTTTAAATAAAATTATAAACAGGCTTAAAAAACCTCAAGTTAAACAAGTTGATGTCTCATTTGGGCAAGAAAGAGCCAGAAAAAAATCTGAAAAAGATATTATTGGATTAGAAGGGCTTTTGTATTCAATTGCAAAATGTTGTTCACCTATTCCGGGAGAGCCAATCGTTGGTGTTGTAACAAGATCAAAAGGAGTATCGGTTCATCGTATCGATTGTGATTGTTTAAATAATTTACAGCCGGAAAGATTTATGGACATCAGTTGGGTTGGCGGAAATACAAACAAAACTTATAATACCACAATAAGAATTGAGACTATGGATAAAATAGGCCTTTTAAAAGACATTATTGCTGCTGTATCCGATAATAATACAAATATAGTTTTTGCAAATGTTAAAGCCAACAATAATAAAAAGGTTGGTATTGTAGAATTGGGACTTGAACTTGATAATATTGATACTCTTAAAAAAGTTATAAACAGTATTCAATCATTGCCGGATGTTTTTAGTGTAAAACGTGTTCAAACATCTTATGCAAATTCTTCGCATCATTATTCAAAAAAAGATAAACAACGGACAAAAAGTCGAAAATAAAGATTTATTTTTTAAATATTTGTCATGGATTCATGACAAATATCATATTTGTATACAAAAAATTATTATAATTTAAACCAATTGTAAATTTTTATTACAATTTTAATTCATGCATGTAACAAAAAGGCATGCCTTGGATTATCATGCATGGTACAACTATCCCCAAATCTCCTCCCAAGATTATGAAGTACTAGCTGCACAATTGCAGCTATTTTTTTTTGCTTTTTAATTATTTTGTTATATTAATCCAAGTTTCTTTTAAACATCCAACTTGCGGCACTGAGGGTAATTATACCTATTATAAAAAGTGGAATAAGATTTTCATATACGTAGTGAGCAGGCATATCTTTAAGGCAAATTCCTTTCATAATCGCTAAAAAGAACCTTATAGGATTTAACCATGTAAGTGTTTGAAAAAATACAGGCATATCTTCTATCGGAGAAATATAACCTGAAAGCAAAATTGCAGGCATTTGAAATGTAAAAGCTCCAAGTATTGCTTGTTGTTGAGTTTTACATATTGAAGATATAAATAAACCAATACCAAGCATTGACAGTAAATATATAAATATTGACATATAATATAAAAATAGTGAACCTTTAAAGGGGATTTTAAAAAATATCATAGCCAGTAATCCCATTACAGTTGCCAGAATTACCGAAATTATTAGAGGAGGAATTGTTTTTCCCATTAGGATTTCAAACGCACTTAGCGGAGAAACTATTAATTGATCAAAAGTTCCCATTTCTCTTTCTCTCGCAATAGAAAGTGCTGTTAGAACAAGCGAAATACTTGTAGCCAGAATAGTTACAAGTGATATAACTGCATACCAAAGAAAAATTAAATTCGGGTTAAACCAGTTTCTTATTTCAACATTAATTTTTGGAATAAATTTTGTTCTTTGAGGAAAAATTTTATTCTCAAATTGAGCCAGAATTGTTGTTGCATAACCGCCAACAATTCCTGCTATATTTGTTTGTCTTCCGTCAAGAATTATTTGAACGCTGGTTGGTTGTTTTTGCTTGATTTTTTTTGCAAAATCGGTATTTATACAAAGTGCTATTTGAGCTTTCCTTGTCCTGATAGCATTTTCAACTTGATTTTCATTATCAACCGGAATTATTTTTTTAAACCACTGTGATTTATGAAATTCACTTATAAGTTCTCTGGATTCATATGTTTGTGATTTATCTAAAACAGCAACGTTAATGTTTCTTACTTCCATTGTAGAAGCGTGAGCAAATATTAAAAGCTGTAAAAGTGGCGGAACAATAATTAAAGCTCTACTTTTAGGATCTTTCCATATTAAAATAAATTCTTTTTTTATTAATGAAATTATTCTTTTCAGCATTATTATTCAAGCTCCATTTTAGTTGCTTTATAGATTATTCCAAATAGAATTAGGCTGAATATTGACATAAATAGGCAATTTGGAATGATTATTTCAGGTACAGTGCCAACCATAAATTCACTCTGTATACATGAAACAAAATATTTTGATGGAACAATAGCACTGAGCCATTGAAGAGGTATAGGCATTGAAATTATTGGAAAGACTAAACCTGAAAGCATTAGTGCAGGCAAAAATCCTGCAAATAATGCAGCTTGACTTGCTGTAAATTGATTTTTTAATATAGTTGATATTAAAAGACCTTGTCCCATTGCAGTGAATAAAAATAATGATGAAAATATAAATAAAACAATATAATTTCCGCGAAAAGGTATATCAAAAACATTTATACAAAGAAAAACATTAAATGTCATCGATATTATCCCTAAAACAAAATAAGGAATATATTTACCTAAAACAAGTTGAATTTTTTTAATTTTAGTTGATAAAAGAGCTTCCATTGTTCCTCTTTCCCACTCTCTTGCTACAACAAGTGCAGTTAAAAGTACTCCTATAAGCGTCATTGTTATAGATAATGAACCGGGTAGTATGAAATAATGACTGTTTATGTCTTGGTTATACCAATATCTTAAATCAGCATTTAACAGAGATGGTGGAATTTTTTGGGAATATTTACTTGAATAATTTAGCCATTGAGAAAGAATTGTTTTTGAATAATTTTGAACGTAGTTAGCTAAATTTGTTTCTGAACCGTCAGCAACAACCAGAACATTTGCTGTTTGATTTTTATCAAGTTTACTTGAAAAGTCATTTGGTATTACTACAAAACCTCTTAGCTTTGAGCCTGTAAGATCATCATACATTTTTTGTGAGTTATCATATACAAAAGGCGAAACAAATTTATTATTTTTAAATGAATCAATAAGTGTTGTCACTTGTTGTGACGGATCATCAATTTTAAGTCCCAAATTTAATTTTACTGTATCTAAATTTACGCCATACATATAAATTAAAAGAAGCATTAAAGGTAACACAAAAGCTATTAGAATACTGCTGGGATCTCTCAGTATTTGATAAAATTCTTTTATAATAAGTGCTTTTAATATTTTCATTTGTTATTTTTTTCCTTTTCTTCGGATTGTTCTATTAATTTTATAAATGCTTCTTCCATATTTTGTGCATCAGCAATATTTTTTAATTCAGAGGGAGAACCTGTAGCTATTGCTTCTCCGCGATAAAATAAACTTATTCTGTCACAAAATTCTGCTTCATCCATAAAATGTGTTGTAACAAGTACGGTAACCCCTTTTTTTGCAAGTGCTTTTATATGATGCCAAAATTCTTTTCTTGTAATCGGATCAACTCCAGATGTGGGTTCGTCTAAAAATAAGACAGGAGGATTATGCATAACGGCACAGGCGAGGGATAATCTTTGCTTGTAGCCTAGTGGTAAATCTTTTGCGTCATGGTTTAAATATTTTTTAAAATTAAAAATATCGATTATTTCGTCAATTTTTTCTTTTCGTTTAAAAATTCCAAGTCCGTAAACTCCAGAGAAAAAATTTAAATTTTGCAGTACATCCATATCTCCGTAAAGCGAAAATTTTTGTGCCATATAACCAAGATAGGAGCGTGCTTTTGATGGATTTTTAATAATATCTTGTCCCATAATTTTTGCTGTTCCTTTTGTCGGTGTTGCAAGTCCGCACATCATTTTAAACGAAGTTGACTTTCCAGCTCCGTTAGGACCTAAAAGACCAAAAATTTCACCTTTTTTTATATGAAAAGTATTATTTTTTACAGCATAAAAATCCCCGTATTTTTTAACTAAATCAAGTGCTTCTACTATGTATTCCCCATTATTCCCGTTCAGTTCGAATTTTTCAGCAAGCAGTGAGGGTTGTTTTGAATCAAATCCTCCCATAAGCTCTACGACTTTTTCTTCAAATCCTTGTGTTGTTTTGCTTAAATTATTTGGAAACCCTTCGTAGATAATTTTACCTTCATTCATTACTATGCAGTTATCAAAACTATGGGCTTCATCAAGATATGCGGTAGACCAAAGGACTGTTATTCCATCAGTGATAAGTCCTTTAACCATTTTCATTAATTCACGCCGGGAAATAGGATCAACACCAACCGAGGGTTCATCAAGAAGTAGTAATTCAGGCGAACCCAAAAGAGAACAAGCTAAACCAAGTTTTTGTTTCATTCCCCCGGAAAGATCTCCGGCTAAGCGTTTTCTGAATCTGTTTAAGTCGGTCATTTTTAAAAGGTTATCAAATATTTGTGATTTTTCGGTTTTTTTAATTTCTTTTAAATCTGCGTATAGATTTAAATTTTCTATTACACTTAAATCTTCATACAGACCAAATTTTTGTGGCATATATCCAATTTTACTGTTAAGTAGTTCTTTTTGCTTTGAAGGAGTCATTCCCAGAGTTGTAATTGTTCCGCTATCGGGTTTTAATAATCCGCAAATCAACCTTATAAGCGTTGTTTTTCCGGCACCGTCAGGTCCGATAAGCCCTGTTATTTTACCTTTTTCTATGTTTAATGATAAATTATCAATAGCAGGTTCATTATCGTTAAATTTTTTTGTTAAATTTTTTATTTCAATACTTGATATCATTTTGTTTTTTCAAATCGATTTTAACTGTAACAGGCATTCCTTGTCGTAAATATTCATCTAAATCATAGATATAAATTCTTACTCTGTAAACCAAATCAGTTCTTAAATCTTCTGTTTGTACTGTTTTAGGTGTAAATTCAGCAACCGGGGAAATGTATCCGACTTTACCTTTGTATTCTCTTCTTTTCCCTGTTTGTGGATTTATTGTATCTGTTAAAACTTTAGCTTCTATTCCGTATTTTATGTTTGCTAAATTTGTTTCAGGAATATATGCTCTAACCCATACAGGCTTTGTTTTTGCCATTGTGTAAATTGGAACTGATGGTTCAACGACTGCTCCGGGTTCTTGTATTCTTGTCATAATAATTCCATCATCAGGAGCGTAAAGCTTTGTATCAGAAAGATTTTTTTTAGCTCCTTTGCTAGCGGCTATGGATGAATTAAGAGAGGCCTGTGTACTGTCTTTTGTATTTTTAAGAGTATCGCATTCTTGTTTAGAGGTTGTTCCATCAGCACAAAGCGGAATATTTCTTTCATATTGTGATTTTGCATTTGCGCTTAGTGCTTTTAGCGCTTCTATATCAGCTAGATTTTTTTCGTAAGTCGATTTATAATTTGTATCTTCTAAATAACCTATAAGTTGACCTTTTTTTACATAATCGCCTTCTTCTGCAAACATTTTTGCTATTTTACCTTCAACTCTGAAGCTTAAATCTACTTGTCTTATTTCAATATTTCCAAATAATGTAAGTTCATTTGAATTGTTTTTGTGGCGTTTATTATAAAAATTAATTCCGCCAAATATTAGTAAAAATATTATTAAAATTATTAGAGCCTTTTTCATTCGTTAGTTTATCCTTTCATTTGTAGTTTTTTAAATTATAAATATTATTCGAATTTTCCACCTGCAGATTTGTACAAAGTTATATAATTAATTAAACAGGTCGTTTTGCTATTTATTTGATTTTGAACAGAATTTATAAAATTTTCTTGCTCTGATAATAGTTCGAGGTAAGAAATAGTCCCGTTTTTATAACTTCTATTTGCTCTTAGATAGTTATTTTCTTGAAGTTTTAAATTTTTAAAGTTGTTTTTATCTATTTTTGAATCTTCTTTAATCATAATTAAGCTGTCATTTACTTCTTTTATAGCGTTTAAATCAGTTTGCCTGTATGTTTCAAATAACTCTTCATATTTAGCTTTGTTTAATTTCAAATTAGCAACTTTGTATCCGCCTTTGAATAAATCAAGTGTTGCACTAGCTAATATTGCTGCTATTGTTGAACCCCAAGTTCCGAAACTGTCAGGACCGATATTGCTTAGGGAGTATATTCCTGTTATATTTATTCTCGGTAAAAATTCTTTTCTTGCGACTCTGATATCGATATTAGCTTTTTCTAGGTTAGCTTCTGCGGATAAAATATCAGGTCTTGAAAAAATCACATCAGATGATATAGTGTCAGGCATTTTATTTTTGTAATACAAATTATTCAGAGAGTTTCTTTTCATCGTTGTTGCATTTTCTGGTGATTCACCAATTAAAACAGCTAACTGATTTAAGGATTTATCCCTTGATTTGATATATTCATCTAAAGTATTTTTAGCACTATTATAATTTTTTTTGTAATCATTTAACTCTTGAAAATTTACTGTTCCTTGTTTAAATTTTGATGCTGTTCGTTTTAATTCTTCTCCTTTTATATTAACAAGTTCTTGTTGAGTTGAAATAAGTTCATCAAGTTTTACAACATTTATGTAACTTGTTGCAACATCAGAGGCAAGCGAAATATACAAACTTTTTTCTTGAAATTTTGACGCTTCAAAAGCTTTTTTACTTGATTTTGTTTTATCATGATTTTTTAAGAATATATCTGCTTCATAACTTGCTAAAAAAGGAACAGCAAATATATTATTTTTTAAACCTTTTATTTGTTCCGGAAAATGTGCTCCAATATATGTTCCACCGACAGATAAAGACGGAAGTTCTTGTGAAAATTGAAGTTTTACCATGTATCTATATTGTTCAACTTGCCATGAGGCTTTTTTTGCATCATGGTTGTGTTCCACTGCCTGTATAATATATGATTTTAAGTATGGATCAGAGAAATTATCCCACCAGTCAATATTTATATACCCAAGTTTAGACTGCGAATCAATAGGTTTTAACGGCTTATTGTTCCATGGAATAGCAAAACATGGAGAAGGCCAAATCAATAGAATAAACAGACAAAGACTCAAGTAAAAACAGAAAGCAATGTTAAATAGTCCGTAAAAAAGTTTGTTATTTCTTGATTTTATTAATTTTACCCCTGTTTTTAAACTCAACATTTAGCCCCCAAATCTTTCAAAATTGCTTTTGTCTGATCCCTTATAATCTGTTTTAACATTTGAATGTCTTCTTTACTATAGCCTGATTGTCCCATCATCTTTAATGAAAATTGTTTAATTATTCTTGCTGAGTGAATTTGTCCTACTATTGTGACTGTTCTGAAAATAATTTCTTTGTCATTTTCATCTTTATCAAGAATGGATGCTAAAAGTTTTTTAAATATAACATAACCTTCGGTATTTATAGGTACTCCCGATGTCATTTGTTCTCTAAATATAATCATTATTTCGGAATCAGATATTTTGTCTGAATAAAAATAATCTATAATTAAATCAAGGGCTTTGAATAAAAGGTTAATTTTTAATTTTTTAGGAATAATATTGAAACTTTCAGGAGGTTTTATCCCAAAACCCATCTGAGATTTCATGTGAGTAATCACTTTTTCTGTTATTCTTTGAACTATTTTTTCATATAGCTCCTTTTTCCCTCCAAAATAATAAGAAATTAGACTTATATTTATATTTGCAAGTTTACAAATTTCTCTGACACTTGTCCCGTCATAACCGTTTTTAGCAAATAGTTCTGTTGCTACTTTTATTAAATTTTCCTCTGTTGTTTTATTTAATTTTGAATCTTTATCCATTTTTAAACCTCAATTTAATACGATTACATTATAAATCAAACGTTTGTTTAAAACAAGTGTTTGATTTATAATGTAATTTGTTTATATTAATACTTAGGCGCAAAATCCTTTATATAAAGGATTTTGCGCCTAATAGATATTTATTAATAAAAGTTAAAAATTAAAATCTAAAGTCACGTTCTCCGTGTTCTATTTTTTTAAGATTTTTTATTAAAGTTTCTTTTGCTTTTGGGTTCGGAACTTTTTGAGTTTCTTTTAAAATAAGTTCTTCGCCGATTGTTTTTGTTTCAACTGTAGCATAATCTTCCAAATATTCTTTTAGGGTAAGGATTCCGTTTGGGTGGCAGCAGTTTAGAATTTGTCTGTTTTTACATAAATTCATGAATCTGTCACCTGTTCTGCCTTCTCTATAACATGCGGTGCAAAAACTTGGAAGATATCCTTGTTCCATAAGCCATTTAATTATTTCATCAAGAGTCCTTTTGTCACTTGTATCAAACTGAGAGGAATCTTCTTCTGTATAATCTTCAGCATCATATCCTCCTATACAGGTTTTTGAGCCACCACTGATTTGAGAAATGCCCAGATGTAAAACTTTTTCTCTGCATTCTTTACTTTCTCTTGTTGAAATTATCATTCCTGTATATGGTACTGATATTCTTAAACATGCGACTATTTTTTGGAATGTTTCATCATTAATGCTGTTGTCAAAAGAACTAGGGTCAATATTATCGGCTGGCCTTATTCTCGGGACGCTGATTGTATGAGGACCCACTCCATGGACTGCTTCCAAATGTTCGGCATGCATTAATAATCCTGCAAACTCATATTTATATAATTCTAATCCGAATAGTACACCTAATCCTACATCATCAATCCCGCCTTGCATTGCTCTATCCATAGCTTCTGTGTGATAAGCATAATTATGCTTTGGTCCTGTAGGATGAAGTTTTTCGTAGCTTTCTTTATGATATGTTTCTTGAAACAGGATATATGTTCCGATTCCTGCTTCTTTTAATTTTTTGTAATTTTCAACTGTAGTTGCTGCAATATTCACATTAACTCTTCTAATAGCACCATTTTTGTGCTTTACGCTATAAATTGTTTTTATACTTTCAAGAACATATTCTATAGGTGTATTTACAGGATCTTCGCCTGTTTCTATTGCAAGTCTTTTTTGCCCCATATCTTGAAGAGCAATTACTTCACGTTTTATTTCTTCTTGTGTCATTTTTTTTCGTGGAATGGTTTTGTTTTGTATATGATAAGGACAATACACACAACCGTTTATACAATAATTTGATAAATATAAAGGAGCAAAAAGAACGATTCTGTTACCATAAAAATCTATTTTAATCTGTTCTGCTAATTTGTAAATTTCCTGATTTTTTTCTTCTATTTCACAAGCAAGTAATACTGATGCTTCACGGTGATTTAATCCTTTTCTTTCTTTTGCTTTTTCAATAATTTTATCAATTAATTCAATGTTTTTTTTATTTTTTTCAGCATATTCAAGAGTATTAAGGATTTCTTCATTTGATATAAATTCTTCGGCTTTTAGTGATTTTGGATTGTACATTACTATCCCCCTTCAATTATATTTTAACTCAAAAAAATAATAATATTTTTATTTTTTAAAATTTTAAATGCAAAAAACCGAAGAAAAAACTTAAATTTTTACTTTTTGGATTTTTCAGTTGACAAAATTATATGTAAATTTTATAATTTTTTTAGATTGTGAAAAGGTCACATGAAGGGGTACACCACCTTGGGTGTAGAATCTCTTTTTGTGACTTTTTTTAATGGAGGTAAACACAATTATGATAAATAATGACAAACTAATTATCGGCGGATATGAATTTAATTCAAGATTTATCTTGGGGTCGGGTAAATATAATTTAGAGCTTATTAAAGCTGCTGTTGAAAATGCAGGAGCGGAAATTATAACTTTAGCTGTTAGAAGAATGAATTCAGATTCTGAAAATATTTTAGATTTTATTCCCCAAAATTTAACTCTTCTTCCAAATACTTCAGGTGCAAGAAATGCAGATGAAGCTGTCCGAATTGCAAGGCTAGCAAGAGAAATGTGTCAGACTGATTTTGTTAAAATAGAAATTATGAGAGACTCAAAGTATTTGCTTCCTGACAATTATGAAACAGTAAAGGCAACAGAAATTCTTGCAAAAGAAGGTTTTGTTGTAATGCCTTATATGTATCCTGATTTAAATATTGCAAGAGACTTGGTAAGTGCAGGGGCTGCCACAGTAATGCCTTTAGCAGCGCCTATAGGTTCAAATAAAGGATTATGCACGAAAGAATTTATTCAAATTTTGATAGATGAAATTGATTTACCTGTTATAATTGATGCCGGAATCGGTAAGCCTTCACAGGCTTGTGAGGCGATGGAAATGGGTGTTGCTGCAATTATGGCAAATACAGCTATCGCAACGGCCAGTGATATTTCAATGATGGCACAAGCATTTAAAAAGGCAATAGAAGCAGGTAGAGAAGCGTATTTGGCAAAAGTGGGAAGAGTTATAAATAAAGGTGCTGTTGCTTCTTCTCCGTTAACAGGTTTTTTAGGGAGTAATTAAACATAATGGACCATATGCAATATTTAGAAAATATGGAAATAATTTCTTCAGACGTAATGGAGCAAATCCAATCACAGATGAAAAATTATGATTATAATAAATTTACGCAAGAAGATGTGATATATGCATTGTCTTCAGATAGTTGTTCTGTTGAAGACTTTAAAGCATTACTTTCGCCTGCGGCAGAGCCTTTTATAGAACAAATTGCACAAAAAGCAAGAGATAAGCTTCGTAAACATTTTGGAAATTCTGTTTATTTATTTACACCGTTATATATTTCAAACTATTGTGAAAATCATTGTATTTATTGTGGTTTTAACTGTAAAAATAAAATTCAGCGTGCTAAATTAAGTTGTGATGAAATAGAAAAAGAAATGCAAGCAATTGCTGAAACAGGCTTGGAAGAAATTTTAATTCTCACAGGAGAAAGTAGAAAAATGTCAGGCGTTGAGTATATAGGTGAATCGTGCAAAATTGCAAAAAAATACTTTAAAATGATAGGTCTTGAAGTATATCCTATGAATACGGATGAATATGCTTACCTACAAAAATGTGGTGCAGATTATATTACTGTTTTTCAAGAAACTTATGATTCTGATAAATACTCAGAATTGCACTTGGCTGGACATAAGAGGGTTTATCCCTATAGAATAAATGCACAAGAACGTGCTTTAATGGCAGGAATGAGAGGTGTTGGTTTTGCAGCTCTTTTAGGATTAGCTGATTTTAGAAAAGATGCTTTTGCTACAGGCTTGCATGCTTATTTATTACAGAAAAAATATCCGTATGCTGAAATTTCATTATCTTGTCCGAGGTTAAGACCAATTATTAATAATGATAAAATTAATCCTGAAAATGTTCATGAAAAAGAACTTTTACAGGTGATTTGTGCATATAGAATCTTTTTACCGTTTGCAAATTTAACCATTTCAACAAGGGAAAGAAAAGAGTTTAGAGATAATGTGATAGGTGTTGCGGCTACAAAAACTTCTGCAGGTGTGAGTACAGGTGTAGGAAGCCACTCGGAAGATTCTATTGATAAAGGAGATAATCAGTTTGAAATTGCAGATAATCGCAATGTTACAGATGTATATAATGCAATAAAAGCAAAAGGACTTCAGCCTGTCATGAATGATTATATTTATTGTTAATTAAAATAAACTATCATTTTAATAAAGATGACAGTAAGTGAAGTGAGTGTTTGAAAATATAGTTTTTTCAGGTATTTTCGTTTTACAAATATCCATGGCTTTGGGGCATCTGGTGTGGAATTTACAACCTGACGGCAAGTCAGACGGTGATGGTAAATCTCCTTTTAAAATGATTTTATCTTTTTTATTTCCTGGGTTTGCGCTTAAAAGAGCTTCTGTATAAGGGTGTTTTGGTGAATTAAAAATTTCATCACTTGTTCCTGTTTCAACCATTTCTCCAAGATACATAATCCCAACCTTGTCAGATAAATATTTAATCACACTTAAATCATGCGAAATAAACAGAAATGTAAGATTAAATTTTTCTTTTAAGTCGTTTAAAAGGTTTATAATTTGAGCCTGAATACTAACATCCAAAGCACTTACAGGTTCGTCTGCAACTATAAATTTAGGTTTAAGAATAAGTGCTCTTGCTATTGCAATTCTTTGTCTTTGGCCTCCTGAAAATTCATGGGGGTACATGTATAAAGAATTTTCATCAAGACCCACCTGTTTTAATGTTTCTAAAATACGCTCGTGAATTTGTTCTTTTTTCAGTGTTTTTTCGTTAATAATAAGCGGTTCTTTTAGGATATCGTATATTTTCATTTTAGGATTAAGACTTGAATAAGGATTTTGAAAAATTATTTGTGCATTTTGTCTGAAAATTTTTAAATCAGTTTTTTCTAAATTTAAAATATTAGTTTTTTTATCATCTTCGATTAAAATGATTTGACCTTTTTTTACATCAACAAGTCTTAAGATAGCTTTAGCTAAGGTAGATTTACCGCATCCTGATTCTCCTGCTATAGAAAAAATTTCACCTTCTTTTATTTCTAACGAAAGATCATTAACCGCAAACACATTTTTACCCTTGTGAAGAGTGCTTTGGGTTTTATATTCTACAAAAAGATTTTTAATTTCAATTAAATTATTCTGCATTTGGTATCTATTTTACTATTATTGAAAAATAAATACAACAGGATTAATCTGATACCCGATTGGTGGATTTTAATAATCTATTATTTAATTACTTGTTTTTTTAACCTGAAATTCAAAGTATCTCCAATTTCTATGTTTAATTCGGACCCGACATCTATAAACGAAAGAGGAGTATCTTTATAAGTTTGTTCTATGCCTGATCTTAACCAATCTCCTTCTTCGGCTTTCATCGTACCTTCAATGAAGGATACTCCGACTGAAGCACCAATAAATATTAAATTAGTAGCTTTTTTTGCTGCATAAATAGCTGCATCTTTAGGATCAATTTTTTTAATCCCGATTATTTCTGCAACTATTGAAGGGTGTTTAATTTCTTTGGTAACTCCGTTATAACGTGTTAATAGCGGAATGAATTCGAAATATGCATCTCTTTTACCACGTCTGGGTTTTATTACTTTAACAACTCTTCCGGCTATTACTGTTCCCGGTTTAAGTATAATGCCATGTCCTAAATTTATTTTTTCGAGAGTCTGAATATTATATATTTCTAATGGAAATTGTGTTGAAAATGTTTGAAGGGATATGACCTTGCATGTTTTAGCTTGGGCTTGATTTGTAGTTAATAATAAAATACAAATTAGTAGTAAAAAAATCTTTTTCATATAAAATAACCTCAATATTAGATTATATCATAATTTATATTATTTCTCGTCTGCCTTCAAGAGCTTTAGCTAAAGTTATTTCATCCGCATATTCTAAATCAGTGCCCACAGGTAATCCAAAAGCGATTCTTGTTATTCTAATTCCAAAAGGTTTGATTAATTTACTTAAATAAAGACTTGTTGCTTCACCTTCGACAGATGGGCTTAAAGCAAGAATAATTTCCTTAATATCTTGTTGAGCAAGTCTATGAAGAAGTTCTTTTATTCTTATGTCTTCTGCTCCAATACCGTCTATCGGTGAAATAAGTCCTTGTAGAACATGGTAAAGCCCTTTATATTCATTGGTCTTTTCGATTGCTATTAAATCTTTTGTTTCTGAAACAACGCAAATAATAGACTTTTCTCGATAATTTGAACTGCAAATTTCGCATGGGTTTGTTGATGACATATTAAAACATATATCACATGCAAAAGTATTTTCTTTTGCTTCAACAATTGTTTGAGCAAATTTTTCAACTTCATTCAGGGGCATTTTTAAAAGATGAAATGCCATTCTTTGAGCGGATTTTGGTCCTACTGAAGGAAATTTTTGAAATTGTTCTATTAAAGCTGCAATTGATTTTGGATATATCATAAACTTACCTTAAAAAACTGTTTCAGGTTTTTAGATATTATCATTAAAGCAGTCCTGATATTCCGGGAATGTTAAGTCCACCGGTGATAGATTTCATTTTTGCTTCCATCTGGTCAGTAGCTTGCTTACTTGCTTGTAAAATTGCTGTTGTTATTACATCTTCAAGAGTTTCAACAGTATCCGTATCAACAGATGAAGGATTTTCAGGATTAATAACTTCAGGACTAAGTTTTATTGATTTAAATTTTCCTTGACCATCGCATACTACTTTAACAGCTCCACCTGCCGATTCTGCTATTACTTCTGTTTTTGAAAGTTCATCTTGAGTTTCTTTCAATTTCTGTTGAAGATTTTGAGCTTGCTTCATCATTTTCATGATATCCATTTAAATATCTCCCTATGTTTGCCTAATTACTAATTAAATTGTAAAATAATTATATGCAAAAAAAGCCACAATTACAAATCAAAGGTAAAACATATATACAGCAAAGTTTACGCAATGATAGAATTATTCGTTGGGTAGATAGTTGTATGCCTTTAAAGATTTATATTGCGCCTTTTAGATTTTATTCTAAAATTAATGAGGATTATAAGTATAGAAATATGGTTTTGACAGCCTTGGATACTTGGCAAAAAGCCAGTATGGGAAAAGTTTCTTTCCAGATTGTTAATTCTTTACTTGAATCTCAAATTAATTTAGATTGGAAAAGAGTTGATAGACAAGCGTTAGGACATTGTTATTTTCATTTTGATATGCATAACAGACTTTATTCTGCAGAGATTCAAATAGGGATTTCTGATGGACTTATTCACCAAGAATACACTGACGAAAATGAGGTTTATCATACAATTCTACATGAAATAGGTCATGCTTTGGGTTTGGGGCATAGTCCTTACGAAACAGATATAATGTATTCTCCTCATAAATACGGAGTTGTTAAATTGTCTGTAAATGATGAACTTTCTTTACGTTGGATGTACAAATTCCCACCTAATATAACTGTATCTGAGATTGCTTCTAAGCATGGAATGCAAGGTTTAAGTATTGATCAAATTATAATCAAGCTAATGCAAAAAACAGTCCCAAGCGAGTTTGAAAAAGTTAAAAAATCACTTTCAATAAATCAAAGAGATTTAATGCAAGAACAAGAAAATATAGCAGATTTAAAAAAATACAATTTAGCACTGCAAAATATAAAGATTTCAGATGATGTTCGCAAATTATTTATTAATAAGTCAACTGACTTAAAATAGATGTAAAATTTGTTTTTATTGTATAATTATTGTACAATAAACTTGCAATCGATTAATGATTATTAGAATAGATATAAGTTTTAATTGCAAATAGGGAGAGTCTTATTTCTGTTTGCAATTTACAGAGTAAATTTATAGAAAAAACAAGGAGCGTAAGCTAATGACAATACAATCTTGGTTTGAAAAACGAAAACAAGCACAAGAACAAAGAAAAGCTCTTGAAGTTAAAATCGAAGATGACGGACTTCCGGGTTTATGGACAAAATGTGTTCATTGTGGTGCACAGCTTCCCAAGAAAGATTTGGAAGATAATGATATGGTATGTCCTTTATGCGATTACCATTTTAGAATAAATGCAAGAACCAGAATTTCTCAATTATTTGATAATGATAGTTTTGAAGAAATGTTTTCGGGAGTAAGACCTACAGATGCTCTGGAATTTGTTGATACAGAGTCATATAACGATCGTATTAAAAAAGCCAAAGATAAAACAGGTTTAGATGATGCGGTAATTTCAGGCATAGGTAAAATTAATGGTCATAAAGTTGCAACTGCAGTTATGGATTTTGAATACATGGGCGGTTCAATGGGTAGTGTTGTAGGTGAAAAAGTTACAAGAATGATGGAAGAAGCTGTTAAGCAAAAAATACCTATGTTGGCTATAACATCTTCCGGTGGCGCAAGAATGCAAGAAAGTGCTCTCAGTTTAATGCAAATGGCGAAAACTTCCTGCGCATGTGCCAAGATGGATGAAGCAGGAATTTTATATATCACATTACTTACAGAACCTACATTCGGCGGTGTGACAGCAAGTTTTGCAACATTGGGTGATGTTATAATTGCTGAACAGGGTGCACGTATAGGCTTTGCAGGCAGAAGAGTAATAGAACAGACTATAAGGCAAAAACTTCCTTCCGATTTCCAAACAGCTGAATACTTGTTAAAATATGGTCAAGTGGATGTTGTTTCAAAAAGAAAAGAATTAAAAGATATACTAACTAAAATACTGGAAATACACAAAAATAAGTAAAAAACGCCTATAAATCGTTGAACTAGGGGAGTGTAAATATATATGACAATACTAGAATTTGAAAAGCCAATAATGGAAATACAAGCTAAAATTGAAGAATTAAAAAAAATAAGTTTGGAGTCAGGCATGGATTTAAATAAAGAAATACAAACATTTGAGCAGCAGGCAGTAGACTATAAAAAAGAGTTGTATGCAAATTTAAAGCCGGCTCAGAAGTTACAGATTGCAAGACATCCAAACAGACCAAGTTTTCTTGATTATGTTAATTTAATAACAGATAGTTTTGTTGAGTTGCATGGTGACAGAGCAGGGCTGGATGATAGAGCAATAATAGGCGGAATCGCTAAAGTTGCTGAAAAATCAATTATGTTGATTGGAACTCAAAAAGGTAAATCAACAAAAGAAAATTTGGAATATAATTTTGGGATGCCACAACCTCAGGGTTATCGAAAAGCTTTAAGATTGTTTAATTATGCAAATAAATTTAATATGCCTATAGTAACCTTAATTGATACTCCGGGGGCTTATCCGGGAATTAGTGCAGAAGAAACGGGTCAGGGTATTGCAATTGCAGTAAATTTACGTGAAATGTCAAAATTAAATGTCCCTATTATCGCAGTAATAACAGGTGAAGGTTGTTCCGGAGGTGCTTTAGGTTTAGGTGTAGCAGACAAAGTTTTAATCCTTGAGCATGCATATTATACAGTAATTTCTCCTGAAGGTTGTGCTTCTATATTATGGCGTGATTCTTCAATGACTAATACTGCCGCTGAAGCTCTTAAAATAACAGGACCCGATTTAATGCAGTTTAAGATTGTTGATGGAATTATTAAAGAACCTCTTGGCGGTGCTCACAATAATTATAATGAAATAGGTTCTGAAATGAAAAAATCAATTTTAGAAACTATTAATCAATTATCAAAACTTTCTTCAAAAGAACTTAGAGAGCAAAGATATAATAAATACAGAAGTCTTGGCGTTGTAGAAGAATAATGAACGAATATTTTGAACTTAGAATCAAGATAAATCCTGATATTGCGGAAATTCTTTCATCGATTTGTTTTGAAAATTTGGATTGCGATGGAGTTGTCCTTGCAGAAGAAATATACAAAGATGATTTGGTGCTTGTTAGTACAACTCAGGATATTTTGAAGGTTTATTTAAAAAAGTTTGATAATATTGAACTTTTTTTAGATGAGCAGAAAAAACTCCTTTTAGATAGGGGTTTTTCTGAATTTGAATTGGGAAGTTGGGAATTTGAAATCGAAAAAATCGAGAATCAGGATTGGTCAAAAAAATGGAAAGAAAATTGGGATATAACAATAGTTTCAGATAATATAAAAATAGTTCCAAGTTGGATTGAATATCAGCCGAAACCAAATGAAATAACTATTACTCTTGATCCGGGAACAGCTTTCGGTACCGGTACACATCCGACAACACAACTTTGTATGAGAGCAATCGAGAAATATATAAAAATTAATGATAAAATGGCTGATATTGGTATGGGATCAGGTATTTTGGCTATTTGTGGAATTAAATGCGGAGCTAAATATGTTTATGGTTGTGATAATGATGAATCAGTCATAGAAACAGCTATAGAGAATTCAAGGAAAAATAGTGTTGCAGATAAATGTAAATTTGAGATTAATACTGCTGATAAAATAAATAATAAATTTGATTTTATTTCAGCAAATATTTTGCATAATGTTTTGGCGGATATAATGGGATATTTAAAAAATATCATGACAGATGATGCAAAACTTGTTTTAAGTGGTATTATGGATGAAAAAAAGCAAGTTGTTTTAGATGCAATAAAAAAATATAATTTAGAAGTAATAGAACAAATGCATCAAGACATATGGACTGCTTTTGTGGTTAAAAAATAAACAGAGGATAAATAAATGACAGGTCAAACAGCAATAATAATTCCGGCCAGATACGATTCAACAAGATTAAAAGGAAAACCACTAATAGAAGTTAAAGATAAACCTATTATTCAATGGGTTTGGGAAAAAGCAGTTATGGCAAATCTTGCCGACAGAGTTATAATTGCAACTGATAATCAGCAAATTTTAGAAACAGCAGAATCTTTTGGCGCCGAAGCTGAAATGACAATGGATACACACACAAGCGGAAGTGACAGGATTGCTGAAGTTGTGCAAAATCACCCTGAAATTTCTTTCATTGTTAATCTGCAAGGAGATGAACCATTAATTACTCCGGATAGTATTGATGAAGTTATTAAAGGGGTCAAGAATGACGGAGCTGATATTTCAACTTTAATAAGAATTTTAGAAGATAAAAAAGAAATAGACAATCCTAATTGTGTAAAATGTGTAGTTGATAATAATGGTTATGCTCTTTACTTTTCACGTTCCAAAATTCCTTATGAAAGAAATGAAGGCTTCGCAAAAATTTATGGACATTTGGGTATTTATGGTTATAAAAGAGAGTCACTTATAAAAATGACTCAAATGGAGCAATCGGTTTTGGAATTGGCTGAAAGTTTAGAACAATTAAGAGCTTTGCAGGCAGGGATGAAAATTAAAACTTTTGTTGTTGATTTTACTCCTATCGGGATTGATACTGCAGATGATTTAAAACAATTTGAAAAAATAGTTCAGCAATCTTCAGATTATTAAAGTAAGAATTTAATAAATCAATAATAAACAATAATATTTTATATAAAATCTGTAATATTCTATTTTATAGATTTTTTGCTATTTAAAAATAATTTAATGTAGACCATATGGTCTATGCGAACTTTAATCTGAGGATTGATGTCATTTCAATATAAAACTACTATGCTTATATCGTGAGGAGGGTAAATAATTTATATTTTATGAGGTTATTTACTTAAAAAATAAAGTTGAGTAGAAGCTAAAGGGGAGTAGTAAGTTGAATAAGGATAAATTTTCCGGGGCGGCAAGTTTAAAAAAATTTTTTTTAATGTTGGTAATTGGGTTTTGTTTAATTGGTAAAGCCTTTGCCTCAGATAATGTTTTGCAAGCTATTCAAATAAATGGAATTAAAGATAGTTATAGTATTATTTTAAAATCTGATGATTTAGCAGAAATTAAAAAAACTATACAGGCTCCTAATAAGATGATGTTAAATTTAAAAGGAATCAGAGCATCTAAAACTATTAATACAATATATAACGGAACTTCCGGTGTTGATAGTGTAGTTGTTGTTCCTGTTGATAATGACTCTGTAAAAATTCTTATACAAGCAGATAATGTTAGTAATGCTGAAGTTCATTTTGATTCTTTAAAAACCCCTCTGGGTATTTTAAGCAATAATGAACAGCAGTTAAAACCTTCAGATGAAATTGTTTTAAGCAATCCTATTGATGCATATAAGCCAATTTATCAAGATGACTCAAGCGAAGAAGAAATTAATATTTCTTTTGGATTAATTACAAATTATCTTAAAAAAGTTCTAAAAAGTGATAAAATTAATTGGATGATTACTTTCGGTTTATTTTCAATGTTTCTTATAAGTGGAATGAAAATAATTAAAGGTAAAGATAATGAGATTAAAGTCGGTTTAACACAAAGTCTAAAAGAACGCGAAATGGAGTTATATAGAGGAGGATTAAATATAAATCCTGCTGTTAGTAACGGAGTGAATCCTGATTTGTCAAATAGTAATGTTGCATTAATGCAAGGTCAGAATGTCACTGGAAGTTATGGACTAAGAGCTTATCAGCAAGGAACAAGAAATCCTTATGTGTCTGCTGAAATTCAAAGACCAAAAACACCTGTGACACCATCTGTTTCACCGGTTAATTTACAAAAAGTTATTCAGGGAGCAAGTATTAAACCTCAAGTACAAACTAGCAGTGCAATGCAAAATACATTTAAAACCCAAGCTCAGGGTGCTGTTAAACAAGGAGTAACCGGAGATTTAAAAAGTAAAGTTGCAAATATTGATAGCATGAAATTTTTAGAATCAATGACAAAAATTTATGAAAAAAATGGGCGTACAGATTTAGCTCAAGGGTTAAAATCAAACATGAAGAAAGCAAAAATTAATTTAGCTTAAAAAATTTAGACATAGAATACTCAACATATTACGAAGGGGCTTTATAAGTCCCATTTTTTTTTGGAATGATTTTTCAGATAAAAAAGAAACACACTATATAGTGTGTTTCTTTTTTATCTGATTAAATTTTTGTATTTATTTTTGAGATGATGCTCTAGCTATTGCAGATTGTCTTGATTTAAGTGATTGTAATTTATTATCTACTTGAGACTTAGTTGTTGTTGCTGAATCAACTTTTGACTGGAAGCCTTCTGCCTCTCTAGTTTTTTCCTCAGCTAATCCGTTTAATGTTCTAAGTTCTTCTTTCTTTTGTGATAATTCACTTTTTAATTTGCCCATTTCTGTTCTTTCTTCTGTTGTAACTGTTTCAAGATTTTGTGTATATTGTGCTTCAATTTGAGCTTTATCTGCTGCATATGTAGGGCTTTTCTTATCTAGTGCTTGTAATTGTTGAGTTTTATTTTTTGCAAGGTCACTTTTTCTGGCTGTGAATGCTTTTTGTGCATTTGGAATTGTGCTTCCTTCAAGAGTTTTAATTGCTCCTGCAGTGGATGTAGCTTCTTGTTTAGCGTTATTTGCTTCAGATAGAGATGCATCAGCTGATTGTTTGTTTTGTGATATTTCAGAATCAAGTCTGCCGGACTCTTCTGTTCCTGCGTTAATTCCTTGTTGTATTACCTCAGGATCGTATGATGATGAAGCATTATTCATAGTATCTAATGTATTATTATTGTTAGGAGGGGTATTTTCGCCTGCTCCATCTGGGTTATTATTATTATTTTTTTCTCCCAATTTTGACATAAAAGGTGCCAATGTCGCAAAAATTGAAGCTCCTCCAGTCAATACTGACATTACGGTTGCTGCTTCTAATTGTTTTGTTTGAGCATTAATTAATTTTGCTTGTGCAGCGTCCAATTTAGATTCTTTGTTGCCTTTAAAACATCCACCTGTAGCGGTTCCGCCACATTTGTTTCTATTGTTAGATATTTTGTTAAGGTTTGATAAAGTTTGATAATAAGCTACTTTGTCTGTCATTTTAAAAGCTCCTATTTTTTTCTTATATATTAATTAAGTATAAAGTATATACAAAATTGCCTAAAACCATGTCCTGACATGCTTTTCAGGTGACTTAAAACAGCCTAAAACCTATAAATATACTGCATTTTTAGGATTGTAACAAAAACTTAACAAAAGCACAAACTTGAGAAAAGTATATATACTTTTGTAATATTTCTTAATAAAGTGGTTTGTTTAAATATAAAAAAATGGTTTGTATCGCAACTATAATAAGAAATTATATGATATATTGATTTTTATATTGTATAATCTTTAAATAAGAGTTTTCTATTTTTTGTTTTAGCTCTGTATCTTTTTCAGCCAATTTAGCAATATTTTCAATAAGCCTAATAGTTTTATTGTTAGAATTTCTGTATAAAAGTATATTTACTCCTGCTTTTATGGCTTTACAGCAAGCTTTTACAGGTTCAATATTTAATACACCACCCATAATCATATCATCTGTTATTATTAGGCCTTTATAGTTTAATTTTTCTTTTAAATATAATATTGTGTTTTTGCTTAATGATGTTGGTATTTCTTCTTTATCAAATGCAATACAGTGTAAATGAGCAATCATTATCATTGGTGAAAAAACTTTATCAAAAGGCTTTATATGATATTTTTCCATTTCTTCAAGCGATAAATTTACTTTTGGCAAAGAAATATGACTGTCAATGTTTACATCTCCATGACCGGGAAAATGTTTTATGCATGGAATTATTCTGTTTTTTAGATATGTTTCAGTTACAATTTTCCCATATTTAATAACTTCATCTGTATTATTAGAAAAAGCTCTTTCTCCGATAATTGGGTTATCAGGATTGGTATTTACATCTAAAACCGGTGAAAAATTTAAGTTTATTCCAAAATTTTTAAGATCAGATGAAATTTGTTCTGTTTGATTTTTCAAAAAATTTTCACCTTTTATTGCAGCAAACTTGGGACTTAAATACTTTTTTCCTCCAAAAATATTTTCTGTTCTTTCAACTTTCCCTCCTTCTTGATCTATTGACAGAAAAGGTAAAATTTTGGATTCTTTTTTTATATCTTTAATTAATTTTTTAAATTGTTCTATAGTTTTTATATTTTGTGTAAAAAATATTACTCCACCGAGATTGTTATTTAAGGCCTTTATAAGATTCGGATTTTTATCAAGATTTTCTCCGTTTAGTCCTAAAATAAACATTTGGTGTATTTTTTCAATTAAATTTTTCATATATAAATCATACATTTAATTGAGTTCAAAATGCAATAGTTTATGTAATATATTTATATATAGGGGATAAGGTATATTTATGATTAAAAAATTATTGGTTTTATTTTTATTATTAAGTGTTGTAGGTTTTATTTTTAGTGTGGATTCTGTTGAAGCAAAAAAAGCTAAGAAAGGTGGGATATCCGAAGAAGAAATGACAACAATGTCTACAACGGTAGATAATTTGACTAAAAAAATGTATGCGAATGGTCTTTTTTCTCCTGAAGATAATGAAAATTTAATTAATATTAAAATAAAATTAGATAACCAAATGTTAATAGCATCAGATTCAAGCTTAGCTCCTTTATACTATAAGGCAGGATTGCTTTATAAATCAAGAGATATGAAGGATGAAGCTATTGAGTGTTTTCAAACAATTTTGGAAAATTTTGCAGATACTGCGTTAGCACCAAAATCAGCGGCACAGCTAAAGCTCATGGGAGTGGAAGTAAAGGCTCCGACAGCACCTGGAGCAAGTACTGCGACAGAATAAAATTAGGGAACAGGACTAGATTCCCTCTAGCTTAATAACTTGGAAGTAATTTAATTGGAACATAATTGTTTTTGTCAATCCAGGTTTGAATAACACTTTCTTTTTGAATTTTTTTAGTCAGTTTTTTTAAAACAGCATAGTTTATATTTGAGATGTCTAAATTTTCTACTTCTTCTATTATAAATGAATTATATCCGCAATTTTTACAGTATTTTGTAGTAGTTATTATTTTACCATGTTTTATAATAGATTTTTGCTTAGTACCACAACATTTACAGCGTGTTATATACCATTTATTTTCTATATAGTCTCCACAATCTGGGCAGTAGCATGACTTCATTTCTGGTGTAATTTTTTCATGCTCACAGTTTTTCCATAAAAAATTCAACATTACTGCTCCATATTAATCTACATATTTTTCTTTAATTGTATAAATAAAAAAGTCAACAATTTTTGTTGACTTTTTTAAATTCAGCTATGTAATTGGTCAGTATAATTAATAACGTTCTAAATATCTGTCAATTTCCCATCCTGAAACATAGGTTCTAAAAGAATCCCATTCTTTTTTCTTAGCGTTTAAAAATTCAGAATATATATGATCTCCCAAAGCTGCTTTTGCAACAAGAGATTTATCAAGCTGCTCCAAAGCTTCGGCTAAACTTCCCGGTAAGGAATCAATTCTTTGTTTTTTACGTTCCTTTGATGTTAAGTGATAGATATTGCTTTCAACAGGAGCTGGCGGATCAATTTTATTTCTGATTCCATCTAAAGCTGCTTCAAGAATTGCTGCAAAAGCTAAATATGGATTACAACTAGGATCAGGTGAACGTAATTCAACCCTTGTTGCATTACCGCGTTTTGCAGGTACTCTTAGCAATGCGCTTCTGTTTGCTAAAGACCATGCTAAATACACAGGAGCTTCATAACCCGGAACAAGACGTTTGTAACTGTTTACAGTCGGGTTAGTAATTGCTGTAATGCTTTTGACGTGTTTTAACATTCCACCGATTGAGTAAAGAGCTATATCAGAAAGTTTGTATTCTTTTTTCTCATCTAAATAGGCATTTTTACCGTTTTTAAATAAAGAGAAGTTGCAGTGCATACCTGAACCGTTTATACCAAAAATAGGTTTTGGCATAAATGTTGCATGGACTCCATGTTGGGCTGCAACAGCTTTAACGGCAACTCTGAAGGTAGAAACATTATCTGCTGTTGTTAAGACATCACCGTATTTAAAATCAATTTCGTGCTGTCCATCAGCAACTTCATGGTGAGATGCTTCAATATCAAATCCCATTTCCTTAAGTGCAGAAACAATATCTGCACGCACATTTTCGCCTAAATCATCCGGTCCAACATCATAGTAACCTGCTTTATCATGTGTTTCTGTTGTAATTTTACCTTCTTTTTTCTCAAATAAAAAGAATTCTGCTTCAGGTCCGATGTTCATAGAATAACCTAGTTTTTCGGCTTCTTTCATTACTCTTTTTAAATTGCACCTTGGACAACCTTCAAACGGTGTTCCATCTTGGTTGTGAATATCACAAATAATTCTTGCACTTTTTGCATTGCCTTTTGTCCATGGCAGTATTTGAAAAGAATCTTTATCCGGATAAAAATACATATCTGAAGTTTCAATGCTTCTGAATCCTTTAATAGAAGAGCCATCTAGCATTATTTCATTATTTAAAACCTTATCAATTTGCTCAGGAGTAACACTCATATTTTTTACTTGTCCGTTAATATCAACGAACTGTAACTGTAATAGTTTAACTTCGTTTTCTTTAACTAATTTTTTAATGTCTTCATCTGTAAAAGACTTGTTGTTTAACGGTTTGTGTTTAAATTCACTCATAAGTTTCCTCTTCCTGCCTATTAACTAAATTGTAACCAACTATATTAATTAGAATATGTTTTGTAGAAAACGTCAAGTCTTTTTGTATTAAGATTATATAAAACACAAAATTAATAAAAATTTTTTTTTTTAAATTTTGCGTTTTTTTAAAATTATAAGATTAATTTTTTAAAAAAATATTTTATTTTTAATTAATTTTTCAAAAAAATATTAAAAAGGAAGTTTTTTTGTTCTAAATTTAGAAATTTAAAAAAAATAATTATTTTACAAAATTGTTTACATTTTTTTATATATATTTATAATATTGTTCTAATAGTTTTCTTTGCAATTATTTTTGAAGATTGAATATTAAGGCTAAGAACTTTATCTATTAATTTGTCAATTTTCTTTAAAAAAGTTTCTTCAGATCGGATAAGACCTTTTGATGTTTTCCAATTTTTTCTAAGTACACTAAATGCTTCTCCAGATAGTGTATCTCCTCCTTTACCTGCCTTAATTTCATCATCATATTTTTTTAGATAGGTATTTAAAAGAAAATCTTTATTAAATTCTAATGTAAGTTTCGCAATTTTTTGTCCGATTTTAGAGAAAAGTTCAATGTCTTTTTTAATTTCTTTTTGGAAGTTCTGAGTAATGCTTTGAATCTCTTTATCATTTTCATCGTAAAAAGATATTTGAGGTGTATAAATACCAAATCCCCAATGTTTAATAGCATTTTCAATAAACATTGTTATACTCTTATAATCACCGCTTACACCGGAAGCATGCTTTCCATTTAATATTTTTTCTGCTTCTGCTCCTGCATAATCAACGGCAATAGTTTTTAAAAATGAATCAAAAGTTTCCATATGTGTATTATCAGGTATAATATATGTTACACCAAGAGCATCTCCTCTTGCTTCATTAGATATAAATGATACTTTACCTTGTTTTAATGTATCAGTAACAATTGCATGGCCGGCTTCATGTGCAACAACAGTTCTTTTTTCTTCCGGCTTAGCATCAATTACAGTTTTTCTGCCGCTTGTGGTACGCATAAATCCTTCATAAATATCATTAAATGTTATAATTCTGTTTTCCTGACGTTCAAACACGACATTCATTCCCTGATTAATTATTTGCGATAATTTATCCCCGTTCAGTCCGATTGTAAGCTCTGACATTTCTTTTAAAATTTTCTCTTTTTCGATTTCATTTGCGAAAGGTTTACCTTTTGCATGAATTTTTAATATTTCTAATCTTTCTTTAGCATTAGCAGGAATATTTACTTTAACTACATTGAACCTTGTTGGTCTGTCCGTCAGTCCTTCGTCAAGTAAATCTTCTCTGTTTGTAGCACCGATGGTTATAATTTTTATATCTGACTCTTTGTTATCAATTCCATCTAGTTCTATAAGCAATTGGTTTAATCTTTTTTCATCTTCACTATTATCTGAAGCACCTCTATTCCCTCGTTTTTTACCAATAGAGTCTATTTCATCAATAAATAGTATTGCAATTTTCTTTTCTGTTTGACTTGCAATTTCTCTTACTTTTGCAAAACTTTCGGATATTTTTTGGACACCTGAATTTACAAAAATATCACCTAAATCTTTTCCTTTTAAAGAAATAAAAGGAACTTCAGCTTCACCGGCAACAGCTCTTACCAGTAAGGTTTTACCCGTTCCGGGCGGACCTGCAAGAATAATGTTTTTAGGAGGATTTTTACCGCTTTTAATATAGCCTTTAGGATCTTTTGAAAAATTAATAATATCTTCCATATCTTTTTTAGCTTGTTCCATACCACCTATGTCATTGAGTCTTGTTGTTATGTTTTCCATAACATCAATACTGCTTGCTTTTGTTTTTATGACATTAATTATTTCAGGGTGGTTTATAAATAAGTCATCAATATCAGAAGAGTTAACAGTTATTGTTTTTGTTTTATTTTTAACTGTTTCGTTAGCCTTTATAGATAAAACATAATCCAGAACATTTAAAACTTTCCCGGGAAAAGAACCATCAATTTTGGTCTCTGACCTTTTAATAATAGTTTTTACGGCATCTGGGGAAATATTAAACTTTGCTTTATCGTACCTTTGTAAGATTTTATCCATATAAAAGGGATTATCTTGAAAGAATTTTTCTGTTTCACTTGAGGTAAGTCCGTTTATCTCAAATTTTTGTGCAGTATTAATTAATTTATTTAGTTTAAAAGGATTAAGTTTATCTTCATAATCACTATCATTATCAGTTATAATTAATTCTTTTTTGGGAATTATGCCCACAAGCATGATATTTTGTGATTTTTGAGAAAGAAATTCATTTATATCTTCAAATTCCATTAAATGTGCTTCTTGCATTACATCTTTGAAGTTATTAATAAAAACAATTTTTTTTGTTTGAGAGCTTTTTGATAATTTATTTACTCCAGATATAAAACTTTTTGAGAAAAGAGAATTTAATTCTTGAGTATTATTTATGAATAATACTTCTGTAATATTATTGTCTAGACCTTGACCTTTATATAAGCCTTTTGCAACTTTTTGTGCGAATTTTTGAGCAAAAAGTTTAACATCAACACCATCTTGGGGAACTAATACAACATTTTTATCAGGACCTAAAAGTACTGCAAGGTTATTTGCATATTTTTCATAATATTCCCCAGTTATTTTAGATTTTGAGTAGGATAAATTTTCTATTCCTTTAATATCAGTCTGAGAAGTAACAGGTTTTGTTCTTTTTTTGTTTATCTTATTTTTTGCAGTATCAATTTGTTCCTTTGTTTTTGTTTGTGTTGTTTTTGGCGATTTGGCAGTTCCAAAAGAAATTAATTTCGTACTATTTTGAGGGGGTAAATTATTTGCTAAAACATTAGCAAAAGAATAATTATATATAGGGTTCGATTTGTATTTTAAAATTGTTTCCGTTTTTTTGTTTTTAATTTTTTTTTCAGACAAATTTGTTTTAATATTTATAGGGTAATAAATTTTTTCTATCATATTTTGCCTCATTCCCAAATCTATATAACTCTAATACAAGGTTAAAATTAAATAAAAAGATTCCTCAACATCAATTAAGCTCGATAAAATATTTTAAAAACATAAAATATAATACTTTTTAAATTTATTCCAAATATGTATTTTATGTCGAGATTTTTTACAAAAAAGTTACATTTGTAGTAAATATTTTTACAATTCATTGTTTTGTAACATTTTGCAAAAAATTCGCTATGTTAAGAATTACTGTTAAAATAATGTTAGTTGGGGAGTATATCGTGGCTAAAATTCTATTCGTTTCGAAAAACGAAAAAAAAGGTAAACAATTGCAAGAAATCTTGCAAAAAAATTCTCATGAATTTATATATGCAGATACTCAATTAATGACTGTTGATATACTTAAAACCCAACTTCCGGATATAGTTATATTAGATTGTGAATTGAAAGGTTTTGATTTAAAAACTGTAAGTAATAAAATTAAGTCTTTCGAAAATGTTTTAACAATTTTGTTAACTAAAAATGATAGCATAGAACCGGAGTTATTAAAAAATGCCAATGCTTTTTTGCATGAACCCTTATCTAAAAATCTTTTAATTGCAACCATAAATGCTAATTTAAAAACAAAAAATTCCTTGGATAAACTTTCCAATTCTAATCAGGAACTTGCAAGAAGTTTGTATCAATTGAATGTTTTATACAGTACAAGCTCCCAGTTTGCAGGAACTTTAGATAAGGATAAACTTATAAATATTATGATTGATGGTATGGATAAGAGTTTGAGTTTCGGTCTTGCTTGTGCTTTGACTTTTAGAAGTGAAAACGAACCTGTTTTAATAATCAAGTCTTTGTATAATATTTCAGACAGAGTTCTAGAAGCTTTAAAATTGAGAGCTACACTGAATTATAAATCTATTTTTGAAAAAAAAGAAATGCCATTTGAACTTGATATCAATTCGCTTAAAATTGAGAAACATATTAAACATGCAATTAAAGAATATGATTTTTCTGTTTTAAGAAGTGACAACATGTTTGCCCCGATTGTTTTGAGTGAGAATTTTTACGGTTTTATTGAAATTTTTAGAGAAGCAGAATTTACAACAGAAGATGCTACTTGTTTTCAAACACTTGCCCAACAGGTTTCTCTTCCACTAAAAAGCGCAACATTATACGAAATGAAGGAGCAGACAAATAAGAAACTTGAGCGTTTAGAGAGAATGAAATCGGAGTTTATTTCTATTGTTTCGCATGAGCTTAGAACCCCTTTGACCGCAATTAAAAATTCTATGGATATTATACTCAGCGGCAAAGCCGGAAATTTAACAGAAGCAATGTCTAAATTTGTTAATATGGGACGAAGAAATGTTGCCAGGCTTTCCGGTATTATTAATGATTTATTAGATTTGTCAAAAATCGAAGCAGGGAAAATGGATTTTACATTTGAGGTTATAAAAATAGAACCTGTTATAGATTATGTAAAAAATAACTTATACGAAATGGCGAAAGAAAAAAACCTGCAATTAATTACCAGAATAGAAGATAATTCTGCTGATATTTATGCAGATTCCAGAAGACTTGAGCAGATTCTAACTAATCTTGTTTCTAACGCAATTAAATTTACTCCGGAAAATAACAAAATTGAAATTAGAACAAAAGTTGTTGAGGCAAAAGAGATTAACCCTGTTGAGATGTTTGAAGATGAATTAAAAAAGTTGCAAGGTAAATATATTCAGGTTTTAGTAAAAGATGACGGAATAGGAATTTCTAAAGAAAATCTTGCTAAAGTTTTTGATAAATTTGCTCAAATTGAAACATCTCTTTCAAGAAAAGTAGGCGGTTCCGGTCTTGGATTGCCTATTGCAAGGCAGCTTATAGATGCTCATAACGGAATAATATGGTGTAATAGTATGCCAAATAAAGGGACATCTTTTTATTTTGTTGTACCTTTGTTTGATGAAAAAACTAAATTTCTTTTAGAATTTAAGCAAACTTTGCAAAAGACTAAAACTAATAATTCTTCTCTAGCATTAATAAAAATTAAAGCTGATAAAGAATTAGTTCAGGATTTGATTGCAGGTGTAATTAATGAAAAATATCTTAATAATTCTCTATTAGAAACTATAGGCAAACAAACAGTTTTATCTATTGCTATTTTAGATGGCGATAAGTATTCTGCTGATTTCTTGAAGAAAAAACTGCAAGAGTATATTACTACTCATGGAAACTTATATCCAAATTGTGCTATAATGTATTCATACGGGATTTATCCAAAAGACGCTCTTGATGATGTTGAGTTATTAAAGAAAACAGAAGAAACATTACAAAAAATCAGAGAAGAATGATTTTATAATTAAACTAGATGTAAGGATGTAGAAATGAAAAAGGTTTTAATAGTTGATGACGAGCAAGATATTGTTGAAAGTCTTCAGTTTGTTTTAGAAGCAGCAGGCTTTGAGTGTTATTGCGCTTACAATGGTGAAGAGGGTTTGAATCTGGCAAGAGAAATTTTACCGGATTTAATTATTTTGGATGTTATGATGCCTAAAATTAACGGATTTAAAATTTGTAGGCTTTTAAAATATGATAATAAATACAAGAACATTCCAATTCTTATGGTTACAGCACGTTCTCAGGGTGAAGATAAGTTAATTGGCGAAGAAACCGGTGTAGATGAATATATTACCAAGCCTTTTGACTTGGAAGAAATTGTTAAAAAAGTCGAGGGTTATTTAAAATAATTCTAAAAATAAATGTGATGGTGTAAAATTGGAACAATTAGTAACCAACAAAACTTTAGAAAAGCTTAAATACGACCTGGTGCGAGATGCTTTGGTTGAATATGATATTGTTGAAAAAGCACAAGAAATTGCTGCCGCTCAAAATATTAATATTGGTCAAGCACTTATTAATTCAGGTTCATTAACTGAAGAGGCACTGCTTAAATTTTTAGAGGCTAAATTGCATATTCCTTATGTTAATTTGGAAGATTATACTCTTGATAAAAATTGTCTTCAGTACATAAATCTTTCTGATGCACAAAGATATAGAATTATTCCTCTTTTCAAAATTGAAGATGTGCTTACTGTTGCCATGGCAGATCCTTTAGATTTGTTTGCAATTGACAAAATAGTAGAAACAGCCGGTTGTGCAATTGAGCCTGTAATCTCTTCCGAAACAAGTATTTTAAAAAAAATTGATGAATATTATAAGTTAGATAATTCAGTAGGAAAAATTTTTACAGATGAAAGAGCTTTTGATTATGATTGGAGAGAAGAACTTCATAAAGAGGATTTAAGTGAAGAACATATTCAAAAAATAATACGCGCAATTTTGAAACAAGCAATCATTGAGAATGTTCATGAAGTTTATTTTGAATATATGGAAAATGGTTTAGGTGTTAATTTTAAAAAGAATTCAGAAATTCTTGACAGAGGTTATGTTCCATCAGTTTTAACGTCTTCATTTATTTCAAAAATCAAGTTACTTTCTAATCTTGATCCTTCAGTTAGTGAGGTTCCACAACTAGGAAAACTTTGTTTTAAAGTTGATGAAATAACGCTTATTGCAAGTGTTTCTGCTTTCCCTACAATTTTAGGCGAGAGAATTTCTCTAAAAATATACAAACCGCCAAAAAAATTAGATCAAATAATCTCTAACAAAATTATGATTAATAATGTTAAAGCAGCACTTACTTCGCCCGGTATTATACTAGTTTGCGGCTCTTCATTAAGCGGAAAAACACATATAATTTATTCTCTTTTACAAGAAATCGCAAATAGCGAAAAAAATATTATGACAATTGAATCAATCGCAAAATATAATTTGGAAAATGTAAATCAATGCGAAATAAACGAAAATATTGGATTTAATTTGGATAAAGCTCTTAGATTTATAGAATTTCAATCCCCTGATATTATTTATTTAGAGGGAATAAAAACAAAAGAAGCATTCGATTATTTTTCAAGTCTTGTATTTAAAGATAAAACTGTTATTACCGAGTTTATGGCTAATAATATGGCAGATTTAAGAAAAAAACTGGCATTTACTGATTTTGAAATGTTTAAGTCATTAATAAATTGTATGATTTTTATTCATTCACAAGATAGTGTTGAAGTATTTGAAAAATCAGTTATACAAAAATATTTAGCTTAGCATGAATTTTTTCTTAAGTGAGTAAATTCATTATTTTAAAGACTGAATTGCTTGTGCAATATTGCTGTGGCCATATATGTAATTTCCTGCAACAAGTGAATTTGCACCCAGTGACGTACATATATGTCCCGTTACGTTATTTATTCCGCCATCAACTTGTATTATTAAATCTTCTCGTGCATTTTGTTTAATTTCTGCTATTTTTTGAGCACAATCGTGCATAAATGATTGCCCGCCAAAACCAGGTTCAACTGTCATAATAAGAACTAAATCCAATTCAGTCAAAAATCTTGAAATTTCGGTAGCTTTTGTTTTCGGCTTTATCGAAAGCCCTGCTTTGGCTCCGCTTTTTCTAATCTTTTCTATAATTTCTAAAACTTTGTCCGGTGCTGCTTCATAATGAAATGTTATTATGTCTGCACCTGCATTTCTAAATGCTTCAATATATTTATCGGGATTTTCTATCATTAAATGGACATCTAATGATAAATTTGTAATTTTTTTTATTGATTTTACAACTGGTACTCCTATTGTTATGTTAGGGACAAAATGCCCGTCCATAACATCTATATGAAGCCAATCTGCACCAGCTTGTTCAACAAGTTTTATATCTCTTTCTAAATTTGTAAAATCTGCTGATAATATTGAAGGTGAAATTATTATATTCACTTTATTACTCCCAATTTTTTACAAGCATTATAAGCACATTCTTGTTCTGCTTCTTTTTTGGTTTTTCCGCTTCCGTTAGCAAGAACTTTATCCATAAAAGATACTTCTACTACAAATATTTTATCATGTTCAGGACCTTTTTCTTTAATAATTCTATATTCAGGTAAAGTTTTGTTTACTGATTGTGTATACTCTTGTAAAACAGCTTTTGAGTTGAATCTTTCAAAATTTTTATCAACTTCTTCAATATATGTTATAAAAGATTTTTCTATAAAGTTTAAAAGTTGATTATATTTACCATCTAAAAAATATGCGCCTAAAATGGATTCAAAAGCACATGCAATAATTGATTTTCGATCTCTACCGCCGGTTTTTTCCTCTTGTTTTCCTAAAATAAGAAGTTCATTAATTTTAAGTTTTTCGGCTATTTCGGCTAAAACATTATCAGACACTATAATTGAGCGAATCTTTGTTAATTCACCTTCGGGATATTCAGGAAAATTTTTGTATAAAATTTCAGAAATGCATAACTTTAAAACAGCGTCTCCAAGAAACTCCAATCTTTCGTAATTATCTAGCGTACTTAACTCGTTTTCTCTTGAGTATGAGCTGTGTGTTAATGCTTTTCGAAAATTTTGTGGATTTTTAACTTTTATCTGAAAGATTTTTTCTAAAAGATTAATTTTTTCGTTAAAATCCAATTGCATGGAAAAATCCCTTTATAAAATTAATGAAGTCGAGCCATATTTGATCAGAAACCACAAAGTAGTTTAAGTAATAATACATTACGGGTATAGTTAGTACATAACTATCGGTTCTATCTAAAAATCCACCATGTCCGGGTAAGGTATTTCCTGAATCTTTTACTCCCGCATCGCGTTTTATTAATGATTCTGATAAATCACCAAGTTGCGCAAATAATGTACATAAAAACCCTAGAATTAAAGCATGGTAAAAACCCATATTAATAAATTTGGCAATGATTAAGGCTCCAATAATTGCACATAACATTCCACCTATAGCTCCTTCTATTGTCTTTTGGGGGCTTATTGTAGGTGCTAATTTATGTTTACCGAATTTTTTACCAAAATAGTAACAACCGGTATCAGTTAATAATATTGTTACAAATAAGAACATTACATAACCTAATCCGTCATTTTGTACATTTAATTTTAGAAACCCTTGATAATTTTCAGCATTTAGACCTCTTATAAGTAGCAGATGAAGAGGAAACCAACCACCGTAAACAAAACCTAAAATAGTAGTTGAAACATTTGCTATATAAGGTTGTCTACCTCTAAATAAAACCCACAAAAAAGCTGTGATTGAACATGTTGTAAAGGCAATTGCAACTAAATCAAACCTGTTAAAATAACAAAGTAATGCAAAAATTGCATCTGAAAATAAAATTACTTTTAAACTGGGAAAAAACCCCTTATTTTCAAGTATTTGAACGTATTCTTTTGAACCTAAATAAACAACAACAACAGTTAAGCCTAATAATGCTATTCCGCCATATAATAAACACCAAAGAGCAATTGTCCCAATTATTAAGCCAGTAAGCATTCTTGTTGCATTTTTGTTTAAGGTTAAATTCATTAAACTGTTAAAACCTCTTTTTCTTTTTCTTCCACAGTATTGTCAATTATTTTAATATATTTATCGGTTAATTTTTGTATTTCATCTTGATTGTCTTTTACAGTATCTTCCGGAAGATTCTCTGATTTTTCAAGTTTTTTTAAATCGTCAACCATATCTCTGCGAGCATTCCTTATAGCAACTTTTGAATCTTCTCCTAATTTTTTTACATCTTTAGTGATTTCTTTTCTTCTTTCTTCTGTTAAAGGAGGAAACGCAATTCTTATTACAATCCCGTCACTGTTTGGTGTAATTCCAATTTCTGCTTTTATAATAGCTTTTTCAATTTCTTTCATTATTGATTTATCATACGGTGATATTACAAGAGTTGTTCCATCTTGCACACTCACTTGTGACATTTGACGAAGTTGTGTAGGGACACCATAATAATCTACTAATACTTTATCAAGAATCATAGGGTTTGCACGTCCCGAACGTATAGATGCAAATTCTCGTTTTAATTGAGTCACAGCTTTTTCCATTTTTTCTTCACCGAATAAAAATAATTCTTCTATTGCTTCTGACATATTATCCTCCTGTATGATTTCCTACATATGTTCCAATTTTTTTAGAATGTAAAATATCTAAAATCCCGTTTTTAGCTTGAAAATCAAATACTACAATAGGAATTTTATTTTGTTGACATAAAGCGCATGATGATGTATCCATAACTTTTAAGCCATTTTTTATTATATCGTCATAATTTATGGTTTCTAATTTTTTAGCTTCCGAATTTGTTTTAGGATCATCCGTATAAACTCCGTCAACACCGTTTTTGGCCATTAACATAGCTTCAGCATTAATTTCCGAAGCTCTTAGCGCAGCTGCCGTATCCGTTGTGAAAAAAGGATTTCCTGTTCCCGCCGCAAAAATAACAACCCTGCCTTTTTCCAAGTGACGTATTGCTTTAAATCTTATATAAGGTTCTGCAATTTGATTCATTTGAATAGCCGACTGAACTCTGCAAGAAACACCTATTTTTCTTAAAGTACTTTGAAGAACAAGAGCATTCATAACTGTAGCAAGCATTCCAACATAATCTCCCGATGCTTGATCTAATCCCATTTTTGCACTATTTTGTACACCTCTGAAGATATTTCCGCCTCCCACTACAACAGCAATTTCTGCACCCTCATCGTGTGCCAATTTAATCTCTTGTGCAATCATTTCAACAGGTTTTGGGTCAATACCGAAGTCTTGATCTCCCAGTAAGGCTTCACCGCTTATTTTAAGCAAAATTCTTTTATATTTTAGTTTGTTTTCCATTGGACACCTTTTCTTTTCTTCTTAAATTTTACTTTAAAACAATTTTTATGTAAATAGGGGGCATTTTTCTTAGGATGTAACTTTGTAAAATTTATTTTACAAAAAAATTTAAATAAGCAATTTTTAATAATAAAAAATCTTTATATAAGAGTAGTGTATTATTTAGTGTGAAAGTAAGCTTAATGGGTTGGTCAAAAAGCTCAAGTCAAAGTGTTGAAACGTCTCATTCAACTGATTCAGGAGAATGTTGCAGTAAAAGTAATCTTTGTGCTAAAGATTATTTTAATACCGCAATAAATAATCAATCGGCTCTGAGATGTTACGGTGATATTGATAATTTGGATTATTCCGGATTTGATTCAAATCTGAATAAGTATTTAAATGAGAAATCTATTTCAGAAATGATTAAAGTAAATTCTGAAATCAGTAATATTTTAAATAAGTTCAAAATATCTGTAAAAATTAATATGGGGATTCTAAATCATTTGGTTAGAAATCATTTGCCTCATACAAAAAATATTGCATTAGGAATTGCTAAGCATTTGCCAAATGATCTTAAAGTAAAAGTTAATCGTAAGGCATTAATAGAGGCAACAAGTTTACATGATATTGCTAAAGTGATTATACCTGAAAATATTATTAATAAAGCAGGTATTCTTAATGAACACGAACGCAAAATTATGCAAGAGCATGCAAAATTAAGCTACGAAATGTTAAAAACAACAGATTTATCAAGGGAAACTCTTGATTTAATAAAAAATCATCATCATGCTGATGAAAATACAATTTATAATATCAATTTGCAAATTTTATCCATAGCTGATGTATATTCCGCTTTGAGAGAAAAAAGATCTTATAAAAATGAAATGAGTAAAGAACAAGCTCTTGATATTATTAGTAAAGAGACTCAACAAGGTAAATATCTTCCTTCGGTTTATAAAGCATTGACTGAATATGCCGAAAAAGATGAAACTTCAACAAAAGTTAACTCTAAGCGGAAGTTCTTCAACTTCAAATCTGTAAATAGCTTCTGTTCCTAAATCTTCAAATGCAATAAGTTCCTTTTTTACAAATTTTTCAGATAAGTAGCAAGCAATTCCGCCAATTATTGTAAAATAAATTCCCTCATTTTGTTTGATAGAATCTTTAACTTCTTGAGAACGTTCTCCTTTGCCAATTGTGGCTAAAATACCGTTTTTATATAAAACAGGTGTGAATTTATCCATTCGAGATGCAGTTGTTGGACCTATTGAACCTATTATGCAAGGCTCTTGACAAGGACAAGGACCTGCATAAAAAATTATTTTATCTTTTATATCAAAAGGAAGCTCTTCACCTTTTTCAATCATTTTTGTAAGTCGTTTATGAGCCATATCTCTAGCCGTATAAATTTCACCTGAAAGCAAGATGTTTTGATTATTTTTTAATGTTTTTAATTTGGTTATATCAGAAGAATTGACTTTAGTTGAAGATTTGATAAACTCAGATTTTGAAAAATTCATGAATTTAGGAATTGAAGAACTAAAGTTTTTAATATCACCATTTTTGCTAATAAAACATTTTGCATGCCTTGTACTGTGGCAATTCACTGTTACTGCTACAGGCATGCAGGCAATATGTGTAAAATCAGTTAATATTTTTACATCCAGAGCTGTTGAGGCGCCGCCGAGCCCGGCGGCGCCTATATTTAATTGGTTTACCTTTTCTTTAATTTTTTGAGCCAATTTTTCATGCTTTTCATCAATATTTTTTTCTAAAAGAAAAGACTTTTTTGATAAAATTCCTGCATTTTCCATTGTTCCTCCTATTCCAATTCCTAAAAAGTATGGAGGACAACCTTTTGAACCTGCTTTTTTGATTGTTGAAACAATATAGTCGATAATTTCTTCTTCAGTAGCTGTAGGGGAGAGCATTCTTGTTTGTGAAACATTTTCGCATCCGGCTCCTTTTATTAAAATATCTATTTCAATCCCGTTTAGGTCTGCAATTTCAGTATATATAATGCTTGGTGTATTTGTTTTTGTGTTTATTCTTTCAAACAGAGCATTTTTAACAATTGATTTTCGAAAAAAATTTTTTTGATAAGCTTTTTCTATACCTTTATTAATAGATTTATAGATGCTGTCAAAAAGATATTCTCCTTTGCCATTTATAAAGACCAACACCTGACCGGTATCTTGGCAAAGCGGCATTTTTTTGTTATAAGCCATTTGAGCATTATTTAGAATAAGTGCTAATGCTTCTTTTGCATCTTTATTTATTTCGTTTTTATATGCTTCTAAAAGTTTTTGATAAATATCTTCAGGTAATTTTGTATTAGCCTGAAGGCATAAATCATATACTGCTTGTTCAATAATTTTTGAGTTAATCATAAATTTATTGTAACAGTAAAAGAGAAAAGGTAAATAATCTTTGAAATTATTATTTATTTGTTTTAAAAAATTATACAGATACGGTTTGTGTTTTAAATGAAATTGTTCCTAAACAGCATTTTTTATATTTTTTACCGCTGCCACATGGACAAAGTTCATTTCTGCCAACATTTACTACATCAATTTTAGGTTTATTTTCTTCTTCTTCAATATAACCAAGGGTTTTTGAAAAAGTTTTGGATTCATAAAGTACTGTGGTTGACGAAAATATTTTTTCTTTTAAATATTGAGGTTTATATTTTTCTAGTAGTTCATCAAACGTTATTTCTGTTGAGTAAATTTCATTTATTATTTTCATAAAATTAGGATATTTATGTTCAATTCTTTTTAATAAATTTGCAGAAATTCCATCTGTCATTAAAAAATGCTCTAAACATTTATCGTAATTTTCAATATCCTTATAATTTTTTTCTTCAAAAATTTTGCAGAAAGTTTTATAAAAAGGAATTGCGGATAATCCTAATTCTTCATCAAAAATTATTCCTACATCATATATTTCTTTGTGGGAAGAAAATCCGCCTAAGGAATTTTCAAGAAAATTTTCATAAGAATTATTAAATTCTTTTACATTAAAAAATTTATATGTATCAATATTTTTAATTTTTTCTTTTATTTCTGTTTTTTCTGGTTTTTTATTATTTTCTGCAAAATCATTAAATAGTCCTATAATGTCGTCTGCAAACTTATTTGTTGTTATGATTTCATCAGTTTCAAAGCATTCCAAGAATTTTTTATAAAGTTTTTTAACCTGTTTTTCTATCTCTTTTTGTTTATCTAAATTATCTTTATAAACAAGTTCCGGTGATTGAATTATTTTTGCTATTGCATATCGCATAGCATCATCTTTTTGATTTGCAGATAACACATTTGAAATCTCAAGTAAATAATATTCTTTCTCAAATTCGAAAATTCTTGCTATAACGTATTGTCCGATGCCAACTCCTCTAAAATGAGTCATTTTAACAAGAGAGATTACAGTATATGTTTTTTCGTTTACAAGATTATATAGTTCAAAACCGTTTTTTAAAATTTTTTTAACTTCAAAAACAGAAGATACTGAACCCATTAGTCCTTTTAAGATTGCACGAGGGTACTTTGTAGTTTTTTTTATTTTTTCTGAAAATATTTCTAAAATACTTTTTGAATTAATATTTCTTTCAAAAATGTATGGAAGACAAATAGGTTGAATTTGCGATTGAGAAATATTTTTTATGCCAATGGTTGAAAGATATTCTTTAAAGTCAATTTTTACATCTTTATCTGATTGAACAAAATTTATTAAATCACTCATTATTTCACTTATTGAATTTAATTTTTCTATAATTGTCATTGTCATTTAGTATTTCTCCATTAATTTTTTAGCATGATAACTGCCGAGTGTCTTGCTGTATTACCATTTTCTTTTCTATAAGAAAAAAATAACTCATTATTGCATGAAGTGCAATACTCACATACATCTATTTTTTTTATCCCGGTGGCTAATAATTGATATTTGTTTATTAATTTTAAATCTGCATGATTATTTGAAAAAGCTTTTAAATTTTGATTATCAATGGAATTATGCAATTGCTCCAAAACATCATCTTTTACTTGAAAGCAGCACCTTCCTATAGAAGGGCCTATAATAGCAATTATTTCTTCCGGGTTACAATTAAAATTTTTTATCATTAGTTTAACTGTTTTTAATCCTATTTTTTCAACAGTTCCGCGCCAACCGGCATGAGAAATTGCTACAACTTTTTTTGTCGAATCGTAAAAAACAAGCGGGACGCAATCAGCGAAATTAAGAGCTATAGCAATATTTTTTTTATTGGTTATAAGCCCGTCACATTGGGGATATATTTTTTTCTTCGGATTAATTATTTCTACATTGCTGCTATGGGTTTGTTGTGGAATATATAAGTTTTCAATTGGGATGTTTAGCCCTTTACAAACAAGTTTTTTATTAAGTTCTATTTCTTCTTTTAAATCTTCTCTTTCACCATATTTTAAAGGTAAATCCCTTGTCGTGAAAAAAGATATAACATCATCACTTTTTAATAGTGATGATGTTATATCTTTTTTCCCCATGAAGTTTTCGAATTTAAACATGAAATTATTATAATATAATAATCTTTCAGGGCAAATTTTTGCAAATTGTATTTCAACTAGCAAAAATATTTTTTAGAAGTTTTGTAAAATAAAAATGATTTAAATACAGAAATAAATGAGGTAATAAAATGAGTTCACCAGTAGGAATAAATCCAATAACGTCTTTCACTCCACAGAAGTATCAGCCCAAAATCAGCAATGATTCTTTTATTCAGAAGAATGCTTCGGTGATTGGTGCTGTAATAATTTCTTCTGGAGTTTTGATCTCTCCATTTGCTAGTATAAGAGGTGATGAAGGGACTCCTATTTTTATAGGAAAGAACTCAAACGTTCAAGACGGTGTTGTTATTCATGGTTTAGAGAAACAATTTGTAGAAAATAGCGGATATGGTTATTCTGTTTATATTGGAGAAAATGTGAGTTTAGCTCATCAAGCACAAGTGCATGGCCCAGCAAAAATAGGAAATAATACTTTTGTAGGCATGCAAAGTTTTGTTTTTAAATCTGAAATAGGTGATAATGTAGTAATTGAACCTTGCGCCAAAGTTATAGGGGTTAAAGTTGAGTCAGGGCGATACATTCCGGCAGGAGAAATTATTAAAACTCAAGAACAAGCAGATAAATTGCCTTTAATTACTGCTGAATATTCTATGAAGAATTTAAACAGTGATGTTGTGCATGTAAATAAAGAACTAAATAGTGGATATTCTAAAATGCCAGCGGTATACCCTAAAAATTATTATTTAGGATGAGAATGCATAGAAAGTTCGAATTTAACTTGTTCGTTCATAATCCAGTAAAACCCAATCCATTCTTTTACCAAGGTAATATTTGGCTTTTATATTTTTATAAACCTGACACAGAAAATTCTCAAAATGGTATATCGGAAATATTCCATGTCACCGATTGAATAATAATTTGTAACATTTTTAATAAAATAGGCAATAATTTATTATAAAAAAACTTTATTAAATTAGGTAGTGTATTTTATAGGTTGTGTAATCATGTCTAATATTGTATCTTCTGCAATATTTTGTATAAGAAATGTTGATAAAGCCGAAAATCATGGCAAAATCGGCAGATGGTCTGTTGCTGCAGGTCAAGCCAAGAAAGTTTCTGACTGCATTTTTAAATTAGAGAACAAATACATAAAACAATCAGCAAAAGTTATAAAAACCTTTTCTGAAGGTAGTAAAATAGCTGAATATACAACAAAGGCACTGGATTTTGCCGGAAAAAACATTAATCCTTTGCTTTGTGTTTCTGCAGGGATTGATATAATTAATTCAGATGATAAAGAGGCTGCTTTTGTTACAAATGCTGCAGCATTGTCATCTATGTTTACTGTAGAAAAAATAATGAACAAATATTTAAATGAAATTCCTAAAATGAAGTGTTTGAAAGGAATTACAGATAAAGTCTTGAAGTTTTCTAAAGGAAATAAAGTAAAAGGTAAAATTCCGGCAATAATTCATGGAGTCGCTTTTGTTGTTGGCTCATGTACTGCTTACAGTATAGGCGAGAAATTTGGGAAGTCACTTGTTTCTGAAAGAGTTGAGAAAAAACAATAATTTAATATAAATGAAGCAGTATTTTACTCATTTTTTGAACTATAATTTTATTATAAGGATTTAATGATAGTGTCAATTATGAGAAGAGTTTTTATCTTATTAATAATTTTCATAATGCAATTTTTAATAGCATTACCTTGTTTTGCAATAAAAATAGGGCTTGTAAATGCTGCAAGCAAGGTTTATGTTGGAACTTCCAATCAAGGGCAAGTTATTAATGCAAGAAATAATAAATTTATATATAAACTATCTGCAATGAAGGCTTATGAATTAAAGCCATATAAAAACAGTATTGCTATAAAAATCGGAAACGATTACTTTGACTTAAAAACAAATTATGCAGTTTTAAAATCTTCTCCAGGCGGATTTGTAAGTGTAAAAGGAAAATGGTACAGAGGATATTTTATAATATATAATCAATCAAATACAATAACAGTTATTAATAAAGTTGATATCGAAGATTATATTCAAGGAGTTGTACCTTCTGAAATGCCACGAAGATGGCCATTCGAGGCACATAAAGCTCAGGCAATTGCCGCCAGAAGTTATGCTCTTGCGAATCTCGGAAAAAGGGCAAGTCATGGGTATGATTTAAAGGATACACCGGAAGATCAAGCATATGGCGGAGCTTCCGCCGAATCTATTAATACAAATAAAGCCGTTAAAGATACTGAGGGTATTGTTTTGATTTATAATCTTAAAATTATACCTGCTTATTATTCAGCTTCTGCAGGTGGTCATACCCTTAAATCATCTGATGTTTGGACAAAAAATTTACCATATTTACAATCTGTTCCATCGTTTGACGATAAAATTAAAAAAAATGGACATGGTGTAGGCATGTCTCAGCATGGTGCAAATAATTTAGCAAAAAATGGCTATAATGCTTATCAAATTTTACAATATTTTTACAGAGGGGTTAATTTTGCAAGAATTAATCCTAATTATTACAGGTAGTATAAAAACCCTTGGGAGAGTAAGGTGTCCAGATTTTTAATTTTGTGTTTAAAACCGTCTGAAGTCCTTATTTATTAAGTATTTTTAAGATATTGGAACTATTTTTTTTAAAAAGTATTGCCAAAACCTCATAAAAATGTATAATAATTGATGTTCCGTTTATTTTGGAGCATGTTTAGTACAACACCAGACATTTGACATGGTTTATAGCCATTAGGACATTGATTATATGGGGTTAATGTTTCTTTTCCGCTAAGGATATAGGTCAAAGTTGGTAAAAAAGGAGGTTCTATATGAACAAAGAAGAATTGGTAAAAGAAGTATCAAAAAAAGCAAAAGTTTCTCAAAAAGCTGCTGCTGATGTTATTGCTGCTGCTTTAGAAACAATCGAAAAAACTGTTTCTAAAGGTAAAAAAGTAACTTTAGTTGGCTTTGGAACTTTTGAACCACGCAAAAGAGCTGCTAGAACAGGCCGCAATCCTCAAACAGGTGCTGTTTTGAAAATTGCTGCTAAAACTGTTCCTGCTTTCTCAGCTGGTAAAAAATTCAAAGAATTAGTTAAATAGTTCTGAATTTAAGTTTTAATACGGCGGGAAAATCAAAGATTTTCCCGCCGTATTTTTATGATAATCTTTTTTTATGTTTAGAAAAAATTTAGGTTTAGCTGTTCAAAAAAAAATTTTTGTAATGATTTTTACCAGTATAATTTATATAGCGGGACTTGTAGCATATTTTAGTGATAAAGGGGTTCTGATTTCTTTTTTACTTTTAGTTATTTCAGTATTTGCTATAGTCAAGAATTATTTGTCACCTAAATTGGTTTTATTTTGGTATTTTCTATTTTTCTTCGGTTTTTTTAATGCCAATTTTAGGATTAAGGATTTTGATTCACTGTCTCAAATAGCACCGCAGGATTCTGTTATAGAGGGAAGAATTGTTTCAATCCCATCTTTTAGCAGTAATAAAATCAGTTTTTTCTTTGATGTTTCTAAAATAAATTACAACGAACAATCAAGATTATTAAATACAAAGACTTTAGTAAATATTTATTCTTCAAATAATAAAAAGGCTAACTTTAATATAGGAGAATCTTATAGACTAAGTGGAAAATTAAGAAAACCTTTCGAGGCTTCTAATCCTTCGCAATTTGACTATGGTAAATATTTAAAAAATTATAATGTTTATACTATTTTTTATGCAAATAATACTGAATGTAGTCAAATAAAGGAAAAAATACCGCTTAAGTGGAAATTTTTACAGGAATTAAATTATATAAGAAATGGTATATTATTTACACATTCGAAATATTTAAAAAGTCCCAATCTGGAACTTTTAGGAGGAATTGTTTTTGGCGATGATGCAGTAAGTACTCCTGAGGAGTTAAAAAATTCATTTAAGCATTCAGGTTTACTTCATTTATTAGCAGCATCAGGGATGAATGTTGCTTTAATATACGGAATTTGGTTTTTCCTTTTAAGATATTTAAAAGTTCCTTTTAGGGCCTCTGTTTTTAGCGGAATTTTTATAATTATTTTGTATACTTTAATGACCGGATTTGGACCTTCTGTTATAAGAGCTGCGTTTATGCTTATTTTTATATTATTAGGGAAATTAATTGATAGAGATGCGTATAGTGTTTCTTTATTGTTTTTTGTTGCTCTTATAATGCTTATTTACAATCCGGCATATATAAACAATGTTAGTTTTCAGTTATCTTTTATTGTTACATTCGGACTTTTAGTAATGACACCGATTCTTATGGAAAAAACAAAGAAGCTTCCGGCATGGTTAAGCGGAGCTTTATTTGTGCCAATTATTGCTCAAATTTGGGTAGCACCTATTCAAATGTATTACTTTAATTCTTTTAGTTTATATTCTGTCTTTGCAAATATATTAATTTTGCCTTTTGTAACTATTGTTAGCTTTGGTGGATTTATAAGCTCTGTTCTTGCATTAATAAAACCTTTGGCAAGTGAAATATGTTTAATTTTTGATTTTGTTTTAAATCCTGTTTTGAACGTATTGGTTTTTATATCCGATTATTTTGCAGAGTTACCTAATTCATTAATAAGTACAGTTCAACCAAGCGCAATACAAATGATTTTTTATTATATTTTTGTCTTGTTATTTATTTTACTGTTTAAGATAGGGATAAACAAAAAGATAATTTTAGCTATTTGTTCTGTTTTTGCTGTGTTAATATTTTCTTTTATAAAAATATCAGACAATTCTTTAGAAACAATATTTTTTGATGTAAAAAATGCAGATGCTGCTTTGATTAAAACACCACAAGGGAAGTATATAATAATTGATAGCGGAAAAATGGCTTACAAGGGAGGTAAAACTCAGGCTCAAATGGTTATGCTTCCATACTTAAGAGATAGGGGCATAAAAAATATTGAATGTTTAATAATAACACATTTTGATTCTGATCATTCGGGAGGAGCTGTTGATTTAATCAAAGACCTAAATATAAAAATAGTTTATGTAAATTCTTTGTATAATAAATCAAGACTTGCTAGGGAAATTTATTCGGCTTCAAAGAGTAAGCTAAAACTTGCCCGAAATAATGAGATTATTTATAAAGAGAAAAATTTAACAATAAGAAACTTTATAGCTGATGTAAAAAATTCGGAATCAGAAAATGAAAACTCGATTATAACGTTAATTTCTGATAAAGATTTTGATCAATTGTTTATGGGGGACGGAGGAATTATTGCTTTTGATAAAATAAAAAGCTATTTGCCGGATAATATTGAAATATTGAAAGTTGGTCACCATGGCGCAAAAAATGTTTTAAACCAAAACTTACTAAGCAGAATTAAACCTGAAGTTTCTATAATTTCAACAGGTTTAAATAATTATAATCACCCAAACGTCGTTACTTTAGATTTATTGATTAAAAATAATATAAAAATACTTAGAACAGACAGGCAAAATGCTATAAAAATTGTTTATAAGAATAATATTTTTAAGACCTTTTCTTTTGTTAAAGATGAATTCATTTTATTAAGATAAGTAAAATAAATTCATTCAAACTAGCAAATTACTATTTGATGATTTTTATAATACAATGGTTGGAATAAGAAATAAGGAATTAGGCTATAACTATGAGATTAGGTAATATTCTTCAAGCAAATTTAATATCTGTTAAAAATGAGTTTATAACTCATAGAGATCAATATGTTTATGCAGAAAAATTATTTTCTAAAAAAGATGTTTTTATTTCTACTACAAAGTCATTATTAGCAACTGATGAAAAAAAAGGAATGGCTCTATTAGATTATATAGGAAGATTTAGAAAAGAAATGTCTTTAAGTCTTTTTGACGGTGAAGATATTAAACAGTTGGCTCAGGACATTAATTTTTTGGCAGAAAAAGCTCTAAAAAGTTTAAAAAAATAATACAGATTTAATTTTTTGCATAAAATTAAATCTAAAATTAAGAGAAAAAACTAAAAAATACCTGCGCACTTTTCATTACAAAATCGGCAGTGACTTTTTTCAATATTTTTTTCTGATATTTCATAGCCATTTCGTATTATAATCGGCTTTTTACAGGCATGACAATATGTTGAAGATGTTTTTGTATCTATTATATTGCCTGTGTATACATAATTTATTCCGACTTTTTTTGCTATATCATAGGCTTTTAATAGAGTTGAGGGTTTTGTCGGAGTTTTATCCATAAATTTGTAAGCGGGGTGAAATGCACTAAAATGGAGCGGAACATCTTCTCCAAGATTCTCTATAATCCATTCACACTCTTTTGTTATTTCTTGATCCGAATCATTTTCACCTTCAATCAAAAGTGTTGTAAGTTCTAACCAACAATTTGTCTCTTTTTTAACATATTTAATATTGTCGAGTATCGGTTCAAGGTGTGCCAAACAGTTTTTTTTATAAAAATTTTCACTAAAAGCTTTTAAGTCAATATTTACAGCATCCATATATGCAAAAAATTCTTTTCGCGGTTCTGGATTTATGTATCCTGCAGTTACTGCAACTGTTTTTATTCCGTTGTCTCTACATATTTTTGCTGTATCAACAGCATATTCAAAAAATATAACAGGATCGTTATAGGTAAAAGCAACACTTTTACAACCCAGTTCTTTAGCAAGTTCTACTATTTTTTTTGGTTCTGTATGGTTTATTTTTGGATCTGCATGAGATTTTGAAATATGCCAGTTTTGACAAAATTGACACCCCATATTGCATCCTAAAGTTCCAAAAGATAATACTTTTGTTCCCGGAAAAAAATGATATAGAGGTTTTTTTTCAATAGGGTCAACAGATAAACCGGTATTGTAACCATATGATGTTAAAACAATTTCTCCATTAATATTTTTTCTTATGGCACAAAATCCGGCTTGTCCTTCATTAATTTTACAATTTCTTGGACAAATTTTGCATTGAACTTTATTAGCCGATAGTCTATTTTCGTATTTCATGTGTTATATTATAATCTAAGTTATAAAAAAATTAATAGGTAAATTAACTATGAAAAAAATAAAACCTATGTCTGCTGCAGGTAAGTTCTATACTGATAAAAAAGATCAGCTTGAAAAACAATTAGATTTTTTCTTTCAACATAACCTGCATGATTATAATTATGAAACCCGTGCTATAATTGTTCCTCATGCAGGATATATTTATTCAGGTCAACTGGCTTCAAATACTTTCCAGTATTTGAGTAAAAAAGCAAAAAACATATTTATAATAGCACCACCTCATTATGTTCCCGTAAGAAGCATTGCACTTTCGAGTTTTGAGAAATGGGAAACGCCATTAGGTGAGATAGAACTGAACCATGAAATTAATGAGGAGTTAAAAAATAAATTTGGGCATGTTTATTATGATGAAGCATTTGTTGAAGAACATTCCATAGAGGTTCAAATTCCATTTATACAAAAATATTTGCAGAATGTAAAAATAATTCCTATTTTAGCAAATGATATAGATAAGGTTAATGAGATTATTGAGCATTATTGGGCGGATTCTGAAAATGCTTTTGTTATTTCTTCGGACTTGAGCCATTTTAATAAATCGGAAGATGCCAGAAAAATTGATATAAAAACAGCAGAATTAATTGAAGAAAATCAAATTGATTCTTTTGAGCCTCAAAGAGCATGCGGTTCGGTTGGTATTTGTGGATTGGTTAAGTTTATAAATAAAAAAGGAAGAAATTATACATTAATTCGTACAGGAATGTATAATTCAGGCGATATTACCAAAGACAATTCCAAAGTGGTCGGTTATGGCGGTTGGTTTGTTTATGAAGGCGCAAGAAATGAGTTTATAAAAAAATATTTTTCTGATTTTGTCATTGATATTTGTAAAAAAAGTATTTTGTCTAATTTAAATAAAAAGGAATTAAAATTTGAAAATATACCTCCGGTTTTTGGGCAAATGGGTGCTTGCTTTGTGACTTTAGAAAAGAATAATAATTTAAGGGGATGTATAGGTTCAATTATTGCCCATAGATGGCTTATAGAAGATTTAGCCCAAAATGCACAAAATTCGGCATTTTCTGATCCCAGATTTCCTCCTCTTGAAAAACATGAGTTTGATGATTTATCAATAAATGTTTCATTACTTTCATCTCCTGAAAAAATGGAGTTTAAAGACGAACAAGACTTATTAGATCAAATTAGGCCTTTTATTGACGGAATAATAATAAAAGATAAAGGATATCAGGCTGTTTATTTACCTTCAGTGTGGGAACAATTACCGGACAAAGAAATGTTTATGCAATCACTTAAAGCGAAAGCAGGATTAAAACCACAGCATTTTTCAAGTACTTTTGAGGCATATAGGTATACAACAGAATACATCAAATCTGATTAAAAGCTTTTATTATTGAATTTTTATAATCAGGTTTTAAAATCCCAACTTCTGTAATAATTCCACTTATTAATTCATGTGGTGTTACGTCAAAACCAGGATTAATTATATTTACACCTTCTGCACAAATTCTTTTTCCGTTTATATGTGTAACTTCATCATGGGAGCGTTCTTCAATAGGTATTTCTTCTCCGGTTTTTATACTTGTATCAATTGTAGATAAAGGAGCTGCAATATAAAAAGGAATTTTATGATAATTTGCAGCAATTGCTACAGTATAAGTCCCGATTTTGTTTGCTGTATCTCCGTTTGCCGCAATTCTGTCTGCTCCCACCACAACTATGTCAATCATTCCTTTTTTCATAAAATATGAGCACATCCCGTCTGTAATTAGAGTTACCGGAATTTTATCCATTATAAGTTCAAAAGTTGTAATTCTCGCGCCTTGTTGTCGAGGTCTTGTTTCATCGGCAAAAACATTAATAGTATTATCCTTTGCATAGGCAGAACGTACAACCCCTAGTGCCGTTCCGTAACCTACAGTTGCAAGTGCACCAGCATTACAGTGTGTTAAAATGGTTGCACCTTTAGGAACAACTTCAGCTCCGAAATCTCCTATTTTTTTATTTATTTCAATATCTTCAAGTTCAAGTTTTTTACCATTTTTTATTAATGATTGTACAATTTTTTGAATTGCTTTATCAGAACTTTCTTCATCCTTGTAAGAGGCAGTTTTAATTACTTCAATTTGTTTTTCAACTGCCCATTGTAGATTTACGGCTGTTGGTCTTGAACTTGCAAGATATTGAGCTCTTTTAGTTAATTTCGAAATAAAATCTTCTACGGATGAACTTTCTTTTTGTAGTTCCAATGCGTAAAGAGCAACACCATGTGCGCCTGCAATTCCGATTGCAGGCGCACCTCTTACAATCATTGTCTGAATTGCATCATACATTTGTTGACCCGTTTTTATATCAATATATTTATACTCATAAGGAATAATAGTTTGATCTACCATTCTTGAAATATTGTCAACCCATTCAATAGTTTTTATATTCGATTCAAAACTCATTTGCTATTTATCCTTCTTAAATGTGTTATTCTTTAATCTCAAAATCTATACTTTCATTTTGTTCTTTTTTTATACCCGATAATATCTCATAAATATATGCTGTCACAAGTCCTGAAAAAGCATTCATAAGTGCGCTTAAAAGCCCTAAAAATATCACCAGCATTATAAGTACAAAAAATCCGGATGCTTTTAACAATAAAACAAGCCAAGACATAAAGTAACCTTTAAAAATAGTTCCAATAATAGCAGCTATTGGTATGAATATTATTGAAAATGCAATGAATGAGACAAAACCGATTATTGCACCAAGAAGAGCACCTTCTCTTATATCAATAATTCCAATTAAATCATTTTTTTTCATGTAAATTATTACTACCGCAGATATTGCAAGGATTAATAACAAAAAAGAAAAATTTCTTATAAATGGAATAAGAGTTATTATTCCTATAATACCGCCTAAAATGGCACTTAATATTGCTGTTTGTTTTACTAATATCGGATTCATTTTTTACACCCATACACGAAACTTTAGTTATCGCGCTCCTTTAACTTACTTTAACAAGTCTATCACAATTTGCTCTAGTATGACATATGGCAATTGCAATTGCATCCACCGTATCATCTAAGCAAGGTAAAGAATCATAATTTAATGTAATTTTTACCATATGCTCAACTTCTTTTTTATCCGCTCTCCCATAACCTGTAAGTGTTTGTTTGACTTCCATAGGGGTATATTCGAAAGTTTGCACTCCTTGTTTCTCAAGTGCCATCATTATTACACCTCTTGCTTGGGCAACAGGCATTACTGTTTTTTGATTTTTAAAGAAAAACAATTTTTCAATCGAAGCTACATTAGGTTTATATCTTTCAATTAAAATCGAAATATCTTCAAAAATTTCTAATAATCTTTGAGACTCAGAATTGTTTTTAGATGTTTTAATTGAACCGGAATTAAGTAATTTGATGCTTTCACCGTCAAAATCAACGATGCTGTACCCAACTATTGCCATCCCCGGATCTATTCCTAAAATCTTCATTAAATAATTATATCAAGAGAGAGATGTTTTGCAAAAACTTAATATTTCTTACTTTTTAAATTAAATCTGTTTTAGCCTTTTTAAAATTATTTTTCTGCCAAAAACTTTTTGGTATATCCTCATTGCTATCTATACCAATAAAAACTTTATCTTCATCTGAAATATTTATAAAATCGAAATTATTTTTAAGTTGATTTTTATCTAAAATATCAACGTCTTCGTCTTTAAATATATCAAATTTTTGACAATTAACATAATAAGTATCTTCTTTTTTTGAATAGATAAAAGCAGATCTAGGAGAAAATCCTTTTTTATCGGAAGTTTTTTGTGAAAAGAAAACTGTAAAATTAGATCTTTCTTTTGCATTAAACATTTTTTTAAAATAATTAATTAATTTTAAACTTAATTCGCTTTTTTCTGTATCACAACTTTTGGAAAGTCCGCCTATAATAAACCCTTTTACTTCATTGGATGTTTTTGTTTCTTGAAGTTTTTTACCAATAGCAAGCAGGCTATTATCTTTTTTACCGGAAGGTTTTTTAAACAAGTAATCCGGACACCAATGATACAAGTAGTCTATATTTTCAGACATATTTTTTAAAACTCCAGAGACGCAATAAATTATTCCTTTTGTTGCGCTGCTTTGTTCAACTTTATTTATTTGACACAAGTCAAACATTGCACCTGAATATTTTACATGCGAATTATTCAACATTTTATCAAGAGTTTTATAAGGAATAAACCTTATATTTGATTTAAAACTTATATTAGAAATATTATTTTGCATGTTTATATGAAAACAAAATGAAATAAAATTTGCTAGTTCTTTGTAATAACATCTATGTAAGTATTTTTGCGGACTTTTATTTATTTTAAAAAATGGCATAATTAATAAAGTAAAAATACAAAAGACAAAATGTTAAATTATTTTACCTTTGTCTGATTGAAAGGAGAGGATATGGCAGATGATTATTTGACATTGACCACATTTATACCGGGAACAAAAGCAAAAGCAGATGAAGTTAATTCAAATTTTTCTACTTTAAAAGAAGCAATAGTAAAAAGAGCTGCAATTGATGGAAACAGTACACAAGTTTTTGCAGTTGCCGATGCCGTTACAGATTCGCATGCTGTAAATAAATCACAATTGGAAAATTTATCAGAAACTTTAACTCAAAAAATTAACCAAACCGGAATGAAGTTTTGTGTACGTTCAGGTAATATAACAGATGGTGAAGGTGATTTATTCAGTTATTCTTTGCTTCAAATCACTCCTAAAATAGGAGGCACATACGCAAAGCTTATAATTGCTGATTATAAGGGATTTTTAACGACAATTAGTTCTGTCTCCGGAATAAGCATGAGTGGAAAACCTAATGGCGATTATAATATTTTTATAAAAACTGATGGAACATTGTATACTCTTGATAATTCGATTTATGTTCAAACGTCAAGACCCACAATGTTAGATGGTGATATTTGGCTTAATACAAGTGTAGAGCCATTTACTTGTATTAAGTATGACGGAACAAATGACAGTGAATTTTTAGATGTCCCTTTGGGTTTTGTAGAAGTTGCAGATGGTACAATAACTATGCTTAAAACATTTAAATTTAATCAAAACGGTTATGATGTAAATGCAGAATCCTTTTCGGTTAAAAAATATGATTATGCAAATCCTGTTTCAAAGTCAACAGGTGTTACTTATACTGCAGAATCAAACGGTCTATTATTTATAAGACATGCAAATACTTACGATACAATTACCGTAACAATAAGTGGACATTATTACGTTTTGGGTTGGTCAAGCTCTCAAGGTAGCGGCAGCAGTAATCTTCTTCCTGTAACAAAAGGTCAAACATATTCCTTTTCAGGAGGAGAAGCTCGTTATTTTATACCTGAAGTTGAAGTTTAGAGGAGGAAGAATGTATATAGAAATAAAAGACAACAAATTAATAAGTTGGTGTGAAAAACCATACAAAGATTATATTGAAGTAGATATAGATTATTTAACATTTAACCCTGAAAAATATTCTGTAATAGATGGTATATTAACAGATGTTTCACAAACCGATGAGTATAAATCAAGAATTGAACAACAAGAAAAAGAAGTAACTCTCAAGGCTTTAAAATTACAAATGGAGGAATTGGATAAAAAAAGAATTCGTGCAATTGCAGAACCTTTATTAAAGGATTCACAGACAGGTCAGACATGGTTGGAGTATTATACAGAACAAATTATTAATTTAAGAAATCAAATTGCACAATTGTAAAAATAAAATATATAAATTAAAACTCTATTGTATTTCAGTAGAGTTTTTTTTATACTAAAAAAATGGCAATTGGAGTTGATATTGAAGATATAAGCAGATTCGAAAATAAGCCGCAAAATTTTCTGGACAGGTTATATACCAAAGAAGAACAGGAATATTGTTTTTCTAAGCCAAATCCGGCAAGCCATTTTGCTGTTAGATTTTGTGCAAAAGAGGCTGTAATAAAAGCATTAAATTCAGAAGGCATTACGCATCCACAGTTTAATCAAATCGAAATTTATCATGACAATAATAAATGTCCAAAAATAATGTTGCCTCAAGATAAATGTTATGCTAATCTTTCAATTGACGTGAGTTTATCACATGACAAAACAAAAGCAATTGCTTTTGTTTTAATAACTAAAAAATAATGTTAAAATATTGTTGTAGGAGTTATGAATGCCTTTTGAATTTGAAAAGTTGGAAATAGAAGGTCTTGTTTTGGTTAAACCAAAAGCCTTTGGTGATGAAAGAGGTTTTTTTATGGAAAGCTATAAGAAATCAGAATTTATTGCCGGAGGTATAGATTGTGATTTTGTGCAAGATAATCATTCAAAATCAATAAAAGGTGTTTTAAGAGGATTACATTATCAGATTGTGCCAAAAGCACAAGCTAAACTAGTTAGATGCGTCAGGGGTAAAATTTATGACTTTGCGGTTGATTTAAGACCCGAATCAAAAACTTTTGGAAAATGGGAAAAAGTTGAGCTTTCAGAAGAAAATAAAAATATGCTTTTTATTCCCAGAAATTTTGCACATGGTTTTGTTGTTTTATCAGATATAGCAGAAATTATGTATAAAACTGATAATGAATATTCACTGGAGCACGACAGAGGAGTTTTGTGGTGTGATGAAGATATAAATGTAGACTGGGGAGTTGAAACCCCTATATTAAGTGAAAAAGATAAAATTCAACCAAAACTTTCAGAAATTAACAAACGAGAACTTGAGGTATCGCTATGAGTAAAAAAATACTTGTAACCGGAGGAGCCGGTTTTATTGGAAACTGTTTTATAAGACATATCTTAAATAAATATTCTGATTATAAAATAATTAATCTTGATGCTTTAACTTATGCGGGAAATATTGAAAACCTCAACGATGTTAAAGATAATCCTAATTACAAATTTGTTCATGGAAATATTTGTGATAAAAGATTAGTGCTTGAATTGACCTCACAGGTAGACTGGGTAGTTAATTTCGCTGCAGAAAGCCACGTAGATAGAAGTATCACCGGTCCTGAAATTTTTATAGAAACAAATGTTAAAGGAACGTTGAATTTATTACAAGCTTCAAAAGAGAATAATATCGAAAAATATTTGCAAGTCTCAACTGATGAAGTTTATGGCTCTTTAGGTAAAACAGGATACTTTTATGAAACAACCCCAATTCAACCAAATTCTCCTTATTCAGCTTCAAAAGCAAGCGCAGATTTGTTGGTTAGGGCTTATTATGAAACTTACAAATTACCGGTATTTACAACCCGCTGTTCAAATAATTACGGACCATACCAGTATCCTGAAAAATTGATTCCGTTTTTCATTGCTCAGCTTTTAAAAGGAGAAAAAGTACCTGTATACGGTGACGGGTTAAATGTTCGTGACTGGTTGTACGTATATGATCATTGTTCTGCAATTGATACTGTTTTACATAAAGGTAAAATAGGTGAAGTATATAATATTGGTGGACATAATGAAAAAACCAACATGGAAATTACTAAAATAATTCTTTCTGAAATGGGCAAAGATGAAAGTTCTATAAAATATGTTGAAGACAGACTCGGGCATGATAAAAGATATGCGATAGATAATACAAAAATACAAACAGAACTAGGTTGGCAGCCTTCTCTTATTTTTGAAGAAGGAATAAAGCTTACCATAGATTGGTATTTAAATAATCAGGATTGGATGAATGCAATAGAGACTAAAAAAGCAAGTTTAGTTTAAACTTGTTGTAATGTTAAATCAGTAAAGGCGCGAAAACCAAAAATTCGTGTAATGGTGTAAAATGAAGGGAATTGTATTAGCCGGTGGTGCCGGAACAAGATTATATCCGACAACAATGGTTGTTTCAAAACAATTATTGCCTATTTATGACAAACCGATGGTTTATCATCCTATTTCTGTTTTAATGCTTGCAGGAATTCAAGATATTCTTATTATATCTACGCCACAAGATTTACCTAATTTTAAAAAACTTTTAGGCTCCGGAGAACAGTTTGGTATTAAGTTATCTTATAAAGAACAACCAAGTCCTGATGGTTTAGCGCAAGCTTTTATTCTTGGCGAAGAATTTATTGGTGAAGATAATGTTGCTTTGGTGCTTGGAGATAATATTTTTTATGGTCAGGGTTTTTCAGACACATTACAATCTGTTGTTAAAAATATTGAGTCAAATGCAGGTGCTACAGTTTTTGGATATCAGGTTAAAGACCCTCAAAGATTTGGCGTTGCTGAATTTGATAGTAGCGGGAAAGTTCTTTCACTTGAAGAAAAACCCGTAAATCCTAAATCTAATTACGCAGTAACGGGCCTTTATTTTTATGATAACAAAGTTGTTGAGTATGCAAAGAACCTTAAACCTTCACCCAGAGGCGAACTTGAAATTACTGATTTAAACAAAGTTTATTTAGAGAAAAATAAGCTTAATGTAAAATTATTGGGTCGCGGTTTTGCATGGCTTGATACAGGTACACATAATTCCTTACTACAGGCAAGCCAGTACGTTCAAACTATTGAAGAAAATCAAGGGATTAAAATTGCATGCCTGGAAGAAGTTGGATATCGTATGGGCTTTTTAACCAAAAATGATTTGGTTAAACAAGTTGAAAAATATAAAAATAATGAATATTATCAATATATTTCAAGGATAATAAATGATTAATGAGCTTAAAAAGCTTTTGGATAATAAGAAGTGCTTCAAATTGATTTGCGGAGCAGGTAATGAGAATTTAGAAGAAGTTGAAAAACTCGTTGCTCTTTATTCAAAAGCCGGTTGTCATTTTTTTGATTTAGCAGCAAGTGAACAGGTTTTAATGGCAGCTAAAAAAGGATTGGATTTTTCAATACCTGAAGAAGAACAAATTAATTATCACTTTTGTATAAGTATAGGAACAAAAAACGATGCACACTTGCAAAAAGTAAAAATAGAGGACATTTTGTGCATAAGATGTGGGAAATGTATCGAAGTATGCCCGCAAAAAGCTATACGTTTTCATCAAAATGCGTTCATGCCGGAAAGAGTAAAAGTTATTGAAGAACACTGCATAGGTTGTTTAAAATGTAAAAAAGTGTGCGAGTTTGATGCTATTAAATCAATATACCCTAAAAATACTAATTATTACCCTTTTGCCCTTTATTCACCCTTCCAAATTTCTTGTATAGAACTCCATGCCTCAGATATTGAAGAAAATGAAGTTGATAAAATATGGTTAGAATTAAATAAAAATTTTAGTGGTATATTGAGCATTTGCCTTGGAAGGGAAAAGCTTTCAAATGAACAAATTTTAAAAAGAATTAAAAAATTAATTAAAAACAGGGCTCCTTATACAACTATAATTCAAGCTGACGGATCTCCAATGTCTGGCGGTAAAGATGATTTTAGAACAACCTTACAATCTGTTGCTATGGCAGAAGTAATACAAAATGAACAATTACCGGTTTATCTGCTTTTATCCGGAGGAACAAACTCTAAAACCTCAGAGCTTGCAAAGCTTTGTGAGCTAGATTTTAACGGAATATCTGTGGGTTCTTATGCCAGAAAAGTTGTTAAAGATTACATTGTGAGAGAAGATTTTTTAAGAAGTGAAGTTTTTGATGAAGCTTTAAAAATAGCCCAAGAATTAATCCAAAAACTTTCCGAGTAATTATCATCTTTGCAAATTTTATCTTTATAAAAGAAAAAGAATTTTTATTTAGCCCCACTTGACAGGAAAATCAAGAATTGTGGCTGATTTGAGTGCTCGCAAATCAATAAAAAAACAAATTGTAACAATTTGTTAAGATAAATTTTAAATAAACATAGAAACTCCTTGACTATAATTATTGAAGTAGTACGATTGTATAACATGCTTGTGTTATAAACAGGTGTATTTAGCGAATTGTAAACTGAGAGCGATAAGCTTACAGAGAACAAAAAGGTTGATAAACACTTTATAACCAAGACTATACAGCCAAATATAAATAGCAAAATATAATTTTTTATAGTACGTACACCACATAATTAAATAAACTTAGACGAGGTGAATTAATGTCGACAACAAAATATGCAAAAAGAGTAACTCCTATGGGTATTCCTAATACCAGATTGGATGATTTACCGGACCTGATTGAAGTGCAGAAAAAATCCTTCGAATGGTTTTTAAAAGAAGGTTTAAAAGAAGAGCTGCTTTCTTTTTCTCCGATTAAGGATTACACAGGTAGATTAGAATTACATTTCTTGCCTAATTATACTTTTGATAATCCTAAGTATACAATCGAGGAAGCAAGAATACATGATACAACTTATGCTAAACAGCTTAGGGTAATGATAAGACTTGTTAATCGTGACAGTGGAGAGATTAAAGAACAAGAAGTTTACATAGGTGATATACCTACAATGACAGACAAGGGAACATTTATCGTAAATGGTGCTGAACGTGTTATTGTTTCTCAAATCGTACGTTCTCCCGGTGTTTATTTTAAGAAAGAAATTTCTCCAACAGGAAAACGTTTGTATAATGCTACATTGATTCCAAATCGTGGAGCATGGTTAAAAATTGAAACTGATTCAAACGATTTAGTTTATGTAAAAATCGATAAAAATAGAAAAATTCTTGCAACTACATTGTTAAAGGCTTTAGGTATAACAATTTCTGAGATGGAAACGTTATTTACGCATGCCGAATTTTTAAAGAAAACTCTTGATAAAGATACAACTGAAACAACGGACGATGCTTTAGTAGAAGTTTATAAAAAACTCAGACCTGGTGATCCGGCATCACCTCAGGGAGGACGTTCAATTTTAGAAGCAAGATTCTTTGATGAAAAGAAATATGATATCGGTAGAGTTGGCCGTTATAAATTAAATAAAAAACTTAATTTAAATGTTGCTGGTTCTCAAAGAACATTGACTGTTCAGGATATAGTAGCATCAATAGAATACTTAATTAATTTAACTTTTGACGAAGGTGCTATTGATGATATTGACCATTTAGGTAACAGAAGAATTCGTTCGGTTGGCGAATTACTTCAAAACCAATTCAGAGTGGGTTTATCAAGAATTGAAAGAATTGTTAAAGAAAGAATGACACTTCAGGATTCTGAAACTTTAACTCCATTGAATCTTTTAAATACTAAGCCATTAGTTGCTTCTTTAAAAGAATTCTTTGGTTCTTCTCAATTATCACAATTTATGGATCAAACGAATCCTCTTGCTGAATTGACTCACAAAAGAAGGATTTCAGCTTTGGGGCCGGGCGGTTTAATGAGAGAAAGAGCAGGATTTGCTGTTCGTGATATCCACCCATCTCATTATGGAAGAATTTGTCCGGTTGAAACACCTGAAGGACCAAACGCTGGTTTGATAGGTTCGCTTGCAACACATGCTAAAGTTAATGACTATGGATTTATAGAGTCTCCGTTCTTTGTTGTTAAAGACGGTGTTGTTACAGATGAAGTTGTATACATGACAGCAGATGAAGAAGAAAATTACCGTATCGCTCCATCAGATATTCAATTAAATAAAGATAAAAGTATCAAACATGAATTTGTACCTGTTCGTTATCGTTCAGAATTTACAATGGGTGAATCAACAAAAGTTGACTATATGGGGGTATCTCCGATTCAGATTATTTCAGTTGCAACATCTTTAATTCCGTTTATTGAACATGATGATGCAAACCGTGCATTAATGGGATCAAACATGCAACGTCAGGCAGTTCCTCTTTTAATTACCATGAGACCGGTTGTTGGTACAGGTTTAGAAGCTAGAGCAGCTAAAGATTCCGGTATGGTTGCTGTGTCCACTGTTGATGGTGTAGTTGAAAAAGTTGTTGGTGAAGAAATTACTGTTAAAGATAAATCAGGTAAACTTCATATACACCAATTGGTAAAATATTTAAGAAGTAACCAAGATACGTGTATTAATCAACGACCAATAGTTAAAGAAGGAGATACTGTTAAGGTTGGAGATGTCATTGCTGACGGTGCTTCTACTAATTGCGGTGAATTATCTTTGGGTAAAAACGTTTTAGTTGCTTATATGCCTTGGGAAGGGTATAACTTCGAAGATGCGATTTTACTTTCTGAAAGATGTGTTCATGACGATGTATTTACTTCAATTCATATAGAAAAATTAGAAATAGATGCAAGACAGACAAAACTCGGACCAGAAGAAATTACAAGAGAAATTCCTAATGTTTCAGAAGAGTCATTAAGGCATTTAGATGAAAAAGGTATTGTAAGAATTGGTGCAAGAGTTTATGCAGATGATATATTAGTAGGTAAAGTTACACCAAAAGGTGAATCTGAACATCCACCCGAAGAAAAATTATTAAGAGCTATTTTTGCCGAAAAGGCAAGAGATGTTAAGGATAATTCTCTTAGAGTTCCTCATGGAGAAGGTGGTAGAGTACTTGACGTTAAAGTATTTGACAGAGAAAAAGGAGATGAACTTCCACCTGGTGCAAATACCGTTATCAGAGTTTATATCGCTCAAAAACGTAAAGTGTCAGTAGGCGATAAACTTTCTGGTCGTCATGGAAATAAAGGTATTGTTTCAAGAATTTTACCAAAAAATGATATGCCGTTTTTACCTGACGGAACCCCTGTTGATATAGTATTGAACCCTCTTGGTGTTCCTTCACGTATGAACGTAGGGCAAACATATGAATTATTGCTTGGTTTAGCTTCGTATTTAACAGGTAATCATTATGAAGCACCACCGTTTGACGAAATGTACGGTGATAATCAATCAGAAATAGCTACAAAAGCAGAACTTGTAAAGGGAATAAAAGAGTCCGGTTGTGACTGGGTAAGAGAAGACGGTAAAGTTGTTCTTATAGATGGTAGAACCGGTGAACCGTTTGATCAGCCTGTTGCAGTTGGTCTTTCATATATTCTAAAACTTGTTCACCTTGTTGATGATAAAATTCATGCAAGAAGC